>JAHEBQ010000114.1 GCA_024642205.1 Planctomycetaceae bacterium | reverse complement strand
GGGCCGAATAGTTCGTCGGAAATGACTCTTAGGATATGACTACGACGAAGTGGGCCAAACCGAACTGAGGGGATTTGTCATCGAATCGGGTGATGGTTCTGAAACGCATTGGATGTGCGACACGCCATTTGTGCGTCTCGGTGGGCTGCCCCAAGTGACTTGCGATTCCATTGGTACCCAGCATCCGGTTGATCAGAATCTTGTTTGGCCAAAACACTGCAACAGTGTTTGCGAATACGATGGGTGAACTGAAAGATCGAAAATCGGACGGTTATTGCTCGGTATTGAGCGTACCTGGTTGGCCGAAACGGCTCAACTGCTTCCATCGTCAGAATCGATCCTATCTATCTAGCCACCAAAAAAAAGTTGTCTACTGAGAGTCGTATGGTCCACTTTGGAATCGGTTTAACTAAATTGGAGTGAGTACCAGTTTTCCTTGGTGAATTGCATGAAGGAATGGTCAAACTCGTTTTCCTGGATCATCGACAACATTTTATTTGGGCCGAAGCAACATGAATTACCTCAAACACTTCAAATCAAAATCCTTGCTCCTGGGCGGTATCATCCTTGGTTGCGCCATGCTTCCTGCCGTCTCGGTCAACGCCCAGTGCGTGGCAAAACACTATCTAAAACGTCATGGCAGTTCCGCATACCAGGTCGCTGGCTTGAACCCCTACACGGGCCGCTATGTGTTTACCGTCTACTTCACACCACTTCAAAACCAGTTGTACCGCAACGCGGTTCCAGGTTGTCCAGCGTGTGCAGCCGCGTTGAAACCCGGAGTGCAATTGGATGTCGTTGCCTCTTCGAACGCCATCGTCGGTGACTGATAGGGGGCCTGATTGGATCCCGGCGAACTTCGTCTTGGGAAGAATGGCAGCGAAGCTCAAGTATGCCGGGAAGATTTTTCTGGCATACATCGGGTGAAAGACCTTGAACGGACAGATGTCTTGATGGTCTTCTTTGACAGTCTGGAATTCCCCAAGAAAAGTTGACAGTGAATCAGTGTTAACAAATAGTTAAATCCGTCAGGTCGTCCTCTCAGAATCCACCAACAAAGGCAGATCGATATCCACCTTCTCTGTCACCACTGTCGGTCACCAGTTCCTGGCCAGTGACCGACGAATGACTCCGGCGAAGGCAGATTTCTGGCCCTTCTTTATTTCAACAACATACATTGTTCAAATTCAGTTGGGCTGAGTAATCAAACCCTGAATGCAGTGGTCTTGGATTGTAGAAGCGCTCAATGTAATCGTTGGCGGCGCGCACCGCGTGTTCGTGCGTTTCGTATTTTTCATGGTAACGCCTTCAACTTTGGAACTATTGAAAAAACTTTCCATCGGCACATTGTCGTAACAGTTTCTTTTGCGGCTCATGCTTTGCAAAAAGAACATTTGTCAAGTCGTCTCCGAAACGGGTTGCTGGCGAACTGCGAGCCGCGATCAGCGTGGGTGATCATGTCGCTTTCTGGTTCTCGCAGGGTAACGGCCTGATTGATCGCGTCGAAGGCAAGTTGGGCGTCAATTTTTCTGCTTATCGCCCAGCCAACAATCCGCCGGGAACAGAGATCCTCAAATGCACAGAGGTAATTGAAGTCTTTTTTAGTAGGGATATAAGTGAAATTGGTGAGCCCCACTTGATTGATGGTTGAGGTGGAAGATTGAAGGTTCAAACAGCTTGGTGCGATCGTAAATGGTGGTTCGATTCCGTGGTTGAAATTCTGAATTTGGGTTTGTTGCGAACCAGGATTTGATTGTCTCGCATGAGCGAAGCCTGTGGTCTCTGAGCACTCACCGCCTTGGCTGACAAGTTCACGATGCATTCTTGGACTGCCGTAATCCTGATGACGAGGAAGTGCGTGAATGCGATTGATTTCGGATACGATCAACTCTTGCTTTTCCTGGATTGCCGAGGGGTTTCGTCCTAACCATTTGTAAAAAGCCGCGCGCGTTACTTTCAGCACGCGGCACAGGACTTCAATTGGCCAGCATTTTTCATGCTCTTTGCCGAACTCAAGCCTCAACCGTTTTCTTTTACAACGAAGGAAGTCGCTTTTTTCGACGGGTCTGGTTTAAAGTCGCGCTCCATCTTCAACTGGCGGTTCACTTCGCGCAGACGCTTCAGTTCCGCTTCGACCGATCGGCTCTGGTTGACCTTGGCCCTAAGCTTCCCATCCTCCTCAAAGGCTTTACGCCAGTTGTGAATCAGCGTGTCTCGGTGGCCAAGTTACGAGCGACCTTGGCGTAGGACAGGCCTTGCTCGATTTCCATCTTAACCGCTGCGAGCTTGTAATCTCAGGCAAATGTCCGTCGACTGGTTTCATGAATCTTCCTTTCGTCATCAAAATGACAGAAGGTGAATCACTGTCTGCCAACTTTGGGGAAGTTTAATTCGTCCCATGAGGCTTATCCTTGTTGGCCAATTCGCTGATCGTGCGAATCTTCCTGACTGACTTCAAAGCCACTTTCGCTTTAAAACACGAGCCGAATCGACAAAGACTTCCGTGACATGGTTTTTCCTTGAATTGAACGTCCTGAAAAAATACAAGATTCGCTGATTCAAGGGGATTTTTGACTTTGCCGGTGGTACGATAATTGGGGTCCACTTCAGCCGCCGAGGCTTGATTTTGTTTAACTCTGTTTCGACAGGAACCTCAATTACCCAATTTAGGGATTAGAGCATTCGCATATTCGGATTTTAGACCGTTTGTCTTTAAGGGGAAAATCCCAATGAGATACATTGCTTTATTGCTGGCTCTGATTGTCTCGATGTTCGTTGCCTCGAAATCATGCGATGCGCAAACCAGGCAAATTTACCTGGAGACCAGATTTCTCAATGTGGATGACTCGAATGTAAGTGATTTTGGCGTCGACCCAGGGGAGTATGCAAGCGTTTCGCAATTCCTGAATGTGCAATCCGGTTCGGGTCAGGTTGTGGCCCAACAGTCAGCTCAAATCTTAAATCCCGTTGGTAGTGGCAATGGGAGCCAGGTGGAGGTTTCGTTTTTCAACGACGTTGGCGAGGTCCCATTTCTTTATACGGGAGGAGCAACAGGAACATCTGCGCAGGCATCGTTGTTCTTTGTTTTATTGTCGCCAGTCAATGGTGCTGCAAGTTCCAGGCTCGATGTGGAAGTCCTGATTCTGGAGTCTGTTGCTGGCTTCAATTCACCAATCTTTGATGCTCGAGATGTCAATAATCAACAAGTCGTTGGTGTTCTCAACGCAGACTCGTCGAATCCGGACCGACTACTTGGATCGGCGAGTTGGGATTCGAATCCAAATTTCGATCCGACTCAGATTGTGTCAATGGGTGTCCGGTTCCAACTTACCTCTGGATCGGATGCTTTCGTGACATTTGATTCAATTCAGTTTTCTGGTGTTCCTGAGCCGGGAATGTTTCCGCTCATGATGATTGGCTTTCTCGGCGTTGCCGTTGGTCGTCGTCGAAAATCAGTTTGACCTCGACTCACTTGGCCTGCAAAACACAATCGTCGACACTTTGCGGTCGTCGTCAATAAAAGCCGAATACTCACACGTTTGGCTGCGCCCAAGTGCCCGTAATCTGTGGGGCCAGTATCTTGTCTGCGATTTTGGGCCCACGGGTAAACAAGACACGATTGCCGTCTTCGGTGGCAGTACCGTAGGGAGCCTGGATCGCGTTTAGACTGACGGAACAATTCAGGTGTTCTTCGGGATTAATCGTGACCGATCCAGAAGACTTCTCTTCGAAACTCGATATCATGTCGTCTTATGGGACGCTTCATTTGGCTTGCCATTTCCAGTTCTACGATATTTGGCGGGCTTGATTCTCGACGATTGTCAATTATTCTCGAATTCTTCCGCCCAGCCCGGATGGTCACGATGTCAGGTATCGCCATTTCGAGAAGGGCAAACTCATCGTCGGTAATAATCGCATCGACGACGGTCAGCTTTACAAGATTTGGCAATTGGTGCAGAAGTGATAAATCCCACTCCGTCCCTTGTTCGAGCCATAGTTCCCTCAGGATCTCGAATTTCCCCAGGCTTTTGAAGTCGCTCTGTTTGCATTCGTAAAGAGATAGAATCTCAACGGGCTGCAAAGAGGCAACCGTCGAAAGTTTGTCGTCAATCTTCCCCTTACACTCGATCATGGTGTTGGTCCCAAAGTAGTCCGCTTCCGTACGACCAATTCCGATTCTGGCATTGGAAAGGCGATGTTCGGGTCATGGTAGTCGCAAGAGACCAATACACGATCGCCATGGGTTAAACTTGAGCGTCGCGAAGGCTCCCCGTTGTTGCCGACCGCGGTTCACGCAAGTGGCGACGACAATGACAAGCAGCGTAATGACCATCAATAAAGCGCGAAGTCGAAATCGGAATCGTCGGCGTTTGGATTTGCGCATCAATAGCGTTTCGTCCCCAAGGGCCATGATCATCGACGGTCCAGAAGGCAACCTGGCTTGGGTCCGGTGTACCTGAATTGACCTGTCCGGCACCAAATCGGGTAGTGGTGTTCGATAGAATGTCTGATGATCCGGAATCAACCTAGGGAGTCCCGGAATTTCCAGGTCCAATGCCCGTTTTTTTAGGCGAAGTCAGTATTTTGATCTCGTGCTCCTGATCCGTTTTCTTGGAGTCCGGCCAGATTGTTTTTGGATTTTCATTCAAATGCTCTAATGATCGATCTGCTGGCTCGTCTCGAACAGAGGAAAGGATCCGGCTTGGACAATTCCTGAGTCAGGGAAATCTTGATCGGTGGAGAAATGATGAAGATTGGTCGGTTTTATTTGGCAGTGGGACTGATATCCAGTTGGCTTGGCAGTTTTTTCCAGTTGACGGCAAGTGATGAGCCCGAATGGGGTCGGCCAGGTGACGGCCTTCAAATCCGTGTTCTGGCGGTTGTTGACGATACCGACGAACAAGCACCCCGTTTCGAAACAGCAAGACGAACCAACAGATTCCATATCGCCGATGCTGTAACCGTTCTGGTTCAGCTGAAAAACGTCTCCCAAACACCAATCTCGTTTCAGGGGGTTCGCCATGGCCAATCCGTCTCGGAGCCTTGGTTGGGCAAAAGCAGGCAGTCCATATTCGGGCCCTTGCTGTTCGATGTCAGGATTTTTGACCAACAAGGCAACCAGATCGAATCACCTCAGCGCGACGCGACTGAGATTCTCGAAATGCTGGAAGTCAGTTCCGGCGCCGCCGAGGTGCTTGCCCCAGCAGAGACAATGACGATGCTGCTCAAACCGATTCAATGGGATTCATCGCTCGCAACCAGCATCGCCGCGGGAACCTATCAGATCGAACTTGGTTACCATGGAACTCCGGAGCAAGCCCAGAGACAGATTCAAAAATACTGGCCCGACAAACCACTTGGCAACGTTTGGCATGGTTCAGCTACATCGCCGCGCCTTGAGATTCAGATTCAAAACTCGTACCGCGATCTCCGTCCCCGACTCGCCTGGGGTAAACCGAAGGGTGGATTGCGTGTTGCGGCAGAATACCGGCTGGCCGATACCCGAGCTGAAGATCCTGAGGAATTCATCGGCCGTGTTTTTCCGGTGGGTTCGCAACTGAACGTGCGATTCTACTTCCAGAACACGACAACCGATCCGATCGAATTCAAATCGGAAGTTTGGCGACAGGACGACAACATCCTGATTGTCTCTGACGATGGCGAGCGAACAGTGACTCATCCCTGGTACTCGGGAATTGCGAGGACAAAAACCTGGGTGATGAAACCAAAACAAATCGTCACCGTCGACGCCATCCCGATTTCATTTCCCCCGGGACAGGACGATCCGACGTTTCATGGTTTTGGCGCCGAAATAGATTCCGGGCCCGGCGAATATCGAATCCGTCATCAGCTGGCCGGACTGGAGATATCAACCGGTACGACTCTATTGAAAATCCGCATGCGAAAACCAGGCGACGAGCCTCCAACGTTTGCGGCGACACTGGTATTCCGAACGCCCGAGGGCTCGATTGCCAACAACGGCCGTGTGAGTGTCAGAACTCAGGCTCGCAGCAGGCAGTTGTTTGACGGCGAATTGAAGGAAGGGACGTTAGAACTGCAAAAGTGGACGGGCGAGCCGCTTGCTGTTTTTGCAAGGTTTCCGGAGTGCGAGGAAAACACATTCCATGATGTCGTTCCCAAAAAAGGTGGAATCACGCCGATTCAACTGACGGCCTCCCAGCCCATCGTAATGACGTTGGTGGATGCGAATGGAAAACCGGTTTCCGATGCAAAAATCCGTTACTTCATCCGGACCGGAGAGACATCACAAAACTATCCGTACCCCGTCAAAGGAACCAACGGCGAAATCTATGCGAAATCCGATCAACACGGGGATGTGATTCTGGATTCGGTACAGTCCGGATATATTTACACGTTTTACGTCGAGCCCGAAAATCTGGCCCCGGTGTTTATCAGCGGCATTCCGGTTGGGACAGACCTGGGGACCATTGAACTTGTCCCCCCGTTCGACGTCAGTGGCGTTATCAAAGGCACTCCCGACCAATTGAAGAGATTTTCTGCGGAATGGGACCAGCCGACGGACATGAAGCTTGCAGACGGTTCCACCAGTTTTTTGTACGCGGTTTCCAGCAAGCTGGATGCCACGCGAGACGGTGACCGGGTCAAGTTCCGTATTTCCAACTTGCGTCCCGGGAAGCTTCGCATTATCGCGAATTTTGGACCGCAACCTCACACCGCTTCATATGCGAATACACTTCGTGAAGTCGGTCCCAACGATGAACTTTTTGAGTTCAATTTGGACGGGGCTCGCGACGATCTGGTGATTCAGGCGAAGCCAAAATGATGGTCTCCTATTGGGTTCATGTTTGGCGGCCAATACCGGATTGCTGTTTTTGGCCATGGTAAGCCGATGTAAGAATTGTTAGATCGTTGTATCGTGGCTGACGACACTCTCTTGCTGACCACGGTCCGTGTTTAGCCGTTGCCAGCCACCGGACAACCGGGTGCGCAGGGGCAAAATGACAGCGATCAGGGACAGGTTGCTTGCCGGACTGGTACAAATGTATAGTATCATGCGGTGCCCAGCCGACTCCTGTTTGGCCGGTTTGCCATTCCCACAGCCAAAACACAGCGAGAAGTTCAAAAACTTCCGGTACAACATGATTCTTCACATCGACATGGATGCTTTTTACGCTGCTGTCGAATTGCGCGACGATCCCGGATTGACGGGAAAACCGGTGGTGGTCGGAGGGTCTCTCAGCGGCCGTGGCGTTGTGTCGGCGGCCAGTTACGAAGCCCGAAAGTACGGGATCCACAGTGCGATGCCGGCTGCCCAGGCGGTTCGATTGTGTCCTGATGCGGTATTTATCAAGCCGAGAATGCAGCACTACGCCGCAATCTCGAAACAGATTCGCGAGATCTTTTTTCGATTCACTTCCCTGGTCGAACCTCTGTCACTCGATGAAGCGTTCCTGGATGTAACCGGTTGTGAAAAGCTGTTTGGCGATGGGCCTTCGATTGGAAAAAAAATCAAACGGGTAATCGCCGATGAACTTGGACTGGTCGCATCGGTCGGCGTAGCTCCTAACAAGTACCTGGCCAAAGTCGCCAGTGATCTCGAGAAGCCGGATGGATTTGTCATCGTGGATGCTGACCAGGTTGAATCGTTCCTCAAACCACTTTCCATCTCCCGGGTCTGGGGAGTGGGGCCCGAAACGGCAAAAAAATTCAACTCGTTCGGTGTCCAGACCATTGGCCAGTTGCGTCAGCTTCCCCGCGACACCCTCGAACGGGCCTTCGGATTGAACAGCGAACACTTCTGGCGACTGGCCCGGGGGCTCGATACCCGGTCCGTTGTGCCGGATAGAATGGCAAAGACTGTTTCACATGAGACGACGTTCAGCACAGACATTGATAATGACGATGCCCTCATGGCCTGGTTACTTGAGTTGACAGATCAGGTGGGTCGGAGATTGCGTCGTCATGGCATTCTCGGAAAAACGGTTCAAATCAAGGTTCGCTTTTCGGGGTTCGACACGATTGTGCGTTCAAGAACGCAGGCGGCTCCCAGTCACACGACGCAGGTGTTGTGGGAAACCGCGCAGGATCTGTTGGCGAGCGTCCGCAGAACCGACCGACGCAGCGTACGGCTGCTCGGAATGGGTGTCAGCAATTTGACTTCGAACGAAAAAAAACAGCAGGGGTTGTTTGATCGGGACGATCAAGCCAAAGCGAACCGAATGGACGTTGCCGCGGACAGGATCCGCGACCGGTTTGGAGGAGCTGCCGTCAAACGTGGAAGCAGCCTGGCCCATGAAATCAAATACCAGGGTGACCCGCGTGTCATCGAATGAACTCGTCAGCGTTTTTTTCTGGTATCATGGGGCGGACAAGTTGATGGCCTTTCCACATTCTCGGGTACCAGACAATGAAAGTAGCTGTTTCAAAGTTGATTGCTTTTTTGGTGTTGTTTGTGTCTGGGCCTGCGTTCAATTTGGCTCAGCAGGCAACGAAGACCGAACCGGAGTCGAAAACCGCCGCCCGCCCCGAGTCGGTGGTTTCATTCAAGGGTCACAACACGTCCATGGACGTGTTGATCGATGGCGAGTTGTTTACGACGTTTGACTACGGTACGTACGCAAAACCGATTCTCTATCCGATCCTCGGACCCGGACAGATCGGCATGACCCGGAATTGGCCGATGAAAGAGGGAGTTAAGGGTGAGGCCCACGACCATCCACATCACAAATCGATGTGGATTTCTCATGAGATTAGCGGCGTTGATTTTTGGGCAGAAAAAGGCGGTTCGGTCAGGACGCTGGCTGTCGAGCAAAACGGGAAAATGTTCGACGAAAAAGACGCGATCCGTGCAACTTCGTTTTGGGTTCGAAAAGACAACGGTAAAACCATGTTGACCGATTCGACGATTTATCGGTTTGGTGCTGGAACAGGCAGTCGTTGGATCGATTGCACGATTACCTACAAGGCCAGTCACGGCGATTTTCAGTTTGATGACACGAAGGAGGGGTTGTTTGCAATCCGCACTCATCCGGATTTGCGGTTAACGGCCAATTCCAAGGAAGGTGTGGTGGAGGTTTTTGGCAACGCCGTTAACAGTGAGGGCGAAACGGGGAAGGATATCTGGGGGAAACGCGCCAAGTGGGTCCTGTACCAGGGGCCGGTCGATGGAACGCCGATGAGCATCGCCATGTACGATGATCCGACTAACCTCCGTCACCCAACGACCTGGCACGCCCGCGATTATGGTCTGGTGACCGCCAATCCGTTTGGCCTGCATCACTTTTTGGGAAAGGAAAAAGGGGCGGGCGAATGGGTCGTCAAAGACGGTGATTCATTGACGCTTCGGTACCGAGTCGAGTTTATCAAAGGCATCGCAACTCCGGCGGAAATCGAAGATCGTTACGAGTCTTTTTGCAACGCGGCACCAAAAAGTACGGCATCCGCACAAGCGGTTCCCGGCAAGTGAAGCGCGAGACCGGCGACGCCAGAAACTTCGGCTGAAGCAAGTGGCCTGTATGATTGCCGGTTTGCTTTTCAATCAGAGCGTGTCTTCTGAATCATCACAAATGAGGCTTGGAGAGCTGTCTTTTTTTTGAACTGGATGCACGATCCGACAATGAATCGCGTTTTCAGGATGGTGGCCTTTCGCAGAGTCTGAACCCACGAAGCGTTCCGTTTGTACGACGAAAGCCTCCTGCTCAGCTCTTGAAGCTGTTCTCAACAGGCCCGCAGTCGCGAGGCCGAAGTCCCTTCGGCCAATTGATCAATCGTATCGATCGTCGCCTGTTCAACCGCCGCTTGCCAGCTCAAAGAGCCG
>JAHEBQ010000062.1 GCA_024642205.1 Planctomycetaceae bacterium | reverse complement strand
AAAGAGCTCATTTAGCAACCGGAGTATATTTCAAGATGGGAGGCCAGTACCCAATTGTAGCATGCGTCCGGTGAATTGCTGCAACGCGTTTGGGAATGGCGGCGAAGTCGATTCAATCGCGATCATGGGAGAAAGCTGAGACCCTGCTCCTTCGACGGGGCTGCCTGGGCGGTCGTTCGCTGTTGACCGTCAATTGACGTTTTGCGTTGCCAGCAGTTTTGGTAATGTCCCCGACACCCAGGGGTGACTTGCGCCCTGATTCGATTTTCGCTGGACCTGATCGGAGCCGTTCGGTTTGCTTCTTCGCTACTTTTTAATCGGTGTTGCGTCTGTTGCGGTGCTTGTGACATCGTTGTTGGGTGCCGGTTGCGCGACGACTGAGCAGTTGAGTGTGCTTCCAAACCGGGAGCAGTTGATTCGCGATCAATTGATCATCTATTCGGATTTCCACCTTCCCAGGAATCATCGCCTGATCGGTGAACTTACGAGTCGACGTGCGGAGATTTCGGAGTTGTTGGACATTCCGACGACGGATGAACCGATCAATGTTTTCCTCTTTGATGATCAGGATCACTTTCGGAAGTTCATGACACATTCGCATCCGGAATTTCCGAGCCGTCGTGCATTTTTTGTCAAGAACGACACTAGTTTGAATGTCTACGCATTTTGGGGATCACGGGTTGGAGAAGACCTTCGCCATGAGATTACCCATGGGTATCTTCATGGCGTGGTTCCCAACATCCCATTGTGGCTGGATGAGGGGATAGCCGAGTATTTTGAAATTGGACGAGGCAAAGGCGGCTTGAATGGGCCGCATGTTTACCTCTTGGCCAACAGTCTGCGCCGTGGCGAATGGGTCCCCAACCTGACTCGTTTGGAATCGCTGGTGTCCGCCAGCGAGTTGACGCAAATGGACTATGCCGAATCCTGGTTATGGGTCCATTTTCTCCTGTCGGGCGATTCTCAATCGCGTTCGATCGTTCAGGGCCACCTGAAATCCCTGATCAACCAAGGCCGCGCTGAGGCGATCTTGCCGATGATTGAGTCAGAGTTTCCGGATTACAAAGCACGTTTGATCCAGCATTTGAACATGCTGGATCAGAAACAGTAGGAGCACATCGCATCCTGGGGGCTTGTCGAGCCGATTACATTTCGGCGCGTATTCCAAATTTCTTGATCTTTCGATCAAGTGTCGAACGCTCGATACCCAGAATCGTGGCGGCCTTGCTTTTGTTCCAGTTGGTCGCTCGCAGCGTCGCCTCAATGTGTCTCTGTTCGACGATTTCAAGTGATTCGGGATGATATTCCTGTACGATCGTTCCGACATCGAATTGGGATTCGCTGGCTGTCGAAAGATTGGTCAGCAACAGTTCGTCCAGCTGTATGATTTCTCCACGGGCCAGGACGACGGCGCGTTCAATGACGTTTTTGAGTTCGCGGACATTTCCGGGCCAGCGATAGCGTTTGAGTTGATGCAGCGCCTGCGGAGAAAATCCCGCGATGCGTCGCCCGGTTTCCAGGTTGTATTTTTGCAAAAAATAATCGGCCAACTCGGTGATATCTTCGGGACGATGCCGGAGTGGGGGCACATCAATCTGGACCACGTGCAATCGAAAGAACAGATCTTTGCGGAATTTGCCGCGTCGGACATCCTCTTCGAGGTCGCGATTTGTCGCCGCGATCACCCGCACGTCGACTTTGATTGTCTTGCTCCCACCGACTCGTTCGAAGGGATGTCCCTCCAGGACGCGAAGAAATTTGGCTTGAATGCCAGGGCTCATTTCGCCAATTTCATCAAGCATGAGTGTCCCTTTGTCGGCGGCTTCGAACTTGCCGGCTTTTCTGTCGGTAGCTCCGGTGAATGCTCCTTTTTCGTGGCCAAACAATTCGCTTTCGAGCAAAGACTCTGACAAGGCGGCACAATTGAGGCAGACGAAAGGTCCGTTGCGACGATCACTGGAAAAGTGAACGGCACGGGCGACCAATTCTTTGCCCACGCCACTTTCACCGCGCACCAGAACGGTTGCCTTGCTGGGAGCCGCTTTGCTGACTTGTTCATGGACACGGAACATCTCAGCGCTGCCTCCGACGATTTCGCTTTCGACGCCCAGCTGGTTCCTCAACTGGTCAATTTGAGTTCGTGTTTTTGACAGGTCTTCGACCAGTTTCTGTTCGCGATAACGCGTGCGGAGCGCCATCCCGACCGTTTCGGCCACGGCCAATGTAAATTCCAGATCGTTTGGCCTCAATCCTTCCCGTGCATTGGTCGAGTACAAATGCACCAGGCCGATCGTCCGGTTGTTCATCCGAATCGGAGCAGCGATGACGCTGGTTGCATGAATTTGCCCGGCACTGTCTCGCATTCCCAACGCGCTGTCGTCCTGAATGTCTCGAGCCAGTACAGCTTCGCCACTTCTGAAACAGGTCTCGGCCAGAAATTTCGAAACACGCTGGTACTCGGGTCGTGTATCGCTCCGCCAGGCAAGAATCTCAAGTTTACCCGGATCGACCGTCGTCCGGCGAGTTTTTGGAACCAGCAAAACCGCGCCGGCATCCAGTTTTGTTTCTTCGTGCAGGCAATCCAGTGCCATGCGTGCGATTGCCCGTGGGGTCGTTTCGTTAGCCAGGTCAAATGCCAGGCGACACAACCTGGTTGCGTTTCGCGATGCTTTCGACTTGGCGCCTTCCGGGACGACCTCCTCTTCCGATTCCTCTGGATCGTCGTCTTGAAGATAGCGCGTTTTTTGACGACGGTGCGTGATCTGTGTTGGCTCGATGAGTTTCAATTCCGAGATCGTGGCCTGCTCGTCGGAATCATCGATTTCCAGCCCCGTGACGGTTTCCGCTCCGATCTCGACTCGCGAGAAAACTTTGCGGTTGTAGGCCGATGAAAGGTCGGTCACGAAAGCCATCTGGGTACTTGCGATCCAGATGATATCACCTGGTTTGAGGATGTAGTCACCCGTCACGCGGACACTGCCAACGGCGGTTCCGTTGCGGCTGCTGAGGTCACGAACCGTCCATTTTCCCTCGGACATGAATATTTCAGCATGTTGACGACTGGCCTGGTCCTCCTTGATGACGATCTGGTTGGTGGGAGAACGCCCGATTGTGACGGTTCTTCCGGGCATTAGGCGAAACACATCAGACCACTTTTTTCCGTCGCGAATGACGAGATAAGCGATATTTGACGTGGATCGTCCTTTGGTTTCATTGCCCATGTTCTGAAATGTTGCCTTAACAGCTGTTCTGGGAGATGTCGTGAAGAGAAATCCCGGAGTTTGAGATATGCTCAAGGGATGCCCGCCACGAACGACTGTGGCTGAATCTTCTCAAAATGCCGGTTTTTCTTGCCATTAACAGGGTGTCTGGTTAGTCTGAGAGATAGGTTGATTCTCACAATTGATATCTTACCGCGTTTTCGCCTCGATCCGCCAGCCTTTCTGAATAAGATCTGGTAGCGAGGTAAGAATACGGACCTTCAAGTACGATATAATTAAAGACCAAGGGGCAAGGCCTTTTTTCTCAGGAGCTAAATCATGTCGGCACGTTTTGCCAGATTCACTTTTTTCATCTGTTGCGCAATGTTGGTTGTGCCGCTGAGTGCTTTTGCTCAGAACAATGCCGGTGGCAACAATGCCGGTGGCAACAATGCCGGCGGAAATAACGGTGGCGCCAACGGTGGCGCGAACGGTGGTGCCAACGTTGGCAACACGTTTTTCAGTACCGGTGTTGTCGGCGGTGTAAAAATCGATACCCGCGGCGTGTTGTCGAGCGAGAAAACCGCACTTGATCCAACGGTTCGCGAACGCATTGCCGCCGGACTGAAGGCAGCGGATGCAAGAATCGGAAACGCCACTCAGCTTCGCATGATCTCACTTCGTGGACTGGAAGACGCGATTACACGTGCCAAGAACGAAGGCACGCCGCTTCCGAGTGATGTCGTTTACATGGCTGGATTGCAGCGAATCGAATTCATTATCGTTTCCGAGGACGACAATGACGTGATCCTTGCCGGACCTGCTGAAGGTATTGAAATTACCAAAGAAGGTGTTGTGGTCGGCAAAACGTCCCGGACTCCGGTCATCCACCTTGAAGACTTCCTCGTCGCGATGCGTTCCGTCGAAAATGCTCGAACTGGACAGGGCATTTCGGTTTCGATCGATCCAACCGAACAGGGAATCAAGCAGCTTCAAAACTTCTACGGGAGATTGAAGCAGAGCCAGACGCCGTTCCGACCTGAAATGCAGCCGCTGGTTGAGCAGGCAATGGGACAGCAGATGATCAAGCTCACCGGGGTTCCGTCCGACAGTCGTTTTTCTCAGGTCCTGGTTGCCGCTGATTACAAAATGAAGCGACTGGGGATGGGGCTGGAAGAAGCACCGATTAGCAACTTTCCGAGCTTCATGGAAATGGCCCAAAAAGCCAATGCAAAAAACATGACAGCGGCTCCAAGGTTCTGGATGGAGTGTAATTACGAGCCGATCGCCAAAAGCGAAGACGGCAATGTTTGGCAAATCCGGGGTACAGGCGTAAAAACGCTTACCGAGGAATCAAAGTTTGATCGAGAAGGCAAACAGGCCGGTAGCACAAAACAAAACCGTTTTGCTGTGAAATGGGCTGAAATGATGACCGAGCGTTTTGAGGAATTGTCCAAGGCGGAACCAGCCTTCCGAGAGCTTCGAAATATTATGGATCTGTCCGTTGCCGCCGCAATCATCACTCGTGAAAGGTTAAATGAAAAAGCCGGATTGGAAACACCGGCAATTCTTGGATTGACCGATGCGGCCGTGACGCCAAGTTACGCAGTGCCGAAAGCCGTTCCGGCTCAGTGCAGCTTTGTTCGAATCGCGCAAACTTGGCTGGTGTCCGCTTCCGGTGGTGTCCAGCTTGACCCCTGGGGCATTGCCGCCAATTCGCAAGTCGTCCCTTCCGTCGCCTCAATCGCCAAAACGGCTGCCAAAACCAGTGACTCCTGGTGGTGGAATGCAGCCGACAACTAGTCGGTTTTGCGATCGTGGAATGGTCCACGACATGAGCCAACTCCAAGGCCAGGCGCTTCAGCGCCTGGCTTTTTTTACGGGCCACCTTGCGCAGCTGGGGCGTGTTTGCAAGAATGATTCCCAGGGATGCGACGCGAATCAACACAGTGAGTTCACTGGAAGTTGGCGATGATTCTGGGCTCGGGGCTTTCATTCGTTTTTGGGCGGTTAAGGCTCCCCATCCCGGACTAGAGCCGAGGCCGGTAAGGGTGATTTCATTTCGGCCAGTTGTCACCCCATTGGAAGACCGAAAGTGGCCCGTCCGTGACGATCACAGCAGTTGAATTCGTTTGTTTACACGGGTGAGGCTGAACCGTCATATTCCAGCGATCTGAATTACGTTTGAACGAAGTATTCCATCACGACTTTTACTCGACTCTCGGCGCTGAAGAATTTTGGCGCCGCAGTTCCGACTGTGTCGTTCTCGACGTGCGTTCACCGAGTGAGTTTCTCAAAGGGCATGTGCCTGGGGCGATCAACTTGCCACTGTTCGATGACGAACAACGAGCCGAAGTCGGTACGATTTACAAAAACTCGGGTCACGATTCGGCCGTGCTCCGCGGACTGAAATTCGCCGGCGAAAAAATGACTGACCTCGTGTTGCAGGCCCGCCAGTCAAGTCGCGGCGAAAAGTCGGTTCTGGTCCATTGTTGGCGTGGTGGGATGCGTAGCCAATCCATGGGCTGGCTACTCAAGACTGCGGGGCTTGAACCAGCACTTCTGGAAGGTGGATATAAGGCGTTTCGAAAATACGCTCATTCGTATTTCGAGCGCCCTTGGCGACTGCAGGTGGTTTCCGGGTTGACGGGCGCCGGCAAGACGCGGGTGCTGCGACTCTTGGCCGACGCGGGTCACCAGGTATTGGATCTGGAAGGGCTCGCCAATCATCGCGGCTCCGCTTTTGGTGGAATTGGACAAGCCAATCAGCCTTCGACCGAGCAGTTTGAAAACGACCTGTTTTTCCAACTTGATTCTTTCGACGCCCAGCAAAGGATTTGGGTCGAAGATGAAGGAAATCGGATCGGAACCGTCGTTTTGCCCTTCACTTTCTACGACCGGATGAGGCACTCCCCTGCGGTGTTTATGGATTCCAGTACCCGGCAGCGAGTCGAGAATTTAATGGTTGATTACGGGGAACTTCCGATCTCTGAACTTGAAGAATCGATCCAGAAAATTCGAAAACGACTTGGGCCGCAACTCGCAGACGAGGCGATCAGTGCTCTCCAGAGCCAGGATGTTGGCCGCGCGATAGAAATTGTTCTCGCGTATTACGACAAAACCTATCTCAAGGCCGCCAATGCGATGCCTCGCCACGACATGCCGTCGCTGTCAATCGATGACTTGTCCGATACTGAAATCGTCGCGAGGTCGGTTCAAATCGCGGACGCTCTTCCTGCTTCGAAGACGTTCGGTCGGATTTGAGCCACAGCAACGGCCTCTCCCGATACTGCGGATGATCGCTTTGGCTCGGGACATCCGGCCAGGGTTAACGCCAAACCCAGTTTTCAAGCTTTGACGTGCCCAAGGCCCCGTTTCATTCTGCGTCGCCAAGACGCTGCGGCATATCGGCAATGACGAAGGCCGCAACGGCGAGGGTGATGGCACAGTCGGTCAGTTCTTTCGGGTTGACCTTATCAACCGTGTCGGCCCACGTATGATGGGTATTAAAATAAAGCCGGCCGTCAACATTGAGCCCCATGCAGGCGGCACCAAGCGCTTTGAGCTGTCCAACATCGGCTCCCGAACCGCCGATTTCAGCCCGAGTCGCGCCAATCGGCTCAAGCAGCTTCAAGACTTCCATTAGCTGCCGTAACGCGACTTGTTCTTTTTTCTCGTCTTCCAGGTCGACGGAAAGTCCCTGGGGTGTGAATCCACCCGAGTCGGATTCGATTCCAGCGACGTGATCGTCTTTTTGATGGCGTGCCGCATAGCTGCGAGCTCCAGCCATGCCGTTCTCTTCGTTGGTCCAGAGCACCACGCGAATGGTCCGTTTCGGTCTTAGCCCGAGTTTGCGCAGAATATTGATCGCTTCCATCGAGACAACGCAACCGGCACCGTCGTCCTGCGCACCTTGCCCGACATCCCATGAATCAATGTGGCCACCGATCACAACAATCTCATCTGGTTTTTCACTTCCTACGATTTCCCCGATCACGTTGGCGGAGGGAGCCTCGCCCTGATCCTCCGCCTCCATCTTGAGGCGGACAACCGGTTTCTTGCCTCGGTCTTGCAGGCGATTGAGCATCATGGCAGCCTCGACAGAAATGGCAGCCGTAGGGACCTTTGGCGTCTCGGCGTCATACCGCATTGCACCCGTGTGTGGGCTGACCAGTGAGTAGGCGGTAACCGAGCGGATCAGCGCCGCCAGTCCGCCTCGCTCGGCTGCCCATTTTGCTCCATTGGATCGGTACTGAACCGCCGTTCCATATCCGGATCCCTGCGATTCCGAATACTGTGGCATTGGGAAATTAAAGACGACGATCTTGTCCTTGATCTTTTCGTCAGGCAGGGAATCGAGTTCTTCCTTGTTTTTGACAACAATCACTTCGGCGGTAATTCCTTCTGAGGGAGTTCCAACCGACCATCCCAGGCCCAACATATCGATTTTCATGGATCGCGGCTCAATCAGCTCGCAGCTTTCGTGGCCCCTAACCCACTTTCGAATCGTGACTGCCTCGGCGCGAACGTTTTCCTGACCGTCTGATTTCATCGATTGCTGAGCCCATTCGATCGCACGTTCCAGAGATTCGCTTCCGCTGAGTCGATGTCCTATGTCGTCACATAGCTCTTGGAGCTTCAGGTAGGAGTCGTTTTGGTTGCGTCCGGCTTCGATAATCCTGTTGGCCGTCGGCTGGTAATCGGAAATTTGATGATTGGACGGGGCTGTCACGGGATCTTGGGCATCACCATTGCCCGTTAAAAAAACAAGACAGAAAATAATGGCCGGCAGTTTGAATCTCAGTTTCATTTGGGGTCTCTGCGTGCTGGGAACGTATTTGTCGGTTGGAGAGGCCGAGCCATAAATCTTAACAGTCGAAACTGCGGCTCGCCACGGAGCAGGACTGACCCCGGCCGGCCATTTGGATCAGCTTGCCTGTGATTTTGTGTTTTCGAGTACAATTGATGGGTGATCAAATTATCATCGGTTCGAAGAAAGTTGGTTTTCCGGATACAATTTTTTCAAGAAACCGCCCGCCCAGACGAAGATTGGGAATTGGCTTTACCGAACCCCGAAAATGCTGGAGAACACATGCAGATCAAACACGAATCACCCGTTCGATTGCTTCTTAAATCCATGTCCCTGGCATTGTGCGGAATCGCATTGCTGCTGCAAGGGTGTGGCCTCAATCTGGATTTTGTCGGGATCAAGGGTTCCGGAGTTCAGGCAACGAAAACCTTCGACGTCGAGTCCTTTGACCAGGTCGAATTCTCGGGTTCGGGCCAATACAATGTCAAATGCGGAGAAGCACAATCGGTCTCGGTTTCCTTCGATGATAATTTGATCGATTTTGTCGACGTGGGGGTAGAAAACGGAAAACTCAAACTTGCGGTTACCGAGTCGTATTCTTCCTCAACCGGCTTGGTGGTTAATATCACGGTACCGGAACTGAAACTGGTCGAAGTCAGCGGCGCCGGTACGGCGAAAATCACAAATTACACTGGCGAGAAACTTGCGATCGATATTTCAGGAGCTGCGACCATCGTCGCCGAAGGCACGACCAATACAATCGATGTCGAAGCTTCGGGAGCATGCACTCTAAAATTGATTGACCTCGTTGCCAGGAACGGCAATTTCGACATGTCGGGAGCCGGCAGCGCCAAGGTGCATGTTACGGAACAACTGGTCGCCAAGATTTCCGGAGTTGGTTCCGTCAAATATAAAGGAGAACCTCGAGTAGAGGAGGATATTTCCGGCGTCGGTTCGGTCTCCAAGATTGAGTAGATTGCCTGGCAACCGTGACGACGCAATGGGGTTTGTTCACGCTACGATCGATTGAGTCGATTGATGTCTGGAATTCCGCAGCACACTCATTTGGCTGTTTGCGGGGCCGGGACCTGAACCCTCGAATTCCGGTGTCGATCGTCGATCGAACATCGACTCGTCCACTTACCAGAATCAAATCTTGATGATGTACTAGTCGCGTTGCAGTCGTGGCGGAACGGCATCGGTGTGCACCAGGATTGAAATCGTCTTAAGCCGCACAAATGCTTCCGACATGTGAATGAAACCTTTGTAGGGCCCGATTTCACCCCACGAGTTCTTGACCATGTAATACTTGTTTCCGTCGGAATCGTGTGAAATTCCCACGATGTGCATGAGGTGATCGTCGGTCGTGGACAGCGTCATGAATTCGTTTTGCCGCATCTCCTGGTCGACTTTGAGTTCTTCACCTACTTTCGTGAACAGGTCCCGTCGGTTTTTGTCGGTCGGAACAATTGCAATTCCGCGTGAAGCCGAGAACCCTTGTTCACTGACATCTCCATCCCAGGCGACACTGAATCCGTTTTCGATTGCCGTATCAATGATGTCAATCATGTCATCGAGCGGCAGGTTTTGAAACGACCCATTTGAATAGTTGTCCGGAATCTCCAGCACAAACGGTTCATAAAACGGATGATGGCTGAAGGAAGAAATACTGACATAGTCCTGGGCCCGGAACTCAAGGCTTTTGGCAAACTCTTTCGGTGAATAACTTCGGTCACGGTAGGTAAATCTTTCCGGCGACGTGCCGAGATAGGTGTCGAGAATCCTGTCAGAGGCGATTTGCCATTTTGGTGAAATGGACTTCTGCTTAACGACGGCTTCCAGGTACCCCAACATCAGGGCCTCCATTTCTCCATGATCATGACGGGTTTGTCCCTCATCGAGACCAGAATAAATCTCTTCGGGAACCAGTCCGTAACTGCTCGCGGAATTGATGAAGTCATGGGCCAATGCGCCCTGCGAGAAATTTGCTTTACCCTGACGCAGGACGAAATTGCGAGCCTTGTCTCGATAGATGTTTTTGACGATGAACATCTCGGACAGATCGTGCTGACCTTTCTCGCGTCGCATCAATTCCGACTCAATAAATGAAGCCGTTGCAAAACTCCAGCAAGTCCCGGTCGAGCCCTGGGATTTAACGTCCGTACACGCAATCCGGTGATCCACGGTAAAGTCGTACTCGCCCGATTTCTTTGCCGGTTTGTCTTCCTTCGGCTGGGAAGCGTCCGAAACGAGCGTGCCATCTGCCGTTCGGGCCACAAGATCTTCCTGCGCATGGACCGGTGAAAAGGTTTGAACGGTCAAAACAACAAGCACCAGCAAACTTGATAGAGCTAATCGAATCGAATAACGCATACAGCACCTGCGAAGTCGGAAAATAATGTAAATGGCCAATTAACTACTGGAATATCATACCTTAAAAACGCAGATCCTGAGAGTTAGAGAATGTAGGAAAATCAACGGTTCTGATCAATTTCCTTGCGCCATCGTCCGACTGTGACAAACAGCCAGATCCACGCCATGATCCACTGAAAAGTGCATAGCCAGAGATAAATTCGGTGAAGCTGATAAAAATGGGCTCTGTCGGAAATCGATTCGTCTACCGCGCGAATCATCTTGTCCATGACTGGGTGGAGCCAAATCAGAGCGAGCAAACAGCCTCCGATCAGCATCACCATCGTGATGGCAATCCAGCGGCCACGTTTCCACGGTACACCCGCGGCGCGTGTCGTCTCAATCAACATGAAAACCAGTGCCGCTCCGCAAACGACGTTCATCCAGTGAGTCACTTGCTGAGTCACGAACCCCTGGGTTCGGGCCGATCCGAGGACGTCGGTTCCAATCGGCACGACAAACGAAACGTAAAAAGTAAATCCTCCAAACCACAACGCGAATGTGGCGATGAGGAGCACTTGAAACAGGATGGCAGCGAGACGTTTCAATGTTTGCTTTGCGATGAACTTGAGCCCCGTCAAACTGGGCTCAGCTAGTTTTCTGATATCGGCAAATGTGGTTTGACGTAGTTTTTCAGTGTTCGACCGGCCAGCCAGATCCCATGTTTGATGCTGGCCATCGATGTTCGCGGGATAAAACGGGTTCGGCAGATCGGGATACGGGTTGTATTCCACCGCGCCTTGTAGGGCTCATCTCCGCGTAAAAAATCCAGATGTTTGTAACCGTTGCTGATTGCGTTCAGGATTGCAGTATAGCAGATTTGGTATCCTGGTTCGAGGTTCAAGCGTTCGATATCCATGCCCGATTGGTAGGTGTAAACCGTTTCGTTACCCAGCAGGCACAGCATCGTTGCCAGTGGTGATCCTTCAAAAAGAACCACGAAAAGTTCGGCTTTGGATTCATCAATCAGGCTTTTGCTGGCAACTCTAAGAAACTCTTCAAACACAGGATCCGAAAAACAACCGGCTTCCCCCAGCATTTGGCGGCGCTGCTGATGAAGATCCGTGAAAATTGGCCAAAGTTCGTCAAACGCGACCGTTTTGGATGTGATGACCTGGGTCGCGGGATCAGCGATTCGCTTGATGGCAGCTTTGGTTTTTCGCCGCATTGTCTTGCTGAAACGCGCGTTTAATGCCTGCCAGGTTCCGGGTAAGTCAACCCTCCATCCGCCTTCCAACTCCGTGGTATGTGATTTCAGTCCGTTCGCCTCAAAGACGTCGAACAAGTATCCGGTATTGGCGCTGGTGCTGGAAATTCCATCCAGTTCAATCAAGTCGATGGGGCCGAGTGTTTTTGGATTGCCAATGTTCTGGATCAGCCAATCCACGGCCAGCCGCGAAAACTCCTGGTAATTGTCGTTATCCACAATCAAGTCGAGGTAGTCACTGCAGACAATCCCGCTTCCCAGAAAACGGAGTTTCTTTGTCAAAGTGCTGGTCGCGTCGACGCACCAGGGAGCGATCCCGACCCAGTTCTCTTCTTCATCGACAGCGACAAGAACTGCCAGTTTCAAGTCTGAACCCAGGTACCGAAACCAATTTGCCATCCAGTTCCACTGAAAAAATGGAAAGGACCCGGCGACGGAATCCCATTGTTGCCGATTTTTCTCAAGCTGGATGAAGTCAGTGATAAATTTGAGTTTCATGGTGTTCCAGGACGACTGGCTTGACGGGGTGTGACTTGTTTGAAGGACCTGCATTGGTAATGCCGGTTGGAAATCGAGCCTCAGTTGGATTGACCAGACGTCGATTGCCGATTGGAGGCAATCAAGGGCTGGCTCGTTTTCTCAGCGCGCCAGGTCTTGGCTCGGGCCCAGGCTTGCCGAAGTTTTCTGGTGATCGGCTGCTCGAACCAACGGGTTACCGCGCTTGCGATGGCGATGACGAAGACAGTCGTCAAGACAAATGCAAGCAGTGGCGGACAGCCCCAGGTCTCAAGTTGACGCATGAACGCGGAGCCCAGATTGTTGTGCAGGAGATAAAGTGAATAGGAAATGAAGCTGATGTAGACCAGTGGCTTCCATCTCAAAATCGGCACTTTTCCAAAAGCACTGGCTGTCAGCAACCCAAACATCAGTACGGTCGCAACCGGATTGTGATCGCGCAGGTCGATCGCATGAAAAACGATCGCGCTGGCGACGATACCTGTCCACAGGGCCCACGGCTGGCCACGTTTGCAGCGAAGTTCATTTAACAGTATCCCCATCGCGAACAGGGGCATATTTCGCATAAAGAACAGATCTTCGGCGACACGAAAGGTGCCAATCCAAATTGATTCAGGATATGTCGACTTGAACCAGGTAAACGTCGTGCAACAAATCAAGCAGAGGGTGACCGCAACGAGCATGGTCCGAAGCGGTTTGTCCAGCAAACCGGTGACCAGCAACGCCATCAAAAACGCGTAAAACAGCATTTCGATCTGTAACGTCCAGGTCACTGGTTCCATGTTGGTGAATCCAAACAACATTGGCATGGTGGTCAGGTTGGCAATCGTCGAGTCCAATGCCGGAACGGTCTGGTACATGGGGACGAATGCGAACAGCAGGACATTCATCGCGATAATAAGCCAATAGGACGGAAGGATTCTGATACACCTTGCAGCGATAAAGTCAGTCGCGTTCCGCTTGCTGAGCAAAGTCATCGCGTTGACCAGTCCACTGAGCATGAAAAACAGCTGTACGCCGTATTTGCCGTATGGGAATGTGAATCCCAGTGGCGATGCATAGCCATATTTCTCCTGGTAGACCCACGTAAAATGAAAAAGCAACAAGTTCAAACATGAAAGTGCTCGAATCGCATCGAGTTCAAGGACGCGTTTCGATTTGGATTTCGCCGGTTTACTGATTAGCTGTGTCATGCGCTCGATCGCTGGTTCAGGTTCACCGCACGACCAAGATCGACGGATAACGGTGTTTGAAACCGTAATTCATGAATCAAGCGTTTTGCGCTGCCACCTTCCAATTCGACCGGAAACAACACCGGTTGAGTCCGATTGCAGCGGTCGCCCGTGCTGAATCGGTCATTCGCCCACTGGAGTTTTGGAGCAATACCAGTTTTTTGATTTCGTCGATTACGAGGTTGCTGATAGCAACCCAGAATTTAAAACCAAATCGATGTGCGCCAGCATGTTGAGTTCGCTACTTGGGCAATTTATTGAAGATCGAAACCATCATTACCAATTATTTTCGCTTGATTCTTCGATGCTTGAACCTTTTTCTCAAGTTTATCCAAACAGATTCAAAACTTCTCTTGACCCACTAATGAGGTTTCAATAACTTGCCAAAACATCAAGGGTGAGTTGAACATGTTGGCTTCGCTTGATGGAAAAAAAAACAGAGGGAATTGTTTTGTTGTGGTGGGTTCGCATTGGGGTTTATTTACTTTGGACCCTGCGACCAGCATTCTCGAAGCGTTGACATGGATGTCACGCAAAGAGTTTGTGACCTCAGCAAGGCGTGAAGCCGATCAATGCAAGGATGCGGAGATCGTACTTCGTCCAATCGCTCTCGGACTAACTGAGGTGTTCTAAGCCCCCCTGGAACCCAAAGTTGCCGAGGGTGTTTTTTTATGCGCTGATGGATGGGGGCGCGGCTCAAAGGGCTCACCGGGTCAGGAGGGGGCTGATACGATCGGCGTCGTGTTCGATCAATCGTCTCCCAGCCAGGACTTCGATTTGCTAAAATGGTGGGGGCGGTACGACGCCCAGGAAATTCCTGCCGCTGGATTTTACCCGTATTCGATGCAACTCAAGCTCTATCAAATCGATGCGTTTGCGTCCCGGTTATTCACCGGCAATCCCGCGGCTGTCTGCCTGCTCGACTCATGGATTCCAGATGCACTGCTGCAAGCCATTGCGGCTGAAAATAACCTCGCCGAAACGGCGTTTGTTGTCGCACGTGACGGTGAATTTGAAATCCGCTGGTTTACCCCCCTGGTCGAGGTTAGACTTTGCGGCCATGCCACGCTCGCGAGTGCCCATGCGTTGATCCAGCATGTTGGAATGTCTGGCGACAAAATTGTATTCCATTCCCCTCGTAGTGGCAGGTTGACAGTCCGAAAGGAAGATGAGCGTTACATCCTCAATTTTCCCACAGATTCTCTTACGGCGATCGATCAACCGGGCGACATCCTCAAGTGCTTGAACCACTCGCCAACGCAGTGTTTCCGAGGCAGTTCGGATTACATGCTGGTTTTTGAAACCCGACAAGAAATCGAATCAATGAAGCCGGATTTCGGCTTGCTGGGACAAGTCGATGCGCGAGCCTTGATTGTGACCGCGCCCGGTGATGATTGCGATTTCGTCTCGCGTTTTTTTGCTCCGCGGGTTGGCATCGATGAAGACCCGGTCACCGGTTCAGCCCACACAACGATGATTCCATATTGGGCAAAACGACTCGGCAAAACCGTGATGCTGGCCAAACAGCTTTCCCGAAGAGGCGGAGTCGTGTATTGCAACCATCTCGACGACCGCGTCGAAATCGGTGGCTACGCCCGGACCTACCTGATTGGCGAGGTCGCGATTGCGAACGATTGAAGCCTCGAAAGTAACGTGAAATCAGTTTCTTTCCCGTGCGTTCGGCTGTACCACGGCCTGGGATCCCGGTTGGTTGACGCGAATGTCCCAAAAAATTTGACAAGGCAAAACAAACCAAGGAAAATTGAACGCCCGGGAACTAAATCCAGCCGCCTAGAGTCCATTGCGTGGAATGTCAATGTTTTGTGCTGCGGTCGAGGATCGATTTCTTCTACACATGAGCGATTGAAAGTCGACTTGATCGGACCAGAAAATTAGACGCGCAAAAACCATCCGCCGTAACTTCAGGTCTGGCATCGCAACGGCGTACCAGTCGCTGGAACCTCGACAGCTCTTGGCCACCATGGTGGTGGCCAATTACGCTGACGATTTTCCCGACCAAGGCGGAATCCTGACACCAGGTTGGCAGTACCAGTGGAATGCCCCCGTCAATGGTGATCCGGCCAGTGGATCCATTTCTGATGCCCAGACCGTTTTTTCGCCACTGATCTACAGCGGCAGTTTCACCAGTTGGACCCCTGACGGTGATTTAATTCCGTTCAACAATCCAGACTCGGCATTTCTTCGCTTGAGTGCCCAGGGCGGCCATCCTGGGCTTGCCGATAATCAACTACCCCATGGCGTTGCGCGATATTCGATTGCGTCGTTTACTGTGGACGAAAGCGGATTCTACGAAATTGACAATAGTTTTGTGGGGCTCAATCCAGTCAACCCGGACGCCCGCAGCGATGGAATCGAGTATCTTGTTTTCGTCAACCGGGATTCGGTTCTTGCCACTGGCGTTGTGGGGCAGGGCACACGCGAGTATTTTGACACATCACTTGGATTTCTACGGGCCGGCGATACGATTCATGTTGCATTTGGTGCCAACGGTAATCAGAGCTATGACTACTTCACGACTGACTTCGATGTGACTCGTGACCGGCAGTTGGAGCAGGCTGTGGGAAGTTTTCGGCAGGACTTTCCGTCCACCGAATCGCCGCCACGGGCAACGGCTGACACTGGCTGGAGCTATTTTTGGAACGCTCCCCTGAGTTGGAAGTCGAACCAGTCACCCGTCATCCATGCCTCCGGAGCGATCGGCGATTCATTTTCGTATCTTCCTCTATTCCCTGCGGGAGGCGGCCAATGGACCGCCGACGGGGATCTCGATGGATTGAACAGTGAACCGGATTTTCATCTCCGGCTCAACAATTCGGGTGGGCAGGTGGGGATCGGATTCAGGACTCCCGTGTACCATGATCGATTCGCGATCGCGGCATACACCGTTGAACATAGCGGTCTTTACGCGATTACCAGAAGTTTCATTTCCGTCGATGACAACTCGGACGATGGCGTCGAGTTATATCTTCATGTTGGTGACGGTCCGAGGTTGACCGACCGGCCACTGGTCGTTGCCGGTGGTGAGACTGTTTCTTTTGATTTGAGTTTGGGATATCTAAAACAAGGTGATACCGTTTACGTTGGATACGGTGCCCACGAGAACCATATCCATGATCGATTCGAAACGGATTTTTCCATTATACGAAGTCTACCCCGGGCGGCGCCGGATCTTGAGTTGCTCGATAACGTCGGTCCGTTCGTCAGTGTCAATGAAACCCGGTTTGGAATTCCCGGGGCCATACCCGATGACGACCAGGACGATTGGTTGGCGTTCAAGCACGCATTCGCCTACGCGAACGCCAATGGCGTGCATGAAGTCCAATTGAACCAGGGGACGTACAATTTGACATCGGCAGGGCTTCGCGGTTCCTACGATTCTCTCTTCAAGTTCTCAAGATTTCGTGACCTGGTGATCAACGGCAATGGATCGACGTTGATCATTGACGATTACACCCGTCCGCTATTCCAGTTGCATGGATCCACCAATCTTATTTTCAAGGACCTGGTCGTCGATTATGCACGGCGAATTCCGGCCCCTGCTGGCCAATACGATGAACTGTACATGCCGTTGACGTTTACCCAGGGCGTCATTTCCAATCTGAACAGGTCGGATCACACTTTTTCGTTGACCGTAAATACAGCGGCGTTCCTCGCTCCCGACTCGACTTTTCTCAACAGCAATTCCCAAGGTTGGGGGTATGCCCTTGATCGCCATGTCGATGGGCGGTTAAAGCCTGGATCCGATTGGCATTATCCGACTTTGGCCGTCGAGGCGGGCGTTAGTCAAAACCAATTCACGATTTCCGTGCCCGACACGGACGGTCTCGCCAATGGGGACCGCTACGTGATGCAGCGGCGCCACAACGTGCCGGTGTTCGGTTTTTACAATGGATCGAGCAACATTAGCGTTTTGAATGTGACTGCCTATTCGGCTCCTTCCGTGTTTGTCAGTTCTTTGAACAGCGAATTGATCAATGTCATCGACAGTCATGTTTCCATTCGTCCCGACGACTGGCCCGGAATTCCCGACACCCGGCGATGGAAGAGCATTAATGCCGATGGAGTGCACCTTCAATCGAATCGAACTGGCGTCTGGGTGGAGAATTCAACATTTGAGGGGCTGGGCGACGACGTCATGAACTTCTACACGTTGCCGTTTACTATTTATCAGAAATTGAGCGACAGTGAATTTACGCTGGCGACAATTGTCAAGGACCGAATTCAAGGGATTCCGACCGGGGCGATCATCGTCGGGGATCGGCTGTCTTTCTTTGATCCCGTCGCGGGACGCGAGATCAGAAAGGCCCGGGTTACGGCTGTTCGCGAAGTCCAGGTTGACGACCCGAATGACCCATTCGGGAATCCGATTCGGCTCCAAACCGTCACGATTGACCAGCCTGTCAGCGGCGTGCAGGCAGCCGAAACCTCAGAGACAGGTGGTTTTCGCAATGACACGACAGTTTTTAATCTGAATTTGTCTCGCTCTTCTCTGGTTCAGGATTCCAAGCTGTTGAACTCACGTCGTTATGGAAATTTCCTGATGTCCGACAATGTTCAGTTGATCGACAACCTTTACGAAGGGTTGAGCGACGAAGCGATCGCTGCCCATAATGAACCGGGTTGGCCGTTGGGTCCGTTTGCAAACAACATTTTGGTGCAGGGAAATGAATTCATCAACAACGGTTTTAGCCTGCGATATTTGAATGATGAATTCCACACAGGAAACGTCGCATTTCAGGCTGCACGTATTGCCGATTCGAATTCAGGAACCGACAACTTCAGCCAGTCAGACTTCCTGGTGGAGCTGAACGAGTACCTGTTTCAGGACCTCCAGATTCGCGACAACATATTTTATCATTGGAGAAAGTCGGCGATCTCAATTCGAAATTCCCGGAATGTAACGGTTGCCCAAAACACGATTTCGGCGGGGCTTCCGGTAAACCTGATCGAGTTGCCGGCAGCGCCAATCCAGGTTCACTTTTCGAGCAACGTTTCCGTGGATTCAAACAATGTTGCGGACCTGACTCAATCCGTGACGGAGTCCAGCAATGAACAGTTTACCAATACGAACACGCAATTCGTTCTGGGCCGAGATCTTGATGCCTGGTTGAAATTCGATAACGCAGAGTTTCTCAAGGACAGTTCCGGGCACGGTGTCGTTCCTCGATTCAATAATGCAGGAATTGATTCCGGCCGATTTGATAAGGCTCCGATTTTTAATAGCACGAATTCAGTTACGCTGACATTAGTCAGTCATCAGACTACCGAGTCGCGAACGTTGAGCCTCTGGTTCGAGGCGGCAAATTCCGATTTGAATCGCAAACAGGTGATTCTGGAGGAAGGCGATTCAGAGGACGGCCTGAATATCTACCTGGAAAACGGTGGACTGTTTCTGGGCGTCTGGTCGGCGGGGAGTTTCGAGACGTTCTTGCAAACGTCGATACCGATGTCCGGTTGGAATCACGTCGCGCTCGTGTTGGACGGCGGCAGCAGCAAGGTTCGCGGTTATTTGAATGGCAGAAAATTTGCTGGCGGAACCTTCCATCCATCATTGCCTCAAGGTGGCGACGTTAATCTCGGCGGCGTCGATGTCAATGGCACCCGTTTTCAGTCTTCGATGACTGAAAACGAACGGCTTGGGTTCGCTGGAAAAATCGATGACGTGAGAATCTATGGACGAGCTCTGGGTGACGGCGAGATTTCAGGATTGGCGGGAACCTAAGCAGGGAAGATCGGAAGCCGATGTTGCTAACTCAGATATCACTTCTGATCAGCCCCTGACAATCGCGCTACCGATCTCGGTGCCAGGCTCTTTGAAACTTCGCTTGACGTAACCCAGGCCGATTTGGCATCCTTCCCGGAATGACTCCACCAGCGACGTGATTCGGCCGACAGATTTATCCTCGTGGATCAACTCAGTTCCGACTGCCAAGGCGGGTCCTGAGACCTTCAGACCGACCAGCAACTGGTTCACCCGACCCCGTGCATCGATTCGTGCAACGGTTTCCTGGCCCAGGTAACAGCCTTTGTTGAAGCTGATTGCTTTCTCGTCGCGCTGAAGTTCTTGCGGCAGGTTGGAATCATCAACGTCGATTCCAAACCAGGGTGTTTTCTGTTCTACCCGTACGATGTTCAACGCGTCCATCGAACAAGCAACCAGGTCGGAATTCGCAAGCGTTGACAGGACATGTTCGAGTTCGGACTGGCGGCAAACAACCAGATATCCAAGTCCTGCCAACTCGATATGGGCAATTCGAACTAGAGTGTCGCCTATTTGCGTTTCACACAGGTAATTCTCCCGCGGAAGTGTAACGCCGGTCTCGGCAAGCCTGTCACGGGCTTGTTCCCCGCAGATGAACACCGCCGCCAGTTCCTGCGTTGCGTCCGCCAGTTCAACGTCTTCGCGAATCAGATACTGGTCGAGGTGAGCGATCAACGTGCCGGCCTGGTCGCCATGTCCGGTTAACAAAAGCTCCTCGGCAGTGGCAAATGCATGCACGTATCCCAGGATCTTTCCCCTGGAATTCAACACAAATGCTTCGCAGGCCTGATCCGGCAAAAGCCCCTTGATTTCGTGGGTGCAGAAATTGTGAAAAAACGCCTGGCGGTCACGACCAGTGAGACGGACGAAACAACGGTCGCGGAGCACAACGAAACCAGCTTCGGACGTCAGCGACGTGTACTGTTGCCGGAGATCATCGCTCATGGCGATGCCTCGCCCATTTGATCTGACTCCGATTCGACCCTCTCGCCGGATTGAATCTGGCATTTATGGGCATCACGGATGACTACCCCGGTTGCGTACGGTTCGGCGATACGAACGACTTCCGCTGCGGTTTCGACAAATCCCAGACCCAGTTCTTCGACCAGGTTTCGATTCAATCCCGATCGCAAAAAAACAGGACGGTCTTTTACGATCGCCGCCAATCGCTGCAAAGAGCCGGAAAGCTTCGGACTGATCCCGTCTTCGAACTGCGACATGCAAGCCTTGCGAATGTTGCGGTCCGGATTTTTGACGATGTCAGACCAGATCACGATCGGCCCATCGGAATTCGAAACGAGGCTTGCTGAAACGACTGCATTAGCAAAGTCGTCCCAGTTCTGGTCGACCGGGTTCGATTCAATCGTTGCGACAACGACTTCCGATCGGGTACTCCATTCAAACGCCCAAAGTTGATTGGTCGCAACCCGCGCCGATTTAAGAACGTCGTGGCGTGAGCCACAACAAACCTGGCGAATCGTGTCTCCAGGCCCACATACGATTTGGATCGAGAGAAACGCTCCCAGTGAATCGTTCGCCAATTCGATTTCCTGCCAGCGCGAGACAAGCGAGCTATCGCCATTGGAAAACCGGTGCCTCGTCGATTCATGGCTGAAATCGGGATAAATACAGTCTCCTTGCTGACTGGCGGTACCCGGTTTCGGGAATCCAATGGGCAACACGACGTCGGCGTCGACGAGTATCCGATTGATGTGTATCGGATCGCCTTCGGCGTTGGCCACCAGATAGGCGTGTCCGGATTGGTTTTCAGGGTCCTGCACCTGAAAATTGATAGAGTTGAATTCGAATTCCACAGGAAAAATCGCTGGTCGTTTCCCTTCCGGCTTGTTGTGCTCCGGGATCTCGAATACTTCCGGGTTCAAGCCAAGCTGATCTGCGGTGCGACGTGTGATTACAACCACAATGTCGGACATCGCGACCCTGAGGGAACTCAGCTGTTCGATCAGCGCTGCAAGCACAAGCCTTGGATGAGGCAAGTCAGACTGCAGGACGACTGCGATTGAGTCACCGGGGAAGACTGATTCATTGAGCGGTGGGAAGTTCTCCGGTGCAGCCAAAGCCTGCTTCATGACTTTGGGCAAGTCGATAGGTGCCTCAACATTCTCGCCGATCTGCGGTTTCGCAAATTTGTCGTCCGGCAATTGGGCGAACAATTCCGTAAAAATACAAGCTGAGTTTTGTTGGTCGATGCTCAATTGAGGCTCAGGTTTCGGGTCTGGATTTTTGGATTGGACGCCGGGGACTCGGAGAATTCCGACTGGTCATGATATCCGGACAGGCGAGTGGGTCAACGGTTGGGTTTGCCTGTCTGGGGCTGGTACGACGCAATTTGCTGGAAATGCAGCCGGAGTCGGCAGAAATGCCATACCGGGTGTCCATCATTCGACGTACCCTTTCGTACCCCGAATTCGCCTTTACCTGTTTTTCATGTTCCGGTCAAATAGGCAGCAATCGTCGCAGCAGGATGCTGGAATCTCAGGGACAAGCATGAACGGATTCGTTTCTTTCAAAAGCCAATGGGTGGTTGCGTGCTTCTGCATTTTTGCCTGTCAAGGCTGCAGGCAGGAATCGGTTCAACCGCATTCGCCTCCCAAAGCTGCCCTCGTAGATGGACCGGCCACCGTCGCGAATCGGTCGGGCCCCGATGGAAAAACTATTTTGCGCGACGTCATTGCGCGTTATGCGAGGGCATCTTCCTACCAGGACAAGGCGATACTCGATCTGAGCTATGAACTGGAAGGCCGCAGTATTCAAGAGCCGCAGCGTTGGACAACTGCCTGGGACGAAACGGGCCGGTTTGCAGCACAATTGTTCAACGGGCATCTCATCGGCGACGGCCAGCTTTTGAGTTGCTACATCTTTGACATTGAAACGGCCAACCTCGACAACCAGCATTTGGTCATGCCGTATGATCATCTCCTGCCATTGAATCAACTGTTTCGAGACTCGATCGCCAGGCATTTTCTCGGTGGATATTCGGAATTGCCTCTCGACGAAACGGATCTCGTCTCCCTGCCGAAGCTGATTCCAGCTCCCATCTCGTTGTTGACGAATCAGGTCAGAAACGGGTGGCTCCAGAATCCTTCGCGAGTGGAGCGGCTGCCCGACGAAACGGTCGATGACAAAGTCTGTTACGTCATTCGTTGTTTGTCGCACGATATGACATCCGACGTGTGGATTGATAGGGAAACGTTGACAATTGTCCAGATGTCATTGCCGTTGAAATTGTTGGCTGGTGAGGTCGTGACGTCTCCGGAAATTACCAATGTTGTTTTGCTGGCACGGTTTCATGAAGCCGTACTTGATGGTGCAATTGCCGGTGACGTGTTCGCCCTCAAGCCGCGTCGCGATTCGACGCCGGTGCGGAAATTCGTTGCCTTGCCCGAGACATTTCCGTCAGAGTTGATCGGCCAGCCTGCTCCAAAATTCGGCCTGGTCAGGCAGGACGGAAAGAGGGCGGACCGATTGGATTTTGACGGGAAAGTGACAACATTGTTGTGGCTATCAGGTCGACCGTCATATTCGGCGGCTCTCAAGCTTGATGCCCTGGCTGCCGGGTTTCCAGCAGACAAATTTCACTTCGGATCGGTGTATTCAGATTCCGAACTGAAACAACCCGGAACAGGTTCGATTCAAGTGGTCGATGAACTTGTGAGTGCGACTCAAGTGGCCAACAGTTCTCTGTACTACGATTCACAGCTGGCTGCCAGCTCCGCACTTCGCGTGAAGGTGATTCCGTCGGTCATCGTGATGGACGGCGACTCGAAGATTCAATTCGCAGAATCGCTTTCCAATAAGCACTGGCTCGACAACGTCAAAGCAGCGGCTGAACGAGTTGCTGGCGGAGAAGACGTTGCCACGGAAATGCAGCGGGAGTATCAACGATTTCTGGATTCCTATCATCAACAACTCGAAACCGTCAGCGCGGCTGATTTGATCGAGTCGTCCGCGCCGGGATCCCCGTCACCGGTTTCGGTCAATAACGTCCAGGTCGCGAAGGCGAGTGGAAACATCCGCTTGAATCCGGAGAAAAGTTGGTCCAATTCCGGATTCAAGAAGGCCGGAAACGTCGCGGTCTTGAGTGCAAACGGCCCCCTTGAGGCCAGCGCCGAACAGGCGGCATATCTTGTTTTCGATGGTTGGCAAACTGTGGTGGAACTTGACAGCCGTGGCGAAACGCGATCCCGCATTGAACTGAAGCTGCCCGAGAATACCGCCGTGAACCTGATTCGCGTCGGTACGGATCCAACTGGAAGGAAGCTGTTCGCGGTATTCAGTGCCCTTGGCAAGCAGGTTTTTCTTTTCAATCAGGCTTGGCAACCGATTGGCATGTATCCCGATGACGATCCAGGCGGTCCGGGAATCTGCGATTGCCAGTTCGCGGATTTGAATTCGGACGGCACATCGGAGTTGATTGTTGCCTTTGATCATGACCGGGGCGTCGAACTTGTCGATCCAGGAACGATGGCGGGTGAAAACATATCGACCTCAATCGCGACCTCGGTGGGAGCGAACGGCGACGATATTGTGATTACCGGCGGTGGTAAGATCGGAACACTTAAAACCGGCTTGACAAACGTGCAGGACACGGAGCTGGATTTTCGCCGTGTCGTTTCCGGCGGAGTTGGTCATCTGTGCGGACTCGGCGCAACGCGCAACGGTCAATGGAACGCGGTCGGATTTGATGCCGAGTTGAATCGCATCTGGACCCTGTCGGTCGGCTCGCAGTTTTTTGAAAGCGAGATTGAGCCAATTGGAGTTGCTCAGGCGTCCACCGGCGAGATCGTCTGGGCAATCGCGGATACCGAAGACGCGATTCATCTGGTCTCCGGTTCCGGGAAATGGCTGGGCGATTTTCAATCGGAAAGTCGCCTTGGTGGAGTCGCCCTTGCGACGATCGGGAGCAACACATGCTTGTTGGTTTCGAACGAAGGCGGGCTTGAATGCTGGAACCTGAATCTGAGTTCCAATCCCATGCGGCCTGCATCGTTGCGAAAGTGAGCTTCTGGCTCGTCAGCCCGCGGTCGTGTACAACGACATTTCCGAAGTCGAGGCTCCTCGCAGCAACGTCGACACGCAACTCTGCATCTTACGCTCCAGGGATTTCACTAGCGGAGGCTGTTTTTGACATCCAGCAACTGGGAGTTGGATACCGAATTGCCGAATTGGTCAAACTCGTTGAATTGCCATACAACCTTTTTTGTTTTCGGTTCGATCTCAACCAGTAACGGCTGACCGGGTCCGGCGTGGCAGTTTCCAATTACGTAGTTGCCGTTGGGAAGCACTTCCAGCGTTGTCACCCAGGCAAATGTGATGTTAGGGAGTTCGTCTTGCTTCAGTTGCCACACGATTTCCTTCGCGGGTGTGACCTCGATCACCGAATGTCCGTTTCCGGTAGCGATCAGCGTATTTCCATTTGCCAGGCGGACTGCACCAAACAGCTTGTTGCCAAATGCTTCCGGTCCATGTCCATCTTTCGCTTCGTTCCCGAACATCGGGACGTCGTATTCCCAGATGATTTCACCGACGCCGTCGTATTCGCGAAGCGCGCCGTCACCTTCATGACAGACGAGATAATTTCCGTTGGAGAGTTTTCTTGCCAGTCGCGTATCCGTGTGAGGATGGGGGTTGTTTACTTTCAACCTGATTTCTTTCAGTAACTTCCCGTTTCGATCGACCTCGATGATGCGACCGACTCCCGATTCCGCAATCATGACATTGCCATCGGAAAGTGGTTGAAACGCATGGACCTCGACCTGCTTTCCGTTATTGCCGTTCCGGGTCGAGCTGTCATAGGTCCAGACAATTTTTTTGGTTTCGCGATCAATTTCGACGACTTTGTCACGATCCTGCCGGGTCAGGATATTTCCGGAATCAAGCACATGTATGTCGTGGATACCGCCCCATTTCATTTCCCATTCGATTTCCCCGGATCGGTCGACGATTGCCAGTTTACTGTTTCCCTGAGTGATTAGACGGTGTTGCGCGCACGTCTCGGTGGCAGGTATTCCTGCGGAAAGGACAAGGCAGGCCGCAATACAGGTTCGTAAGCTGGTCATAAATTTGCTCGCTGGCGAATTGAAAGGACAACAGGGGACAATACCGAATATCATAGCGTTCCGGCCAAGGAAAATCACCGAGGTGTTCTGGACAACGAAATAATCGATTCTTGTTCCGTCGAACAGTGAGCCAAGCGCTGATCGTACGCAAACGGAGTATTTCGAAATTGTTGTTCGTGGACAGCAATGCAGGTCGAAGCACCAGCGGAAACGTACGTTCTTGCGCAGCCATGTTTCGGCGGAAGTCTCAACCACCGAGTGACGTGGTTGCCTGGAGGGGGTTTCAAAACCTGTTGCTCATGAAACTGGAGATCCGTAGGCGTTAGCCGCGGGCCAGAACTGCCAGAAACGCGTTCATTTCAATAATGCAAGCCGAGTCGAACGCCTGTGGCTGACGTTTTGAAATGTGTTCTAGCCGATTAGCTCATGGATAACCTGGCCACCGGTTTGCGAAAGCTGTTTGAATCGACCGCCATGGAAATAAGTCAGCTTGTTATCATCCAAGCCCATCAGCCGAAGAATCGTACAGTGCAGGTTGCGAATCGGGTTGACGACATCGACGGCTTTTTCTCCGATTTCATCCGTGGCTCCAATCATGTTCCCAGAGTTGACGCCGCCGCCGGCAAGCAACATCGCCATCGCTTTCGCGTTGTGATCACGCCCGGCACGCTGACCTCCACCGCGTTTGCCGTTATCGGGACTTCTGCCGAACTCACCTGTCCAAATCACGAGCGTTTCATCCAACATGCCACGTTGTTTAAGATCCTGGATCAGCGCGGTCATGGGTTTGTCGATGGAGTGAATGCGTTGCGAGTGGGCGCGATCGATATAGTCATGTGAGTCCCATCCGGCGGTGTACACTTGAACGAATCGAACCCCCTTTTCGACCAGTCTTCTGGCCAGCAGGCAACGACGACCAAAATCTTCGGTCAGCGGATCGCCAATCCCGTACATTTCTTTGGTCGTCTGGGTTTCCTGATTGATGTCAAGGATCTCCGGGACCTGCATCTGCATGCGAAACGTCATTTCGTAGTTTTGCATTCGCGCCGCAAGTTCTTCATGACCGGCGTGCTGGCCTGCGTGCCGTTCATTGAGCGCCTCGAGTAAATCGAGGTTTCGACGCATGTGTTGGCGAGTGATTCCTTTTGGAGGAAACAAGTCGAGTATCGGTGATCCGGTGGCGCGCAGGGTCGTGCCTTGATAAAACGGTGGCAAGAACCCGTTGGACCAGTTGGCTGATCCGCCTTGTGGATAAGCGACTTCCGGGAGGACAATGTAGCCCGGCAAGTCCTGGTTTTCGGAACCAAGCCCGTACGTTACCCAAGCGCCGATCGCTGGATCGCCACCAAACCGGTTACCCGTGTTCATGTGGTAATTCGCCGTCGGGTGGTTGATGGATTCTGCCTGGCAACCACGGTAAACGCACAACTCATCCGCGACGTTGGGCAAGAATTGGAAGTGCTCACACATCGAGATGCCGGAACTGCCAACCTGACGAGTTCGAAACGGGCTTTTGACAAAATATCGTTCCCCCGAGGCCATCGCGGACGCAAATTTCCCTTGGCGGACAAATTTTTTCAGATGCAATTCAGCCAGTTTCGGTTTCGGATCAAACGTGTCGATGTGGCTGGGACCTCCGGCCATGTACAGCAGGATGCACGCTTTCGCCGTGGCCGGAACATGCAAGGCCTTCGGCGCCAAGGGGCTGTCGGTGATGCCGTCTTCGGTCGCTTTGCCCGTTTGATTCGCCGTGACGTCTCGCGCAAGCATGTCCGTAAATGCCAGTCCGCCAATCGATGCGCCCAAGCCGTAGAGGAATGCTCTACGGGCGATGGCACTGGGGGACGGGTCAGGCGAGTTTTTGTCGGGGTACCCGTTCATGAAACAAAGTCAACCATGGTCTCAATTGTTGCGTGGTTCGGAGCGTTGAATGTCGAGCAACGAAGTTCGATGCGTGAAGTCATTGTAGCAGGCCCGGTCCCCGGATGCCGTCTCACCAACAAATCTGCGCTTCTCAAAACCGGGTCCTGATGTAGGAGTCAGTAGACGTAAACAAATTCGTTGGAGTTGAACAAAACCAAACAGAGGTCGGCGAGCGCCCGCGTTTCGGCAGAGACATCCCAGGGTTTCAGATCGGACCCGTACTCGCCCGCGTAGACGTCCAGGTCTTCAACCCAAAAGAAGGTCAGACCCGTCATTTCTTCCACCATTTGACGAACGACGTAGGTTGGATTCTTGACGGGTTCAGGTTCAAAGGACCGGTGGTATTCCAAAGCTTGCGAGAAGTTTTCCAGGCACTTTTCCATTTCCCCAAGGGATGCTTTCCGACCGAACGCCTCCTGAAACGCCGCCTCAATCCGGTGGTTCAAACGCTTCGGGTAGGTCGCCGTCAAACGGTCCGCCCAGGCGATCGCCCGGTCCTGGCTGTTTTGGCTGTTAAGCAATGTGAACGCCTGGGGTGTGATCGTGGACGCATCTCGGGCTTCGCAAGACGTATCCAAACCCGGCTGGTTGAAGACTTCGAGCATTGGATCCCTGAGTGTGCGAAGACGCTCGGCGTAAATCGTCCGGCGGTTGCGTTGAGATGGTTTGGCCGACGGCTGATACGCCGGAGCAACCGAGCCCATGATGTGTCGTGGCTGCATCGCGACTTCAAGATTGATCTCCGGGCGAACCGGAATTCCGCCCATTTCCAGGTTCAGTTCGCCGGAAACTGCCAGCATTGAGTCACGCAATTCTTCCGCCGAAAGTCGCCTGGGCGTGAAGTAAGAATACAATAAATTGTCGGGATCAATCTGCCGGACCGATTCAGGAACCGGACCCGAAGCGCGCTGCCAGGTTTCGGATGTCAGAATCAACCGGTGAAGCGATTTGATGGACCAGTCATTTTGCACCAGGTAGGCTGCAAGAAAATCCAGCAATTCGGGATGACTTGGTTTTCTGCCGGTAACGCCGAAATTGTTTGGGTTACCGGCCAGCCCTTTACCGAAATGATACAGCCAAACGCGGTTGGCAATTACCCGGGCCGTCAGAGGATGGTCCGGAGACGTCATCCAGTTCGCCAACGCTGCCCGGCGACCATTGACGGTTTCGGGGATCTCGGATGTCGATGCAACGGATCCCACCGCGCTTAACACACCGGCCGTAACTGCTTCGCCGGGAGATTCGATCGATCCCCCGGTCAAGATTCTGACAATCTCAGCTGCGCCGTTGAGTTGGGCCGGCTTGGGCAGAAAGGCGTACTTCTGGTTCGACTTGAAATCGCGAGATGGGCCGCTGTACACGCTGTAAGCGATTGGCTCAAATCGCTTCAATTCGCGTTCCAGGATTTGCGTTCGCTTGTTGTTGACTTTGGCATGGCCCTTGATTTCTGAATCGGCGTCCCATTGTTTGGTGGGCCATTCCGATTCCGGGATTGTCGTCAGGCTCTTCGGGCCGCCGTCTTTCTGCAGCCGCTCAATTCGTTTTCGAGCCGGCTCCATGCCGTGCACATTTTCGAACGACTGAAATTGAACGGGTCGATCGACAAACTGTGTCGGCGCAAAAACTGCCTGCATCCGGTAGTAATCGCGTGTTGGAATCGGATCAAACTTGTGGTCGTGACAACTCGCACAACGAAGCTCGTGCGCCAGGAACGTTACGCCGACATTGTTTGTGATATCGTCCAGAAAATGCTGGCGGGTTACGGCGGCGACCGACATCGCCGTGTGCTCCCAAGGACCCATGCGCAGATAGCCGACGGCGATCAGGCTCTCCGGGTCGTTCGGATTGATTTCGTCACCGGCAATCTGCTCGCGCAGAAACTGGCTGTACGGTTTGTCATCATTAAAAGAACGAATTACGTAGTCTCTGTACCGCCAGGCATTGGCGCGAAGAAAGTCATTGGAAAAACCGCCTGAGTCGGCGTAGCGAACGACGTCGAGCCAGTGTTGTGCCCAGTGCTCGCCGTAATTTGGACTCTCAAGGAGTCGGTTGACTTCCCGGGCGAAATTTTCCTTTGTATTATCCTGCAAAAAAACCGGTTGTGATCCGGTTGGCTGGGGCGGCAAACCAGTCAAATCAAATGTAAGACGGCGAAACAGGTCTTGCGGATCGGCTCGCTTCAAGGGCACCAATCCGGCTTCGGCCAGGCGTTTGTCGATCAGAATGTCGATCGGATTTCGCGGGGTCGATTGAAGGAGACCGTTGACGTCGTTCCAAAGTGGTTGATACGCCCACAGGTCATTCGGGTTGTATTTGCGATTGGTCCAGTCATCGGACAAGCCTCCGCTGGTTTTGATTTGAACACCACTTTTGGCAGCCCATTGGGCGGCTGTATTTTTCAATATCTCGCTTTGTCGCGCGGCATCCGGCCAGGGAGCCCCACCTGTGATCCAGTCCTCAACATATTTGATCTGTTCGTCGGTCAGCCGATCGTTTTCCTTGGGCGGCATTTCCAGGTCGTTCCATTTGATCGCCTGGACCAGGACGCTTTCGCCAGGCTTCCCTGGCACGATCGAAGCGTCGCCGCTTTCCCCGCCCTTGAGAAGCCCTTCTCGCGTCCGCACGTCGAAATCCCCCTGTAGGTCGTCAGGATCGTTTCCGTGACAAGCGAGGCATTTGTCTTTGAAAATCTTGTCGACGCGATGAATGAAGATTTCTTCCGCCTGCGACGTCGTTGTGTCCTGAACAGCGAACGACTGGCCCGCAAGCAGGCTTGCGCCAAGGAAAATCCAGAGAAACAATCTGATTGAACAGGAATTCATGTATTCATGATGACTTTTCAAAAGCCAACCGCAAGTGGATCGCTTGCGGAATCCTAAAATTTATCTCAGCCTTTTTTTCGGCCTATCAACACGCTTTGCATGTAACCGTGGGCTTTGCCCTGGATTTCCAGAATTTCAAAAAAACGTCCCCACGTCTTTCGCAGGTAGGCGTTGCTGTGCACCACGAGGGCCCGATACGGTCCGACGTCCGTGTAACGGAAGCACTTTCGCTCAACCGGAATGTCGTGTTTCAGGAGAGAGTCGAAATCAGGATCGACCTCGCGAAATCTTTTTAGCAGACCGTTGCTGTCATCGGCATGCTGAAGCAGTTGCCAGGTGTCATCGTTGTGAACGGTCAGGTAACAAAGCCCGCCAGGCTTCAAGACGCGATACAGCTCAGCGAGCCATGCCGTCTCGAAAGTATCAATATGAGTAAATACCGAAAATGCGCTCACCATATCGAATGAATGGTCAGCGATTGGAAGTTGAGGTATACAGTTGTTATGAACGATTTTCAGTCGCGGCGGCAGGTAGTCATTGAGCCAGCGAATGTGACGGCCGTTGATGTCCGTGCCCCAGAGGTTCGGAATATCCGATTGGGCGCAAAAATGACGCAGGACTCGCCCCGATGCACAGCCGAAATCCAGGTACGACTGCAGGTCAATATCGTAATTTCTCGCCGCAGCCCGTATCTTCAGGAAATCCGCCAGGCCCGTGACAAAAAACCTGGCGTTGTAATCACGGTTGTAACCTTCGCGGTCAGCGACGTCGGGAATAGGGTAGGTGTCGCGGGCAACAAATTCTGCCAATGGCCGTCCGCCCAGCAATTCATCCGTTAACACATCATGGAATTTGAATTCTTCGATCGGCATTTCCGCTGGCGCCGGAAAGTTGTCGAACGGGGTGGTTGAATCGTGGTTCAGCGAAATGTCATCTTCCCACGTCGGCATGCGAAATTTCAGGAAATTCGATTCGTGTTTCATCCGGTTACCTGTCGTGGTTCCAAGCTTGATTGCGGCCACCGATTCATCAAGACCAGGCGAAGATCATCCCGTGATCGGCTCGGCAGGACTGCCGTTGATGCGAGTCCGTAATGTATACCGCCTGAGCCCGGTCGGCTGCAATGTCTACCGTGACCAGATACGAGTTGGATCGGAAACTACGGAAGGAGCACATGCCAACACCACCGTGGTTTGTCACCTGTCCGGTTTTAGGATAAACGTACCTGGGAAAAACATTTCTGAGCAGGGCAACCCTGGTTCCTCGCATTGGGGGCGTTTACGGGGTTTTCACTTTCCTGGTTTCAGGTTAGTTTGATGGTCACCAATTGCCTGTATGGATCGCGTTGTTTCCATGTCGCCACGATTTGACAACCCCGGTGATCTTCAGCTGCCGGGTGCTGGATTGCCGACACTCGAACGAAGCGCGTTGAACATGATTTTCAAGGCGTCCGCGGCTGTTTTGTCCGCCAGGCAAGCGCTTCGCCTGTTTCGTCGCGACTCGGCTGAACTATTGCGCCTGGCCGACGACGACGAATCGTACGACGTATTTCAGATCCTGTTGATTCCCCGTGTAATCGGAATCGAGGATTCCAGCCGCAACTGGTCGGTCATGATGGTATTGGAACATCTTTGCATGACCAATCGTGACATGCTGAACATTGTCAAAGCCCTGAACGATGGCGTCGTACCGCGTGGGGAGGTTGATATCGAATTTTATAAACCGACGACCGATGTCGGCTACGAGGTGATGGATCGGTTTTCTAGTTTAACCGACGAATACACCCAGACCATTGAACGATTACTGGATTCTCGGGGAAATCTGGAATTGGCGGTTCGGTATCGTCATCCGTGGTTTGGCATGTTGAACGCACATCAATGGCATTGCCTGGCAGCCGCCCATCAACGAATTCATCGCAGGCAAATGCAAAAACTCGTCGCGATGTTGGGTGTGACATGAGTCGTGGATGGATTTGGCTGGTTCAATCCCGTCCAGCCTTAATTCAACGGCAAAGGCAATGACCGATGGCCAGCGACCGAAACTGGACGAGATTCGATTCGACGTTCACGCCTTTGTTTCCCGCGGAATTGAGAATTCGATGGGGCGGAGTTTCGCGTTGGTTGTGAAACGTGAGTTTTGGGCGACCCTTTTGGTCGAGAAACACCAGGCCCAGTTAAGACACCGGATCGCAACTACCTTGCCAACGCAGTCTTTGGCGTATTTTCTGTGCACGAAATTCGATGGTTTGTTGTCTGGATTGACGGAAACCAGCAGGTCGTCAAATCCATTGGCATTCGATTCAGAGATCATGAAACGCAGTACTTTGGAGTAAATTCCCCGTCCTCTCATTTTTTTGTTGACCATCGCTGCAAACAGCCAGGCTTGCTTGGGTTCCAGCAGGATACGTATACCCAATTCGCTTTCTTCAACAAAGTCGCCCGCCATCCAAAACGCGCTTTGAACCTCGTTTTCGACGACTGCCTGAACGGCGCGAGCAGGACCGGTTTTTGAATCTTTGCGATGGAAGTAGGTCAACTGTTCAGCGACGATGAACTCGTCTTCGGTCTTGCACCAGCGGAGGTCGATTTGCGAATCCGGTTCGATGGAGGAGAGCGATTCAAGCCGGTAGATTACGAATCTTCGGCAACGAAATAGCCAAACGGGAACCGCTCGGTTGAAGATGATGGCAAGGGTGTACCGCCAGCCACGTTGCGATGCGTCACGTATCAACGTCATTCCGATGTGCCCATGATAATTGACTTCCTGATTGGAGAGTGTCTGTCGCTCCAGCAGCTGGTCGAAAGCGGAAAATTCCAACTACAACATCTTTTCCAATTCATCGGTCGTCAGAATTGGCACCCCCAGTTTTTCTGCTTTTTCGCTTTTGGATCCTGAACCTGGCCCGGCAACGAGGAAATCGGTTTTTTTGGAAACACTGCTTGAGCATTTCCCACCACGACTTTCCACCTCGTTTTCCCAGTGCTTTTTTCCTTCCGGGAAGCCGCCACTGAAACAAAAGGTTTTCCCCTCAAGCGGCCCGCCAACCTTGGGAAGAATCGGCTCGACAAACTCCAGCAAGGCGTCGATATCGTCGGCGTTGGCGTCGAGGAACTCCCGGATCGCTAACGCGGTCTTGTTTCCGACGTCGACGACCGACTCAAGCTCTTCAACCGATGCGGCCCGGATGTTGGCAAATGACCCGAAATGATCGGCAAGCGCCTTGCCGGCTGACTTTCCGGCAGACCCGATTCCAAATGCAGCGAACAGTTGCCAAAGGGGTACGGTTTTCTTGTTCTTCATCGCGGCGGCGATCGTATCCCGAAGCGTGTCGTTGTCCATTTTGTCGGGAGCCTGGATCATCTGGATGGCTGCAACGGCGAGGAGTGACTGACGCTCGGTCAAACCTGATTCCATGGCCGATTCAACCTCCAGCCGGTAAAAATCCGCGGGAACGGAAATCAGGTTGCCTTCCACCAACTGTGTAACTCGACTTTCCCCCAGGCCCAGGACACCAAATGTCGCCAGGTAATGACATAACGAACTGATGTTTTGCGCTGGACAGTCGGGATTCCTGCACACTAATTCCAGCTTATCTTCCGAACCACCTTCCTGAAGCGTTGTTTTCTGATTGCAGGACGGGCAAGTCGCCGGGAAGTGGGGTTTGCCTTGACCACTGATAACTCGCGTGACTTTCGGAATGATCTTGCCCGCTTTTCGGACCGCGATCTTTGAGCCAATCGTAATCTGGTTTCGTTCCATGAATCCCGCATTATGCAATGTCGCACGAGAGACGTTGGTTCCGGCGAGTCGTACAGGATCGAAAATTGCGACGCTGGTCAGTTTACCGGTACGACCGGTTTGCCATTGGATCTCCTTGATGACGGGAGTGGCTTCTTCTTCCCGAAACTTCCACGCGATTTTGCCCCTCGGATTTCCTGTTCGCGGATCGCCATGCCTTCCAAGTTGCTCCTGGTCTTCAAGGTTGTCGACACCGATGATCACTCCGTCGACTTCAAAATCGAGGTTGGAAATTCCGTCTTCCATGGTTTGGAGGTCTTCGAATTGAAATGTCCTGGCGGGTACGTACGGGATTCCCAGTTTGTCCTCACACCAGCGATACCGCTCGATCTCCGTTCTGTAGGGCGGGTTGGCGAGACCTTCGATTCCGTACGCCATAAAACTCAACAGCATTCGACCCGTTTTCTCCGGTTCTTTGAATTGGCGGATTCCGCCGGCGGTATGATTTCGCGGGTTCGCACGCAGTTTTTCGCCGGACTTGGCCAACTCCTTCTGAACTTTCGAGAAATCAGAAAGCTTGCAAATCAATTCGCCTCGAACCGAACAGGTAATTCTGTTCGGCAGGCTGACTGGAACACCGGAAACGAATTTGACTTGTTCCGTTACATCTTCCCCGTTTATGCCGTCTCGTGGCCGGAGTCCGGCACGAACCAGTTTGCCATTTTCGTAATAGATGGCAATCGCCACGCCATCCAGTTTGTAGGCTTCGTAGAAATATGACTCAGGATATTGAACCGGTTGTCCTTTGTAGGTTTTACCCATGACAGTACAAAGCCGGCCAACCTGAGTATCCTCAGGAGCGGATTCGATGTTTTTCAAAAGCCATTTGAACAGTTGTTCTTCCTGAGTTTCTATATCTTCGTGGCTGGCTTTCTCGATCGAAGTCATTGGTGGATCGTGAACGACTTTTTTCGTCGAGGTGACAAACTCGGAAGCCGTCGCGGTGGCGAAGAGGTTCGAGTCAGGGCGAAGCGCCATGAGCTGCCGCCGAAGCCCATCGTATTCCCCATCCGTGACGACGATGTGGGTGTCTGGATGAATGCATTCCAGACCTTGCTCGTAGAGAGTGTCGAGGTGGGAAATCACGCGTTCGAGTTCGTCAGCGATGTCGGATTGGGTGGGCGTTTTTGACAACTTGGTTCTTTCGGCATGTGCTGGCAACGAACTGGGATTCAGGTTCACGGTGCAAGGATGTGAGCCGTGTTAAGACAAATGTCAGATTGGAATCCAGTCGTGCGTGGGCGGGAGTCGATTGTTTGATGCGGCAACGCGATGCCTGGCGGGTTCTCGGGTCGCCCGTAGCAAGGGCGAGGTGACATGAAATGATGAATCACGAACTGGCCGCACAGTTCTGTTCCGACTAACTTTGGATTCCGCATTCAGGCGCCTGAATGATCGGTTTGTCCATGGCGGAATTGGGAATCAGGCAGAGAAACTTAAGCGGCGTGTCTCCGGTATTTCTGAATTGGTGAACTTCATTGGGGCAAACATAAAGCACATCCCCAGATTTGATCGAGTGTAGTTTTTCGTTTTCAAGCACTGTACCTTCGCCTGCGAGAATGAAAACCTCGTGCTCGTAGTCGTGGCTGTGTTGTGGTGTAAAGCCGCCTACACCGACTTCGAACTGTCGCATTGAGAAATTATTTGCCCCGTCCGGTTTTCCCACCAGCCAACGGACTTTGCAGCCTTCAGCGCCAGGCATATCGACATCCTGTTGTTCGATTTCTTCAAAGTGATTGACTTTCATGATCCTCTCCTGCCCTCTCGGCTGCCTCGTGAGTCGCCGGAAGTTTTTGTTCTGTCCCAATGCTGATTAATATGGGATGTCGGACCAGAACCGGCTAATGACATGACATCGAACCGTTTGACTCTGACTCCCGCCAATCCCATGGACTTGGCAAATATTATATCGCTGACATGACACCTTTGGACCCTGTTCAAGGAAAATCGACCGGGTGAATGGATGAAATTACGTTGTGCCCTGGATTTTGAATGTTTGCAATTACCTGTTGTATCTGGATGTTAATTCAAGTTTGGTTTGATCGTTCTGGCTTCTGCGTGCCTTGGCTGTCTTGCTGGTTCAGTTTCGGCTCAGCCACCCGGGACACCAGACCCGCCACAAGCCGCAGAGCAGGTCAAGAAGTGAAACCGCTCGAGAGTCAACCTCGGGACAAGATTCAGCAGGCCGAAAATTCGGTGTTTTCTACGCCGCGTGAACGAGTTCGCCTCTTGATCCTTGTCAATCGGTTCTTGGCAGAAAATGATATTGCCGAACCGGTTACGCTTTTGGGGCGGGTTCTCACAGAAACGGCGACCGAGGATGACCTGTTCCCGGTTCAAGGGGCTCTCGATCAGTTGAAAACAATGGGCGCAATTGACGCTGGCAAACCGGCAAAAGCAGTTGGCGGAGCTGAATCGTTGGAAACCAACGTTTGTTGATTGGGATCAGTTCCATCCCGAACCCACCCCAGGACCAGCGTCGTCACTGAGTCGATTGCTGGTTGCAATCCTCGTGATGACGCAGGTGGTCGAACAACTGTTGGCATACTCGACGAGTTATCACCAGAAAAGTCCGACAACGCCTGGCTGACCGGTACGTCCTGGTCCACGGTGGGAGCGGTCGGGTGCCTCGTAAAAATTCGGTCATCCGATTGTTGGAAAGATCGCATTGGGCTGAAGAACAATTCGCACAGCCTCACTGGGATCGTAGTCGAAGTATGGCAGCCTTGACCGTCTGCCGTCTTTCTTCCGTTGGAATTTTGTCCGTGATTTCGTCCAACCGTCTCATGAGGACATTGGCTTGTTCCGTATTTCCGCTTTCTCGGTACGAACGGACAATTTGAGTGGCGACCACAAAGACTGTGTCGGTACTGTCAGGATTTTGTTCGAGCGTATCAAAAAACGAGTTGACTTTTCTGCCTGTGGATTCATCGTTGAATTGGACCAAGCCAGGGAGCGCTTCGAAATCGAATTCGTCAAACAAATACCGCTCGCGAAATTTTTCGGCAACAGCCTGCGACGAGGGTGTTTTCAAATCGAATATTTGTTTCATCAGGTCCAATATTACTTGTTGCCTGGCCTCGGGTAGCTCGGGCTTTTTGTACATGGCGATGGAAACTTCTGCCAACCGATTCAGTGCACCTTGATCACGGGCGATCTCGCCGAGTCTTTGATTGAATTGAGTTTGAAACTGTTGGAGACTTTCCATTTCTCCGTTGTTGATAAAGTCGTATAACGGGGCCAATGTCATCGCCAAGTTCGCCTGAACGCTGACCGATGAGTTCGGGTTTTGCGAATATTTCTTGTCGATTTCCAACAGTGCATCCCTGGTCCCTGGCAAGTTCATGTTGCTTGCCACATTGAGTGAGTCGACGAGGCTGATGGATTCGATATAGGAAGTTAATGCGAAAATGCGTTGCGACTCGGTCAACTCCATCTCCAACAACCGTCGCGAGATCTTGGCTCGCTGCGAACACATGATCAGTCCAATACTGGGGATCGCGCTCCCCCATTCGTCGCGAATCTTGAGCGAAGCCTCGATCAACTCGTCTACCGATCCGGTTTCCAGTAATGTGTCGCGAGTTTTGGGATGCTTTTCTGGAGTCGAATCATGTGTCGTGTCGACGGATTTGCTTGCGTCGGTGCTGGGCTTTTCTGGCACAGAAGGCGCTGCATCAGGTTTGGGGTTCGACGGGTTCACTTCCGCATCAGTAGTGGTTCCGCCGTTGGCAGGTGGTCCAAAGTCGAGGTTTGCGGTGGGAACATCATCCTCGACCGGCCTCTTGATTTCCGACCTTCGATTTGGCTCGACAACGTCCTTTTTGGTTGTTGAGATCCTGTAAACCCAGATTCCTACGACCGTTAGCAGGATAAATGCGATGATTGTTTTATGGTGAAACCAGAGGATACTGAGAGCCAGTTCGATGTGGTCTCCCATGTCGCGCTTGGGCGTTTCCGGATCGACTTCTGTTTTTTCGAGTGGATTTGAGTTGGACACCGAACTACCAGGGGACAAGTTTAGATTGACGGGAATCTCAATCGTTGGAAACTGATTCGAATCAACCAAAAGCGTTCACGATAACCAGCTTTTGAACGAATGTCAGCGGGTTAAACGTCAATGTATTCCAGTTAACGACAACCACCAGCCTATCGTTGGGGCTGGAATCGCTCGCGACTACAACAGATGGGCCGTCGTGTGGGCGAGTGGCCAACATTCGTTAGTTCCGATTTTACTCTACAATTGATGAACTCCCAAATAGTCGTCCGACCGAACTACAATCTTCAGCCAATGGTTCCACTATTTCAATGGTGGCATTATCCCGTTTTCGCTGTATCCGTTCTCGCGATTATTACACTTGCTTTCTGGCTGCGAGTTCGCGACTCCCGCGATTTGCCGTTTGTGCTGAAGTTTCTGTCGGTTTCTCTGCGTGTTTTACGTTTTGCTGCATTCTCGTGTATGTCGTTAGTCCCGGCAAGCGAATCGAATCGATGATTGTAAAAAAATCCAGACTCGCCGTTTTGGTAGACACTAGTTCA
>JAHEBQ010000061.1 GCA_024642205.1 Planctomycetaceae bacterium | reverse complement strand
ATCGATGGTCGCTCGATTGCTACCGACGATGTCGTGATCGGTGTGGCTTCCAGCGGTGTTCACTCCAATGGCTTCAGCCTGGTCCGAAAAATCGTCTTTGAAGTCGGGAAAAAAACCCCGGATCAACTCGTGGATGGGACTGACATGACGGTCGCAGAGACGTTAATTGAGCCAACGCTGATTTACACCAAAGCCATTCGTCAGGTACTCAGTCGCTATAAAGTCAAGAATGTTGTCCATGGAATTGCGCACATCACCGGTGGCGGGCTGGAAGAAAACATTCTGCGGATTACACCCCCGGGAATCGCAATCGACATAGATGGAACGGCCTGGAAACGACCACCAGTGTTTGAGTGGTTGCAGAAACTTGGTCAAGTAGCGACCGAAGAGATGTTCCGCGTGTTCAATATGGGGATCGGGTTGGCGTTGATTGTCAGTCCGTATTATGCCGACGCGATCCAGCGAACGCTTTTGCAGCACGGTCACGAAAACTGGATCATTGGTTCCGTGAAATCCGGCGAGCAACGCGTGACGGTTCACAACAAATAGCTCACGGTGTTGGCAACGAGGCCAATGACTCCGACGATCCGTTTTGAATCAGTTCCATCCGAGCCAGAACCTTGAGTGCATCGCCTGGGCTGATTAATCCCTCCAGCAGGATGCAGGGTTCTTCCGGGTAGTTTGGCGGATATATCAAGTTCACAGGGATAATTGAGCGGTCGACACGAAGCAGATCGCGGGCAATTCGTTGCTCGCGCAATGTGTCGTCGACAACCACCAACTCAACATCCAGTTCACGTAATTTGGCCAAAACATCTGCGTCCGAGAAGACACGCCCCTCGTTAAACTGACACGTGCCTCACCAGTCAGCAGTGTAGTCGACCCAGATAATTTTCTTCTTTTTGGCCAGCGAATATTCGATCTTGCCGGGGTTCCACTTCTGCCATTCGAGTCCGCCGACATTGTGGATCTGGGAGACGATCGACACCTGGTTTGCCGCATCGTAACACATCCAAACTCCGATGGCGGCGATCAAGGCCGGCATGATATGGCCAAACGTCCATCGTTTGAATGGTTTGACAGAAGACTCGGACCAGTTTCCGTAAAAATAGGCAGCCAATCCAATCACGACCAACGCCATCGCCAGCCAGGAAAGCCCACCGACTCCGGTTTGTCCGCCGAAGGCCTGCATAAAGAATGCCACGGTTGCAAACAAGGCAAAAGCCATCGTGACCTTGAACGTTTCCATCCAGGGACCGGGCTTGGGAAGCTTGTTAATCAAAGCGGGGAAAAAGGAAAGCACTAGATAAGGTGCTGAAATCCCCAAGGCAAAAACCGTGAACAGGAACATTGCAATGAACGCCGACTGGGCCAGCGTGTAGCTCATTGCCGCTCCAAGAAATGGGCCCGAGCAAGGCGTGGCGATCAACGTGGTCAGCACCCCCGAAAGAAACGAGCCGGAATAACCCTTTTTTTGCTGAGCTTTTCCGCCAACGGATGACAGTGATGTCCCGATTTCGAATACGCCCGCCATGTTCAAGCCAAGCAGAAACAGCAACACGATGATGGCACAAACAAAATAAGGATTTCCCATTTGGGCACCCCAATTGATGTCCTGACCCATCGCCAACTTTACCGTCAAAATGATCCCCGCAAGAATCCACATCGAAACGACCAATCCAAGAGTAAACGCGATACCGTGTTTGCGGATCTTGGCGGGATCGCTTCCGGCCTGCATCACAAACCCCATGACTTTCAGTCCCAGCACCGGAAAAACGCACGGCATCAGGTTCAACAGCATTCCCCCGACGAAGGCACCAAATATCGCAGTCCAAAACGTCGTTTGGTTGCGTGAACTTGTCCCGCCAGAACCAACCGGGTTCTCGTCCATCTCGGTACTGACCAGGTATTTGATTTTTTGCTCTGGATTGTAGAGTTGGGCCATCGCCTCGATCTCTTCGGGCGTATCCTCAACAAGGACCGGAGAGGCTGATTCCTTATTTTGCGGATCTTCGTCGGATTGGTGCGCAGGTACGACCGGTAACGGATCGGTTCCCGAATTTTTGTCAATCAGTTCGGCTTTGTCAGCTTTTTTTGCCGTTCCATAGGTGCTGTTTTCCCATTTGACCGGGATAATTGAGGCTCGACCCATGGGGATGTTGGCTTCAAACGTCACGCCGGCGGGAGCATCGCAACCGCTATCGGTACATGTCTGGAACCCGATCGCACCCTTGAAGGGATAAGACTTACCGGACTCCGCGGAATCCGGGATCTTCACCTCAAACGTCCAAGTCACCGGATGATGATGGTAAAACGCCGCCACGCCAAAGGCCTCACCCTGTTCGGGCGCTTCGGAAACGGTCGGACCTTTGACTTTCCAGCCGTTGGTTTCGGTAAACCCAACGATGGTGGACATGTACTGCGTTTTTTCCAGCGAATAGGAATAGATATGCCATGTGTCAGAAGTGTCGGGAGTTGCGGTAATCTCCAGCTTGATCGCGTCCCCTGGACTAATCGGCTCGTCAGTTCCGGCAGCACGAACCATCCGGGCCTTGATCGTTGCATGGAGCCCCTTGGGCTGAAACGTTTCTATTTTGACGGGGGCCTGGACAAAGTCCGGTTTGGCAACCAATTGATCGTCAAATCCTCCGAACTTGCCGGCAACGTCGAGTGTCAACGGAATGCAGCCGCCGTTCGTGACACAAGACTGCCCGTTGTAGACCATTTCAATCACGAGGTTTTTCGGGTCGACCGTTTCCGCCAATTCGATCGGCGCCGACCAGGTCACTGTGCCTTCGAATTCTTCACAAGGTGCATCAAAACCGGCTTCGGATTTGAGTTCTGGTTTTCGATCGGCGGTAAATTTGCCAATCAGCTTGTAGTCTTTCGATTCGGCGACGCTAATTTTCGAGGGGATTGGCCCCTTCGTGTTTTTCATCGAAAAAACGTGCCAGTTGGGTGCGATTTCAGCGGTAACCGCCAGAATGCCAGTTCGCTTGCCGGTTGTGATCTTGAATTCGGAAGACAGCGTCACGGGATCGTGGTCAGAAATAATACCGGGATCACCGAATTGATCCTTCAGAAAGAGATCCTGCGCGTTGGTATTTGCGAGACCGATCGCCAAAACCGTGAGCATTACCGCAACGAGAGGTAATTTAGTTTTCAGAATTAACTTCATCGGGATGTTTCGTCCAGAACAAACGTGCTTCGGAGGCTAAAAGTCGGCGCGGCGAATTCAGGTTCGCTGACCCGGCCATCGGCAACGTGTTGATTCGTTGAATTGACGGGGATTCATACAACTGCGTTAGGGGAAATATAGCAAATTTCGCAGATCCACTCTAGTTTCCCAGTCGCTGACGGCGGAATGCCAGTTTTCCTTACGATGAACGAAAACCATTATGATCGCCCGGGCCGCTGAGCTGGAACGGAAGGAAAAAATGGTGATTCAGCGAGGTTGATTACCAAACGACGATTCGGTCTGTGAGTTCGTTCGCTTTTCGGCGGTTCGTTCATAATAGCCAGCAAACTTGCCTTTTGTTTTGGCACCAAAAACTGGCACGCAGTATCCTTCTTCATTGCAAACCTGGCCGCTGAAGACCAGTTCGGCTTCCAATGATTCCGGTGAGACACCTGGTGCAATATCGACCGACGTAAAAAACTGGACGACATTCAGGTGTTTTTCCAGACGTTGTTCAAAGATCGGGTCTTTTTCGACCACGATCGGTGGCGTGTCGGGGGTAAAGGACCCGTTCATGTGAAATTGATTCGACTTGGTGGCCTTAATCTTGGACGGTCGCAAAGGAGCCGGTTGGGTCAGAGAGTAGATATAGCTGCCTTCGGGCAATTCAATTTTGACAATCAGATAGCCCGTCTTGGTACCTTTTTGCAGATGGAATCGCGAGGAAAGCTTGAATGGTTCGGCTTCTTCCTGTCTCGAGGAATCTGACGGATCCAATCCGTTGCCAAACTCGTGCGACGTATCCGTTTCACGGCTCTGTGGCGGCAATTGAATAGGGTGAAGTACCTGTCCGATACTTTCAGGGCACTCAAACACTACAACGGCTACGAGCAAAAACGCAGCCGGACAAATCATTTTCTGGAACCGCATTCGATCATCCTTGATCCGAACGATGGCAAACTATCCGAGCCGAATCCTTCGGCGGCGGAGAGTACCAAGATGCAAGAACCTGTCTCAATGGCATTTTCCGGGCGATTTTGTCAAATCTGGATTTTTGCCGGACAAGGGGAGTTAATTGCTATCACAAGTCGGGCGAATTAAGGCAATCGAGGAGCCCCGTGTTCCAGCGACACGGTTCTGATTTCGCAGATGATCGCGAGCACGTTTACCGTCTATGATCGGTTTGTTAAATGGGTCAAAATCCAGCGAATGGGGGCCGGTTCCCGTCGTTTTCAAAATTAATCGAGTAAGCGCTGAGCAAGTTCAAGGACAGCTGATGATCGTTTTTCTTACTTCAGACCTAATGATGTCATCCAATGCGAACTCACATGCGCGTCAAAAAAAGATCGACCTCAAAACCGTAGACTCGATCCAGGCAGCCATTTTGTTGATCGAAGAGCATCGGCCGCATCTCTTGCTGATTGACTTGCAGACTCCTGGGCTGGACGTGGAATCATTGGGTCGGTCGGTACGAGAGCTGGCTGATTCCGTTTGCCCGCTGACGATCGCTTATGCCCAACACGTGAATCTTGACTTGTTGCAACAAGCCAAAACGGCCGGGTTTGATCAGGTGTTGACCCGAGGACAATTCAACAGCCAGATGGGCCAGATTGTTGCTGAAGCGGCTTGATGATTCGCGAGGCGGATCGATTTTCCTCAGAGAATTCGACCACCGTCAAACGCGTAAAGCGAAACCCCCAGTCGTTCGGCTGTGCTGACTGTCCTGGCTTGCTCAAGTATTATCGTTCGATCTGCCTCGATCACAAGTACCTTGCCACCGGAACTGGCGATGGTCTCAATCGTTTCAACACCGATGGTTGGAACGTCGAAGCGCATGTCCTGGTTCGGCTTTGCGACTTTGACAACCGTAAAACCACCATTGCAAAGTTGGCCAGCACGACGAATGCATTCATCGGTGCCTTCGATCGCTTCGACCGCCATCACTGCCTGGTTCCTGACGACAACGGTTTGTCCGATATCCAATCGCCCCATTTCTTTGGCCATAGTCCAGCCAAATTCAATATCCTTGAGTTGAGCCTGGGTGGGTTGAGTACGAGTCAGTGCACCTGCTTTCACGAGTAACTCCGGGGCGAAATCAGTGGCTGGGGCAAATGTAACGCCGCCGGACGCGTACAATTGAACCACGGTATTGAGTAACGTATCGTCACGACGATCCTTGGTTTTGGAAATCACAATCGGATAAAAGTGTTGCCAGAATGCGAGGTCGGGAAAGTGTTTGATCAAGCCGATCTTATTTTTAAACAATAGCGTTTTGAAGATTTTTCCAGCCATGGTCGCTTGGGTAACACCGGCTCGACGCAAGAATCGACATTGGGCCCCTAACCGGCCCATCCCAAATACTTGGTAGCTGTCGCAAATATCGGCCAGAACCGGATCAGCATGGTCCTTGATCGCCGAACAATGGACTTCGTAGCCCTGGGCGATCATGGCTTGGGCGACATGCACTGGAAACTGGCCCCAACCGGCGACCAGACCAACCTTCCGGGCCCCTCCGGTGTTCCGTTTTGTTTCAGTAGCCATGTTCTTGGATTTCCGTTTCTAGCTTCAGTTGACCTCCGTCCAGCGGCCTGGCTATGCGGCACGTGAGTCGCCCGTTGAATCCCGTTCCAACGCGAGTTCCTCCAGTCGCTGGCTCAACTGCTTGATCGTCTTTCGCAATTCGGGAAGCTTTGCGCAACTGGCCACGATCTGCATCTGATCTCGTGCTGGACGAGCCGGGCTGCCAAAGACTTTCTGGTTGTCTTCGACGTCATGCATCAGGCCTGATTTGGCACCGATTGCAACATGAGATCCAATATTCAAGTGATCTGCCAATCCGACTTGTCCCCCCATCACGACGTATTCACCAGTCTTGCAGCTTCCGGCGATTCCGACCTGCGAACACAGCAGGTTGTGCTCGCCGATCAAGCAGTTGTGTCCGATCATGACGAGATTATCAATCTTGGTTCCTGAGCCGACCATCGTCGAATCATAGGTTCCCCGATCGATCGTCGTGTTGGCTCCGACTTCAACGTCGCTGCCAATGACAACATTGCCCAGTTGTGCTGAAAGGACATGCCGCCCCGTGTTCGATTTATATCCGAATCCGAATGCGCCCAGAACCGCTCCGGAGTGGATGATCACCCGGTCACCAACGATAGTGTTTTCGTAGAGCACGGAGTTGGGGTAAATTTGTACGTGAGCCCCGATTCTGCAGTTTTCCATTACCGTCACGTTCGGATAAATCACCGAACCAAATCCAATCTCGACGTTGTCCATCACGACCGCGCCAGGATAAATGCAAACGTCGTCGCTGATTTTCGCAGTCGGGCTGACGATGGCTCGCGGGCTGATCCCGATGCTGGGGCGATCGATCCGGGGCTTGAATCGTTCGACAATTTCAACAAATGCTCCCGTCACATCGTCCACGACAATGTGCGGTTTTTCAGTGGAATCAGGAAAAAAACCAATGACCGCAGCGGCGGCATCGCTATGGAGGAAATCTTCAAAGTACTTCGGCGACGAAACGAAAGTGATGTCTGTTGGACCGGCCCGCGAAATGGACGCCGCACTGGTGATTTCCAGATCGGGATGCCCCGACAGTTGGCCTCCGACGATTTCGGAGAGCTCGCCCAATCGCATCATGATACAGGCATCCTTTCCTGACACACCAGTTGTTGAATAAGTAAGCGGGATATTTGAACGATCGCATTTAAGCCAAAAGCAAGCGATTCAGCTATACCGATTTGTGATAGCACTTTCTTGAACATTTTTCTTGAGATTCAATCGAGACTCTTTCGAGTTGAGTCACAAGAATTGTCAGGTCGTCACTTTCGATTGCCGCCCGAGTCTTTCCGTGCTGCCGTGGGAGCCTGTGGTTGCCGCCGGGACCGGACAGTTGTGGTACGGCAGACTTGTCCAAAACCGGAGAATTTGCGATCTCGAAATGGAGTCGACTGGATGTTGCGAATCCTGGACGTGGCGCTTACCTGACACATGCAAGGGTACAACCGAACAGCGGCACGGAGGCCCCAGGGTCAAAGGCCTGTCACAGGCCAGCGACATTGAATGTCCTAGCTGCGATTGACGGGTCGAATCGCCCATGTCGGGATTTCTTCAAAGAACGACAGAATTTTCTCTCAATGATCCCGGAAAAAGAACAAGTCACAGAGGGACAGGTCATGGAGTAGATCAAGCCAGCAAAAAAGGTGAACCGAATCAGGCCCGATTCGGTTCACCAGATTGAATGGAAAATTGCTGGTCAGGAAATCAGCTCTTTGATCACTTTGCCGCCATTGGCAATCTTCATGGGGCGTCCGCTTTGGCTGGTAAATGTGGTTTCGAGCGAAATTCCGAGTGACTTGCAAACCGTTGCCATCAGGTCTTCAGAAGACTGGGACTCTCCGACAACCATCGTGCCATCCTCGTTGGTTTCTCCAACTGCAATACCGGAATTCATTCCGGCTCCACCGACAACCGCGCTCCAACTTCGCGCCCAATGGTCGCGGCCGTTGTTACCGTTGATTCGCGGTGTTCGGCTGAACTCACCCATCCAGATGACCGCGACATCGTTGAGCATTTCACGTTGTGCCAGGTCTTCCATCAAGGCGCTCATACCGCGATCGAGTTCAGGCAGCTTCTGGTTTTGCAATGTGGGGAAAATGTTCTGATGATTGTCCCAGCCGCCCAGACCGACTTCCACGAACGGGACACCGGCTTCAACCAGACGCCGAGCCATCAGGCATCCCCGGCCAAAGTTGGTCTGCCCGTACCGTTCCTGAACGTCGGTTGGTTCCTGGGTGACCTTGAACGCATTCATCTGATTACTGGTCATCAGGCTCAATGTTTTGCTGAGTACCTTGGCATGTTCGCCGGCTGCGATTCCACGATTTTCGTCGATGAATCCCGACTCCATCATCTTGAGCGCCTGCATTCGCTGGCTCAATCGATCGGGCTCAATACCCATGTCAAGGTTTCGAACCTGGCCGTTTGAATTAACCGAGAACGGCGCCCAGGCCATTCCCAGGAAACCGGGACCTTCGCTGTCTCCACCTACCGATACGAAGGGTGGAATCTCAAGATCTTCACGAGTCCCTGACAGTTCGTGAGCGATGACCGAGCCGTAACTGGGGTGTTTTACGTTCGGGTTGGGCACGTAACCGGTGTGCATGTAGTACCGGCCGCGCATGTGATCAGCCTCGCGAGTGCTCATCGACCGGACAATTGACAACTTGTCCATGTTCTTGGCCATCATTGGCATGTGTTCACAAATTTGAACATCGCCGTTGGTGGAAATCGGTTTGAACGGTCCGCCATTGTTCGAATCCGGTTTCAGGTCCCAAATGTCCATTGTGGAGGGCCCGCCACCCATCCAAAGCAGAATTGCGGCTTTTCGGTTTTTCACCAGTTTCGCCGAGTTGGCCTGAAGCGTGTTTCCCAAGGCCAAAGCCGTACCGGTCAAGGCGGAAGCTCCCGCGAGGTGACGCATGAAATGTCGTCGATTCATGCCCGTCGGAGTTTGAAAATTCATGACGTCATCCTTTTCAGAGAAGAAACAAGTTGGGTCTATTGTAATCGGGCTTTGACGAGCCATTGGGGTGGAATACCTGTTATTATTGCGTCACCTGGTCGGGTAGCCAGGATTTTAGTGGTTGAAAATGAACTCGTTGGTGTTCAGCACGACCCACCACACGTCTTTCAGCGCTTCTTTGGCGTCACCTTTGCGTGCGGCCAACATCTGTTTTGCCAAGTCTCGTTCCGGGCCGGTCGGCTGCCGGGTCAATCCAGCCATGAACAGTTGATCGACGCATTTCAAGTAGTTGAAACCTGAATTGGCCAGTCGATCAATCAAGCTCCCTTTTTTTGTATCGATGGCTTGCTTGATCATGTCGCCATTGAACAACATCAGAACTTGCGGGATTGTACCGTTGAAGTTTGTGGACTCTTCACCTTCGTCTGTGCCGAACGCCTGATTGAACTGCCCCAGCCACGCGTTTTTCTTTTGCTCCTGTTCTTCGTAACTCCCTTGTGACTCGTTGGCTCGTGTGGCGACCAGGAGTGATTCATAGAGTTGTTCAGCTTCCATCTGGCGAAGGTAGAAATGTGTGAACTTTGGCGACTCGCCCAGCAACGGATCGTCGCCTTCGTTGTTACTGGTGCGTTTGCTTGAGAGCCCGTAGGGTCTGCTCAGCGCGATCCAGGACACCAGTTTTCGAAAATCGAAATCAGCTCTGCGAAATTCTCCGGAGAGAAATTCCAGCAGTTCCGGGTTCGAGGGTACATTGTGCGGACCCAGATCGTCGACCGGCGAGGTAAATCCATAGCCAAGGAAATGAGCCCAGGTCCGGTTAACCATCGAACGCGTCAGGAACGGGGATTCGATCATCATTTTGGCCAATTCTTCACGGCGATTGACAACATTGACCAATCCACTTTGTTCGATCGCCTTCCCGTCGACGAATACGGGATATGCCACTTTGGTCAAACCGTTTCGCATCTCGTAAAAGATCTCCGATTTGCCCTGGCTTTCACCACCAAAATCCTGATCCACCAGTTGGGCCACACCTCCATCGCGGGCACGAGCGCCGCCGCGGAAGGCGCGAACCTGACGAAAGAACGCATTCATCTCCCAGTACTTCTGCTGTTTCCAGTCATTAAACGGGTGGTTGTGGCATTGGGTGCACTGGACTTGCAGGCCAAGAAAAATCTTGGTCGTTGCGGCAGTCGCCAACGAAGCTTTTTCCTCGTTGACCTTGTCAATCAGAAAATTCGTCGCCCCGTTAAACGCTTCATCTCCCGGCGTCGTCGTGCCAGTCGCTGTTACCAACTCGTATACCATTTTGTCGTATGGCTTGCCGCGGGCAAACGAGTCACGAAGATACTTCTGCATCCCTGGCCGACTGATCATTGATCGATTGTCATTGCCGCCCGTGCGACCAATCAACAAATTTGTCCAGATCGTCGTCCAGTTGCGGGCGAACTCTTCGGTGTAGCTGTCATCATACAATAGCGCGTTGACGAGTCGCTCTTTCTTGTCTTTGTCCCGGCTGGAAATAAACTCGGTGGCCTCTTTGATCGTCGGTACACGACCAATAATGTCCAGGAATACGCGACGACACCATTCTCCTTCCGTTGCTTCCTTTGAAGGCTGGAGGTCGTAGTCCGCCCAAACCTGCTCAACCAGTTTGTCGATCTGATGGACCTGGGAATCGTTCTCCGACGTCGATGTCGAAACACTGGATGTTTGCGAATATCCGATGGTGATCGAAACGGTTGCCAGAGTCATGGCACCAAAAATGGCCAAAAGTCCCTGTTTTTGAAATCCCATCGCGTGTCCTTGGTTATGGATTCTGCCTATCCCATCTGATTCATTCAGTGAATACTCTATTGTTACCGAAATTACTTTAAATGATTCGATTTGGAACCATTTTCGACAGAAATCGAGTGTTTCAAAATAATACAACTGTTCAATTTTGATGTATTAAAATAGAACAGGCTGGCAGGATTGAATTGGATCCCACCAGCCTGCTTTAAATAAAAATCCGAACAATTGCGGCCTAGGCTGTCCACCGAAGTAAACAGCCCAAGCACTGCCTCGTCTCTATTCCGCTCCAAACTGTTTTCACAGCCTGGAGCGAACCACTTCCAGAACAACACTCCTGCAAACGTCGTGCCAACCTTTGATTTCGCTTTGCAACTGTCTGGTTGGGCTTTTCTGGAATTTGTTACCACTTCGACAAGCCACCGTTGAACGTTAGACCGCCATGCGGGGTCGAAGGCGATCAGACATCTATGAACAGGTCGAATTGCTAGCGGTTCGGTTGTTCTCAAAAATTCGCCTTTGTTGTTGGCCGCGCTGATGTCATTCTAAGCATTGATTGACAGTTTTGAGCCACGGGACTGGAGCGATGAGTAAAGTTACACGCTGGGCCAAACGGGTAGGGCATTCGACAACCGAAACGCTCGGCGACCTCCGCTGTTTTGCTTCGGGATACCGAGAATTCAAAAAAAGTGGCATGACGCCCCAGGGCGCCTACTCGAGCATGCGTCGACTTTATCGAAAGACCAACGGTCGATTCAACGATGCGATGGGCAGTTTGTGCAAGGCGCTTCATCGAAAGCGCTCGTCCGATTTGTCGCAGAGTATTTTTGAAAACGTGTCTCGCGACGAAGTTCGGCGGGTTGCCTCTTCCATCCGGCGAGACGGTTTCCATGTATTTGACCGCAAGCTTCCGACCCGGGCATGTCAGAAACTACTTGATTTTTCCCTGACACATCCGGCGATGCCAGTCACGCTGGAGTCGTCGTCGACAACAGAAAAAACGATCTTTGACCGTTCCAATCCACAGTCCATTCGTCACCAGTTTCTGGCGGACGAACTTTTCCAAAACGAAACCGTGCAACAAGTCGCGACGGACCCGTATTTTTTTTCGATCGCCCAGGACTACCTGGGGTTCAATCCGGTCTTCGACATTCTGGCAATGTGGTGGAGCGCTCCGACGTGCAACCAGGAATTGCAATCTCGCGCCGCTCAACTTTATCATTTTGACATGGACCGTTTGAAGTTTGTCAAATTTTTTGTTTACCTGACCGACGTAGATACCCACACGGGTCCACATTGCTATGTGCGTGGTTCACACAAGCGTAAACCAGCGGCGTTGCTGAGGGACGACCGGTTGTCCGATGAGGAAGTTCGCGCACATTATTTGGCAGATGATCTGGTCGAATTGACGGGCCAGGCGGGGACCATGCTGGCGGTGGACACGCGGGGATTTCACAAAGGCAAACCCCTGGAGCGGCGGGACCGGTTGATATTTCAGGTTCAATTTGCCGATTCTCTGTTTGGGCAAAATTATCCCTTGATCCACGTTCCAACAGATATTGCCACACCGATGGCGGAGCGAATCTTGTCGAATCGGCGCTGCTATGCCAATCTTGCGCTTGCGGGCAACAAGTGATCAAGCTTCGCCATTATTGACTCAACCGGTTGGGTTGATCCAATTGCCGGCGGATCTTCGATTCGTTCTGCACGTTGCCATTGCACCCGGGAGGGAAGATCGCGTCCCTGCTTTGATCAGGAAAACCGCTTTAAACCGAGTTTCTCACGTTCCCGATTGACTAATTCGAACGAAGCTGGGCAGGTTTTGAAGAACTTGATCAATTGAGACGTTGAGACCGCCAGTGCTTTGGCGGATGCGGCGATATCAAATCCGCAACCCCCCGTCACGTCAAGTGCCTCTGCCAGGAGTGCTGGAAAATCCGTGTGCTTTGCGCTGACCTGGATCTTTTTCGATTTTACACGTGCATTCCATCGCGGGCTCGGAGTGCCTTCGGTCTTCGATTCGTGGCGAACTGCCAATGCCAGGTTCACGCGAAGACGCTCAATAGCGGCTTCAAGGTTTTCGTTTTGGCTTCTTTTTTCACTTGCCTGTCCCGTCACGCCGGTCGGTTTGTGCGTAATTACGATCGCGGTTTCGACTTTGTTGCGATGTTGTCCGCCCGGTCCGCTGCCACGAGTCCGTTTGACGGAACACTGATCCAGCAGGGTTGGGATCGGCAAATTGGCGGGGTGTGTCATGGAGGCAACGATCGGTTGGAGGACAGTATTCGCGGAAAAAACTCCCCAAGTGAAACGTCAATTCGGCGAGCCGGAACTCCGGAAGTTAGCACACAAACTCAGATTCCGCCCGGTTGGTGGTTTGGGTATCCGGTGGCTCAAGTCTAGAATAACATGGCTGCATCAGTTTATTCGATCGGTAAACGCGGAAGCCTCGATTCGACATGGCACTTGACAAAATCGGTCCCTACAAATTCCAGGGCATCCTCGGGCGAGGTGGGATGGGTACAGTATATCTGGGCGAGCACCAGGTCTCGGGCGAAGTTCATGCCGTTAAAGTGCTCGCTCCGACCTACGCACATGATGATCATTTTCGTGGTCGTTTTGAATCAGAGATTAAGGCCCTTCTCAAGCTGGACCATCGCAACATTGTCCGCCTGTTAAGCTACGGTCAGGAAGACGGAATGCTCTTCTTCGCGATGGAGCTGGTTAAAGGAAACAGCCTTTTTCAAATGCAACGCAAGGGACACCGGTTTGACTGGCGCGAGGTGTTGAAAATAGGAAAGGACGTCGGCAAAGGGCTACGGCACGCACACGATCGTGGCATCATTCATCGCGATCTTAAGCCCGGCAACCTGTTGATGACAATCGACGAAGCTGCCAAACCGGACTATGTCAAGATTACCGACTTTGGAATCGCCAAGCGGTATGGTTCATCGCAGAATACCGGCCAAAATGTATTGGGCACCATGGATTTCATGAGCCCCGAACAAGCCAAGGGGGAACCGGTCACAATTCGCAGTGACTTGTACAGTCTGGGGACGGTGCTGTTTACGCTGCTTTCCGGCAGACCACCGTTCACTGCGAATTCCGTTGAGGAATCGCTGCGTAATTTGACTCGCGTTCCCGCACCGCATGTCAACACCGTAGTGCCCGATGTTCCCGACGAGCTGGACGAACTGATCAAGCGATTGATGGCCAAACGACCCGAAAATCGAATCCAGACAGCACAAGCGCTGCTGTATCAAATCGAAGAAGTCGAACACAAGCTGCGTGAACATAGCGAAGCCCGCACGGCCCACGGTCCCCTCCTTCATCAGATTTACGATGCCTTCGATATTGCAACTCCCCGAACGGTGGAGAACACAAAAATCGAACGCAAGCCGGGATTGCCAGTCAAGGCGGAGGTTACCAATGCAGATTCTCAGACCATTGAGTTTACCGATCATAGCGAAGGCGCAATGCCATTAGGCTCTGTTCAAGGCGATTACTTCGAAACCGTGACGGAAAAAGTTCGAAACCAGCTTGACGTCCCAATTGAATCAACGCCTTCAAAATCGGGCATCTGGCCGATTGTGATGGCGCTGGTCGTCGTGGTGGCACTGGGTGGATATGGGATATTTCAGGCCAACAAAGCTCCGAGTGCCGAAGAGCTGTTTACCAGGATTGAAATGAGCGCGGGTCAACCCAACCGTGTTCTCGATGAGATTGCAGAGTTTCTGAAATATTATCCGGATGATGAACGAGCCGGCCAGGTCAATGAAATGAAGGCCATTGGCGAATCGATCGACACGTACAATACACTGAGCAACACGCTTTCAATTCGTCGAAACCTGCCTGGTGAAACTCGATTGACCGATGTCGAAAAACAGTTCCTCCGGATCGTTGACGTCGCCGAATCCAACCCCGCTGGGGCCATCGCAAAAATGGCGGCGTTTGTGACCTTTTATGGCCAGTCCGACCTGAGCCTCCGCGACCAAAAATGCGTCGACGCAGCCAAGGGTTATCGAATCAAAATTCAGAATGATGCCCGAGCGAAGATTCTCGGGAACCTCAAACAGATCCGGTCCGCAATGAATCGGGCATCCAGGACAACGGTGCCGGACGAAGCCATCGAGATTTACAAATCGGTGATCGAACTGTACGGCAACGTAAACTGGGGTGTGATCACGGAAGCCCGCGAAGGACGCGAGTTGGTTCAGAAAGCCCGTGACCTGCTATTGGCAATGGAAGCAGCGAAAGTCAAGTCGGATCAGACGGCCGAGGACGACGAAACTCCGGAGGCAGCGATTCAAGTACCTTAGACGACCAAAATCACCGTCACGACTTTCCCACAACACCCAATGATGACCTCCGATCTTTCAAAAATTCACCGTCCGATCACCGATTTGTTTCCGCAATGTGTATCCCGGGACGAACAGGATCGCTACCGTTTGACCGAGGCGCAGGTCCAGTTCTTTCGTGAACATGGGTACCTTGCCGGGATCAAGTTGTTTGACGAACGACAGATGGAAGCACTCCGTGCCGAGCTGTCGGAATTTTTTGACGCGTCGCATGCAGGTCGAGAGTTTTGGCACGAATATCACAGCAACGAATCTGGTGATCCAGACCGCGTTCTGTTTCATGCCCTCGGAGCCTGGCGAATCCGTCGCGGCTTTCACGACATTTTGTGGAATCCCGCGTTTCTCATTCCGGCCAGTCAATTACTCGGTGGATCGGTCCGGTTCTGGCACGACCAGCTGTTTTGCAAACCCGCCAGGCATGGCGGAAACGTCGCATGGCACCAGGACTATTCGTATTGGACGCGCACCAGGCCGATGGCCCATCTGACATGTTGGACGGGGCTCGATCCCGCCACCCGGGCCAATGGCTGTTTGCATTACATTCCCGGCAGTCACCGATGGGACTTGTTGCCGATCACGGGGCTGGCTGGTGACATGGAAGCGATCCACGACGTGCTCGACGATGAGCAATGGGAGACATTTCAGAACCCGGTGGCAATCGAGTTGGAACCAGGCCATTGCAGTTTTCACCACCCGTTGCTGGTCCATGGTTCGTTTGAAAACAAAACCGGTATCCCGCGTCGAGCCGTTGTCCTTAACGTAATTCGCGATGGTGTTGAGTCGTGCACCGACCAGGAACTGCTTGCCGGCGTGCCGGTGATTCCGCAGGGTGAGAAAATGGATGGACAATTTTTTCCATTGTTATTTGAGGCCTGATCAAAAAGCGGTTTACCCGCGGTGGTGTCCACTTGGCCTTGTGGATGGCGACGGTATGTCGAACAATTGGCAAGCCACGAATCGAGGAGGGAACGTTCGGTGACTTCGCAGAAACAAATTATGGCCCGACGCGTCCCGGTCAATCTGGCCGCTCAAAGTTATTCGATTGAAATCGAAGCAGGATTGACAAAAAAAGTCGCGACAGTGCTGGCGCCATGGATCAAGGACGAACACCTGATACTCGTCAGCGACGATGTTGTTGGACCGCTATACCTCGACAATGTAGTCGAACAGGTCAGGACGCTGGCCAGTCGTGTCGATACACTGGTTGTCCCGGCTGGCGAACCATCCAAATCCGTTGCCACTTGCGATGAGCTGTGGCAAAAGCTGGTTGATTTCAGAACCGATCGCAAGTCAATCGTCATTGCGTTGGGTGGCGGAGTTGTCGGCGACCTTACAGGCTTTGTCGCGGCTACTTTCGCGCGCGGTTTGAGGTTCATTCAACTCCCAACCACTTTGCTGGCTCAAGTCGACAGTAGCGTGGGGGGAAAGGTCGGAATCAACCTGCCACATTCCAAGAATATGGTTGGAGCATTCTGGCAGCCGGAAACCGTCCTGATCGATCCGCTGGTGCTGTCGACGCTGGACGACGCGAACTATCGAGCTGGGCTGGCGGAGGTGATCAAGTACGGGCTGATTATGGATCCAGCCCTCTTCGAATTTCTGGAGCAATCCGTCGACGCGATCAATCAAAAACACCCGGAAACCTTGGCCAGGGTGATTGCCTGGTGTTGCCAGTGCAAGGCGACCGTCGTTGCAGAGGACGAACGTGAAACCACGGGCCGACGTGCGATTCTGAATTACGGACACACGTATGGCCACGCAATTGAGGCGGTTTTTGGTTATGGCGAGTACTTGCATGGTCAGGCGATCTCCATCGGGATGACGTGCGCTGCCCGCCTGGCCCGTAACCTCGGCATCGTGGACCAGGTTTTTCTTGATCGGCAATCGAAGTTGTTTCAGGCCGTGGGGCTGCCCGTCGATTGCCCTGCCGAAAGACATCGCGAGTTGCTTGAGTCGATGAAACATGACAAAAAGGTTACGCGGGGCCAATTGGTGTTGATCCTGCCGAAGGCCATTGGATTTGTTGAGCAGGTTGCTGCGCCGGACGACGTAGCAATTCGGGCAAGCCTCCAAAATGACTGAATCGGTCAGGGCAATGGAGTCGTTTGTTGTACCGCGGCGTTCGACAGGGCCAGAAGCAGATTTTTCGGATGTCCAGTTGGCTGTTTTCAGATTCGAAACCGGGAGTATCGGATGGAACGAGTACGAATGATTGTTGGCGTAATGGTACTGCTGGCGATCGGCGATTTGGCGATTGCCTTGGCTGAGGATATGCCGGTGATCGGAAAACCGGCAAATGTATTGTTCATCGCGGTTGACGACTTGAGGCCGGAATTGGGTTGCTACGGTGTGGAACATGCCCGGTCGCCAAATATCGATGCATTGGCCAAACGAAGCCTCGTGTTCACGAATCATTTTGTACAGGTACCTACCTGCGGCGCGTCACGGTACGCATTGTTGACCGGGCGAAGTCCGATTTCCAGCGGCGCCCTGAAAAACGACGCGTTGTACAACGGTGATACGGCACTGAAAAGTGACCCCCAGGAAGGTGCCCAGTCATTTCCGGAGTTGTTTCGTCGCAGCGGGTACCGAACGGTCTGTATCGGAAAAATTTCACACACCGCGGATGGCCGCGTTTTTGAATACGATGGAACGGGTAACGGGCGAATGGAAATTCCACAGGCTTGGGACGATTTGGCCACGCCCTTTGGACGCTGGAAACGTGGCTGGGGTATCTTCTTTGCCTATGCCGATGGCGTTAGCCGGGAAGATGGCAGCGGACATCGCGACTTGATGCAGTTCACGGCTCAACAGGATGATGATTTACCTGACGGACAGATGGCGACTGCGGCGATCGCGAAGTTGAAAGACCTCAAGCAGCTGAAACAGCCTTTTTTGCTGGGGCTCGGATTTTTCAAGCCCCACTTGCCGTTCGTCGCGCCCCAACGTGACTGGGATGCATTCGAAAATGTTGCGATCGCGTTGCCTGGACATGGGGAGACATCGGCAAGCAAGTTTGCCAATAACAAGTCGAGCGAGTTTTTCAAATATGACTTTCCTTACGACAAGGCTCGACCGCTAAGCGATGAAAAAGTTCTTCTCAATCGTCGCGCATATCTCGCTTGTCTGCGTTACACCGACCGGCAGATTGGACGCGTACTCACAGCCCTCGACCATGAAGGCCTGAGCGACTCGACCATTGTTGTTCTCTGGTCGGATCACGGTTGGAATCTTGGCGATTCCCGCCAATGGGCCAAACATACGGCACTCGAACGAGCCGTGCGGAGTCCGTTGATGATCAGTGTGCCTGGCATGGGTTCCGCAGGGAAGCAGTCAGATTCGCTGGTCGAAACAATCGACTTGTTCCCAACAATGGTTGATCTATGTAAACCTTCGTTTGCCAAAACCGAGAAACGGCTTGACGGAAAGAGCCTGGTTCCAATCCTGAACGATCCGCAAAAACAGATCAAGGAGGTTGCCTTCAGCTATTGGCGTGATTCGGTTTCCGTGAGAACAAAGGATTTTCGATTGATCGCTACCATTAAGGACAAGCCACTGGGTGAGCTGGGCGACATTGAACTTTATTCTTCGAAACATGAATTCGATCCAGTTGAGAACCTGGCCGATCAAAATCCGCAGGTGGTGGGTCGGCTGCTCGGGAAGTTCAAAATCGAATCGATGAAACGGGGGGCAATCGGCGAATAAGGCGTCATGCGAAGCACCTGCCTCCTTGCTTGTTCTTGTTTCGGGGATATTTTCGTCTGGATGCGGGATGCGGGATGCGGGATGCGGGATGCGGGATGCGGGTTGTGGAAGCGGATCCGATGGAACCCGCTTGCGCGACGATCCCTCGAATCAAACGGAAACAAAGACTAAGATGATGTCAGGTTGAAGTTGCAATCGCTGACGATTGATCGCAATCGGATGGGATTCAAATACCGTATGAGCATTGGACTGTCGTGACAAAACCAGCAAACAACAACGAACCACCAACGACAAACAGCCTTCCAGTTTTTGACGAGACCGCTGCCCTGGAGACTACCGGCGGCGATGTCGAGCTGGTTGACCTCCTCCGGGAAACATGTTTGCGCGAAGCACCGAATATCATTGCCCAGGCCAAAGCGGCGGTCGCTCAGCAAGACTGGAAAACAGCCCGGCGGAGCGGACATTCGTTGAGGTCTAGTTTTGGTGCAGTTGGTGCAATGGCCGCATCTGCCATTTCAGGCGAGTTGGAAATGGTCGCCGAAGATGATGCCAGCCTGTTCCTGGATACGATCGAATCTGTTGAGTTGGCATTTCAACAATTCATCGACCGATTCAATTCTTGATTTCGGTGGTTCGCTTGCTTTGATTTCCCGCGAGTGCTGATCCTGACAGTCATGAGCTTTGGCAGTTCGTTTCCACTTCCAATTCCAGTTACGAAACGGATCGCTGATCCCAAATTCAAGATTTGATTTTTGGGTAGTGGACGAGGTCATGCGTCCTTTTGATCAAGAAAACGCCAGGACTCGTAGCTTCGTCCTCAACGACCAATCCTGATTATTGGCTGTGACAGAATACTAGAGGGCATTTCAAAACCTGTTGCTCATGAAACTGGAGATCCGTAGGCGTTAGCCGCGGGCCAGAACCGGCGGAAACGTGTTCATTTCAATAATGCAAGCCCGAGTCGAACGCCTGTGGCTGACGTTTTGAAATGTGTTCCAGTAGTTTACGTCGACAACCTGCCTATTCGCGGGACTGTGAAGCTCCTGCCGGGACTGTAAAGCTCCTGCCGGAAGAGTCGCTCCAGGCATTCAATGCCTCGCTAAACGTCATGCTTCCGGTTTTTGCCAACCTGGTCGTCTATGCAACCGGCGCCCGCCGAGGGACTTTGAAATCGTCGGAAACGTCAATTTCCATGAACAGCATTCCCAGCCCGTGCGTTTTGCCTTGTGCGTCGGTCTTGAGGCTTTCGCTTCCTCCGCCACCAAGTGAATCGTGAAGGATGAAATTCAGAGCCAACAGGTTGGGTGCTTCGTAGCGATCGACGTTCCCAAAACAAATCTCTTTGAAATGTTCTTTGACCCGCTCGGTCGTCAACGCTGACTTGATGATTTCGTAACATTCAGAATCATATGCAACCACGCCAACGTTGCTGCCGTCCCCTTTGTCACCTGAACGCGCATAGGCCAATTCAGAAAGCTTGACTTTCATTTTCTACCTCTCGGAAAATTCTGTATCTGAAGGTATCATAATCGCCCAAGCAAAATTCCGGAATCCAGTCATGGATCAGTCTGGGACCAATTCCGATGCCCTTGGCCAATGCCCATGACTACAATGTCACCTTTACGCCAACCGTATTGTTCAAGGTATCTTGAAATGTCTAAGGCATTGTCTCTCACGCTCTTATGGTTGAACTGGGTGCTCGTGATGCTAGTTAGTTCCAATCAGTCGTTGGCTCAACCCCCTGGCATCAACCAGGACGAATCCAAGGTCCCCAAGTTTACTTTGCCTGAATTGCTGGTTTGTGAAGATGGAACGAAGGTCGATTCGGCCACAATGTGGGAATCCAGACGTCGGCCGGAGGTCCTTCAGCTGTTCGCGGATCATGTTTATGGCAACTTTCCCGACCGTACACCGGAAATCGCTTTTTCCGTTGGAAGCGCGTGGGAGGCGTTGAACGGGAAAGCGACTCGCAAGGAAATAACAATTCGTTTTGGATCCGAAAAATGTACCACCGCGACGTTGCTCCTGACGATTCCGAATCTGGACAATCCGGTCCCGTGTTTTATCGGTTACAACTTCAACGGCAACCACACCACGACTGAAGATTCAAGGGTTGCCATTCCGACAAGCTGGGTTCGGAACAACAAGAAACTGGATACGAGCAGCAACCGAGCCTCGGAAAAAGAAAGGGGAACTTCCGCGAGTCGCTGGCCATACCAGGAAATCGTCGACCGGGGCTATGCGGTTGCGACCCTGTACTACGGCGACGTAGACCCGGATTTCGATGATCAGTTTCAAAATGGAATCCATCCATTGTTTTATGAGCCAGGTCAGACCAGGCCCAACCACGACCAATGGGGGTCGATTGGTGCGTGGGCTTGGGCGATTTCGCGGGCACTTGATTACCTTCAGACCGATCCTGCAATCGACTCCAGTCATGTAGCCGTGATTGGGCATTCACGATTGGGCAAAACATCGCTTTGGGCGGGGGCGACCGACCCGCGATTCTGGATCACGATCAGCAACGATTCCGGATGCGGCGGGGCGGCATTGAATCGCCGAAAATTCGGCGAAACAGTCAAAGTGATCAATACGAATTTTCCCCATTGGTTTTGCGATCAATTTGTTGAATATAACGACAAGGAAAACGAGCTCCCGGTCGACCAGCACATGCTGATGGCGCTGATGGCTCCCCGTCCGGTTTACGTGGCCAGTGCATCAGAAGACCTTTGGGCCGACCCCAAAGGGGAGTATTTGTCACTCGTCAATGCGGACAAGGTGTTTGCACTTTATGGAGACAGCGCGATGCCGATGGCCATGCCTGATCCAGATTCTCCCGTCGCCACGGGATTACGCGGATACCATTTGCGGACGGGCATACACGACATCACCGTTTTTGACTGGCAACAGTATATACGGTTTGCAGATCGGCAACTGAAGCGAAACGAATAGTACCTGAATTCGGGATTCCGGTAATTCGGTCCGGAGAAACGAGAAGCTTGGTAGAGCCCTGCACGGCCTTTCAGGTCCCGAACATCGGAGCCGATTCTTCTGCGTTGCGATCCCAAAATCGAGGAGTTTTAAACGGGTTTGGCTCCAATTCGGGCGTTCGTCATCAGACATTCAAAATGCGTTACTTCACGCCACAAGCTTCCGTATTCAGTGGGATTGTGGGTTCCGACCAGGCAACGCACAGGCTCAAGGATCGTGAAGACTCCGTGAAATTGGTTCAACATTTGAATTTAATAACTGGCAGAAACCAAGGTAGTTCTTTACAATCTTCCCGGCTGCGTCGAATTTATTTATCACGATTGAAAGCGGCTTGCGACTGACTGGTATTCGGTTCGTCAGGAATCATGATTCTGGCCAGTTATCTGTGTTATTTCCAAAATTGAGGTAAAAATGTCTTGTCAACCCAGACTGAAAAGCAACGGATTTACGTTGGTTGAACTTTTGGTCGTGATTGCCATTATTGGCATTCTGATCGGAATGCTTCTGCCAGCCGTCCAGCAGGTTCGAGAAGCTGCACGCCGCACACAGTGTGCGAACAATCTTCGGCAGATCGGATTGGCGTGTATGAATTTCGAAAGCACCTATCAGCATTTCCCTCCCGGGCTCAACGTTCCCATCGGCCAGGGATCGGGTTCATGGTTTTCGAACTCTGCCAGTACCATCGGAGTCAAGGAACCTGCGTTCAGCGGAAAATTTGGATCATGGATGGTTTGGATATTTCCGTTCATGGAGCAGAATAACCTGTTCGACCAGTTGGACCTGACTCAGCGAGAATATGTCAACGCGCAGGGCCCCAACTCTCCGGCAGCCACGGTTGTTTCCAACTTGCTGTGTCCGTCCGACATCCCCGAACAGACAGTCGTCTATCAGGACTATCACTTTGGAGCCAACAGCTACTTTGGTGTTGCTGGTCTTCAAACCTGGTACATTTACAACATCACCTTCGACGGAATCTTGTATTGCAACAGCAAGACGACGTTTGCCAAGATTACGGACGGGTCTTCTAATACTCTGCTGGCAGGCGAGCGATATTCCAAAGACAATGAATGGGAAGCGTTCAAGGGGTATCGCGGCTGGGCGTGGTCCAGTTCACTGTCGGCTCGCGATTGCATTGCCGGAGTTGTTGAACCCATTAATTACAAACTTCCGCTGGGCTCGGGACCCAATCCCAGTTATGGCTTGCAGGACAAAAAATTCAATTCATTCAGCAGCGGGCATCCTGGCGGAGCCAATTTTGTGGTTGCTGATGGTTCAGTTCAATTCTTGACTGCAACCGGTACGGGTGATTTGGCCGTCCTGCAGAATCTGGCAATACGTAACGACGGAAATGTTGCCGATGTCAAGAGATAACATCAAACGCTGGTCGCTGGTTGTGTTGGTATTTCTGACGAGTACAACCGTGGCAGGTTGCGATAAATCGCCGCCCGAAATTGTACCGGTGACTGGAATCCTGACATACAACAACGCCCCGCTGTTTAACGCAGAAGTAAAATTTATTCCCATGGAGGATGGACTCGACGGCAACTACGTTGCATCGGGAGTGACGGACAAGTCCGGGGCTTTTACGCTGCACCTGCAAGGCCAGACGGAACCGGGATGCTGTGCCTGTGAATGCAAAGTCCTGATCGTCGAAGGTCAGATTCCGGGAGATACACGCGGCCAAGACGAAAAGTCGCAGATGGCCGCGATAAAATTCCTGAAATCGCTGAAAAACCGTCCGATTCCCAAAAAATACGAGCGGGTTGGTACGACGCCATTGTCGTTTACGGTGTCGGCAGAGAATAACAGATTTGAGATCGAGTTGACCCAGTAGTTGGAATCGGCTTGCTCGACTCATGGACGAATTTAAATCCGATCGGACCCGCCGGATGTAGGCGGGTCTTTTTTTTGTTTTTGTTTTCTGCTAATCACAAAATGGCTCGTTTGATAGAACCAGTACCCTGGAACCACCGGATTGTAGAGCCGAACGAGCAAGCGACGGCCTTTCGAAATCCTCTGCTCGGCCTATTTGACGACCACCCGGCAACGGCTTCGAGTCAAAACCGTTCACAATTCTCTGACGGGGACACCTGGCCCGGCTCAGGTTCTCAAGAGTGTTGGCGAAGATCGATATGTTTCGACGATCCACCAAGTTTGGCAGGACGACAACGGCGATTCCGGATATAATTGCCACCCGGCATCCGATTCTCCGGTACTGCCGTCTGAATGGCAAGAAGAGCTCATGAACCTTCCAATCATCGATTCTGCGAAAAAGCAATGTGCGCGTCTGGAGACTCTCAATGGTACCGCTGTGCCCGCATCGACAGGCAAAATTCCGCTGCCAATGTCGATGAAAGAGGCCAAGGCCCGAGGGTGGGACGAACTCGACGTGGTGTTTGTGACCGGTGATGCCTACATCGATCATCCAAGTTTCGCCATGGCGATTTTGGGCCGGACATTGGAAGCTGCGGGATTTCGAGTTGGCATCGTTTCACAGCCCGACTGGCGAAACTGTGACGACTGGCGGCGTTTTGGTCAACCCCGACTGTTCTTTGGCATCAGTGCGGGCAACATGGATTCGATGATCAATCACTATACCGCCAATCGCAAAGTCCGAAACAGTGACGCCTATTCGCCGGGGGGCCGAATCGGGCTTCGTCCTGACCGCGCCACGCTTGCCTATTGCCATCGTGCCCGCGAAGCCTTCAATGGAGTTCCCATCATCGCCGGTGGCGTCGAGGCGTCCTTGCGGCGGTTGGCACATTATGATTACTGGGGCGACAATGTGCGCAAGTCGATTTTGCTCGATAGTAAAGCCGATCTGGTGATGTATGGAATGGGCGAAAACCCAATTGTCGAGATGGCTCAACGACTGGATGCCGGCGAATCGGTCAAAGACCTGCGCGATATGCTTGGCGCGGCCTATATCTGCGGGGCGAAAGACCCGGTGCCCAACGACGCGATTGAACTGCCCAGCTTCGAACAGGTCCGTGATGATAAATTCGCATTTGCCGAGGCGACCAGGATTATTCATAACGAGACCAATCCTTACAACGCCAAGCGACTGATCCAGAAGCACGGGGAACTCACGGTGGTCGTTAACCCACCTCAGTTTCCGATCAGCCAGGTTGCGATGGACAAGATCTATGGTTTGCCCTACACGCGAAAACCGCATCCCAGCTACAAAGAACCGATCCCTGCTTTTGCCACGATCAAGGATTCGGTCACGATCATGCGCGGCTGTTTTGGTGGCTGCACCTTCTGTTCGATTACGGCTCACCAGGGCCGCGTCATCCAGTCGCGGAGCAAGGATTCGGTCATCTCGGAAATCAGCACGATGGCCGAGGATCCGAAATTCACGGGAATTGTCAGCGATATTGGCGGTCCGACCGCCAACATGTACGAGATGAAGTGCAGCAAGCCGGAAGTGGAAGCCGTTTGCCGGCGCCAGTCCTGCGTCCATCCCAAGATCTGCAAACTTCTCGGTACGGACCATGCCCCTTTGATCCAGTTGATGAAAGAAGCTCGCGGCGTCAAAGGCGTGCGCAAAGTGCTGGTCGCCAGCGGCATTCGCATGGATCTGGCCCAGCGCAGTCCCGAATACATGAAGGAGTTGACCGAACACCACGTCGGTGGATTGCTCAAGGTCGCCCCGGAACACGCCAACGATGATGTACTGAATAAGATGCGCAAACCTGGTGTTGCCGAGTTCGAAGCTTTCTCCACCAAATTCCGCGAGCAGTCCGGCAAGGCGGGCAAGAAACAGTACATTGTGCCTTATTTCATCTCCAGCCATCCCGGCAGCGACGTCAATTCGATGATTGACTTGGCGGTGTTTCTCAAGCGCAATGGCTACAAACCGGATCAGGTTCAGGACTTCATCCCGGCCCCGCTCGACGTTGCCACGTGCATGTATTACACCGAAATGGATCCATTTACCAGGAAACCGGTCTATATCGCAAAGAAGTTAAAAGACCGTAAGACACAACGGGCTCTGATGCAATTCTTCAAACCCGAGAATTACTTCGAAGTCCGTAATGCGCTGCTCGATGCCAACCGGAAGGAGCTGATCGGAAATGGTTGTGATTGCCTGATTCCCGCAAAAGCTCCCAAGGAAGCCATCGACCGGCGACGGCGGATGGCGGGAAAACAATTCCGAGGCGAGTACGTGCATCGGATGCCCGATGGCACCCTGACCCACCCACCAGGCGGGAAACGTGATCAGAAAAAATCATCCAAGAAACAAGGCCGTTTCGCCCCGGGCCAGGGCTATCGCCCCGATCGAAAAGCGGCAAAAAAACGTAAGGAAGGTTGATTCCGTTTGCCGGCGTTTGCAGGATTCTCGCGCAAAGTCCAAACCTGACGCGTTGTGCTTCAAGCCTTCCAACCCCAAGATTTTTGCACACACAGGGTTTTTGAAAATTCAATCAACGCCTTCATCCAGAACCGTCACTCGCACGGATTTGATCTGGCGTCGATTGGCTTCCTGAATATTGAACTGAACGCGACCGACCGTCAACTCACGTCCGGGTCGGGGGATTTCATTCAGCTGATGCATAATCAACCCGGATACCGTGTCGAACTGATCATCTTCCGGAAGCTCAACGCCCAGAGTTTCGTTGAGTCGACCAATGTGGACCGTTCCCAGCACATCTGCCTGGTTCGGGTTGAGAACAGTGATTTCCTCACTCTTGTCCTTGTCCGTCTCATCCACGATTTCGCCCACGATCTCTTCCAGAATATCTTCAATCGTGATCACGCCCGCCAGGCCTCCATATTCATCCTGAACGATCGCCATATGCGTCCGGACATGCAAAAACTTGCTGAGCATTTCATCCAGTAAGGTTGTCTCGGGGACAAACATCGGGTGGCGGAGCAATTTGCTGAGTGGTTTTCGCTTGCTCTCACTACGCAGGGATTCCCTCAGCAGATCCTTCGCGTACAGCAGGCCGACGATATCGTCGATTTTCTGCCGATACACCGGAATCCGGGTCCGCCCCGACTCGACCACAAACCTGACCATTTCTTCCCAATCGGTTCCCTCTTCGAGCGCATCGACCTGGGAGCGATGCGTCATCACGGAAGCGACATCGTTGTCGTCAAGTTCCATCACGCCTTCAATCATGTCACGCGCATCGGACTCAAGAAAACCGTCGTGTTCACCTTCTGAGACCATTGACAGGATTTCATCTTCGAACGCCTCTTCCTCATCTTCTTCCTCTTCGATCTGGCCGCTGGCCCGGGCCAGCATGGCCGTCAAGAACTGCCCACCGATCGTCAGCGGCCAGGCCAATGCGGAGACCACAAACCACCATCGCCAGGTGCGAAACAGGAACTCAACAGCACCCAGGCGGGCAACCGCCCAGGGAATCCAGGTCCCGCAGACAACCAGGCAAAAGGCGATCAGGCCGACGATCGACGTCGCATCCCAGCCAGACAGATCCGCGATGTTGCGCGAATGCAGTAACCATCCCGTCATCAGAACCGTGGTGATCGCAATGGAAATCATCTGCAGGATGCCAGCGCCGAGAGCGAGTTGTTCTCGCAAATCAAATATCCGGCCAAACAGTTCCCCCTGCTTTTTCTGTTTGCAATACTCCTCAAGTTCGTGCCATGCGATCTCATTGAGCACCAGGGATGCAACGGCAGAAAATGTCGTCAGGACGACGCCGCCGATCATGCACGCGAAAATGACGGCAGACATCAGCTGATTCCCTCGCGATCATCCTGGCCGGACTCGACCTCGAGCCAGCGATACTCAACCCCGGATTCCGCCAGGTATTTCTTTTCCGCGAGCCGCATTTCAGCCGCACCGGATGGAGACTCGTCATTCATACCGACGAGGTGGAGAGTGCCATGAATCACGTAGAGCAAGAGTTCGTCCTGCATCGAGCCCCCAATCTGGGAAGCCATCTCTGCGGCGGTGTCGGTGCTGACAATCAGTTGCCCAACGAGAAAACCCGATGCTTCGTCGAATTCGAGAACGAAACTGATCACGTCGGTTGCGTAGTCATGGCCCAAATACTGTTTGTTTAATCGACGAATCGTCGGGTCATCAACCAGGGCAATGCTGAGTTCTGATCGAATAATTCCATGATCCGAGAGAATCTGTTCGACTGTCGACGTCAGCGGTTGGTCCTCGATCGGCTGAGACTGTTGGTCGGCGATTTCGATTTTGTAGGCTGAAGTAGACAAAGGTTTCCAGATTTGGAATTGAAAAAATACAATCTGACGAGACGATCAGGCGGTTTGCGATTCAGGGTATTTTACCCGCGCGTGGTACATCGCGTTGAGCGATTTTATCAAAGACTCCTGAATCGTGTTAAGCTGCTTGATGGTAATATTACATTCTTCGAACTGACCGTCATCAAATTTCTTTTTGGCGATTTCACGTACGAGGCTCTCGATCCGGGCCGGTGCCGGTTCCCGCAGCGCCCGGGAAGCACTTTCGACTGTGTCCGCCAGCATCATCACGGCGGCTTCCGGCGTCTGCGGTCGCGGTCCAGGGTAACGATAGTCCGAATCGTCAAGCGGCGTTACGGCCTCGTCGCCAATCTGGGATTCCAGCTGTTTGGCAGCCCGGCGATAGAAATACTCAACCAGCGTGGTGCCGTGATGCTGTTCAATCAGGTCAATGATTCGCTGCGGAAGTCGGTGCTTTTTCCCGATTTCAATTCCATCCTTTACATGAGCGATGATCACCAGCGTACTCATGGTCGGAACCAGATCGTCATGTTTGTTGGGTCCACCGGCCTGATTCTCGATAAAATATTCCGGCTTGCGTAGTTTCCCGACATCATGAAAGTAGGCACCCACGCGACACAGCAATCCATTGGCCCCAATCGCTTCGGCGGCCGCTTCACCCATCGATGCCACATTGATACTGTGGTTGTAGGTTCCAGGTGCCCTTTGAACCAGCTCCTTGAGCAGCGGATGGTTGGCATCACTCAATTCCAGCAAGCTGATGTCGGTTTGAATATCGAACAGACGCTCAAGAAACGGGAGCAATGCTGTCATGACCAGACCTGCAACCCCCGCACCACCGGCAAACCAGAGCGCGTCCGTCACCAGCGCCCAGGCCAATGGCTGGCCCAGCAGGAAACTGACTCCGATCACTGTCGGAAATACAACAGCCGCAACGATCATTCCGATATTGACCAGTTTCGTGCGACTTCGAATCGTCCGACACATCAATGACGCCGTCGATGATGCCGCCGTGAGGATAACGAATTCACCCAGGCCAAAACCATGAGCAACCGTAAACGCCAACGAGACCATTGCTGCCAACAACATGGCCAGCTCGATGTGGTAGACAATCGCAACGGTCATGGCAAAAATCGTGATCGGCACAATCTCGGCACGCCACTCGACATTCATCGAGACGACCCAGGCCAGGGTCAGCGTTACGAGCATTAATCCCAGGAGAACCGCAAACTGCTTCAGGTCATCCAGCAAATTTCGATCACGATAATAGAGGTATTGGCAAAACATCGAGAAAATTGCTGTGAACAGGCCAAAAAACATCATTGATCGAATGGCCTTGACGCCCAGGCCCTCGGACCGAACCTTGGCTGCGTGCTCGGACCGAAGCAAGCGAATGTCCTCGCTTCCCAGTGGCAAACCCGCCTTGATTCCGCGCAAATCAATGACCCTGACATCCTGCTGTTCCAGTTGATCACCGGGTTCGATCTGCTTCATCACCGTTTCTACCTTGCGAACCGCCTCTTCAGCGCCTGCTTTTGAACGCGGTTCATCCCAGGACAAAGTCGTCGGAAGCTGGGGTTTCAGCCAATCGAATATCCTCTGGGCCACCAGGTTACTGTCGGTAATGACGGCCGACTCTTTTCCAAGTTCATCGACCAATCGCCGGTGCAGATCATCCGCGACTTCAGCAATTCGCACCTGGGATACGATCACGCGGTGCGGGTCTTCGAAGTTGCCGATGGGATAGACTTCGATCTCCTCCATGCTGCCCTGGCTGTTTTCGTGAGCAAGATCTTCAAGCAGTCCGTGTTTGTCGATTTCAAGAAATGCTTTATCGATCGCGCTGCGGAGTGTCGCCAACTCTTCATCCGCAGCGATGGCTTCTCGAAACAGGTTGAACGACTCCTCGTCGGCTGCCGTTTCGGACTCGTCATTGGCATCGGCCGGGAAGAACTTTGACCAAACATTGGATTTCTCAATTTCGCCGAACTCCTGCTGCTTGATCTTGAAAACATCATTGATCAAAGCCAGGCGAAGGTCGCCCAGTTCCTGTGGATCGTTGGCATAAAAACACAAGAAATTTCGCCGCACTCGGTCCCGTTTTTCCACCGTGGCCTTGTAGTCTTCATACAGGAACGACGTATTCGCGTGGAGGTCGCGGACGGGCGCCTGCCGAACGCGATAAGAAAATGGTTCTTCCCACCCAAACATCACGACGTACAGAATCGCGGCGGTCAGAGCGCACAATCCGATTCGCGCCCAGACATCGGACCGCTTCATGAATTCGGCAGCTTTTCGCAGCGGGGCTTTCGGGGCTGGGGTCATCCACCGATTGCGGCTCGACGAAGCATTTGACATCGTTTTGATTGACTTTCGATTAGATTCGATCGCAAAACTGGAATACCGCGCAACAGGCGTTTAGTCGCTCATCGGGCCGGGATTGAGGAATGTGGCGTTCAACTGGATTCAATGCAATCTTTTGTCAGAGTCAGCCTCGTAGGCCCGGACAATGTCGGTTACCAAGCGGTGACGAATGATATCCTCCGTCGTCAGATGGACGACCCCGACACCTTCAATTTTTTCCAACCGTCGAAGTGCATCAATCAGGCCACTCTTGGTTCGGGGTGGCAGATCAACTTGCGTTTGATCACCGGATACCACAATTTTCGAAGCGTTGCCCATTCGCGTCAAGAACATTTTCATCTGGGCAATCGTTGTATTTTGGGCCTCGTCAAGAATGATGAACGCTTCGTTGAGAGTCCGGCCACGCATATAGGCCAGCGGGCAGACTTCGATCACGTCGCGTTGGATCAATTGTTGCACTTGGTCAAAACCAATCATTTCGTGGATCGCATCGAGCAACGGTCGCAAGTAAGGGTTGATTTTCGCCTGCAGGTCGCCGGGCAGGAAACCAAGACTTTCACCAGCTTCGACGGCAGGTCGTACCAGGATGATCTTGCGAACGCGCTGGTTTTTCAAGGCGTCGACCGCCATTGCAACCGCCAGATAGGTCTTGCCGGAGCCCGCCGGTCCGACCGCAAATACAAGATCGCTTTTGCGCATCATGTCGACGTAGTTTGCCTGACCCGGAGTGCGAGGACGGATTTCCTTGCCGACCTGAAGCGTCTCAATCGACTCAATTGATTTTCGGGGAGCCGCTTCGCCAGTGATTCGGGCGATCGTTTCGTCAAACAACTCGGGCGTCAGATTGCCCTTGCGACGCACGATTTCAGTAAGCTGTTCGATCGCGTCAGTCGCCTGGGCGACCGCCTGTTTGCTCTCACCGGAGATTCGGACCTGACCGTTGCGGTGAGTGATGTTGACTTCGAACTTATCACGAAGCCTGCGTAGGTGCTGATCCTTCGCACCGAAAAGTGGTAAGACGAACTGTTGTTCGACCGATGAGATTGTCGCTTCAGTCATTCATAAGGCAGTGGCTTGTTTACACCGCACCTGCAACCAGGAATAAGGACAGTTATTGTCGACGTTGGTATGAACTGGATGTGATTTCGATTGAAGTTTCGTCATAACTGTGATGCCCGTTCCTCGGAACCGCTTTCCAATTCGGGACCCCTCCAACAAGGATGCGACACCAGGCTAATTATAGCTAATCCCTTAGGACGTGCCGTTTACGATTTGGTTCGCCCTGAAATTAGCGTGCCGATTATCCCGGTTCAAGTCGTCATCTGGTTGTTTGATTCGGAAGCTCCTGAAAAACTCGAAAAACCGGTACAACCGCAAGGCTGTTTTCCTCAATTCTCCCATTATAAAGGACAGACTTTTTTCCGGGCGGCCGAACCTCACGATTTGCAGGTATTGCTGGCAACCCGCCAGGATTCGAATCGGGTCTTGATGTTTTGAGGAGTCAACCAAGGACTCGAATTCATTCATTCCTCCAGCTCGCAAAAGCGAGACCTGAGTCAGAACGATTCCCCGGGAATCTAATTGAAGTGAAAACAGTCTGGGCATCGAACCATAACCCGGCTCTAGTCTAATCCGGCTTGAATGGTCAATCATCCACAAGTTCAACTTCCTGGAAATCGAACCCCTGGCCAACCGGCGTCGCGTGCCGCGATCTCATCACTGCTGTCAGGGATCGCCTTGACAGATCCGATAACTGGTTTGACTTTCTTTTTGAATTCACTGGAATTCATCTTCATGTAGCCGGCGATCATCACGATGGCGATCATCAGGACACAGAGGACATTCAGCCAATGGGTTTCGCGCTCGCGGAATCTCTGAGCCGTGGCACTCCGGCCAGATAATACTGCCGCGAGGTAAAACACGGCCAGGGCCAAGACGATCTTGATCAAAAGCAACGTGTTGTAAACTCCGGATAGCTCAAAACCCATCGCCTTGATCGCTGTGTTGTAAAGTCCGCTGACAAGAAGCAACAGGACAGAGACCATTACGAGTTTGGACCACCGCCGACGGATCGACTCACGGAGTTCCTCTGGTGCACCGGACTCAGTGGCTGCCGGGACAAGTGACAAACGCATGAACAATGTGCCACCGACAAAAATGATCGCGGGAACAATGTGTAGCCAGCGTGAAATGAGTGCCAGGATTTCTGTGAGTTCCATGAGTCTTCCAGCGGTAGCAGCGGCGCCAGGCGCTCGCTTGTGTTTCATTTGACCAGTGCCATCCGAATTCAGATTTCCAGCACGGCCCCATTCTAAGGATTTCTTTCCGGATCGAAACAGTACCGAAAGGGTAATGTAACCGTGGGCCCGAAAGCGATGACAGCCCGACCGTGATTCACGCCAATTTGGACATCACAACAATTCTGTTCATTCATTTCGCCTGCCTCGCGACGGCACGCAAACGAACCAGGTCGACCATGTCGGATTCAACCGGAGGAACTCGACGCCTGATTCGGAGTCGCCAATTCTAGTTCAGCTCCAGCCATTCCTCTTCGGCCTCGCTCAATTCCCGGGCGATCGACTCAATTTGATGGTGAAGTTTCAATGCTTCCTCCGGGTTGGTAGTCTTGAGCATTTTTTCGTTGAGCGACTTCCTTTCGTCATCAAGACGCGCGATCTTGCGTTCAATCGATTTGATCACTTTTTTCTGCTCACGCAGTTCGTTCTGCGTCAGTGTTTTCTCGACACTTCGTAACTTTCCCTCGGGTGGAGAACTCGCCATCCTCGCGTTCGCCGCTTCCCGTTCCCCTTCCTCAATCTCTTTATTGATGTAGTACAGGTAATCTTCGTAATCGCCGAGGTAATTTTTTGCGGTCCCATCGCGGACTTCCAGGATCGACGTGGCAACACGTTTGACGAAATGTCGATCGTGGGCCGTGAATATGACCGTCCCTTTGTACGCCAGCAGGGCCTCGGCAAGGGCTTCTACGGTTTCGACATCCAGATGGTTACCAGGTTCATCAAGCACGAGAATGTTGTAATCGCCAAGCAGCAGTCCGGCCATGCACAATCGTGCACGCTCGCCACCGGAGAGGACTTTGATTTTTTTCTGAACGTGGTCGTCGCGAAACAACAGCGAACCGGCCACGGCCAGAATCTGTTGATCCGTCGTGCCTTTGAGTGCCTGATGTTCAAGATACTCCAGAACGGTATCTTCCGGAGGCAACGTCGAATAAACGTGCTGGGCATACGTTCCAATCGAACAGTTGTGCCCCCATCGGATGTTGCCATCGAGTGGTTCAAGCGACCCGACCAGCGAACGAAGCAACGTTGTTTTTCCCTGGCCGTTGTCTCCAACAATCGCGGCTCGCTGTTGATGCTCAATCTCGATATTGATCTCTTCGGCAACCCGATGATCGGCGTATCCGATTGCCAGATCTTCACATCGGACCGCCGCACCTTGCCTGGGCTCAACAACCGGTGCCTGGATGTAAGCCGTTTTCTCGTTTGTCGCGATCTCGTTAAGCTTCAAGCGATCAAGTTGTTTCTGTTTCGAACGGGCCTGGCTGGCGGTGTTTGCGCCGGCTTTGTTCTTGGCAATAAATTTTTCCAGTTGCCGCTGCTTCGCCGCGGTCGAGACGTTTTCGCGAATCGCCTGCTCCCGGCGTTCAGCCTGGTAGTCAAGAAACTGGGCAATTTTTCCCGGATACATCGTCAGCTTGCCACGCGTAAGATCGAGGGTATGATCGCACGTGGATTTGAGAAACGTGCGATCGTGGGAGACAATCAGGCAGGCTTCCCGAAACGAAATGAGAAAATGTTCAAGCAATATTTGCGTTCGTAAATCCAGAAAGTTTGTTGGTTCGTCAAGCAAAAGCAAGTTCGGTTCGTGCAGCAGCAATGCCGCAAGTTTGACACGCGTCTGCCAACCACCCGAGAGCGACTTGACGGGACCATACAAATAATCGCCCTTGATCTCAAACCGGCCCGCGACTTCGCCGCACTTCCAATCCGGCTGTTCGCTGTCACGCATGAGAAAATCCAGCGCCGACTCGCCGGCGGCGAACGGATCATGCTGCCGAAGATATCCCACCCGCAAATTCGGGTGGCGAATGACTTCCCCGGCATCCAGCTCTTCCTCACCGAGCAAAACCCGCAAGAGCGTCGATTTGCCTGCGCCGTTGCGTCCGACAAATCCGATTTTTGCTTCGTCGGTTATCGTGGCTTCAGCATTGTCCAGCAAAACCTGGTCACCATAGCTCAAGTAGGCATTTCGAATTTGAAAAAGTACGGCCATTGGGGTCGGTGCTTCTGCACCGGTAAACAGTTCAATCGGGTTTCGGGTCATTCCGGGCAATCGGACTTAACAGCCTTCGCTTGATCCCAGCCGGCGATGAAGTCCGGTCGGCGCCCGTTTCAGAAGGAGTCAAGATAATTGATCGCCGTCGAACACTCAACCTTGAATGCCCCAACCAGGCCAATTGCGCCATGAATCAATCGAAGCAGCGGCGGAATTGCTGGCGTTAGGATCCCAATTGGGGCCGTGGGGACTAGAAAAATCCAGTTCCACCAATCGGGAGATCCTTCCCAGCCGTGGCGATTGAACTACTCCGGAGCAAACACGACGCAGATTGGAGCTGGCGCGTTGACGACTTTGCGGGTCGATGTCAATTCCCCCGATTCCTGGTCGATTTCGAACAACGACAGCGTATTGGAATATTGCCCCGCTGCGATCAGCCATTTCCCCGACGGGTCGATGTTGAAGTTTCGTGGAAAACAACCCCGAACAGGCTCCCGCTCCACCAACGTGAGTTTGCCGGTTTCCGGATCAACGGAGAAAACGGTAATCGAATCGTGGCCACGGTTCGACGCATAGACAAAACGTCCAGTCGGGTGAACACGAATTTCTGCGGCCGAGTTCAAATGTTTGTCTTTCTGGTCCTCGGGTAAGGTCTCAACCAGCTGAATATTCTTGAAATCCGCGTTGGTGGCATCGTATTCAAATACGCTGACTGTCATCGCCAACTCGTTGAGTACGTAGACATATTTTCCCGTGGTATGGAATTTCATGTGACGAGGGCCTGAGCCTGGTGGAACCTCGATTCTGGAATGATGTTTCAGTTTTGCCGTTTCGGAATCCAGTTCATAAACCACGACGCGGTCCAGACCGAGGTCCGGCACCATCAAAAAACGGTTGTCAGGGCTGGTCCCCACCCAATGAGGATGTGACGACTCCTGGCGATCGGCAACCACACCGGAACCCGCCCCGTGCTCGATGGTTTCGACGCGACGGTCGAGACGTCCATCAGATTTCAGTAAGTATGTCGAAACCGAACCGCCACCATATTGGGCTGACATCAAGACCTTGCCCGCTCTATCGATTCCGACACATGCCGCTCCACCATCGCCTGTCGATTGGGAATTGAGTTTAACCAGCCGGTATTTGTCTTCCGCCGTTCGGACTCCGACAGTACTAATCTCAAATGCGGTGACACCACCCTTGTTCGCGCGATCCGTCGAATAAAGGAGGTGACCGTTGGGATGCATTGCCAGGAAGCCAGCTCCCTGTGTCTCGGAGACGATTGCTGGCGAAGTCATTGTGCCTTTTTCCGTGTCAAGACGGAGGTGATAAATCCCCACATTCCCGGTTCCAATCCAGACGTCGACCTCGTCTGCGGCGGCTGTCAAAACGAACCACAAAACTCCGACCGTCGCCAACATGGCCCGAAAACCCGTCACCGCGTCTATCGCCTGAATGTGACGGCGATCCGTATGAACCGGCAAGAAGTACATCATGGCTCCTCGATTGTTGGACATTGATTTCACAACACGATAATTTCTAAACTTCCACTCAGCCAGAGGTACGGCCAATATCTTGGCGTGCATCTGCCAGCAATCGTTCGCGATGATGTAACGGATTTCGCGAAACGAATCGAATTCTCTTTTTCTCGCCAGTGATGGATGATCGCGACGAACATGAGAGCGGGTTACGCCGGAAGCAATTACAAAACGCCGGTGCCTCGATTCTCCGATCTTACAACGACTCCTTCCGGTCATTCGTTGGCCAAAAACATTTCTGGGCGCGAGGAGCCGGAAATCCCCTCGAATACTGAATCCACGAACAACCGCTGACTGAATCTGGTAGGATCGGTCATAGTGTTATGGATGAATCCGGGCGGGTCGCCAAGGGAACAGAATTGAGAATGTAGGAAACTCCGGAATGAAACATCGACAATCGGATAATCTGACTCAGGCAAAGTGTCACCAGAGATCAAGGGTAGCGGCGATGAAACGAAAGATCTCCGTCCGGTTGTTGCTTGGCTTCATCGCGGTCTTGCTTGCATTTTCAGAAATGACGATCGCGGATGAGACGAAGCCCAACGTGTTATTCATCGCGGTCGATGACCTGAATGACTGGGTCGGCTGTCTTGATGGGCACCCGCAATCAAAAACGCCGAACATAGATCGTTTGGCAGCTCGGGGCGTGTTATTTACCAATGCGCATTGCCAGGGCCCGATTTGCGGTCCTTCCCGGGCATCGTTGCTTTCCGGGCTATATCCACACACTACCGGAATGTATCAGCAACCCTCGGGCAAGCGGATGGAATCCGATGAAACGTTTTTTAAAGGCCATCTGCTGCCCGAGTACTTCGCCCAACACGGGTACGAGACGTTTGCGGTCGGCAAGGTCACCCACGGCTATCGAGCGGAAGTCGCGTTTGATCATTACGGTGGAAATTTCGATGGCGCCGGTCCCAAACCTCCCAACAAGCAGCGTTTCAACTATCAACTTCCGAAGGTCCCCTGGACGGGAACCCAAACCGACTGGGGAGCGTTCCCCGATGTCGATGAAAAAATGTCCGACTTCAAATCCGCGGACTGGGCGGTCAATTTGCTTGGTCAGCAACATCATAAACCGTTTTTTCTGGCTGTCGGATTCCATCGCCCCCACGTGCCATGGTATGTCCCGCAGAAGTGGTTTGACCCGTTTCCTCTGGAGGAAATCCTGCTTCCCAACGTCCAGAATGATGACTTGGACGATGTGCCGGAGATCGCGCGATTGATTCACGAAATGCCGAAATATCCGAAACTCGATTTTCTTCAAGCCAACCATAATGAGCAATTTCGGAAATGTGTTCAGGCCTATCTGGCGTGTAACCTGTTTGTCGATCATCAAATCGGACGGGTCGTCGACGCTTTGGAAAACAGCGATTATGCAAACAACACCGTGGTTATTCTGTTTTCCGACCACGGTTATCATCTGGGCGAAAAGAACCGCGTCAGTAAACATAGTTTGTGGGAAGAATCGACGCGCGTTCCGATGACGTTCGTTCCAAACCGCACTAGCAAGGTCACTCGAGCCGTCGCCGGGACGCGAATCGACAAACCAGTTGAACTGCTCGATATTTACCCGACGCTCACAGAATTGTGCGGCGTCCCTCCCAACCCGTCCAATCAGGGGCGCAGCCTGGTTCCCCTGATGGACGAACCCGACCGGGACTGGAAGTTCGCAGCGTTGACGACGTATGCCAGACAATGTCATGCCTTGCGTTCTGACCGATACCGCTACATCCGCTATGAAGATGGTTCAGAGGAATTGTACGATCACCACAGTGACCCCGAAGAGTGGGACAACATTGCCAGCGAACCCGAATACGCCGAACTGGTGACGCGTTTTCGTTTCGAATTGCCTCGGCATGACGCACCTTACCATCCGGCGACCCAGGCCGGCGCCGTGAATCCGTGGTTCAAGGAACACTTGGAAAAAAACGGGATCCAGTAGCAACAACGAACGGTTCGGCCAGCCCTGTCCGGAGGTTGGGAATCAATCTCATCCAGATCATAATGTTCCATTCACACACAGGTTTTCCCCCGAGAAATTCATGCGCGCGATGCTGCTTTCGGAGTACAAGAAACTGGAACTGGTCGACATCGAGCCACCCGCGGTCGGTCCGAACGACATTTTGGTCTCCGTTCGCGCATGTGGAATTTGCGGGAGCGACGTCCATGGCTACGATGGCAGCAGCGGCCGACGTATTCCTCCGCTTGTCATGGGGCATGAAGCGTCTGGTGTTATCGTCGAAACAGGCACCAACGTCTCTCGTTTCACCACAGGTCAACGAGTGACGTTTGATTCGATGATTTCATGCGATCGCTGCCCTGCTTGCGAACAGGGAAGACACAACCTCTGTCCGTCACGTCGGGTGTTGGGCGTGTCGTGTGAGGCGTATCGGCAAGCGGGTTGTTTCGCAGAATTCGTGACTGTTCCCCAGCATATCGTCTATGCGATACCAGACGAATTGCCGTTCGAATACGCTGCCATGGTCGAACCGGTTTCGGTTGCGGTACATGCGGTCGGTCTGATGGAGATCAAACCCGGTTTCACCGGCATTGTTGTCGGTACGGGCATGATCGGATTACTGGTCGTTCAGGCACTTAAAGTGGCCGGCTGCAGGCGAGTCATCGCTGTGGATGTCGACGACGACAAACTGGAACTTGCAATCCAATTGGGTGCCACCGAATCGCTGAACGCCCAAACCGTTGACGTGGTCGCGGAAGTCAACAACCTGACCCACGGCGTCGGCGCAGACATTGCTGTCGAAGTCGTCGGTCATACCCAACCCTTGCAGACGGCGATCGACTGCGTACGACTTGGCGGGCAAGTCAGTTTGGTGGGGAACTTGCAACCGACCGTCGAGTTGCCGCTGCAAAAAGTTGTAACGCGTGAGCTCAAGCTTTTCGGATCTTGTGGATCGAGCGGAGAGTATCCTCGCTGTATCGATCTGATG
>JAHEBQ010000060.1 GCA_024642205.1 Planctomycetaceae bacterium | reverse complement strand
TTTCCATCTGCGCGCCGACTCCACGTCAGCGCGGGAAACGAGAGTACAAGTTCGCCGATTCTCTGCAAAAGCTTCGATTTTTCTCCGAAACATGCCGTCGCAATCCGGAAAACCCCCGCCCTGAGTCTGAATATTGATGCTGTTCAGCGAAACTGACGCAAACAAGATGCCTGTCCTTTTGATGCTGTTCAGCGAGACTAACGCAAACAAGATGCCTGTCCTAATAACTGCTAATAACCTGTGCTTTCTCTGGCTCATTCACTTCTCCACATCAAATTGCGCGGGAAATCGGCGCGGTGCGTCGGTAAATCCGTACGCTAGCGGATGGCTTATTTTGGGCCTTTCTTGATAATGTTGCGTACCAAGAACCTTGATATACTCTTCACCCAATCAACTATCGTTACGACGTTGCGCCTTTCAGAACTGTTTGATGTCATGAGCCTGCAAGATAAACATCGTTCTTTGTCAGACCGAAACCAGAATGAGATAATGGGGCGTACGTTACGAATGGAGAAATCCGACGGCGTGCCGGAACAACGACCAGCACCCAGGGCGTTCGTGAACGTTATTCGTAGCCGAGCCGACCTTGGAGCTCACACATTTATCCAAGGACCAACTTTTTTGGGTCGTGATCCGTCGTGTACGATTCCACTTCAGGACTTTGGCGTTTCCCGAAAGCATGCCGTTATCTCGCCAGTTGGAAACGGCGATTATGTCCTTCAGGACCTTGGTTCGACCAATGGCACGCGTGTCAATGGTGTTCTCGTGGCTGGCACCCGAATACTCAAGGACGGGGAAAAAATCTTTGTTGGTGACTCGGTGCTACGTTTCGCGCTAGCCGACGAAGTGGACATTGACTTTCACAGCGAAGTGGCTACTCTGGTTAGCACCGATCCCCTAACAGGTCTACCGTCCAAGCGTCGTTTTGACCAGTCAATGGAATTCGCGATTGAAGTCGCCAACCAGACTGGCAGACCACTTGCGTTGCTGATGATGGATATGGACGGTGTCAAGCAAATCAATGACAAACATGGCCACCTGTTCGGTGCGCACGCTATCGGCGAAACAGGTCGACTGATCACCGCAGTCCTGGGTTCCAAAGGCCACGCTTGTCGATTTGGCGGTGACGAATTCAGTGCATTCCTGGTCGACCACGACTCCGGTGCGGCAAGTGCCGTGGGTGAGCAGATACGAAGTGCAGTTGAGTCAGCGGGCCTGGAGAGATTGGGGATTCCGCTTAAACCGACGATCAGTATTGGTGTTGCCTGTTATCCGGAGGCAGGTCGTGATTTGCTGGAACTCTTGGCGAACGCAGACAAGGCGTTGTATCGTGCAAAGGAACAAGGAAAAAACCGCGTATCGCTCTAAAAATCCCGGGTGGAACCATTTCAGCGATTTCCGGACGATTTGCATTTCGTCGGCTACTGCATCTCCGAATAATTGTCGAAACCCGGATTCTCCAGGAAAATCCGAGTATTTCCAAGCTTCTCACGCCCCCCCCAACCTGCGAATCACATCATTCACTTTTTTTTCAAACGAGCCGCGGCCGTTTTCTCTTTCTCATCGTAAATTAGCGGGACTAGAACTTCTCGGACGTTCTGCCAATCGGATTCCAAGGCAAGTGCAGCTTGTCGGTTATTTTCAGCCAGTTCCATGTTGAGGGCAGTCTTATTGAAACGTGGAATTGCAACGTAACCACGCAAGTTCCCTCTGCAATTCAGGTTCAACCCAGACGGGAATCAAACCTTGGCTAGAGTCGTTGTTCTGTTTTCGAATCGTTTCCGAAGCATGTCCATAATTGGCAATCACCTTAATTTGGACCCTCCGGGTCAGGTCGCCAATTCGCCGGTCCCTGATCCAATTCCGCCGCGGTTTCGAAGCAGAATCCTCAACCTCCGCCAACCATTGCTTCGCCTGAAAGTCCAATTCACCGTTTCTTGACTACTCACCGGAATCGATGTTCATCGCGTATCCCAAGCAATTAGGCAATCCGATTTTTGATGCAACGTGTTCCAGGATCGCATTGAGCGATGCCTCAAATGGCTCGATCGCACATCGCAGGTCGCCCTCGCGGTCGGAGTGTGCGACTTCGGAGTGTGCCACTGACAAGTTGAATCGATTAATGTCCTGTCGACACACCACAAACTCCCGCCAAGAGGCCATCCTGGTTTGATCGAATTGTCAGTCGGATTCCGGCGAAACGCCAGATGCTGTTGCGAACGATGCTTTTGCTGTCAAGACCGATCGCAAGTGGCCTTTATTCAGCATCTACTTTTTATCCACACCTGGCTTCGATTCCATTGTTTCGGTTCGTACATGCACTCTCTTGGATAGACCGCTGTATCATTTGAACGACGTCTTCGGTAAGGGCGTTCGCTCCTTGCCTCCCAGTTACCAACGGCCAAGTCCACTGAATTACCGTCCGGTCGTTTGGCTCAACTGGATCCCACCCCGTTCCACCCGCGGTAGAAAATCCAGGGAAGGCTACCAACAGGCTCATCCAGAGCAACTTATTCATGGCTTGTCCCTCATCGAGCGACAAACATTCCATCCAAATAATAACTTGTCGGACCAGCCCCGGTGGCTGATTGATCCAGCCGCTGGAGCAGTATTGCGAACCACTTTCCTCTGACTTGCGTCGATTTCGGTCTGGCCCAATCGAATCCCATCTCGACCCAATGCGTATCCAGAGGATCCAACCCGTTCGTTTCGAAAAAGAAATGATCGGCGATAAAAAAATGTCGTCGGTAGCCCAGCAAATAACTCCCTGAAGTTTCATGAATCATGAATCGCCCTTGCTTCCTCGCGTTTGGCACACCAGGTTTTCCAGTGAACTGAAGCTTCAGACGGATACAGTAGCCTGCCAAAATCTGAATTCTCTTGCTTGCCAAACAAAGCACCAGTTGATTCCAATCATCAAACCCGGCTTCCCGAGCGATCAAATTGAAACAAAGATATGCTGCAGGACTTTTCTCAATCGTTGCTTGGGAAACAAACGAAACTCCTTCGCAAGACGAAGTCTTTCCAAGGCATTCGGCTCACCGGAAGAGGCCAGGCGATGCAGCATTCGCGTCTGGGCTTTGAGATCATCGTCCAGATTTGCCATGGGTTGTCCCGGCTGGCGGGCCATTCCACTCCAATTGGCCCGAGATGTTTCCTACGGGGACAACTCGGAAATTAGACGTCAGAGTATTGAGACTTTCAGCGGACAAGGCGCCTCTACGCACCTCTTGCAGATAACACAACCTGGCCGGGAAAAAGCCAGCCCAATTTTGGCGAATCCAATTTTGGCGAATCCAATTTTGGCGAATCCAATTTTGGTGAATCCAATTTTGGTGAATCCAATTTTGGTGAATCCAATTTTGGTGAATCCGATTTTGGTGAATCCGATTCCAACATCACGTATTACATTTCCTTGCACTCATTGCAGAAACCCCGGTGATGGAATCGAGTTAATTCCAATCAGACACATATTTGATGTTGATTATTAATTTTTAGTTCCCAAAGACAAGAACCGCGACCCTAAGCTGACATCTGGGGAGACTTACTGCGGTTTGGCCGGTCCATTCTTCGCCGACACCGCCTCCAGGTAGTCGAGTAGCGAAGCCAGATCGCGGACAGTGTAGTCTTTGATTAAACCCTCCGGCATGGCAGATACGAGGGACTCTTTCCGCGATTCAATTTCGATTCTTTCAAACACAAATTCTTTGCCGTCACTGTCACGCATGACGACGCGATCCGCAGATTCTTCAGTGACATATCCCGTCACCAACCGACCGCTGGCGTCCAGAATGATATTGGTTCCAAAGCCCTGAGCGATCGTTCTGCTGGGCTGAAGAATGGCGGTTGCCAGTTCTTTTCGCTGGTAAGTTCGAGAGATGTTTCCCAAATAAGGACCTTTCTGGATTTCATCTTTGCTTATAGTGTGGCAAGCGATGCAGTTGGCCCTGGTAAACAGCACCTCGCCGTGCGCAACGTCTCCACGAATTCCGGTGGCAAGTTCAATTGCGTTATTGAGGTCAAGTGAATCCAGCTTCGGTGTCGTGTCAATCTGATCGGTGTTGAGTTTCAACTGGATTGCCGCGTTGGCAGCTGCATTGGCGACTCTCGAATCGAGATCACTTGTCGATGCCAAAATCAAGTCGTCAATAAAATGACTCCTGGTTTCTAACGCTGCCTGAATCAGGCGGAGGCGGTGTTCGTGATCGTTCCAAGCGTGCTTGATTGCTGCAACGGCTGTTGCTTTCGCTTGGGAGCTAGCGTCTTTTCGAGATGCAACCTGTAACAAAGCACAATCGGCCCAAATGAACCCATCACCGGTTTTTTCCGACTCGCTTACAACCGTCGCAATATGTTTCTCCATGACTCTTGACCGAAGGCAGATTCCCTGAACCTGGCCGATCGCTTTTCCATTGGGATTCAGATCATTCAAATTCTGCAGCGCTGCAAACATGGCAGGAATCGATTCTGAAATCGACGTTTTTGCCAAAGATCTGATCGCGTCAGTCAGCAGTTGCTCGTTCGAATCGGGGCTGGTGGCTACAGATACCAGGAGGGGTATCGCGAGACCGGGAACCTGATCCGCGTTTGCCAGTTGAGAGACGGCGATATTGATCAACGATGAATCTTCCACCGCAAGCTCCACAACCCGCTCCATGGCCTGTTTTGATTGAATTCGGTTCCGGCTCATTTCGTTAACAAGAAAAATCGCTGCGTCCGGGTCTGCGGATTCGAGGTAGGAATGCAAGAAGGTCGCGATTCGAGGCGTTTCGTTCCAAACCACAGGCTGGTAGTAGGGTCCACGAGTGTCGGGCCGCGTACCCCAGGACTGACCGTCCCAGGGGGCTTCCTGAAAATGCAAACGACAGAGAGTCGAGAGTATCATTTCTTGAAATTCAGGGTTCGAGGTCTCCGAAAGTCGATCCAGCAAACCGTCAATCACCTCTTTCCGGTGAATCATCGCCAAAGCACGCAACAGGTTGACTTGATTGGAATGTTCGCGATCCAACGCCAGAAGACACTCGGTGAATGCCAATCGTTTGGCCAGCTCGCCAGTCGCGACGTGCTGGACGACTGCATCCGGACAATCAAGGGCCGCGATGATTTCCGAAACGGCTGCGTCATTCTGGATTCGATAAACAAGATTCCGGAGCTCGGTTCGACCTTTTATCCCGCGGAGATAGAGTTTTACCTGGTCGGGGCTTCCTCGTCGAACGAGTTCACGTTGAGCCGCAAGGCGCCGACGATAACTTGGAGAATCAAACAGACCAACCAGCGCTGGATCGGCCAGTTTGCCAAACTCCGGAAGCGGAGTCGAGAGAAAATCCTTTGGACGAACCTGCACGATATATCCAACATTGGGACCTTCCCATTTGAACGTCGCTCCCCGCCAACTGGCACAGTAGAGTTGGCTCATTCCATCAACGTCAGCGTCTGTCGGTCGCGTCATTCGTACAAACGGCTGCGGCAGCTTCGTTTCCAAATAGCTTGCGCCCTTTGACTGGACGTTATGGTGGTACAACGCGCCGGTGCCCCAATCCGCCGTAAATGGCGCATTATTCCATGGACCGAAACCGGGTTCATCAATATAAACGGCGCCGCACCCCGAACCGCCACCATAATCGGCCAAAGGCGAGACATATTCACCTGGAAAATTCTTGTAGAGTCGTGGATAACCATGGTTGTCGCCCCCTGTAAAGTGATGAAAACGGACGTCCCAGCCGCCCCCGTCGTTGGTGTTATCGCGGGCGAACAATTCCATTTGCGGACTAATTGCGACCTCAAGGATATTTCGCGTCCCGGTCGAGTAGAGTTCCAGGCCGGTTCCATCGGTTCGAACACGGATCACACCGCCACCTCGATGTGTCAGCTTTCGACCGTCGGTTCCCTCGGCATCGATGAACCCAAAATCGCCTCCCGCGACGTAAAGGTATCCGTCAACCCCGAGACTCAAGCCATTGGTTGTATGATCGGCCGGCCGTTTGTCGTAGCCGAACGCCAGATCCTTCACCAGAATTCTCTGTTCATCCGCGACTCCGTCCGAATCAGAGTCGATAAAAACCGACAGATGCGGCGGGTGCATCAAATACAATCGATCATGGTCCCAAACCAGTCCCCTCGGCGCGTCCACTTTGCAGAAAACATTCGTTTGATCCGCTCTGCCATCGCCATCGATGTCGCGCAACCGAATGATGCGGCCGCGACCGGGATCTCGCCCAAGCGAGCCGTTTCCGTCGGAACTGACAAACAAAGTGCCGTCGGGCGCCGCGGCAACAAACACCGGATAGTTAACGGCCGGTGGCGCGGCGAACACGGTTGTTTCAAACCCCTCCGGAACCTGCACATCCTGCAATATCTCGGCTTCCTGTTGCGGAGTCAATTTCTCGATTTTCGGTTCGATGTTTCCTTGTTTTGCATTAGGATCATCCGTCGATTGGGAACCGGGCCGCCTGCCAGCCGGTGTGGGCTGGTACAATGGTCGAAACTCTGAATTCGCAGGCCAAAGTTCCATGATCCCTTTACCCTGGAATTCAATTTCGCGGATGCTGCACCATCCACCTTTTCCTGTCCCCAATCCGTCAACCCGAATTGACTTGATCAGCTCCGGTGGATCCGTCAATTTTTCAAATCCTGGCTCGTCGACTTCGTTTTCCGATGCATCAATGACGGTAATGAATTGCTTGCCATCAGGAGAGGCCAACACTCGGTACTGGTACGCGACGTTTCGTTCCCACGTGATCTTGATGTTGGTCACCAATTGGGGTTTCTCAAACTCAAGCTGTAATGACTGTGGATAGTTGCTGTCTCTGGCGCACCAACGACTATCGAAAGAGCCGTCCAGCACGTGTTGCGGGAAATTCGGACTTTGAATTGAGGAAGCAGACACATGAATCAATGTCGCATTCTCCGGCATCGCTTTCGGCTGTCGGTCAGGCTGCTTTGTCGATTCATGTTTCGACTCGACAAACGTGATTGAATTTTCACCAACAAAAGGCTTTTGATATTCCGGCGCAAGCTTACCACAAGCCCAAAGCACACCCCGAGCGACCAGGCTTAAATATCGGTCGTCCGAGACGCCTTCGTTATAATGCCCAATGGACATGCTAAAGCTCCGGGCACCCTGCGTTTCGTTGGTCCAAATCACCGTTGCTTGTTGGGTTGACGCGACTCCATCGCGATGGACTATTTGCGTTCCCGTCGCCAACGCCCGGGCATCAAGAAGTTTGGCGTTATTATAAAGCTCATCCTTTTCGATCGTCCAATCAGCCATTCCACGCACGATTGGATGCTCCTTGTCGACAAACGTGACATCAATCGGGGCATGCGGCCCATGTCCCGTAGACTGCATGCCGATGTGTTTGAACCAAAGATCAGTTCCATTTCTGAAACTGTGCATCGCACAGTGCAGGTGCACAGCCGGCGTCTTCTTGTGGACTTCCAGGATTCGCTTTACGACCTCAACATCGGTGTTTGCGGCAGCACATTCATCATGAATGATGACATCGTAATTGTTGGCCCAGTTAACGTTGTCATAAATCTTCAGTGGTGGATTGGTCGAGGCATCGTTTGTCCACCAAACATCGACCTGAACATTGGCTCGAGCCTGAATTCCCTCGTACAGAATCTTGTGCTGCGCGGCATAATCGTGACAACAACCGCCGCAAATCAACAGTGCCCGAATCGGTGGCGAACTGCCTTCTCCAGGTGCCGATTCCTGCCCCAAGACGACAAATGGCACAGAAAACACGAGGAGCAGCACTACAGTGATTCTTTCGAACATCGTTAAGTCCTGACGATTGGCCGCTGGCTGGAAACACCTGATTCTGACCGGGATCAAATTCAATTGCCAGCTCTCAACAAGTTCATTTTGCCAAACATGATAAAAAAGCGAATCGAGCCCGATTCGTGGATCTGGACCGGATCGAAGCTCCTCAAATGAGTTACATTCATCGTCGCAGCGTCAGCGGACTGTTGCGGAAGACCAAACGCCGGAAAGACGCCGGATATTTTTGCATCAGCCTGAGGAATCGGACTCGCGAGGGTTTTGCAGGGAGAAAAGATTCAATACCGTTCACTGCAACTGGCCCGACGTTCGAGCCACGCCAGTTTGCCAGAACTGAATGGACCATTCGCGGTCCGCGAACCGTTCCGTGCATGGTGATTGAACTTGGTGCCGAACTAGTTTAATTTGGTTCGGGGTTTACTGGTCGTCGAGGATGTCCCCAGGACACTCCAGATTTTCCATTCGTCATTTTGGCAGAAACGCAACATGCTGCATCTCTTTCGCCCGTTGCTCCAGACGATCATTTGGACCTGTTTCATCGCAGCGAGCATGGACGTTGAAATGATCGTCGCGCAAGACTCATCAAACCCGGATCCCGTTGTTGCGACGATTGAACCGGGGGGAATTCGCAGGTACGAGCGGGGAAAGTGGTCGACGTTGTCTCTCAGCGCGGTCAACCAGGGGGACGAGGCAGCCTTTGGAACATTGTCCGTGTTCCTCGATCGAGACACACGGATGCAATATACTCGTCGTTACTGGGTGCCGGCGCATGCCATCCGTAGTCTGTGGCTGCCGATTCGGACTCCCGACAAGGTCAGTGAAGATCAAGAGATTCTTTATGCCTCGGTTCTTAATGTTGTTGGATCGGGTGACGCGGCAATTCTGAATCGAACCAAGGACGAAAATCGGCTGATTGGCGAATCGTTGTTGGCACTGGCTCCTGCGGGACTCAATACCGGGATGATTACGGATCGCCCGTTGCATGGAGAGGCCGACGAAACTTCGACTGGGCCCGACGAAGTTTACGAAACCGTTGTTGCGGTGCGGAAAATGCATGATGGAAATCGCCAGATGTCCAACTTGCATGATCGATTCATGGCCCCGTACCCCGAAGCCTATGAAGCCCTCGAACAACTCGTGATTTCAAATGATCGAATCGCTGCGGATTCCGGAGGAATTGCCGCGATTCGTCAATGGATCGCTCGGGGTGGATCGGTCTGGATCATGCTCGACCTTGTCGATATCGAGACGGTTAGGTCGTTACTCGGAAATGCGACACCGTACGAGGTCGTCGATCGGGTGGCTCTGACGGAATTTACGATTGATGCATCTGGAATGGAACAGACAGAAACCGGATCATCAAACTGGGTCGCAGAAAAACCGGTCGACTTTTTGCGGGTCGCACTCGATTCGTGCGAGGTATACAGTTCAATTGACGGCTGGCCGGCCTCTTTTTCGGTTCCGTTTGGGAATGGAAAAGTTTTCTTTACGACGTTGGCTGCCCGTGGTTGGCGTTCTCAAATCGACGAATTTTCCGCAACGACAGAAGCCGGTCAACCAACGTCCGAGCCGACAAAAGCCTTGAAGATTTTCTCGGGTAATTTCAACAAGCACTCCGCGACGGCGTCGGAATTGAGCGACGGAATTAAGCCGATCCTGTTGGAGCAACTTGGATACCACATCCCGTCGCGAAGTGTCGCTGCCTTGTTACTTGGACTGAGTTGGACCGTGATCGCCATCACGGGAATCTGGCTTGCGCGTCGAAAACAACTCGACCTTTTCGCCTGGGTGGTGCCTTTCGGAACGATCATCCCTGCATTCGCGTTTATCGCGATTGGCAGTGCCCATACTTCCAGCATTCCAGCGACGTCATCCGTCCTGAGGCTCGCCAACATCAGTGGTGAGACCAACGAGATCCATGCGAACGCAATGGTTGCGTTTTATAGCCCGGATACCGTCGAACTTCCGCTGGAAGTTGATGTTTCGGGAGTCGTGACGCCCGACCTGCAAGACTTGACGGGTGTGGCCAAGCGTGCCGTCTGGAATGACGAAGGACATGGTAAATGGGAACAGGTGACGGTATCGTCAGGCAGTGTTCGTTTTGCTCGAGCCAAGGAGAGCCGTGTTCTAGCTGCGCCGATTCGGGCTCATGCCACGTTTGGAACCAGCGGCCTGGAAGGGAGGGTTGTCGGAGTCGATCAATTGGGAACCCCGGAAGATGCAGTTATCGCCTCACCCGCGGCTCCCCGTTCGGCCGCCAAGATCCAGCCGGCTGGTGCATTTCACGTTGGCCCCGACGACGTCCTTTCCGGCGGCGAGTTCGTCGGCGAAGCACTTCTTTCCACCAGCCAACAACAGCGTCAAGCCGTCTACCGCGACGTATTTCGGGCGAGCAAGGACTCACGATACCCGCAACGCACAACCTTATTTGTGTGGGGAAATGCAAACAGCTTGGGGCTGACGATTCCAGCCCTGTTTCAGCAATCAGGCGCCACGCTGTTTGCGATTCCGGTTGACCTGCATCGAACAGCTCCTGGCAAGCCATTCATGGTGCCAGCCACTTTTGTGCGTATTTCAAACGCCGCCAAGCGGGCTGGGCGGTCCCTTTTATTCAACTCCACGACCGGAACATGGCAGGCTGACATGCGGACCAAATCCGAATCGCTATTCCAATTTGCGATGCCCCGTGAAGTGCTTCCCTGCCGAATCAACAATGCACAGATTGCGTTGAAGATCCATGCACCGTCGCGAACCATTGAAATCACCGGAATCAAAGACGGCGCGCCAGTGGTAATTGAAACGCGAAAGAACGTCAGCGGAGTTATCAGGTTAAACGTGGATGATCCGGATCTGTTACTCCTCAACGAAAATGGGGCATTGCAATTCGGCCTCAATGTTTCCCAAACCGACTCGCAAATTGCACGGGCCGGCGAGCTGTTGGGCGCATTCAGTTCGTCGTCCGTTGGCGGCGACTCGCTCCCCTCGACCAGGCGGCTCGAATCGATTGACATCTCGTCCTGGAATATCGATTACCTTCGCCTTCAAGCATCCGGCGAAACAGAATAAACACACTCGACGAAGGACTACATCGTGGCGGCTTCTCCTGTTGTCCAAACAACCGACCTCACAAAACGATACGGCGAATTCACGGCGCTCGACGCATTGTCGATTACTGTCGAGGCCGGTCAAATTCTTGGATTTATTGGCCCCAACGGTGCCGGAAAAACGACCACAATCCGAATTCTCGTCGGGTTGTTGCGCCCATCCGAAGGCACGGCATCGATTGCGGGTTGCGATTGTGTGCGTGAGTCCCGAAAAATAAAACGACTGGTCGGCTACATGCCGGATGTATTTGGATCGTACGACAACATGCGGGTTACCGAGTACCTCGATTTCTTTGGGGCCGCTTATGGACTGGCAAGACGAGTACGCGTGAAGCGTATCGAAGAAGTCCTGGATACAACGGGAGCGTCCTACATGAAAGACCTGTTTGTCGAAAGCCTGAGTCACGGGATGAAGCAACGCGTCGCAATTGCCCGGACGCTGTTGCATGATCCACAGGTCCTGATCCTTGACGAACCGGCCAACGGACTCGACCCTCAAGCCCGGATCGATATGCGTGAGCTGTTGTTGCAACTGGCCGAGATGGGAAAAACACTGATCGTAACCAGCCACATCCTTCCCGAATTGGCTCGGATCTGCGACACGGTTGCGATCATCACCCATGGCAAGCTTCGGGCGTTCGGCACTCAAGCCGATATCATGCGTCAAGTCAGTCAACGTCGGACGTTTGAGGTTCAGCTGGTCGACAGCGGGCAGCTGTCAATGGCAGGACAGGTCGTTACTTCGTTTTTTGGGTCGCAGTCGGACATGTCACTTTCAGAAGCCGAGGCGATTGTCCGCTTCGATGCCGACTCACCCGACCGCGACCTGGCAAGCCTCCTGGCGACGTTGGTCGAGAAAGGAATTTCGATTGCCCAATTCCGTGAAATTGCCAAAGACCTGGAAGACGCATTCCTCTCGGTGACATCGCAGGGCCATCAGGCGTTGTCGGACGTTCAACCTGCCGATTCGATCGGATCACGGGAGCCCGCGTGAACAACCCAGTGATTCAACGTGAATTCTTCGGTATCCTGCGAACCCGCAAAGCGCTATCGATGTTGATCGTGATGAGTTTCGTATTTTCGCTGATTGTCCTGCTTCGGTGGCCCACCGACGGCCGAGTCGATTTGTCCGGAATGCGGTCGCAGCAGGTGTTTCGCGTGTTCGCGTATGCGCTTCTGGCGGGCGTCCTGTTCGTCATTCCTGCCTTCCCTGCGGTATCGTTCATCCAGGAAAAGACCAAGGGAACGCTGGCCCTGTTGTTGAATTCGCCATTGGCCGGCGGTTCCATTTTTGCAGGCAAGCTGATTGCCAGCCTGATGTTCGCGTCGCTGTTACTGCTGACCAGCTTGCCTGGAGCTGCGGCGTGTTATGCGATGGGCGGGATCGATCTGCACTCGCAACTCGGACTGCTGTACCTCGTACTTTTGACTTGCGTTGTTCAGTACACGACGCTGGCCTTGTTGATCAGCACGTTTGCCCAATCAACAGACGCTGCGATTCGCATCACCTATGCCGCCGTTTTTTCGCTGGCCATTCTCGCGATTGGCCCTTACTACTTCCTGCATGGCAAGGCGGGAATTTTTGCACAGATCGCTGCCTGGATTCGTGCGGCTTCGCCGTTGACAAATATCATGGAGATCGTCGGACACGGTGCTGTCGGGCCGCTGGTATTGTCCGCAGGCGAATCAACGCTGGTCAAATTCCTTGTGCTTTCAGCCGTCAGCTCGCTGATTTTCATTGGATGGGGGATCTCGCGTCTGAATCACAAACTGTTCGATCGCGCCCGGTCCAAGGGCCATGTGTCTGATCAGCCGCGAACGGGTTGGCGAGGATTTCGAAGGCTGTTTTACCTGATCGATCCGCAGCAACGATCGACTGGAATTCCGTTCTATGCCAATCCCGTGATGGTCAAGGAATTTCGCACACGAAAATTCGGACGCATCCAGTGGCTGTTACGGTTGGTCGCAGCCTGCGCCGTTTTGTCATTGTTGTTGACGTTCGCAGCAAGTTCGGGTGTCGTCGACTGGGGCGTCGAAGCGATCGGCGGTTTTATGGTATTGCTGCAAATCACCCTGGTCGTTTTGATTACTCCCAGCCTCGCAGCAGGCCTGATCAGCTCCGAACGTGAGAGTGGGGGTTGGGAGTTACTTCGGATGACGCCGATGTCGGGGCTGAAGATTTTGCGAGGCAAGCTGTTAAGCGTAGTCTGGACGGTCGCCCTGATCCTGTTAGCGACGATTCCGGGATATATCGTCATGGTTTATATCAAACCGGCGATGTGGCTGCAGGTTTACCTGGTCATGATCTGTCTGCTGCTGGTCACGATCTACACGATCTGTGTGTCAACGGCTGTGGGGAGTTTTTTTCAACGCACGGCATCGGCAACAACAACCTGCTATATCGTCCTCATTATTCTCTTCCTGGGGCCCCTGTTGATCTGGATGGGTCGCGACGCACCGTTTTCCCACGCCACCGTGGAGGCGGCGCTGTTGATCAATCCCACCGGAGCGGCACTCAATATTATTGGAGCTCCGGGTTTTGAGGACTACGAACTTGTGCCAGGATCCTGGTGGGTAAGTGGGACGATCTCCTTGCTTGCCTTGATCGTTTTGGTGTGCCAGGTGTGGCGCATTAACCGCCCAACCTGACGGAGACTTTTGAGAAATTCCAATGTTGACCCAGCTGTCATCCCGAACCTGTCATTGGACGTATTGTTCCCGTCAAGCGATACTGATCCTGTTCATGCTCCTTTGCCCAATTGCGTCCGCAGATGATCGCGTTGACGACGTGATGTATCAGGATCCGGCTTTTCCAGCCACAACGACCCGGGCCGAATTTTCACCAGAATTGAAACCACTCTGGCTCCAGGCGCTCAATCGCCCTGAATCAGAATTGCAACGAATGGCGGCCGACACGATTGCGCTTGCCCATCGTTCTGGCATGCCCGGTCTTGAGGATACATCGGACAAGTTGATCGCGATTGTTCAACAGGCCAACCTTGAACCAACCGTTCGATACGCGGCGGCGCGGGCGCTCGTCACGCTCGACGCCAGGCACGCGGACAAAGTTTTCGGCCAGGCCATGGAATCTGGCAGCCTGGAAATGGCGATGATCGTCGAACCTGCACTGGCACGCTGGAGTTACGCCCCGGCTCGGGAGATCTGGCGAAAACGACTCGATGATCCTGCAACCGAGCGGACGCGGCTACTGTTGGCCATCAGCTGCCTGGGAACCGTCAAGGATGCCGAGGCCTCGACTGCTCTTCTGGCCTTGGTGAGCGATGTGAACACCCGGCTTCCGTCCCGTCTGGCAGCCGCGCGTGCTGCCGCAAACATCAATGATGCCACTTTGCTCGATACCGCGGTTGCGTTGGCGGCAAGCGTAAAGGAACAGCCCAACGCCAGCTGGCTGGCGACAACGCTGCTGGATTCGCAAACCAGCTCCAAGGCCGTGGAGATCTTGAAATCGATGGCGACTCATGACTCGCCAGTCGTTGCTGGTATGGTCCTTCGACGGCTGTTCGAGATTGACCCAACTCTCGTTTACGGATTTTCCGAGAATTCCCTCAACAGCAATGACGTCAATATTCGACGGGTTGGTTGCGAGGCACTTGTGCATCAGGCAGATGCTGCAGCCGTTTCGATTCTGGGACCTGCGCTGAACGACCCGGACCCCGGACTGAGGGTCCATGTTTCGCAGTCACTGATACAACTGGCTCAGGAAGATTCTCTGAGAGAAGACGTGGTTAACGCAGCGATGAAAGTCTTTGCCCTCGATTCCTGGCGCGGTCTTGAACAGTCAATCATCGTACTGGGAACGCTGGATCATGAACCGGCTGGACCTCGCATGTTGAAATTGCTGGACAACCAACGCCCCGAAGTCGCAATCGCGGCAGCATGGGGATTGCGGAAACTTGCCATCGCGGAAACGCTGCCCGAGCTGTTTGACCAAGCCGAAAAGCGAACGAAACTGTTCCGGGGCAATCCGGACGATTACGACAACAGGCTTGTCCTCGATGCGCAATTGAGTCAACTATTTCAGACGTTTGGCGAAATGGACTACCGGGACCCCGAACCGCTGATGCGGACTTTTATTCCGAAGAAATCGGACGGTCCGGTTGCCGTCCGCCCTGCGGCGATCTGGGCGATTGGGAAATTGCATGACGGAAAATTGGACGAACCGCTGGCAAAGCTCCTGGCCCGGCGCCTGTCCGATGTCTCTCCTTCCAACCCCGAGCTTTTTACCGTGCGACGGATGAGCGCGATTGCCCTTGGGAGAATGAAAGCCGAGTCGCAACTCAACATACTCCGTGAATTTGTGGCCGAAGCGCCTGCATTTCCTGGTCAAGCGTGTGCCTGGTCACTGAGACAAATTACGGGCGAGGTCCACGAGTTTTCGCTTGAGCGATCGATTCACTCCACGGAGTGGTTCCTGCGGCCACGTTGAGACCTCGTCACGACAACACGTCGTCGCAGCCGACCGGAGAACTTGCAAGTCGTTTCAGTACCACTTCGCCGGTTTTTGTGGACTCAGGCACAGAGAAAGAATCAATGAGCGGTAAAAAGGCAAGAGTTTTCTGGTTTTTGTGAACCCGTTGGATAAATCAGGGCTCATTCCGAATCTGCGGTCCGTTGTTGGTGTACATTTTCTCGTTCCAACTATAATCGGTAGTTTACTCTCGAATCGCCTGCCCTTAGCGTACCCATGAATCAAATGCGACGATCCCGGCGTAGCGGGTTTTACTTTATCGCGATCGCGTTAGTACTGAGCCCGGTGGAATTATGGTCAGCCCAACCAGGCGGACGGGGTCCATCGCGCGTCGATGTTTCCCGCGTTGAAATGACCCGAAAGCCGGCCAGCAAGTCTTTCGTTGGTTCGCTGGTGCCATTGAAACGTTCGCCACTGGGTAGCGCCATTGATGGGCGGGTGGTGCAGATGTTTGTCGAGGAAGGGGATGCCGTGACGGTCGACGAGTCCCAGTTGGTTGACGGTGAAAAGCTCGGGCAACCGCTGATTCAACTCCGAACGGTTTCTCTGGATATTGAAATCGACGCCGCGCAAATCGAACTTCAGTTGCGTCAACAGGCGGAAAAGGAAATTCAGGCGTCTCTCCCGACGGAAATTGCAGGCGCTCAATCGGCCGTCGAAGAAATCAAAGCCCGCCTGAAATTCTCCCAGGAAAACAGCGAACGGCTCAAGAAGCTGTACGAGTCGGGTGGAGGCGTCTCACAGCAGGAAGTCGACGAAGCGATCTCGACGTATCTGTCGCAGAAACAACTCAAGGTCGGTGTCGAAACACAGCTCAACAAACTCATCGCAACACGTGATTCGCGATTGCAGCAGGCGCGTTTCAAAGTCGAAGCCCAGGACGCCGAGCTTCGACGACTCAAGGAACTCAAAAGCAACTATACGATTCGCGCTCCGTTTCCCGGCTACGTGACGTCGAAGCAAACCGAACTGGGCCAGTGGGTTGCCAAGGGGGAGACCGTCCTCGAAGTCATTCAGGTCGACCCGATCGAATTGGTCGTTCCGGTTCCCCAGGAATTTATCCAGCCGTTGCAGGATTCGATGGAAGAATGTCGTGACGAGAATAAGCGATACAAGGTTCAGGTCATGGTCGATTCACTGCCTCATCTGCTGGAAGGGGAAATCGCAAACGTCGTCCCCCAGGCCGATCTTCGCTCGCGTTCCTTTCCCGTCAAGATTCGAATCGACAATCCGAAAATAGACGGCGTTCACTTGCTCAAATCCGGGATGATCGCTCAAGCTTTCATGTTTCTCGGCAATGACGAGGATATTTTCCTGGTACACAAGGACGCGCTGGTGCTGGATATCGCAAGCACCAGCCTGTACGTTGTTTCGACCGATGAGGAGAGCAAGAAAACCGTCGCAAAACGGGTACAAGTTCAGGTGGGTGCCTCGATCGAAGATTGGATCCAGGTTATTGGCCTCGATGATGAACTTCATCCAGGCGATCAGGTTGTCGTTCGTGGGAACGAACGTCTCATGGCAGGTCAGGAAATCGCCGTTGCCCGGGAACTCTCCGAACCGCTTCCCGATGTCTTACAGTTCCCCAAACCACCAGCGAAAAACTAGACATGCACCCGATTGCTGCCCTCATCGCGAATCCCGTCAAGGTTGCCGTTGGCGTGTTGCTGCTGGCAATGTTTGGCATCCTGGCAATGATTGGAATGCCCGTTCAGTTGTCGCCCGATGTCGAACAGCCGAAAATCAGCATCAGCACGACGTGGCCGGGTGCCAGCCCTCAGGAAATTGAAAAAGAGATCGTGAAGGAACAGGAGGAACAGCTCAAGAGTGTTCAGGGCGTCACGAAAATGACCAGTTCCAGCGCCGAATCGGTCGGCACGATTACGCTCGAGTTCGCCGTTGGAACGGATTTGCAGGAAGCACTGCTGAAGGTCAACAGCCAATTGCAGCAAGTTCCGTCCTATCCGACCGATTCAGACGAACCGGTCATTCGAACGACCGACGAGGGAGCCAATGCGATCGCCTGGATGATGCTCAGTCCCATTCCTCCTACGACCGACGTGATTCGACAGTTTGGCGAAGAGCATCCCGAAACCAAGGAACGTGTCGAATGGGTCCTGCGGGCACAGAATGAAGGCTTGCGTTTGAAACGAGTCGAACTTCTGGCAAAAGAGTTTTCGGCGGCCAAGGTCCTCCTTCCCGAGAAAATGGATGTCACCAAGTACCTGAAATTTACCGAAGACAACATCGAAGCGCAATTGGAACGAATTCCGGGAGTTGGAAGTGCCGGCGTGTTCGGGGGACGGGAACCCGAGCTCCAGATCATCGTGGATTCAAAAAAATTGGCGGCGCGAGGATTGACGATCGCCGATGTCCGCAGTGCGTTGACCGAAAACAATCGGGATATCTCAGCCGGCGACTTCTGGGAGGGAAAACGAAAATACATCGTGCGAACGCTCAGCGAATATCGCAGCGTCGAGCAGGTCGCCAGTCAGATCATCGCCAGCCCGGAAGGGCAACCGGTTTATGTTAGCGATATCGCGGAAGTCAAACTGGATTACAAAAAGCGAGGTGGATTTGTTCGCGGATTTGGCTGGGAAAACATCGCCGTCAATTGTCAACGCGAAACCGGCGCCAACGTGATGGAAGTCATGGCGGGAATTCGCGCCAAAATCAAACAGCTCAATGAAGGGGTTCTCAAGCAGGAAGGGCTGGTATTGACCCAGGTCTATGACGAAACGGAGTATATCGACTCCGCCATCGGGCTGGTCTATCAGAACATCATTTTGGGCAGCGCATTGACCGTCATCATCTTGATGCTCTTTCTTCACATGAGTCTTCGAGCGCTTGTTTTTATTCCCCTTCTGGCGATTTCATCGGCCCTGGCCATCACGGTTTCTCCCTGGTTCTTTCTTATCACGCTGGCGTTGATCCTGATTGCGGGATTCTGGTTTGCTCGCGGCGCATTGGTGGTCGCCTTGGCCATTCCGACCAGCATCGTTGGGACATTCCTGATCCTCAGTCTGCTGGGACGGTCCCTCAACGTGATCAGCCTGGCTGGTTTGGCGTTTGCAATCGGGATGTTGGTTGATAACGCAGTCGTGGTTCTGGAGAATGTGGTCCGGTTTTCCCAGAAGGGCTATAAGCCTTTCGAAGCGGCCAGACTGGCGGCGATCGAAGTCTGGGGGGCGGTACTCGCATCTACGTTAACGACACTGGCAGTCTTTCTGCCGGTTATTTTTCTCGAGGGCGAGGCCGGTCAGTTGTTTCTCGACATCGCGCTGGCCATTAGCGCGGCGGTCGGGTTGTCGTTGGTTGTCAGCATCGTGGTGATTCCAACGGCCGCGGCAAGAATTTTGAAGTCACAAACGCGAGTGTCAATGCCAGGCCGGATCGAGACGATGTTCAACCAATTCGGGAAATGGGTAACCAACCTGGTGGTAGGCGTCAACGAGTGGATCCAGCGTGGAACCGTACGCCGAATTTCAGTCGTCTTATTGTTGTTCGCGGCGGCGATCGGGATCTCGTATCTTCTGCTGCCCAAGGTCGAATACCTGCCCACTGGAAATCGAAATTTGATCATCAGTCTTGTCTTGTCGCCGCCGGGATATAACGTCGAACAACTTGAATTGATGGGGATCGAGATCGAAGAAAAACTGCAAAAGTATTGGAACTACGATGAGGTCTCGGACCAACCACTGGATTATCCTGCCATCGACGATTTTTTCACCGTGGCCTTTGGCAGCACTCTTTTCGTGGGCGTCAGTTCCAGGGAAGAAACCAAAGCGGGCGAACTGATTCCTTTGATCCAGGGCCAACTCAACGGCTTGTTTCCCGGTGCGTTCGTCGTCGCTTTTCAAACCAGTCTGTTTGCCAGTGAACTATCTGGGGGCCGGTCCATCGAAGTCGAAATCACGGGCCCGGAACTCAAGGAACTGGTTGGCATCGGCGGTCAAATCATGAGGCAAATAAATGCACCATCGGATCCGGATGATCCGGAATCGCCGCCGATTATGCCGCCCGGCACTCAAGCCCAACCGATTCCGGGGCTTGATCTTTCCAGTCCCGAAGTACATGTGCTGCCCAAACCGCAACAAATCAGCGACCTGGGGATCACCAGCAGTGAACTCGGCTATGCCGTCAATGCATTGGTCGATGGTGCCTACGTCACGGACTACTACGTCGGCGCCGACAAGATTGACCTCGTCATCATGGGTTCCACCGATCCTCGCGGCAACACGCAGGACATCGAATCCCGTTATGTTGCCACGCGAAACATGACCGAACCGGTTCGGCTGGGCTCTTTGGCGGACGTCCGGATTGGAGCTGGACCTCAACAGATCAATCATCGCGAGCGAGAGCGCGCGATCACGATCCAGATCACGCCCCCTGATACCATGGCTTTGCAGGAGGCCATTGAAACGATCAAAGCGAGAATCATTGAACCGATCCGCGAAAGCGGGCAGTTGGCGAGTGACTATCAAATCAGCCTGAGTGGAACGGCGGACAAGCTGAAGCAGACGTGGGATGCACTCAAATTCAACGTGCTGCTGGCCGTGATGATCACCTACCTGCTGATGGCGGCACTGTTTGAGTCGTGGCTGTATCCGCTGGTCATCATCCTCAGTGTGCCCATGGGAGCTGTTGGCGGGATCATGGGCTTGCGAATGTTGGGCATCTACCTGGGATTGCAGGGGAGCCCGCCCCAAGCGCTCGATGTGCTGACGATGTTGGGATTTATCATCTTGGTCGGAACCGTCGTCAACAATGCGATTTTAATTGTCCATCAATCCTTGAATTTCATGAACAACGAAGCGATGGAATTGCGACCCGCAATTTTGGAGAGTATTAGGACACGAATTCGACCGATTTTCATGACGACACTGACAACTGTTTTTGGCTTGTCGCCGCTGGTCTTCTTCCCCGGTGCCGGGAGTGAACTCTATCGCGGCCTCGGTAGCGTTGTCCTCGGCGGATTGTTGGTGTCGACCGTGATCACGCTTTTCCTCGTCCCGACGTTGTTCAGTCTGGCTGTCGAATTCAAGCAATGGCTGGCATCATTTTCTGTAAGTGCCAACGAGGAAGAGGTTGCCTGGGAACCACGTGAGACGCCAGCGACCATTGGACAATAAGTCATGGGTTGGCTGTCGAATGGCATTCGACCAATCGGTGGCATCATTCCAAAGTCATTGACGGCGAGATTGCTTGTTCCGACACACGCGTTCATTCTGAATTCCCTCGTGGATATGCCTGCGGCCTGAATTTTTGGAACCGTCCGTTTCATGATTGATCCGTAAATCTCAACATGAGATAATCCGGTTCGCAGACATGTCTACAAAAGTGTCGATATCCCGAACCGCGACAGCATTCCTTACCCGGAGCGCAGGAAAATGAAACGCAAACTATCACGACGGACCTTCGTTCAGGCGGCAGGCGCGGCAGTTGGCTCAGCGGCTTTCTCATATCCGATTCCGACCATCGCACGGGGCCGATTGGAAAAACCGACGCTACTGGGAATCGGAGCGGGTGGCAAGGGAAGGGCGGATTTGGCGGGCGCAACCAAGGCCGGTTTCGACGTCATCGCATTGGCCGATGTCGTCGATGTCAAGAAACTTGGTGCGCTTCAGGACAAACGGACAAAGTCGATGGCCGAAGTGCGCAATGCCTATCCGCAAGCTCAATTTGGAAACGACTACCGCGAACTGATCGCAGATCTGGGCGACAAAATTGATGCCGTAACCGTGTCGACGCCGGATCATCATCACTTCCACGCGAGTGTTCAGGCGATGAATGCAGGCAAGCACGTTTATTGCCAGAAACCGCTGACACATGGGATTTGGGAAGCCAGAATGATGGCCGCGATCGCAGCGAAAACCGGCGTGAAAACGCAGATGGGTAACCAGGCCCACGCCCATGATCACATGCGGAGATGTGTCGAACTGATTCGCGCGGGCATGATCGGCAAGGTCAAAGAAGTTCATACGTGGACGAATCGTCCAATCTGGGCCCAGGGGTTTGCTTCGCCACCGCCAGCAACCGAGGTACCCCGGGCGATCGATTGGAAGCAATGGATCGGGCCGGCACCATTTGTCGACTACAACCCGGCCATCGCACCGTTTGCGTGGCGTGGCTGGTGGGATTTCGGAACCGGTGCCCTCGGAGACATGGCATGTCACATCATGGATCTCGGGTATTGGGCGATGAAACCGGGACCGCCCACGAGTGTTGTCGCACAGGAAAATGGTGCGACGAGATATTCTCCGCCGATCAACTCGAAAATCACGTGGCAATTTGCACCGAACGAGTACAGTGCCAGCGACGGTTTTACTATCAACTGGTATGACGGTTTCGTCGATGCCAAGTTCAATCGCGAAAGCTGGAAAATCGACAAGGCAAGTAACGAGTACAACCATCCTGGCGAGGACATCCTTGAAGGAATGGACTTTGAGAAATTCGGTAGCGTGATCGTTGGCGAACATGGCAAACTGTTTTTCAATCGATCGGGAAAAAACGCCTGGGCGTTAAGAACGGACACTCACGTGGATGGATTCAAGTGGCCCGAGCCATCGTTGCCCCGCGCTGCGGGCCAGGATAACTACCAGGAATGGTACGATGCGATTCAAGGAACCATTCCGCGATGCGAATCGCACTTTGCGTTAGCCGGGCCGATGACCGAGACGATCCTCTTGGGAGTCATCGCGCAGCGCGTCCCTGGCGATACACTGGAATGGGATGCTACCAAAATGGAAATTGTCGACCGCCCCGAACTCGGTAAATATATTCGCCGAGACTATTCTCCGGGCTGGGATGCGAAAGACCTGGTCAAACATATTTGATTCGAATCCGGTGAGTCCCGAACCCGTTTTGCCAACTTGAACCAGGGCGGAATCTTGCGTTCCTAGCTCAGGTACCCGAAACGGCTCAGGATGATCTCAAACTTTTGATTGAGTTCATCGATCGTAGACTTCTTCAGTTTCTCGCGATGATCTCCCGGCAAGATCCGGCGTTTGTGAGACATTGATTCCCTAGTTACCCGAAATTCATTCCGGTATCGCCAGGCAAGTTTCAGCGCAACAAGCTTGGGAAACCTGACTCCAAACGGTGGTAACACCTGTTCGACCCATTTTTGAAAATTCGTCACCATCGTTTCATAGGTCACGTAGGTTTCAAATTCCGGGCTCGATCCTCGCTCGAGTAAGGGCTGAAACTTGTCGAGCATGGGCCAGCTGCTCGATTTGATTTGGTGCAGGACATATTCATCAATCGACATCTGCTGAAAGCTCTCTCGATTTTTTTCCAGGTTGGTTCCCTTGGTCGGATGGATCCACCCCATGGAGAAGTACTGGGAGACCAGGATATCGCGAGGATCGCGGGTGTGAAAAATGAGGTGTCGCTGTGTCGGCAATTCAAAGGGTGTCTCGAGAGTCTCAAATGTTCGGATCGGACAACGACAAAAATTCTTTTGATTGTTCGAATCAAGTGAGTCCTGGTTTGGAGGATGGTTGTTTTCCGAGTAGAAATCGTAATTCAAATCCTTGGCCAGTCGTCCAAAAAACTTGAACAGGAACATGGTAGCGCTCTTGTGCAGCGCGTGGACATCCACCCCCACGATGGCCGTCCCCGATTTCTGAATGGGTGAACGAGGAGTGGAAACGGACATGGTCATTCTCAAATTTGAACTGCTGGAAGGATGCGGTAATCCATGACGATATTTGAATTATTGATTTTAGAACAGCCCGAAGCGCGATCCCGCCCGGAAAATGGTACGATCTGCGCAGTGACGGTTTATTACGGAAGTGATCCCTTCGACCTCGCGCAACCGATCCGCCCCTGTCAACATCGTCTTTTGCAGGGCGGAATTCTATTTGGCTGCATCTGGCCAGCGTTGATTACAAAAATCGAAAACCACGAATTCCAGGGGCGAGCAGCAAACATGACCAATCATCGCAGTTTCTAGTTCATCCGCATGTTCTGCCTGTTTTTCGGATGCCTGTCCATTGTTGACGTCAACGCCGATGAGCATCCCAACGTCGTCGTCCTTATGAGTGATGACCAGGGTTGGGGTGATCCCGGCATTCACGGAAATACGAACCTGACGACGCCGAATATCGACTCGTTGGTGCATGATGGAGCGATGGTCCAGCGGTTTAATGTTTGTCCCGTGTGTTCTCCGACAAGGCTGAATTTTTGACCGGTCGATACTATGATCGGGGCGGCGTCTTCAGCACTTCGACCGGCGGCGAACCGCTCGACCTGAATGAGATGACGGGTGCCCAGACTTTCAAATCTGGCGGATACGCCACCGCGACGTTCGGAAAGTGGCAAAACGGAATGCAATATCCTTATCATCCCAACCCGCGCGGGTTTGACGAATTCTACGGCTTCTGCTCAGGCCAGGGGGTTTTTACTTCAGTCCCAGCATTGACCACAACGGCCAACTCGTTCGCGGCATCGGCTTTATCATCGATGACTTTACCGATCATGCGATCGAATTCATCAAGAATAATCGCGAGCGGCCATTCTTCTGTTACCTGCCGTTCAACACACCACATTCACCAATGCAGGTCCCGGATCGTCACTTTCAGAATTTCGCCAAGTCAGCACTTCCGATGTGGCATCGTGTCCCGGAAGCCGAAGATGTTCCCCAAACCCGCGTGGAACTTGCCATGTGAGAAAATATCGACTGGAATGCAGGAAGGGTATTAAAGGCGCTCGACGAAGGGAAGTTGATTGAGAAGTCAATTGTCGTCTACTTTACCGGCAACGGACATAGCAGTTACCGCTGGAACGGTGACATGCGTGGGCGAAAGGGGTCGACGGACGAAGGCGGAACGCGCGTCCCTTGTCTCATTCGCTGGCCGGGACACATCAAAGGGGGTACGAAAGTAACGCACCTGGCCGCTGCAACGGATCTGTTGCCGACGTGGCCACCATCGATGTTGTCAGCCAAAAACCACTGGACGGCATCAGCGTCAAACCGATTCTGCTGGACACCCGGTCCAAATGGACGCCGCGTACGATTGTGAGCAGCTGGAATGGAAAAACCAGGATCCGCTCGCGTCGCTACCATCTCGATCACTCAGGCCGACTCTATGATCTCCAAGTTGACCCCGGCCGGCGGAAAGATATGGCTGAGAAAAACCAGGTCATCGTGAATCAGTTGACCAATCTACTTTCTGATTGGAAAAAAGATGTCCGGTCAGAAATCATCCCCGACGACCGACCGTTCACCGTCGGAAATCGGGAATTCCCGACAACACATTTGCCAGCGCGCGACGGAATCCCACATGGCAATATTGAACGAACCGGCAAAGCCCCGAACTGTTCATATTTCACGAACTGGACCAGCAACTCCGATTCCATTACATGGGATATCGACGTTGCAACATCCGCTCGATACGAAGCAACCGGTTATTACACGTGTGCCGCGGCGGATGTGGGATCGGTGAGTGAACTCGTGTTTGGAGATCCCAGGATCACCGACAACGTGACCGAAGCCCACGACCCACCGCTCGTGGGAGCGGAGCAGGATTCCCTTTCCCGCGGTGCAGAGTCTCTCGTCAATGATTTCAAACCGTTAAGACTGGGCGAAATTGAATACAGAAAGGACCGGGTCAACTCAAGCTCGGTGCTGTCGAAATCAAAGGGAAACAGGTGATGGACGTTCGATATGTCGTCCTGACCTTGCTTCAATGAACAGTATGAAACCAGGCGACTCGCAACCGGTTATTGCGATTTCAGTCCTTCAGTGGAATCTGCTTTAGGCCTTGGGGAGGTCGTTGGGCAACGGCAATCCGCTCGTGAAGTTCCCTGGAAAGCCGCTTTACCGTGTCACGGTGTTCTGGAACGTTTGCAAGGTTCACCATTTCCTGGGGATCGTCCTGGTGAACGTAAAGTTCGTTTCCGCCGCTGCCATTGGCTCCCCATTCGGTGTATCGATAGTTGGCCGTCCGAATGCTGTAGCCGTCATTCAACTGGGATAAAGCCGACGAACGGGGAGTTGATTGGGGATTTTTCAGGACCGGAACAAGACTCACCCCCGAAAGGCAAGTCGGGGGTGTCGTTCCACATAGCTCTGCGAGTGTCGGATAGAGATCAACCATCTCGACCAGGGCTGACGTCACTCGGCCATCGTTTTCCATGCCAGGCGCAACCACGATCAGGGGCACACGTGTCGCGTTTTCGAACAGCGTTGTTTTGAGCCAATGACCATGTTCACCCAAGTGGTAACCATGATCCGAAGTAAACACGACAATCGTATTTTTGTCTGCACCGGACTCTTCGAGAGCGTCCAACACTCGCCCCAATTGTGCATCGGCAAAACTGATTGATGAGTAATATGCCTGCTTCGCCTGTTGAGCCAGATCCGTGGCGACGTTGACATGTTCTTTCTTTTTGGTGAGTGATTCGCGTGCTTTGGGTGGAAGGCTGTCCAGGTAACCGCTTGGCACCTGCGGCAACCGAATTTGATCCGTTGGATACATGTCAAAGTACTTCTTGGGAGCAACATACGGTGTATGCGGCCGATACAGCCCGACGGCAAGGAAAAATCGACGATCGTCATTTACGTACTGGCGGATCAGGCGAATCGCCTCGCTGGCGGCAATCCCATCGGTCTGTTCTTCGTCGGTCCCGTCTGCGGCCAGCCAACTGATGTAACCGCCATATTCTCCCGGCTTCACGCTGAAGATCCTGTCTTCGTCGTCCTTGTCCCGACCGCGGGGGTTGATCGTGACGTCCCAGGAAAACGGGTCATCATGTCCGCCCGTACCGATGTGCTTGGGTACGTTGTAATGAAAAATCTTTCCGATCCGAGTCGCAAAGTATCCTTCATCGCGAAACATTTGTGCCATTGTCTGAACGTCCGGGAGGTACTGGCGAACGTAGACTTGATTCTTCCGGACCAGCGTTTGGTCAGGATAAAGTCCGGTCATGAACGAAGCCCGACTGGGACCACAGAGTGCATATTGACAATACGCGTTTTCGAAACGCATGCCCCGCCTGGCCAGGCGATCTATATTTGGTGACCGGACGATCGGATGACCATAACATCCAAGATCACAATTGAGGTCGTCACAGATAAAGAACAGCACATTCGGTTTTGTTGACGACTCGTCCCCACCCCGGACCACTGCACAGAAGGCAATGCAAATCAGTCCGGCGCACAACAACTGGCGTAATCCCATGGGTCGGTTGTCCTTTGATTGGACGGCGTTTTTGTCTAACGGCGTTTTTATTGAACGGCATTTTTATTGAACGGCGGTCGTGTCGATTCAGTCGCGGAGGATCATCTATCGATACCCACGACTGCTTGAAATTCTAATCTCCCGCATGCGCAACGCAATTGTGCTTGACAATCAGAAGCCCATTTGACGGAAACCACCATCCTTGCCTGCATCACATTGCGGGGCAAGCGGGTTAGAATATGACGGTTCCTAATTGAGGTTAGTGGTTTTGTGATTGCAAATAAAGGTCTCCCTAATGCGAGAATCATTTGGAGTGAAGTTTGGCATCGTCCACATCCTGCTTTGTGCGATTTCCATTTTCCCGTGCCCATGTCTGGGTCAATCGCCGGCACAACGCGAGATACCGATTGATGTTTACTTAATCGGTGGACAATCGAATGCGACGGGACAAGGGTACATGAAAAACTTGCCCAAAGGGTTCCAAGTCGCAGGACAGGTAATGATTTTTCATTCGGGAGGTCACCTGAACAGCGGAGCAGAGCCTAACAAGTGGCTCCCACTCCGACAGGCTTCCGAGTCGCCCGATCGTTTTGGACCGGAGCTTGGTTTTGGCCAGCAGCTGCAGGAACGACTTCCCGGCCGAAAAATCGCGATCATCAAACACGCATGGTCCGGAACTGATCTGCATACTGCCTGGAACCCGGATCTTCCGGGAAAACAATTTCGGATTTTCGAGCAGACAGTCACGACGGGATTATCCCGTTTGCAGGCCCAGGGATTCAAACCCGTGATTCGTGGCATGTTATGGCAGCAAGGCGAAGCCGATGCCAAGAGTATCGAAACCGCAGAAGCCTACGGTGAGAACCTGGCGCACTTGATCGCGAGAATACGTGACACGTTTGAAGCTCCGGAAATGCTGTTCGTGTACGGGAACGTATTGCCCGCAGCCGACTACCAAAACACCGACAGTCCGGCTGCGATTTTGCGACAGCAACAAAAACTGGTTTCCGAGACCTCTTGTCATGTTCATGCAACCCGTGGCGCATTATTGGTGGCTACGGACGGACTAAGCTTGCGAAGGGATGACCCAAATTCGCCACATCCCAATGACGAAGTACATTTCGGCACCTCGGGTACGCTGGAATTGGGTCGGCGTTTTGCGAATTCGATTGCCGACGCGGTGGAACGAACCGGGAACGATGTGCCGCAGGTCCTTTCGCTCGGGCCAGAAGCTCAAGTGACCGTTTATTTGCCAGCACGCGAACAATCCACGGGCAAGGCGGTGGTGATTTGTCCGGGAGGAGGATATGGCGGAATCTGCACCAACACCGAAGGAACACCGATCGCCCAACACCTGGTCAAACGGGGAATCGCAGGAATCGTACTCAAATATCGACTGCCCAAAGGCCAGCATGACCTGCCAGGAAGCGACGCGCGAGCGGCGATCCGGCTGGTTCGCTCGCATACGGATGATTGGGGAATTGATGCAACCAAGGTCGGAATCTGGGGTTTCTCAGCGGGCGGTCATCTTGCCTGCACCCTGGGCACATTAGCTCGTGGCGATGAACAGCCAAATTTTCAAATTCTGTTCTACCCGGTTATTTCGATGCAACAAGAACTGACTCACCAAGGGTCTCGGAACAACCTGTTAGGTGAGAAACCGGATGGTGCACTGGTTGAACATTATTCACTGGAGCGACAGGTCAGCGACCAAACCGCACCGGCATTCATACTGCATGCTGCCTCGGATCGTGTCGTCAATCCTCGCAACAGCCTCCGGTATTACGAAGCATTGATTCAAAACCATATCCCGGCCGTGCTGCACATCTACCAAAACGGTGGCCATGGCCCGAACGCATTCAAACAGAATCCATCCTGGGAGCAGGCACTTGATGACTGGTTGAAACAGCAATAGGAAGGAAAACCGCTTCTGCAACCAAATCGAACGGGCGTTTCTCGAAGGGACTCAAAAGTAATATTCCCGGCGATTTACTTTAATTCTTCACATCCAATATCCGTCGATGTACTGAATTTCCAACCCGTGACTGCTTCGCATGACGGGCTTATCGGAATTTGCGATGCATCTTCGAAGGGGCTAGAATTCGTGTGACTGGTTTCTGAACTTGCCTGCAATCTTTCCGCGGATTTCCAGAGCCAGTTGGGGTTTCTGACAATCGTTTTCACCGGTTTCGAAACGGCCGCCAAAACCCTTATCACTGTGAACGAACTTCAATTTTTTCCCAGTAGCTGCGACTTCCTTCGAAAGCACCAATGATGCGTCTCAATGCTGGATTTCTGTTCTTGGGTTGGCTTGCGTTGCAAACATCGTGCTGGGGGTTTGACCGCCCAAACTTCGTCATCATTTTCACCGATGATCAAGGTTACAATGATCTTGGTTGTTTCGGATCTCCTGACATTCGGACGCCAAATATCGATCGTATGGCGTCGGAAGGAGTTCGTCTGACCAGTTTCTATTCGGGCGCTTCCGTGTGTACACCGTCGCGAGCCGCGTTGTTGACCGGATGTTATCCGGAACGCGTCGGCAACCTGGGCGTGCTGTTTCCGGACTCTGATCGGGGACTGAACCCCGAAGAAACCACGATTGCCGAGATGCTCCGCCAGCAGGGATACGTGACAGCGTGTATTGGAAAATGGCACCTGGGACACCATCAAGCGTTCTTGCCGACGGAACATGGATTCGACGAGTATTTTGGAATTCCGTACAGCAACGACATGGGTGTCGATGGCTCAATGGAATTGGCCGAAAATGTCAAACTGCGAAACGGCCAGACGGTTGAAGACTTTCGCGCCACTTCCCTAAGATCCCCTCCGCTGGTGCGCGACAAATTGGTGATTGAATGGCCCGCCGATCAAACCCAGCTCACCAGGCGATATACCGAAGAAACGACAAGATTTATCACGGAACATGCCAATGAACCATTTTTCGTTTATCTTCCGCACACGATGCCACATATCCCATTGTATGTGTCTGACCAATTTCGTGGTACGAGCAACGCGGGTCTGTACGGCGACGCAGTTGAGGAAATCGACTGGTCGGTCGGCGAAATACTGAAGACTCTGAAAGAGCTGCAGATCGATGACCGCACCCTGATCATCTACACTTCGGACAACGGACCCTGGAATCTGAAGGGAAACGAAACAGACAAGGTCAAAGGCAATATGAACCGGAGAATCGGGGGTTCGGCTGATCCGCTGCGAGGTCACAAATTCAGTAAATGGGAGGGTGGGATGCGGGTGCCATGTGTCATGCGCTGGCCCGGGCGAATTCCATCACGACAAACATGCGACGAAATTGCTGCAACCATTGATATCCTGCCGACCATCGCGGAATGGTCCGGGGCTACCGTTTCGGCAGACCGCGACATCGATGGCAAAAGTATTGTTCCACTGCTTGAGGGACAAGCCAATGCAAAGTCGCCGCACGAGGCATATTTTTATCGCACCAATGCAGTCCGATCCGGAAAATGGAAATACTTCAGTCAGAACCGCCAATTATTTGATCTTGAAGCGGACATTTCCGAGTCGACCAACGTGGCCGCACGCTACCCGAATGTGGCCGGTCGACTGGAAAAACTTCTGGAAGACCATCAAGCCGACATGACCGCCAACGGTCGACCTCCGGCCTACATCAAGCGACCGGCCCATCCGCTCATTGGTCTTGACGGCTGGATTGTTCAGTCTGGTCGCTGGAATCTTCGCGAAGGCGGGAACCTCAGACAAAATTCAGACTGGTCGGACGCTGAAGTCGTCTCGCCCAAACTCGATGCTGTACCGGAGGTGATTGAATTGGAAGCCAAGCTGTTAAACGCCACTGGAGAATTTGGTCTCGCCCTGTTTGACGTGAATCATGAAGCCTGTATTTCGCTTTCGCTCGGTGCCGAAAACAACACCCGACATGTTCTGAAAGCCACCCGAGGCAACCAGACAACGGTCATTGTTGGCAGCATCGATGGAACGCAGTGGCATCACATCAAACTGAACATTTCAAACAACAACGTCACTGCGTCGCTCAACGACAAGCGACTGGGTGAGCTCAAACTCGCGGATGGAATCCATGTCGATCAAATCGCTCTGACAGGATCCAGGTCGAAAGCCGAATACCGAAATTTGAAAGTAACAGGACCCAACAAAAACATCCTGCTGGAATTTCCGAAGGCATCTGCCCAATAATAACGGCATTTCCCCTGGACGAGGAACAGACCGACTCGACACCGGGTACAATCGCTGTTCGGCATGTCTGTACGGAATTGTTCCGGCATTTCCGACACAAAGTAATTTTCCTTCGCTTATACTCGCACGGTCGAGGTAAATGGGCATTCAGGTGCCGCGAAACAAGCTATGAAACTCAATCTTGCAATGAAGAACCGATTCGCTATTTTGATTGCGATTTCAACCGCATTTTTTTGCTCGGAAAGACTGGTGGCTGACGAGCCGACTACTCTGGAAAAGCCCCGGATGCTGATGGTCACGCAAAGTGCAGGCTTTTGTCATGGACCCGTCAAGAGAGAAGGGGATGAACTGATATCGCCGGCAGAAAGAGCGATGAAGCAAATCGCGGCCCGAAGTGGGTTGTTCGATGTCGACTATACGCAGGATGTCGCCACTCACCTGACACGGGAGAACCTGCAGCGGTACAACCTTGTTGCTTTTTACACTTCCGGCGACTTACCCATCGCACCGGAGAATCTCAAATATTTGCTCGACGAATGGGTGCGACAACCGGGACACGGATTCCTTGGATTCCACTCCGCATCCGATACGTACAAGAACCACGAAGCGTATTGGGATTTCATTGGCGGTTCTTTCGATGGGCATCCCTGGGGTCAGGGCACGAAAGTAACGATCCGGGTCCATGACACTTCGCACCCGGCAATGAAGCCTTTCGGCGACGAACTTGTCCTGAAAGAGGAAATCTATCAATACGTCAATTGGCAACCGGAAAAAGTCCATGTTCTAATGAGTCTGGACATGGCCAAGACCGACAAGAAAATGCCCTATCACGTCCCCGTTGCATGGGTCAAGCAGGTGGGTGAAGGTCGAATGTATTATAACAACCTCGGTCACCGAAACGACACTTGGGAAAACGAGCAATTCCTGAAATCGATTGAGGGGGCCGTCCGCTGGATCCAGGGGAAGGAAGAGGGCGACGCGACTCCCAACCCGGAAGTGTCTCAAGAACAGCAAAAGCTTTCCGTCGAGGCCGCCAACGCGGCCGGGATCACGGTCGAGTCGATTGAAGCACAGAAACGTGCCAATCAGGCCCGTCAAGCTGCCAATCAAGCACGTAAAAAAGCCGAAGAAGAGAGTAGTAAAAGGACGGAGTCCAAACAGGACGCAACCAAGTCGGACAAATGAGTTCCTGAATTACCAGGCCGCAGATACGCCCATGATTGTTGGGCCGGTAGGCAAACAAACGACGGGTGACCCTGCGCGGCGGCTTGCCGAACAAAATTGGTTTTGTCTCGGAGATCAGACGATGAAACATTTGCAAAAAAATACTTTTCAATCCCGGCGCACATTCGTGAAGGCATCGGTCTCGGCAGCCGCAGCGCCGTTCATCCTCAGAGCTTGTGCGTGGGGCGGGGAAGGGCGGCCGGCAGCGAGCAGTCGAATTACGATGGCCACGATCGGGACCGGAGGTCGGGGCACCAGCGACATGCGAGCATTCCTGAACATCCCTGAAGTGCAAATGGTTGCCGTCTGCGATCCGGTAATCGCCCATCGCGAACGCGCATGCGAATTCGTGAACCAGCATTATGGAACGAAAGACTGTTCGATGCACAATGATTTTCGCGAGGTTCTGGCCCGCGATGACATCGATGCGGTACTCATCGGGACACCAGATCACTGGCACGCGTTAATTACGATCGCCGCGTGCAAACAGGGCAAAGACGTGTTTTGCGAAAAGCCCGAATCGTTGACGATCGCCGACGGGAGAGCCATGGTCACGGCAGCCAGACGCTATGGCCGAGTTGTATCCGGCGGAAGTCAGCGTGTGCTCGGTGACTACGGCGATATTCCCAGGCTGGTGCGTGGAGGAGCACTGGGAAAAATTGAGGAGGTCTGGGTTAATTGTGGCGGGCCGTCCGGAGAGTGTGATTTGCCGGAAGAACCGGTCCCCAAGGGAGTCGATTGGGATCTCTGGCTCGGTCCTGCTCCATGGCGACCATTTCACTCGTCTTTGCTTCGGGGACAGTTTCGCCCGTACCGGGATTACTCGGGCGGCGGCATGACCGATTGGGGAGCCCATCGATTCGGAGCCGCAATGTTTGCCTCCGGATTGCACGAAACCGGCCCCGTCGAAATCATTCCTCCCAACGGCGTCGATGTTCCTCTGTTGACTTTCCGGTTCGCTGAAGGTGTCAACATGTATCATGGCGGCACGACGAACATTACGTACAAGGGGAGCGAAGGTCAGATTCCCGGGCTTCATCCACCCATGCTCAAGACTGTCGAGATCGAAGGCTATAAAGGGCGCGGCGGAATCTTCGGCGATTTCATTCACTGTGTCCAGACGCGAGAGCGTCCGTTTCGAGATATCGAGATCGCTCACCGTGCCGCAACCGTCTGTCACCTGGGTAACATCGCTTATTGGCTGAACCGTCCGCTCCGTTGGGACCCTAACACCGAGACGATTATTGGCGATCCGGCAGCATCCCGCTGGCTGAATCGGCCCAAACGGACGCCATGGGCGCTTTCGTAGTGCCCGTCAACCTCGTCCCTCGCGTCACCTAACGTTGCCGACCGCTCCACAATCCTCTGTCCACCTTTTGCAAATTTCGATGACACGATATTCCAAGACGTTTCCAATTCTGTTAATCACGCTCGCCATGGTTTTTTGCCCGCATGGCCATCTGATTGCCAACCCTCCCGACGACATTAAGAAACTGGAGGACCTGCTGACCCAACTTTCGTCCGATTCGAGTGCAGAACGACAGGCGTCCCAATTGGCATTTGAAAAAATCTGTCTTGCCTTGACCGCCGTCGGGCGGGATACCGAGCGCAGATCTGCAAGTCGGTTCATTGCGGAAAAACTAAACACGCCAATCGATCCAGCGGCGCAGTCGATACCCAGGAACCTGTTTTTACTGAGACAACTCGAGCGAATCGGCGGACCAGAATCGGTCCCGGTACTGAGCCGTTTGCTTGAAAGCGACGACCCACACGTTCAGGATGGAGCCCGTCGTGCCTTGGGTGCCATTGCAGACCCATCCGCCGGTGCTGCGTTGCGCGCGACGCTGGAAGCCACTTCCAATGCGATGCTTCGAATCGGGATTATCAACTCCCTGGGGGGACGTACCGATCCGGAAAACGTGCCAGTATTGGAAAAACAACTGGCTTCCACCAATTCCGAGGTTTTTCGCGCATGCGTGAACTCTCTCGTCACAATCGGGACGGATTCAGCGGTTACCGCGATCCGCCTGGCTCACAGGAAAACCGAAGGCAAAAATCGGGATTGCACCGCTGATGCCCTGCTCCGACACGCCGACCGACTGGCTGGATCGGGAATGGAAAAAGCAGCTTTTGATGTCTACCTGGAAATCGGCAACTCGTTTGAACATTCGCCGCTTCGGCTGGCGGCGTTACGCGGTCAACTGATGACCGCTGGTGCAAAGGCACCCGATCTTGTACTGTCCAATCTCCGATCGGACGATCAGCAAGTGATGCAGGTTGCGATCGGCTACGTGCGCGACATGCCGGAGTCAGGGATTCCCGAATTATTGACCGCTTTGCATCAACTTCCAGGTGAAAGTCAAGCGCTACTCATTTTCGCGTTCGGCAACCGGCGGACAACCTCGGCGATTGAAACCGTAAGGCAGTATCTGGATTATGAAGATCCGCACATTCGCGCAGCAGCTTTGACCGCGATCGGATCAATCGGCGACGCTGGCGACGCGAAGCGACTGCTGCAGGTCATGAAAACCAAACCTGACGATCGATCCGACGCCGTCAAGAGCCTTGCCACGATCCGGGACGATCGAGTTGATTTGGTATTGATCGATGAGTTGGCCAATGCCCAAACGGACGAAGATCGACTTGCCTTCATTGGCATCCTGAATCAACGTCGTTCGACCAGTGCTGTCTCCGAATTTCTGAAACAGGCAATTTCGAAGAACAATCAGGTCCGTCAACGAGCGATTGGGGCCCTCAGTCGACTGGCCAGCGAAAGCGATGTCTCCGAATTGATGGTTGTCCACAGTGCAACGGCCGACGAGGAACGTGACTCGGTGGAGAAAGCGATCGTGTCCGTATGTCAACGAATTCCCTCCACTGACGGTCAAGCTGATCCCCTACTCAAAGTATTCGAAGTTGCTGATTCGGCAACTCGCGTGCGAATCTTGCGAGTGCTGGGAAGGATCGGAGGAAAGCACGCGCAAGGAGTGATCGAGGACTCATTGAAAAGCGACGATGCCGACATATGCGATGCGGCAGTCGTCGCTCTGGCCAATTGGCCGGATGGTTCCGTCGCGGAACAATTACTTCGAGTCGCCCGGGAGGGTCAAACCGAAGCCCAACGCCTGCGAGCCCTCCGGTCTTTGGCACGGGTTTGCGTCCTGCCAATCCCGGAGCGTTCCTTTCAGGAACAACTTGAGTTTCTCAAGCAAGCCATGCAGTTGGCCACACGAAAAGAAGAAATCAACCTGATCATTGACCGCGCTAAAGCGGTTCGACTCGTCGCGACACTAGAGTTTGTCGCGCCCTATCTCGACGATCCTGACGTTCGGGACAATGCAATCAAGACAGTCCTGGCGTTGGCTCATCATCAAGACCTCCGGGAACCGAACCGGGCAGAATTTGCGCCAGTTTTGCAACACATTCTTCAATTGACAGAAGATTCGAAACTCAAGGAACGCGCCGAACAGTATCTGCAAAATCGGTAGCGCAAAAAACACTGTCCGAACCTGCGATTACATGTGCAATCAGACCAGAAGCAATCGAAGGCAGTTGAGATTCTCGCGGCTGGAGTTAGGTTCCAAATCGGTAGAAAGTCGATCCTTCTGTCGCCTTTGGCTCGGCCGGGATGACAACTCGACATGATTCAGTTAGAAAATCGCAATGTCGGAGATTTTCAAATTCCGCGTTCCCACCCTTTGAGGTTGATCACGATGCAATCAGTTATCAAACGACGCTGGACGAACCTGCTGTTTGGCTTGTGGTGCGGGCTTGCCTTTTGTTTAACTCAACAAGTCGGGGCCGACGAGCCCATTCGCGTGATGATCGTGGCGGGTCAAAACAACCACGACTGGAAAAAATCAACACCCTATATTCAACAGTTTCTCGATCAACAACCGCACATTGAAGCTGTGATCGAAAACGCGCCCGGTGACAGCGACCAGGAATCGTGGAACGCCTGGAAACCAGATTTCTCTGACTACGATGTCGTGCTATTGAACTACAACGGCCAGATGTGGCCGGAGGAAATTCGACATGACTTTGAAAAATATGTTGCCGAAGGTGGAGGCGCAATCATAATCCATGCCGCCAACAACTCGTTTACCGGTTGGACCGAGTTTGAAAAAATGGTGGCGTTGCTGTGGCGTTCGCCGGACTATGGGACCAGTATTTACATCGATGAAGATGGCAGGTCCGTCCGCGAAAAACCAGGGGAAGGTCGTGGAATGGGTCACGGTGGAATCTACGATTGGTTGATGTCCACGCAAGACGAGAATCATCCGATCACCAAGGGTATGCCGCCGAACTGGATGCACTGTCGTGATGAACTTTACCACGGGCAGCGCGGACCGGCGGAAAATGTGAATCTGTTGCTTTCGGCCTATTCAGATCCGAACCACGGTGGCACCGGCAAACGAGAGCCGATTGTTTGGTGGGTCCCCTACGGAAAAGGCAAAGTCGTTACCAACGTCATGGGACATGTTGGAGAATTAGACTGCCTGCAATGCGTCGGTTTTCAGACGATTGCCATTCGGGCCTGTGAATGGCTGGCGAGGGGTGAATGCACGACGAAAATTCCAATCGATTTTCCGCTTGCGAATCAGACCAGCAAAGTGAAAATCCCGGCTGCGGCCGGGAATAAAGAGGGTACTTCCGAACAGGCCAAAGAGAACATCAAAGGGGAGCCCGATGTCGAGCCGGTGATCAGCCGACGGGGCGAAATTGTGTTTTCAGATGACTTCGACAAATCCGATATTCGACCCGAATGGGTCCCGCTCCATGGAACGCGTTGGTCGATTGTGGATGGGGCTTTGAAAGGCAAACCTGCCACCAAAGAGTACCAGGATATCCAGATTCAAAAAGGCAACAGGGCCCATTGCGGTCGCACTCCCAGCAGTCGGCTCATGATTCCGGTGGAAGATTGCATTCTGCTGTTGCGTTTCAAACTCAACGACGGACTGGCGGGAGCCCATTTTGGCTTCAACGATGGCTCGACCCGGACGGGCACAGGCCATGTCTGTCGGTTGACGGCAACCACGAACAAGGGGCTTGCCTTGCAAAAAGACAAAAACGCAAACCTCAAGGACGACCTGGATCAGACATTGGCCACCAGTGAGTTCTGCCTGAAACCCGAAACATGGCACTGGATGATGCTGGAAATCGTCGGCGATCAGATGGCAGCGCAGGTTTCAGGTGGTCCGGTCCTGATGGCCAGACACCCACGCATCGGCATTCCAAAAGATCAAATCAACCTGCCGACACGAGGGGGCGGGGTCATTTCATATGACCATGTTCGTGTCTGGAAAGCTCGGATGCTGGAAAACCAGGAACCCGATTGATGGTGTGCAGAACGGTTTCCTCAGGCTTCCGCCGGATTGACGAAACTGACCGGAACCGATCCAGAAATATCCGGTTAAACAATTGGGCATTAGTGCTTCCGACAGGCTATCAGACGACAAGGCGTTCTGTTTAGCCACCGGATTTCGCTTTGAACTTGATTTCGACGTAATAGGATTTGAAATGATTCGCAGCATACTGTTTCCACTATTTTGCGCCATCCTGACCGCTTCACAAGTCGATGCCGACAACTGGGGGCATTGGCGTGGACCAACCGGCAACGGCGTTGCCGAAAACGCAACACCTCCGACCGAATGGAGCGATACCAGAAATGTTAAATGGAAGGTCGCGATTCCTGGTCGCGGATCAGGATCTCCGGTCGTTTGGGATGACAAGGTTTTTGTCGTGACAGGCGTCTCCGAAGGAGCCGCTACTCAGTCTCCGATCGGCGGGCAACGTCCGCAAGGCGGTCAGGGCAGAAATCGGGGAGGTGGACGTAGCGGAGCGGCCCTGACGAATACCAAATTCAATATCATTTGCGTTGACCGGAAAACAGGCGCCCTGCTGTGGGAACAAACAGCGATTGAGACAACACCACATCAAGCCGTTCACGGGACCAACAATTTTGCTTCAGCATCTCCCTGTACCGATGGCGACCACGTTTATGCGTTTTTCGGATCCCGCGGTCTGTATTGCTACACGATGGATGGCGAGTTGAAATGGAAACGCAACGATTTTGGCAAGATGCAAACCAGAAACGGTTTTGGTGAAGGAAGCTCTCCGACGCTTGCGGGTGAAAAGATCATTGTCCCCTGGGACCATGAAGGCCAGTCATTCATCTATGCACTCGACAAGAAATCAGGCAAAACGATCTGGGAAACCAAACGAGATGAACCTACGAACTGGTCGACCCCTCTGGTGGTTGAACACAATGGAAGCCGGCAGGTCGTCTTGAATGGACAGAACAAGGCCCGTGCTTACGATCTTGAATCAGGCAAAGAGCTTTGGCGTTGTGGTGGACAGACCCAAAGGCCTTGTGCTTCTGCAGTTGCTGGCGATGGCATGGTTTTCGTCGGCAGTGGCTTCCAAGGTTCGTTTCTTGGCGCCTTTCGACTTGATGGCAAAGGCGACATTGAAGGCACGGCCAATGTCGTGTGGTCGGTGAATCGAGACACGCCCGACGTAGCTTCTCCCCTTCTTTCCAACGGTCGCGTTTACTTTTACAAAGGAAAAACCGGGATTCTTTCCTGTCTGGATGCAAAGACCGGGAAGCCGCATTATTCGGCGTCGAGAGTTGACGGGATCAATAGCACCTATGCTTCACCAATCGCCGCCAACGGTTACGTCTATCTTACCGATCGAAACGGTACAACGGTCGTCATCAAGGATGCGGACAAATTGCAAATCGTCGCAACCAATTCCGTCGGCGAAACGGTTGACGCGACTCCTGCGCCCGTTGACAACGAACTGTTCATTCGCGGTGAACAACACTTGTTCTGTATTGCGAACTAGAACAGCGACAGGATTTGACTTTTGGGTAATGGACGGGGTAACGAGTCCTTTTGATCAGAAAAACGCCAGGACTCGTAGCCTCGTCCACTACGACCAGCCCTTATTCTTGGCTGTGACAGAATGCCAGGGCTAACCTTGCAGTTCACAACGTCAAAAATTGGCCGTCCCGCCCGATGCTCGGAAATCAGTGGATCACGACAGTTCCTGTTTCCGTCATTCCCCCGTCGGCAAACCTGTTCAGGGCTTTGCCGATCCACTGCCTGTCCGTTGCCGGCAAGACGGTCCTTCGGTTCGCCACAAAGAATCCATGAACAGGGGGGTTCGTACAACGGGCACTAATTGGAATTCGAATCCAGCCGATGTTTTCTGGATTGGTCTGGTTGGATCGCTTGCGGTATTGCCGCGCCCAGTTTGGAGTGCAGTTGAGCCTTGATCAAGATGGCCCACTGCCTGTATCCCTCGGGGTTAAGGTGCAGTTGGTCATCAACAAAAAGCTCACTCCGAGGAAGGCCATCGAGTCCCAGATAAGCGCCCGCGGTAGAAATCAAATGTGCGTTATCGTCGCGGTCAATGATTTCGCGAATACGCTTCGTTGCTTCCTCAATCGCCGACCAGGAATTCCATCGAGACCTGGTTGGAGTAACTT
>JAHEBQ010000059.1 GCA_024642205.1 Planctomycetaceae bacterium | reverse complement strand
ACAAAGCCAATCGAAAAAAGCCGCCTACTCAAGACGGGCGAGCATTCCGGCGATACAAACGTCGGTGGAAGGTCGAGCGATCCATCAGCTGGATCCAAAACTTCAGGCGACTTGTAACTAGGTATGAGTTCTATCATCATTTATTTCAAGGATTCGTTAACCTCGCTTGCCTCATCAACGTGGCAAAGAGGTTTTGAAAGGCCCTCTAGTTATCATCTGGCCTCAAAATTTCACCATTGGCAGGAGTTTCGCCGGCAGACCACGATGGATCTGTCACGCTGCCGGTCGCGCGCCGCACGGAACCATCTGCCATTCCCATGTGGATTACGTTGGCGGACAGACTCTGAGATTTCAACGGGTGAGCATTGGTCGACTTAACACCAAACTCTGGCTTCAGCAAACAGCGGCAACGCCAAGGCTCATCTCCGGCCCATGACGTGGGTACTGCACCCCCTCGATTGACAAATCCGCTGCGCGCCCAGTAAGCACTGGCATACAGATGATCCGATGGCATGGTAACTGAATAGTCATAGGGTATTGTCGGTGGAAAAACGCCGTATCCCCAAAGGTTGGCGCCTTTCGTCGGGTCGCCAATTTCGCGAGACGAAACGGCGAACTTTTCATTAAATAAAATGGTATTGGATAGGCCATCCTGAATTTGGCCGAATCGCGTTCCATCATCCCCAAAAACCTGCCAGTTGGCGGAATAACTGCTGAGCCCCCACTGGTTATTGCTCGAATCCGCCCAATCTGGAACCGACTCATTGAGTTCGTAGATTCCATCGTTGTAGGATGGGTCCGCTGGCGCCTCGAGGACCGACAACCGCTGTGATCGTGCGACATCCGGCCCCAAGGCGTGAACGTTTCCTTGCTCCAGGAATGGGAGCAGATGGTAAAAAACGGTGCCCAACGGTGGCTGTCGACTTTGAGCCGGAAAACTCCCAAACATCGGAGGCGTAACCATTGCCGCGTCGTGTGCGGTTTGCGCGGCCAGTACCAGTTGTCTAAGATTGTTCATCGAAGTCGTGCGACGAGCAGCATCGCGGATGGATTGAACAGCCGGCAACAGCATCCCGATCAGGATGCCAATGATCGCAATTACTACCAACAACTCCACCAAAGTGAAACCAGATTTTGAATTTTGTTTGGACATAAATGACTCTCCTGAAATCGTTTTTTCGAAACTGGGGTTAGAAAAACACACGAATGCCGATTGCGATTAGGACATTGGATCCCGGCCAATGATCACCTCGGGCTCGGTGACGATCTGATAGGTACATTTGACTTTGACCGGCACTTTCTTGCCGTATTGAACGGTTAACGAAACAGCACATCGGGCTGTTCCATCGGATTCCATGTACGTCTGACGAATTTCGAAATCGACCAACTTGGCGGAGCGATCCCAGTCGTCGTCATGAAAATCAACAGGATCAGCCGCGGACCGTAAGTCAACCGGCTTGGCTCCCTGTTTCCAGGACTCAAGCGCGCGTTGGACGGTCGAACTGGCGAATTCGACTTTTTGCAAATCCTTGCCGTCACTGCAACCTGCCACCGCTAAACAAGCAAGCAATAGACAAAAACATCTCATTTTAAGGTTCAAATCTGGAAACATGAATCAATCGCTGTCACGGGAAAAGATGAAATTCAAGCCTGAAACCACTGAAGCGTCAAAACGTACAGCGGGTTGTGCGGACATTGATCAAGAAAGAGGCCTGACTGCGTGTCTATTCGAAAAAGCGAAGACGCAGAAAGCACATCAACGGGCACGCCGCTTTGGTGCTAGGCAAGTCAGGTAAAGCCCGTTGCGGGCATCAATGCACAACGGGTACCGACGAAAGGTACTGGCTGACCGATGGAAATTTGGGAAACGTAAGTCATCGCCAATCAATTATGAACTACAAGTATTGATCCAGATACCATGAACGCCAAAACTTGAAGCGCCCGCTTTCACCCCGCGTACGGGTCGTGGGAATCCAATTACTTGCAGGACGGTAGTTTTACATCTTGGACCGTCGGTTGTAAAGTCAGTTTTCATCTGTGGGTTCGAAGGAGAAGTTTTTCACTGTCAAACACCTGTTTGGAAGAGGAAACCTGACTGGAATGGAACCTGGTCTATGTTTCAAGATTACTTTTCGCAACGTTGGTAGCAGGAATGGAGGTCTTTGAGATCGCCAAAATCGAAAGTAGCATCATCTGGCGAGTTGAGATTGCCATGAACCCGAATGTGAATCCGCTAACACGAGATTGATCCGTTGCTCACAAAACGTCCGAACGCAGTATCTTCGCGGCGTCTACCATGGATTTGAGTTTGGCGGCGGCGATGTCTTCTTGGTTTACGCATCGGTTCGCAAAGCAACCAAATCCACAGTCCGGATTGAGGAAGATTTTCTCAGGCGACCAATATTGAAGCGCCTCGTGAGCGCGATCCACAATTGACTCGACGGGTTCAGCTACATCAGTCCGTGGATTGACACAGCCCAGTCCGATTTCGCGATCTGACAATGCGCGCCCAATAATCTCCAGTTCGCCTGCTCGCGGTGTGGCGTATTCAAGAACCAGTTGATCGACATTCATTTCGCGAAAGCAATCGACGAGTGGTTGATAGTCTCCGGTGATCAAAACGTCTTCACGTTTCGACCAGTTGCCGCGGCAGACGTGAATTCCCGTTCGAAGCTTTCCCGAGAATCCGTCCAGGACCCGGTTCATCAGTTGGGCAGCATAAGCAAGTTCGGCACCCGCATCACGGCGGGTCGCTAATGTCGCTCACATGAAAGTGCGGCGTTTGTCGTCGCCGCTGTGAACGACTTCGGTCAACACTGGCTCGTCAAACTGCACGAATTCGGCTCCCTCGTCAACCAACTCCTCAAGCTCCTCTCGCAAAATTGAAACGACATCATCCGCCATCACCGGTTTGTCGCCATACGCACTGCCGGAATACGAAGTCACCCACATTGCGCGCGTCAGTAGATACGGACCCGGTAGCGTCGTCTTAACAGGTTTGTCGGTCAACGTGCGCAGAAACCTCAAGTCATTGGCAGCCAGAGGTTCGCGCCGCCGCAGTTTGCCGACACACGTCGGATTGCGAATCGAAAAAGCGGGTGCGTCGAGCGTTTGCAGCATCTCCTCAAAGGCCGCCTTGTCCTCGACCGTCTCCAGCATTTCCGCTAAAGACATCAACCGCGTACCATCGACTTTTTCGGAGATGAACGAATAGAAATTGTCACGCCGCAACTCGCCATCGACGACAATGTCGACGCCAGCATCCAGTTGCAGCTGAATGCAGCGACGTATTTCCCCGTCTGCCAATTCGTTGAACTGTTGGTCTGTCATCCGCCCCATGCGTTTCTCGCGAAGGCCGGCAAGCAATTCCGGTGATCGAGGCCAGGATCCAACTTGAGTAACTGAAAACATTGTCGATCCAATATCTGTATGAGTTTTGCGTGGGGTGTCGGCTTGAGCTACAAACCAGTCGGCAACTAAAGGAACACAATTCGCGATACGATCTCACAGGCTTTCTTGAGTGTTTGAAAAACAGGTGCAGCCTGCAATGCCTCGTTCCAAGCTTCCGTCAGCAGTTCTGATGCGACAGGCGAAGTCACGAACAACACCAATTCAATTGCGTTAATCGAGGCATCTCCAGATTCGCCCCCCAAAGCCGCCAGAGTGTTGTGCAAGTTGGCATTTACCGTGGCTTCAAGTTCGTCGATCGGGAATTGCCGCTGGCTGCACTGAATTTCAAACCCGGCGACAATATCGGCCAGCAAAGACCCAAGCAACTGCTCCAAAGCGGTGGGCAAGGCTGCAACACGTTCAAATCCCAACGAGGCACCGGATTTCCAAGAGAAATTCCGCGAATAAACGGTCGTCTCGTGGTTTTCGGAACGCCGCGCTCGAACACTCCACTTGAAAGCTCGAGCCTTTGCGTTGTCTGTTTTCAAATCATTCGCTTCGGCATCCGACGTCGCATCCAGGCTTCGCCGTACGAAGTGTCGCCATACCCCTGGCGACACTTCGTCACTTCGAACGTACGAATGTCCAACCATCCGGCACCAAGGCGGTAGTTCAGTTTCGACTGTCGGTTCGGTGCTGCGAATCTCAAGCAGGCCACCGGCAGGAACTTTCAACATGTTTTGGCGGATTAACAGAATAAGGCCCGAACCGCAATCCATCGAACCGCCGTCAAATACATGATCAGTTGTGATGTCGCTGGACGTCATGGACTAGTAACTCACATTTGGCGAACCGTTACTCAGCCATTCGACAAGCACGGCACCTCCAGCGATTTCGACCCCGGGAAACAAAGCCGACTCGTCGATACCGCGTTTCTTGCAACAAGGGGCACAGGCAACGACACGACCACCCGCTTCCATGAAATTCTTGATTAATTCGGTCAGAGGTTTGAACGGCCCTCCCTCGACGACCTTGGCAGCCTCATCTTGGACGGACGCCCATACTCCATCAGTACTGAGAAAAACCATCGTGTCTTTACCAGATCCAAGTGCCGCGGTTGCAACGACGAAACCGACTGTTGCTTTATCGCCATTTTCCCTGCAGGAGTTAATTGTCACGCAAAATGTGTCACTCATGATTATGCTTTCAAATTTTCGTTAATGGTTGGTTTCTGAATGTTGTAATAGGGGTGTTCGCTGGAGAGCAAAACGTGTTTTGTCAATCGGCACCAGGCCGGAATTTCCAGCGGAGCACCGGGGTCGAGCGCGCGAACCTCAACGATGGACCCAACGGGTTGCTTGCGCATGAACAACAGCAAATCGAGCAGCAATTCACCGCATCCCGTGTCGCCGCCGTCAAACTGAGTTGAAATATCTTGATTGTCCTCACTCATGAATCGATTCCCTCAATCGCTTCGGCAAGCAAAGAAAAACCGCTGGTCCGGCCTGGCTCCCACTTTTTTAGCCCCTCCAGATCCATCATCTCCTGATGCTTCGGATTGGCGTAGTCCATCAGATGCAAAACTTCGAGCCATTGCTGTTGGCGATCGAGTGGGAAGTCTTCTTTGACCGTAAATACGCAATGATCGTAGGCGTCGGTGCTGACCAGAATCTGGAACTGGGCCGGGTCGATAGTCCCGTCGCGCGCCCAAGCTTGCCAATTCAGATCGATTATCGCGCTGGCGTCAGCATCCCCGTTCTTGAGACACAACAATGCTTCTTTTTCGCCGCCAACATGATCTCCGTGCAAACCAACCAGCAGGTCAAATCGCCTGGCTTCGTAGTCAACGTCCGAGCGCATGCCGTGTCGCAACAACATGCCCTGAGGAATTAATGTGGCCTGCGGAGAGTCCTTTGCACCAAACGCAATCGTCTTTCCTCGCAAGTTGTCCAACGACTCGATACCGGAATCACTCTTCACGATCAAGTGTGAAATCCGATCCCGATCCGTATCACGCATTGCGATCGCACGACAGCGGCCGCCGCTTTGTCGCTGGGCGTCGAGCCACGCCAGCGGCGAGTTCCAGGCGATTTCAATGTCGCCATTCATCAATGCTTGATTCTGCAAGTCATAGTCTGCGTACAACTTCACATCCATTGGCACACCATTGAATTCAAAAAATTCCCTGATGATGTCCCAAATGACAGAGACTTTCGGGTCGTATAAGACGGCACCCACGATGACAGGTTGCATGAATCGGATTCCTGAGAAATGTAAAGCGTTGATTTGAGACGAAGAACTCGGGATCTAAGCGAATAACGGAAGACCAACCAACAACCGACCTACGAATTCGCGCAGGTGATCCGTTGTCGGAGCCATCACGATCGCGGCTCGGGAGTCGCGAAAAGCCCGTTCAATTCCCAGGTGCTTGCTGAACGCAGCCCCACCACACGTCCGCATCGCCAAGTCGCAGACGGCAACGGCCGCTTCAGCACTGCTGCTTTTGATTGCCAACAAATGTATCATGGCATCGGCGTCTTCGTCTTCCATCTTGTCGAGAGTCATCGCCAGATATGCACGAGCCTTGTCAGTTTCGAGTTTCATTTGAGCCAGATTGGCGCGAATGTTGGGCAAGTCCATCAAGCGGGTGCCGGTGTGTTGAAACTGCGTTGCCGTGACATGTTTTTGCGCGTCCTGAAAGGCTGACTCGGCGAGCCCAATTCCAATGGCAGCCTGGCAAACCAGAAACGTTGGGAGCGCGCAACCAAGCATCACGTCCGATCCTTTTCCTTCACTGCCGATCAATCGCGTCGACAGATCAAGTTCGATGCGTTCGAAAGTCATCGGGTTACTCTGGTTGCCTCGCATGCCAAGGCTATTCCAGCCTCCCGAGATGTTCAGACCTGCATCTTCTTTTCGAACCAGGTACACGCTGGTTCCATTGCCATCCAGAGACCCGCCGCTGGAAACGATTCCATCGGCCAATCCGGCGCTGGTGACCCAGCTTTTCTCGGCGCTCAACAATATTGTCTTGTCGTCTTTGGCCACCGTTTTGGAAACGGGAGCCCAAAACTGACTGCGACTTCCTTTCTCCGAAAAGGCCAGTGTGCTCAAGTGTTTTCCAGCGGCGCAGTCGCGCAGCACATCGGAAAACGTCTCCGGGTCGGCAAGATAGCAACTGACTCCCGAACAATGCATCATGTAGATCATCGCAGTCGAAGCGCAGCGACAGGCGATACGTTCCACCACCGCGGCGAGTACTCGTAAGCTCGACTGCATGCCGCCGAATTTTTCCGGGATGAGCAATCCATAAAATCCGCCATCCGCCAAAGCTCGCATGCTTGCGATCGGAAATCGCCCTTGCTCGTCAACTTTGGAAGCGTGTTCTGCGACTACAGAGTCGGCAATCGCGGCTGCTGCGTCGACAGCTGTTTGTTGTTCCGAGTTCAGTCGATACATGATTTCTATCGCTACGGTGCCAGGGGGTTAATTGTGTTGAGCAGATTTCAAGTGGTGAAACAGAAGTGAGGCGAAAGGAATTTGTTTTTATTTTCAGTCAGTCAGTTGCAGGGAAACATCCACGTCGGCGCCCTTTTTCAAGACATTCAGGAACGGGGCACATTCGGTCGCTTCGTGCCACGCCTCGAACAATGATTCGGCTGAATCCGGACTCTCGATATAGACACGCAATTGAAAATTTTCATAAGCCGGAGTGCCAGTAGCGCCGATCACGCCAAGATAGCGAAGCGTATTGACGAGCTCCGCTTTAACGGTAGCTTCCGCACAGTCCACAATCAAACGACGTTGCTGGCAGATCTTGATGAACAATCCGAGCACGTCGCCGGCAAGCAAGCCCAGCATTTGTTCCGCACCGGTCAACAACGGCTCGGCTAAGTCAAAACTCCAGGGTTTCCCCAATTCGACATGACCGGCACGAGCGAAAACCGTGGTTCTCGTTGATTGACAACTCGTTTTGGCGCGGACACTGACCAGCGTCCTTTGACGCAAGTCAGCCACGGTGCGGCCCCGGAATCGATGTGCGAAAGTCAACCATGTTTTCATGCTACAAACTGATGGCCGGGTGTCAAGGCACTGGATCCGTATTGCGTGATTTGACTGTCCCTTCGCCGGCAACGAATGTCTCCACGCGACCATGATCGCGGTAGCCGACAGCAACTGATGGGCGTGATTCGTGCACGGCTAAGCGATAGGCGATTGGCAACACGTCGTTCCGCGGCGCCACCAGCCGGTCCTGTACGACCAACGCTTCCATTGCATCGATCAAGTATTGGGATTTGTCAGTATCCGTTTAGAAAGCAAAGTCGATTTCGTCGACGTTGAAATGACGTCGGACCCAACAGTGTTTCACCCGAGAATCAAAGCGCGCGAAATAATGAGATTTCGTTTGTTGGCATCGATCATCGCGGAGAAGATGTGATCGCAGTTGTCACAACGCTGGCCATTCTATTTTCTTGCCAAATGTAGAACTGCTCGATATGCAATGGCCGTGGCCAATTGTGTTTCGTCTCCCGGCTAAATTGCTATTCACCAACGCACAAGCCCGGTGAACACCCCAATACGCACGAGGGTCCAATTTATCGGGGCCGACGTTTTCCGGGCCGGTCGGTTCGCCTTTATCGCTCCCACAGCAAACTTCGCTGCGGAAGCTTGATGCGAAATCGGCGATTCCGTACCGTAATCCAGAGTTGGTAATCTAAATCGCTGAAACGCGTTGTAATGGGACGTTGCTGGATATCACCGCTTTAACGCAATCCATCATGGAATGATTGTCGATCTTCGTTGATCAACGCCTCGAAAACCGACCGATTGCATTATCCCTTTGCTTGGTTTCGCGTTTCGAAAATTCCCGACCATTGTTGCATTGTTGGTGAAAGTTATCGATGACACCAGCAACCCAGAGATCGCGCGTCCCCAGATTCGTTTCCAACGGATGATGACTCTCGCAAGCTCTCATGATGCGAATGTTGTTGGCAAATCTGGGTTGAATCGGAATTAGAAACAAAACATCGTTCGCGGGTGTGTTGTAAAATTTGGATGAAATTTCAAAAAAGGACGAAAAGGTTCCTGACACCTTTAATTTTCAATAAAATGGTTGAGTTTTCTGTGAGTTGCGCGCACCATTGGTGGTTCACGCACTGATGAGATGACTCGTTCTAAAAGGGCCCCCACTCGGACAGGTATTGCTTCATGTTTATCAACTTCGGCCCGTGGCTCAGATCTGCCCGCAGGTTTTCGGTTTGTCTCTTACCTGTAGCCGGGGTGTTCCTGGCTTGCAATACCGTGGCAATGGCATCGACCATTATCGTTCGTGCTGCCGGAGATATGGGTACCGAACAGTTTCAATTACAAATTGATGATCAAACCGTCGCGACGTTTGATGTTCAAACAGAGTTCTTCGAGTACCAGTATCAAAGTGCTTCCGATATCGGCGCGGATCAAATACGCCTGCTCTATTCTGGCGATCTTTATGATCCCGAAAATGGGGTCGATACCAATCTGAACGTCGATTGGATTGACGTCGATGGAATTCTGATTGAGACCGAAAGTCCGTTTGTGTATTCTACCGCAACCTGGAGACCGGAGGATGGAATCCTGCCCGGTTACGGCCGCGGCGAAACGTTGCATTCTGATGGATATTTCCAGTTCGCATGGGGATCGACGGTCCTGATTCAGGCTTCCGGAGATGAAGGCATTGAGCAGTTTCGCCTGGAACTTGATCGTGAATCCGTTGCGACCTATTCAGTTACGACAACCGCCGACACCTTCTCCTATGCTGCCGTGGGTTTGATTGATGCCAACCAGGTCCGAGTGGTTTTCCAGGGAGACATATATGATGAAACAAACGGAATCGATACCAATTTGAATGTCGATTGGATTGAAATTGATGGTGTACGCACTCAAACCGAAAATCCTTCCGTCTTTTCTACCGGAACCTGGACGATCGAAGATGGAATTGTGGACGGTTTCGGTCGTGGCGAGACCCTTCATACGGATGGATATTTTCAGTACTCGGCGTTGCAATTGGCGGATGATCGGTTTTCGATTCCCGAAGATTCAATTTCGGTGCCAATCGCGGTTTTGGCAAACGACAGATCTTCCTTGGATACCGGTTTCAAACTTTTCAATTTGACCGATCCTTCCCATGGGACGCTGGAGTTTGTCGACGGCACGATTTTTTACACACCGGACATCGATTTTTCTGGCTCTGATAGTTTTACCTATACGGTTGCAGCTGGAGACTTTGAGAGTCGCCCCATCACAGTAGATCTGGATGTGAACCCCTCTCACGAGCAACCTCAGTCGTTGCTCGATGCAAACATCGCTACCGAATTGACTCCTTCAGGTCGATTTCTTGAAGTCGAAAAACTGGTACGGCTTCCCTTGGGTGCAAACGACAGGCAACCACGGATGAACAACATGGCTTTTGCCGGGGAGCGTGTGTTTGTCGTTGCCGACGGTGATGTGGATAACGAAGGCGAAATCTACGAATTGGTGACAGTCGCCGGAGTCAAGAAAGTGAGGTTATTCCTGGACGTCGGCGTAGTCGCACCGAAAAATACGGGACGCTCACTCGATAACACGTCTCCCCAGGGAGGTCTTCGCAGTGTTGCGTTTCATCCAGATTTTGCCGAAAACGGCAAGTTCTATACCTCAATCATGGAGGAACGTCCCGCCGATCCGTCGCAGCATGTTTACCTGAGCGATGATGAAGATCCGGTTGATGTCGATAGCGTCGTCGTCGAATGGACGTTCAGTCACAAACGAGGTGTCGTTCTTTCGAACAGCTACCGGGAAGTTTTCCGCGTCGGCATGCCAGTTTATGACCATCCGATCAAAGCAATTACATTCAATCCGTACGCGAATCGAGGAGACGACGACTATGGTTTGCTGTATGTCGGTCATGGAGACGGTAGCGTGCAATCTGCAATTGCTGGAGACGGACAGAATAACGACGCTCTCGGCAAAGTGCTGAGGATCAATCCGCTGCAGGACGGAGCAGGCAGTTACTCGATTCCCGCGTCGAATCCGTTTCGGTTTAGTCCAAACATGATTGGCGAGGCGTACGCGATCGGTTTTCGCAATCCACACAACCTGACTTTTGCACGTGACGCCGTTGGCGAAGTCCATCTGATCGTGACAGAGATTGGTCGCGATAACATAGAAGAGATCAACGTTGTTGTTGCTGGCGGAAATTACGGTTGGGCAAACCGAGAAGGACCGTTTCTCCATGCAGGCGACTCAACGGGTGGAATCAACATCGGGATCACGGGTTTGCCCGCCAACGAGGCAAACAACGGCTACATTTTTCCGGCTGCCCTGATGGGGCACAACGGCGTAATTGGGGATACGTTTGTTGCCAATGCGATCGCGGGGGGACATGTCATTCAGAACGGTTCCACCCAACTGGATGACCAGTTTGTCTTTGTCGAGTTTGCCACCGACGGACGTGCATATCACGTCGATTTTTCAGAAATGTTGCAGCAGGTCACGTCACTGGATCCGAATGATCCGTTGCGAGACAGTCCAAGTGCCTTGACGTGGATGACTCCCCAGGAACTAACGATTCTGTTTGATCATGACAACGACGACGGTACGCTTCCGTTGGCCCGTGGTTCATTGAAGGATGTACTGGATGACGAGCCCGATTTTGAGGAGATTATCTCGGCTGGCAAGACACGAGCAGATTTGCGGCTGGGACAAGGTCCCCAGGGTGAGTTGTACATCCTGAATAAGCGGAACGGGTGGATCTACATTGCCACCAATACGGTAGCGGCAACGCAGAAGCGAAAGGTGGAGGCATCTCGATAATTCACGGCAGTCGCCACCTCCAATCGGTTCGTTGCGGCCGCTTGTGCTTTTTGTCCGCAATTTACTCGTACTGACCGACGTCACCTTATACGAATACTCGGCAGGTGTTGAGATCGAGGGAGTCTGGGATGCGTCGATCGGTAGGCCAGCCGCCATTACCAGTACCGAGGCTTGCCGTCGTCGATCGTGAACGGTCTGGCGGTTTCGCGATTGGTATCGGATACCATCCAGTACAGTCCGCCGACCGGGAGTCGGCTGATTACGGCGCTATCGCCAGGGTCGACAATGTGTTTCCCAAGCGACTGCCACCCGTTGTTCCAAACCATGATCTCGTAATTTGCGCCTGCCACCGTTTTTTCTTCAGGAAATTCGGTTTTCAGGTCATCGTCTTTGATGGCGGGAGCGACTTTTGAGAGTTGCTTTTGTTCGAGAAGATCAAAATTGGCAGATAGCTGAACGGATTCTCCTTTCTTGTCCAGGATGAATGGTGACGCAGCGGGGACAATGCTGTCCTCAACGAAATATGCAGGCAGATATAATACGTTTTGCCCCATGTTGCTGAACGTTGCCTGTTTGTTGACGCAATTGCACCAGTGGATTGATTTCCACTCGCCACCATTGAAGACACAGATGTAGGCAAAACGAATTCCATTCGGGGTTGGTTCGTTCAATTCGATTGATACATTGGACGTGGTCATGTACTGGTCAGTAACATCACGAAATGTTCGCCCGCTCAGCCATTTGGGAATCCCGTCGCCGCCTCCGTTCTTGAAAAACAGATTTTCCAGATTGTGTGAATAGCCTTTTCGATACACTTTGGCAGCGACGTTGAATAACCCAGCATGTCCCTGGCCCTTTTCGTCAAGTAACACTTCCCAGGCGTGGTTGTTATCCCGATTGGCCCAGTAAGGAGTAAAGTCTCCTGCCACGGCAATCCCGTTGGCGCGCATGACATAAATTTGCATGGTTTGCTGATCTTCGCATCGGCCAATGGGTTTCTTGCATAGCTGGGCAAATCCCTGGTCTGTCGGATGCATGTAGTAAAGCTGGTCGAAATTGACGTGATGTTTTGTCAACCGGCTGATTGCCGACGCAGCCTCGGTCCAACTTGAAACATCCGTGAGTTTGTCCAGAATGCTTGTCAATTCGATCTTACAGTCATCACGCCAGTCCTCGATGGGTTCATTGGTCGCGCGATATGGCAGAATGTGTTCACAGAAAGTCTCAAACGTCAACTCCCTCGTCCAGGGGTTCGCCCGCCATGTTTGAAATGCGCTCTCGATGTTGCTTGACAGGTAATCTCCACGAATGTTTTCGATGTCGTTCGTTACCTTGGTTCGACCGAACTTCAGCGGACCGTATTGGGCTTCGAGTTTTGCCAGGGCCTGCTTCGCCTCGCCTAGAGATTGATACTGCAGAGCGTCGAAGGCCACTTCATTTCCATGTTGATCCAGTAATCCAGTCTCAACGTAGCAATGGCCAGGCATGTTTTCGATCAGAAAACAGGCCGCTTGGAACTTAAGCGGATCACCCTTCTTCCGGTACGCCATCAACAGTTTTTCGAGTTCGACTCGATTGTCTCCAGCCTGTTGAAGTGCCGTTTCTACACGAGATGGCCAAGTGGTCTGAGCCAAAATTGAAACGTCGTTGCACAAGGCGGACAACGAGAAAATGAATCCGATAACGACCAGAATGTTTGCTTGCATCGTACTCTTTCTTTTGATTCGCTCCGAAATGTCGAAAACTGTTTTTCCACCCGACTGGACTCCAAACCGAACCACACGAATCCGGGTTGAATCCCCTGAATTCGTCCACGCTTGATTGGCAGGGGGGAACGACGATGATCGAGCAAGTTGGGGCACTTGCCTCGATTGACCTCGGTTCGGGTTTGGTATCGCATCTCAAAACTGCCGCGGAAACCTGTTGCAAGTTGGATGGGAGTCCGATCCGCTCTGACTTGTTGGCGTTCACTCGAAAACGGCACTCATTCGCCTGTTCAGATTTTATCTGGTCAAACGGTCGGTGGGAGTTCCGGAAATAATTTGTCGCTGTTTTCCAGATCCTCTGGAAATTTGCAACCCGGGCGGGAATCTTGCGATGAAATGGAAGCCCAGTGCATCAAGACTTTTTCAAAATTCTACGATTCATCAAAATATATCGAAGAATACAGGTACTTTGAAGAAAATAATGTCCCGAACCATCGTCGAAACGACAGTAACTGTGTAGGCCAAGGGTTTCTGGTTCGAAAAAAGGCAAGTCCGTGAGTCAGCGTGAAACAAAAGCATTTGAGATTCTAATGCGAGAGAATTCTCGGATGCTGTTGTCCTATCTGAACTGCGTGGTCCAGGACGTTGCGAGTGTGGATGACCTTTTTCAGGAAACGATGGTGGTTGCCTGGCGGCGTTTGGGTGACTGTGATTTGTCAGTACCATTTGGTCCGTGGCTGCGGGGGATCGCCACGCGATGGTAATGGCTCATCATCGAAAGCGAAGTTCGCTTCCCCAGTTTCTGGATCACCATGTTCTGATGGAAGTTGACCGGCAATTTGAATCCATCAATCGTCATGATGGCGACACATGGGAAGAGAAAATTTCAGCCTTGAAATACTGTATCGATGCATTACCCGAGAACAGCCGCGAAGCAGTTTGTTCGCGTTATCTGGACGGCATGACCATCAATGAGATTGCCGATCGATCGGGCGTAACGGTCGAGGCGTGCAAAAAAAGGCTCCAACGCGCCAGGGTGATGTTGTCTGACTGCATGGTTCGAAAAGGTGTCATGGTTTCGACAGCGACAATTCAATGAATATGGACAGCTGGCAACAACTCGGTAATTGGTTGGATGGAGGCCCTGAATTCAGCCCTGTATCGACCCACGGACGTCAAGCCTTGACACATGAAGATTCGAATCAACCAGCATCGCAACAGGCGCTCGAAATGGGCGCATTTTTGGTGATTCATGGGATTTTACTTGAGCAGTCAAGATTCCGCCCGGAAGCGGATCGAGCGCGGATCCATGCCGTGATGCAGAAAATTCTGGCCGAACCCAGCGAAGTTTCGTCGGACAACGAGTTGCCTTCGGTTCCTGTGGATCAAATCAATTATTTCAAATCGGCTTATGACCTGGCTTGGTCCGCGATCGCCGCATTGTTTTCCTGTATCCTGATTGGCGGGTTTCTTTTCCTTTACCTTTCTGACAACGCGAGTGCTGCTTCGGCGCTTGAAAGGCTGATCCAATTGTCGATTGTGCAGCCGGATCGCACGTATGAAATCAATGTTGTTGCGTATTACGACGGTCAACGCTTGCCGCGAAATCTGCGGGACTTCCCCCCCAGGACGCCGAAAGAAAATATGGACGGGGCAACGTTATATCTCAGGGGCGCCGATCAATTTGTACTGATCCAGAATGCGCCTGAGGATGAAACCAGATTGGTGGGTAGCGATGGAAATGAGTCGTGGGCTATCAAGGAAACAGGCCCGGTCCAAATCAGTTCCGATCTTGCCCGTTTTCGAGGTTTGATTCCCGGGAGTCAACAAGAGCTTCCTTTCATAAACATTCAGGATCATTTGGAACAGCTTCGATTCGGGTATGAAATTCGAATTCACTCCGGAACTCGAACTGGCAAGGACTCGGTTCTGACCGGCACCAGGAAATCAAAAGACGTCTGCGGCCCAAAAGAGATCAGGATCGAATATGATCGTGAAACGGGAGTCATTGAACGACTGTTCCTCGAAGGCTTGCCGCGTCGGGGTGGCGGTCCACGGAGCGTAAGTGTTGAGCTTGTTGATCAGCAGCCATTGGGGCCAGAATTTTTCACCCGTGCGTTTCATCACAATCCTGAGCGGGAAATCAAACGCGTGGAGGCCCGGCAATGAGCCAGCATGGCGACTCAATCCGTCTGATCGCGATGCTCGGGCTGGCGATAATTCTGATGACCGTACATCGAGTGCCGGGGCAAGAGCTGAAGGATTCCCTCGCGGCCATCATCGACAGCAATAACGACGGTCGCATCACGGGTGGCGAACTTCAGAACGCGGCTAGCGCCATTGGAGAATTAGACAAAGATAACGACGGAGTTGTTTCCATACATGAGGTGAATTTGAAACAGAAGGGCGGCGGTGGAAGTAGGCTCGGGGGTTACACGACTCCGCCACCGGCGAATTCTGTTCCGGCTCATCGGTACAACGTGATTCTTGGACGTTTGACGGATCAGCGTGTCACGGTTCGCGTCTTGTTCCATCTGGACGTCAATGCGTTCATTGCGTTTGGGCTCAAGCCAGACGATTATTCGGAATCAGCCGATCCGATCCCGTGCAATGCTGGCGTTCCCGTCGAGATTGTAATCGATGGACTGCAAACCAATTGTCGGTGCTACTCCCGCTTGTCCTTCCAAACCAAAGACGGCGTTACCGATCGCAGTGCGAATTTACGTTTCATACCCAGCGCGCGATCGGGAGCCCGTTTGCCTTTACCATCCAGGCTGATTCTCACCTGGATGAAAATACCAGTGGAGAGGTTTATTTGAGGACCCTTGCCAATGCATCTGCCGATCGGCCAGATTTTCATTTTGCCCTGGGGGACAGTTTCATGACAGGCAAATACGTGGAACCAGAATTGTCTCACCCTCAATATCTCGCACAGCGATATTATCTTGGTCAGCTTTGTCATTCCGCCGCGTTGTATTTCGCCTTGGGGAATCATGATGGCGAATCAGGTAATCGTGGATCCAATGTCTGGGCCACGACGACTCGCAAACGTTACCTGCCGAATCCACGGCCCGACGGTTTCTATTCCGGCAATCACCGACAGGAACGTGAAATAGGAATACCTGAGAACTATTACCAATTCGAATGGGGCAATGCGCAGTTTATCGTGCTCGATCCGTTTCGGTACACAACGACACGAGGGCATGCCAATAGCAACTGGCATTGGACGCTCGGCGAAGAGCAATATCATTGGCTCGAAAAATCCCTGGAGCAAAGTGACGCGAAATTTCGATTCGTTTTTCTCCATCACCTGGTCGGCGGCTCGGAACGCAACAGTCGCGGGGGAAGCGAAGCGGCACCGTACTGGGTATGGGGCGGAAAAGGTGTGACCGGCAAGGACGAGTTTGATCAAATGCATCCCGGGTGGGGCAAACCCATTCATCAACTGCTGGTTGACAATGGCGTGTCGATCGTATTCCACGGACACGACCACATGTTTGTCAAACAGGACCTGGATGGAGTTGTTTACCAGCTGGTTCCGCAGCCAGGCCATCCCAGACCTGGTAGTACTCGCAGCGCACCCGAGACCTGTCAGGAGAGGTTCAAAGCAGCTCGGGTCACGTCAGGGTTCGGGTCGATGAAGACTCGGTCCGTGTGGACTACGTTCGGGCCTATTTACCGGATCGTGAAACAGTCCAACGAAAAAATGGAGAGATTAGTTATTCATATTTGCTGCCAATCCGCAAAAAGGAGTTGATTCACAATGAGTCGCAATTGGGCTGCTTCGACTTTCGTTATCGCTTGCCATTGGCTGGTCGTGGTTGTCGTTTCCACAAGCGTCTGGGGCAACGAGGGCAGGCCACTGGCAAGCGCCGGACGGCCGAATTTTGTGTTTTTTCTTGGCGAGGGTCAGGGGTGGTCCAGTACTTCGGTTCAGCTTGATCCCCGGGACGTCCAGTCCAGAAGTGCGTCCTTTTCCACGCCGAGTCTTGAAAGATTAGCGCGGGAGGGAATGCGGTTTTCCAGGTATTATGCACCTCCTCCCCGATGTACTCCTTCGCGAGCGGCCTATTTTACAGGTCTCAGTCCTGCCCGACTTCACATGACGTTCACGAGTTTCGGAGGCCTTCCCGGACGCAAAGTGATACCGCCGCGGGGTTTGTTGGAGTTGCCGGGCAGCGTTACGACCATTGCCGAGATTCTTAAAGAAACGGGTTATGCAACTGCCCATTTTGGAAAAAGGCATGTTGGCAAAACCGATCCTCAACTTCATGGTTTCGAAGAAACAGATGGAGCCAATAGCAACGGTGGGCCAGAAAATTCACGTAACCCGAATCCCAAACAGGCGTATGCAATCGCTGAACGCGGGATCGATTTTGTGGAACGCCAAGTTCAGGCCCAACGGCCGTTCTACCTCCAGTTGTCACAATACGGGGGGAGAAGCGAAACCGACGCGCTTCGAGAAACCTATGAACGAGTTCTCAAATCCGGGATGGGACGCGACGAGAAAAACATGGGTGCAGTATCCGTTGCGCTGGATATGGATATTACGATTGGCAGGGTTCTCGACAAACTGGGACGAGTTGGGAATCGCGGACAATACATTCGTCTTCTACACCGCTGACCACGGCACGCCAGGGAGGAATGGTCCGCTTCGGGGCGGCAAAGGGGGATTGTGGGACGGGGGCATTCGAATTCCCTGGAAACTGGAGTTGGATGGAACGAACCCGTGCATGTTGTTTTGGAGGATCGACAGTTTGCTCCGGGGGACAGTCTCGCCATTTTCCGATATTCTGGTCACGCGTGATTTGAGCTGGCCGGCAACGTTGGCCAGTGCATCGCGCCCGTTGGAGACTCCGGTGTTGACGCCTGCCAAATTCGCCGAGTGTGCAGCAATGTTTCTGTTTTGATTGGAACGGACTTGCAAGAAACTGGGGTAGGCCGCTGGCGGAAAGCTCGTCGGATCGGTGATGTTGAGCGCGAGGTTGGTTCTTGTCATTGGCCATGGAACTCAGACAGTTTGTTTTGTCGCGTACCAATGATTTGTGATTCATATTAGCGTCATTTCCATGCAATTTAGGTTCCATGATTTTGATTTCATCAAGGCAAGTTTTGATGCGGGACGTTGTTTGGAACCAGGTATGTAATCTTGCTTGACAAAATCCGCTGGGAAATCCAAATTGAATGGGCGACCACTGTTTTCAAGCAGGTGAATTGAACGTCTCGAACGTTTTGCATCTTTGCGGTTACCACAAGGGAACGGATTACGACGCATTTCATATTTTTGAAAGTTGGCGAGCGTGCCAACGCGATTTGTTTCACTCCTGGCGAGTCAATTTGAATCGTTAGGCGTGTTGTTGAAATTGCGATTGGAACCACGTTGGAAAATTCGAAAACCTGAGTCGCTCTGCACGTTTCTGTGTCCTTCCTCGATGGCAACCCGATTGCGTACCGGCTCGCTGCCGCTCGCCCGGTTTAGCGATTGCGGCGGAATTCAGTTACCCCCGATATGAGGACGATCATTTTTCCGGTGGGTTGGTTTTGGCCAGGTTAACAAGTCAATTTGTTATCGCGGTCGATGACATTGTAATCGAAGTGGAGTTTCAGATTGATTCTTCAAAGCCCGGCTGATGCGCGTCACAGCGGCGGCGGGTGACCGGTATCGTAATCAACTCGAGCCCCAATCTTTCCAGGGACGATTTTGATCATTCGAAAGCGTTTCCGTTCAACTGTGGTCAGCCGGGTGTTTCAACGCAGATTCGTTTGTCCAAGGCGAACTTGCGTCAAAACCTTACCGGCGAAATCGGGGGCTATGTCAGTTGAAACCCAAGCAAGCAGAAAAACTGCAAGCACTTTTAGGTGCCGTTGTGTGGTTACGTACCAGCCAGTGAGAACGTACAAGGCGGTTTTTCCAAGGGATTCTCTCTTCCGATGTCAAGCTGGGCTGGAACTGTTGAACTTGCGGATTATTTCAAGTTTGACGAAAGAAATGAGTTTGCCGGTTCCGATCTTAACCAGCAACGGCTACTCGCGCGTTTCTGCGCCTCAGTAAGTCATTGAAAAACCAGACAGGAAGATCGAAATGTTTTTGCCCCCGAAACTGACGACGATCGTATTGAACTCGTTGGCCCTTTTAATGTTGATGGCAGGTACCTCCGACGCTCAACAATCAGAATTCAACCGCCGGGCCATGGCGATGCAAGAGGCGCGGTCGCGTGCCCAGCAGGCACCAACCGTTCGACTCGCGTCGAACGATGACATTGGCGTTGATTACTCGGCGCCTCCGAGTCCTTCGGCAGTGGCTCGTGTTGCCAGATCGCCGCAACGAACGGTCTCGCGACAACCGTCGACGACGCAAACCCGAAGCGTCAGTTCACTTCAGGCACCACCACAGAGATTGGCGCAGGGGATTTCCAATTCCGGCCAGGCGGCAAGTCGATATGTTCCCGAACATATTCGCACCGCCCAATTGATGCAGTCAGCCATCGTCGACGGCGGAGCTCCGATCATTGAAAACGGCGTTATGGGTTCGGGGAGTTACGAAAACGAAATTGTCGGAGACGAGTTTGTCGAAGGAGGTTGCGCTACCTGCGGAGACGCCGGCGGATACTTTAACGAATGCGATTCGTGTTGTGGCCGTGGTGGGTGTCCTCCCGGAGATTGCTGGATTACCGGCCTCGGTACAATCCTCAGTAGCGCTGAGTACTTTGGCGGAGCTACCTCGTTTCGAACTCCATTGTTCTCGGTACCGACGACGGCAGCCGGAGGTGATTTATTCAATGATTGCAGCTATGGTTTCTACGGTGGATTCAATCTAGGGTTGCCACTATGCCGACTTTCTTGCGGTCTATTTTCCACCCAGTTTGGTGTTCGCTCCGTTCAGACAAATTTCAATGGCAATGAGTATACCACGGCAGACCGGGACCAGACGTTTATGACTCTCGGGTTTTATCGCCGGGTCGACTACGGATTTCAGGCCGGGATCGCGATTGACTATCTGAACGAAAAATGGATCACGGACGTTGAGTTGACTCAACTTCGCGGAGACATGGGCTGGGTTTATCCCAATGGCACTACGCTTGGATTCAGGTATGCCACCAATCTGGATAACGCCGTCAGTTCCGGCGTAATCAATGGTGTTGCTTTCGACGGCATGGTTCACTCGACCCAGGAAAATTATCGATTCTATGGCAGACGTGAAACAATGTCCGGCGGCTTCGGCGAGAGCTTTGTCGGTTGGTCCAACAACAGCCAGACCGTCTTTGGACTGGATTTTGATTTGCCGCTTCGCGATCGCGTTGCCATGCAGTCCGGGTTTACCTATTACCTGGGTGATGAAGGAGTTCCGTCTCCCAGCAATCAGCTTGGCGGTAACGCAAACGATGCGTTCAACCTGTACGTTGGATTGGTTTTCCGTCCACGGGGACTTTCATACAATCGTTCTTACGACCGTCCACTTTTCTCGGTGGCAGACAATGGAACGATGTTGATGACACGAAACTGATTTTCAGTCACTTCCAGGAATATGGGTTGGTCGTTGCAGACAGGGTTGCGACTCCTCACCTTTTCAAGGTCAAAAGGACTCGTGACGTCGACCACTTGCCGAAAATCATATCTTGACGCTGCATTAGCGATCTCAGACGGGTAGCTGGCAGTTGATCCAAACAGACAAAACCCGGGCCGGTCCCGGGTTTTCTTCGTTCAGGGTGTTCAAATTTCGACGGTGGAAACGGAAAACACTGATTCTGACCGTTTGCGACACAGAATTGCGATATGGCAGTTGAACCGGGAGTTCAAAACCAACGTGTTTGCTTCCAATCAGGATGCCGAAGGCAATGCAACACCAGGGCATTTCCAGTAAATGAAGCCTGGAATCCAGTAAGCCCTTTCTCAAAAGTCGGAATTTACGATATATTGAGGAGCTGAAAATCATTTTACGGGCGCGCAGAAATTCGAGCCCATCTCATATGCCGTCGACTGGATTGAACGAGCTGGTTCGCCAAACCGACATGTAAGTTGACGATGTCAACGGAGAACGAACGTGACAGATGAGCTATATGACTATTTTGGCGGAAACGCGTCAAAAAAAGTCGAACCGATCGAAGATGATGATCTCGATCTTGAGACGGAAGCGGAATCTCAGGACGAGGTTTTGAACGAAGTCGAGGACGAGGAAAGTGCTGTCCGTTCAGAAACTCAGTTGGAATCTGCGATGGTTGAAGAAGAGCCAGAAGCCGAAACCAGGAAAGCCGGACACTGGGATTTCCTGGCAAACATGTTGGGGATTTCCTCCCCCAAGCCAACTGTGCCCAAGACAAAGCCAGTTGAGCGAAAGCCAGCTGCGCCCAAGTCTCATTCGTCCGTGAAGGATAAACCAGTCGTTCAAGAAACGGAAGTCAAAGCAACGCCGGTCACCAAGAATGCGGAACACGATCGGAAACAGGATTCCCAAAAAGTAACTGGTGCTAATAAAAGTTCGAAAGCTGATTTTCTTGGCTTCGAGGCAATTCCATCGCCTGAAGATTCAACCGTGCTGCCAACCATGTTCAGCGCGCCGAAAGAAGAGTTGGCAGCCGAAGCTACGGAGGCCACCGATGACTTGATCGGCTGGAACCCGCTCCCGAGAAAGTCATTCATGGTTGAATCGAGCCAGTCGGCTGAAGATTCCGCGGAGCCGGACGTCGAGATCCCCTACGAAGACGACTACGAAGAAGTGGAAGCGCTTGACGGTGAAGAGTTTGTCGAGTTTGAGATTGAGGAACTTGATGTATCGCCTCGCGATGAAAACGAAGACGCTGCCCACGGGCGCCGGCGACGAAAGCCTTCTGGAACGGGTGGAGATAGATTCGATTCCGGAGAAAGGCAGCGGGCTGATCGCCCAAGCTCTTCTCGTTCACGTTCGACGCGCTCCCGATCCGGTGAGGGTCGATCTGACAGCGAACCGGTTCAATCGGACCGAGGCCCACGACGCGAATCAGGTGACCGTGATAAAGCCACTTCGGACGAATCGAGAAGTGGACGCCGACCAAGACGATCGCGCGGCGGTCGTGGTGAAAAAGCAAGTCGCGAAGAACGACCCAGGCATGATGCGAGGTCTGAAGAATTAACCACCGAGAAAAATGACAGATTGGATCGTGACGAATTGCGCGACGAAACAAGTGTGTTCGGCGCCGGGCTGATCGACGTTGATTGGGAAGCGGATCTTGAAGATTCCAACGAATCCGAGGTAAGTGGATCCGGTCGAACGAAAGCCTCGCCAGCTGACGAGTCCCGTTCCGAAGGAACGGGAAGCGGCCGAAAACGAAGGCGTCGGCGTGGCTCCAAGTCAAGAAAGGATCGTGGCGCGGAAGAGTCCCGGGCGGTTGATTCAGATTCTGGATTCGGCGCCGGACTTCGAGACGACATGACTGATTTTGATTCCGGTGCAGGCGTCGATTCGTTCGATGACTCGCTGGATGTTGAGGATGGTCTCGATTCAGAAGAGACAGGAACGGATCGAGATGACGTCGTCGACGTCAGGCCTCGTAAACGCGAAGGTTCGAGGCGACCAAATCGATCAACTCGGACGAGAGCTCGTGTAAACGATGATGATCGGGATGATGGTGTCGATGATCTTCCCGAAGACGATCGGCAACGGGCCAAGGTCCCGACTTGGGATGAAACCATCACGGTTCTGGTCGATTCGAATATCAAGAACCACAAGAAAAACGGCGGACCTCGAAGGAGTGGCGGAGGAGGCAATCGAGGACGCAGCGGTGGCGGTGATCGCAGTCGCGATGCTGGTGGGAGTAGCAGTCGAGGTGATCGAAGTGGAGGAAACCGTGGAGGTGGACGCAGTGAAGGCGGTGATCGCGGTCGTCGATAGCAGTTGGCAACGCACCGATAACGGACAATTTCCCGTTATTCAGGGCCCATTACGATCTCTGCGCAGATGACGGGGAAACCGCCTCTACGAAAACCGGATGCCCTGATTGACGTTTTTGAGACGGCCATCGGATGGTTTGGTTTGCAATTCCGCGACGCGACGATCCACCGGATCAAATTTGGATTCTCAAGACGGAGCCATGTATTGGCGGCGTTTCGTGAATACGGCGAATGCCGGGTCGATCGTCCGGAAGTAGAAAAACCGTGGCGCGATTTGATTCAATCCTATGCTGCGGGTATATCGGTTTGCTTTGACGAACTGGAAATCGATACGGAATGGATGACCCCGTTCCAGAAAGTCGTCATCGAATTCTGTCGTGGGATTTCTGCCGGCGAAACCGTGACCTATGGACAGCTCGCCGAGGAAATTGGTTCGCCGGGCGCCGCGCGGGCGGTCGGAACGGTCATGCGAACGAACCGCTTTCCCATCGTGGTGCCCTGTCACCGGGTTGTGGGTGCCAATGACCTGGGAGGATTCTCAGCGGGCGATGGAGTTAAGACAAAACGGGCGCTTTTGGAACTCGAAAAAGCGAACTTTCCGTTTCAAAAAGAGCTGCTGTTTGACGATTGACGACGCGTTTGTGTTCCGAAACCTGCTCGGCTTTGACAATGGTCTTCATCTCTGTTTCGCCGGGAAGTGTTTTTGGGTAACCAGCACCCAGGTTGGTATTTTGAAAGGAATCAGCCGGGACATTTCAGGGACGACTTGACCTGCCAGATCGAGGTGCTTGATTTGAATTGTAGTCCGCATGAAATTGAGGCGTCCATCGAATATCCTGGCCGCACTGCGGGATGTTTCGCAATTGATGTCCTACCGCTGATCTCCACCAAGCCAGTTGGTGCGTCTATCCTTGTTCCAGTTTCCACATCGCGTTCTTGCGACAGCTTTCAACGCTCGGACACGTACATGCGTATGGCAATATATTCGGGGCGAATTTCATTCCAACGAAAGGGGATCGGAAAGCCCCGCATGGCACATCGTTTACGTTGCCGGGAGCGGATCGTATTTTCGAAAATCCAGTGATGGGATAGCGCAACAAAAAAGCCCGGCGGTCAGCCGGGCTTCGAGATACATGCAGGGTGAATCAGTTATTTGGGCCTGCCGGAGGGTTTATGTGCGTCGTGGCAGGCTTTGCAATTGGTGGCTGCCTTTAGTTCATCCAGAGCGCCTTCACGACCAACGGCAACCTTTGCGGCTGCGATTGCAGCTGCGTTGGTAAAGCTCTTCCAGGAGGCCTGTTCCCCCTTGGGAGCTTCATTTTCAGTCAGACTGATGTACAAGTCCAGAAGTTCAAGCTTTTCCTTGTCCGATGCTTCACCACTCAATACCTTCTTGTTCAGTTGGTCTCCTTTGGGAGCCATTGCCTTGGCCATCACTTGTTTGACGGTGTACTTTGGCTTTACCGGATCATCCTTGTTGACGGGGTTCTCAGCGACAGCAAGAACGCTAATCGTAAATATTGCGACGAGGGCCGCGACACATGTTGGGAATTTTTTTGGCATGACTTGTTCCTTTGGGTGAAATAGGGGTTCGAACTCTCGTTAGAATGTATCGCCGGGAAATAGCGCGTGCAACTAATGCCGGATCTTAATTAAACAGGAAAGTGCAATGGGCTGGGCTTCCCACCGTGCATCGTCGGTGGATCTACCTCAAGACGGGTTCATGGGATCGGACCCATCGGTTCACTCGTGCCGTCCAGGATACACAGAGTGCATTTCAATACCTGTATCCAATCGCTTTTGTGAACCGTAAGTGCTGGCTTTGTACCAAACTGGCGGTAAAAGGACAGATTCCGAGATGTCTTCCCTCGTCGAACACTGGCGGTTCAGTTTCTGTTTTGTCCTTTCGAAACCGAGCGAGTCGTTTTGGGAACGGGTTGCGATCTTGGTTCATGTTTTTGTCTTGTCAAAAACCAACTCTGTAAGCCAGGTAACCATCTTGGTTGCGTTGTTAACGAGCTTTGGAAACTGCCCGTTCTGCATTACCGGTTAGTTCTTGGCGTCTGGTAGCCGGCCGGTTCGTTGTGAATTTGCTTGGCCCCACGTTTCAACGTTGGGCAAAGGGATTTGCCCACGCCGAGGTCAAGCGATACCGCCAGCCGGCTGACGTTTCCGGCTCGTCTTTTCCAGTGACAATGGAAAACTGCAATGCAAAAATAAACTGTCGGTTCAAGATCTTCCATCGAGTATTGCATCCCGACCCAGCAAGGGGATTAGCGCCGGTCAAGTTTTGCTTTTCATCAGCCGTTTGTGATATAATTCTTTCTCGACTGATTTTCCCTTTGGCCTTCCGTAACGCCGACACTTTGTCGTCCGAATTTGTCATGAAGTTAATAGGTTACGCCTTTGAATCTGGCCGCATTGACTTTACGCGCGAGGACAATCCCTGGGCCTTTGCGAGAATTGATTCGGGCATGAAGCAGAGCCAGAAAGATCGCATCCGGATGGATCCTGCACAGGCTCCGATCGAGCTCCGATCCGCACCGGTCAACGAGGGCAAGGTTCCGGAATGGATGACTCACATGGAAGAAGTCCTTCGTTCATCGGACTCGATTTACTTACAGTACAAAAGCGGTGTTTTGCGTTTTCGTCGCGCTAACCACGACGCGGGATCCAACCGGACGTTTATTACACTTGGCAATCAGGATGAAGTTGACTTGTTTGCCGGCGAACACTGGCAGAACATCCGATACCTTTATGCAACGCGTCGCGTCGGTGCGTTTTGTTTCGACGTGAATACCATGTTCACACACAAATCCAATTCCTCAGAGAAAACGAAACGTATGGAACTCACCGCGAGGCTGGATACGCATCACGAAAGCGGTTACCCCCAGTTTACGTTTGATTCAACCGGTTCTGGAGCCAGCGTTGATATCATCGAGTGGCGTGGATCGGTCAAGGAGGGCGAAATCGGTCGTTTCGCTCCGGAAGGTGTCCACCTGGAGCTTCATGTCCGGAATGTCCATCGGCCGTTTACATTTCTTCATGAGAATCGAGTCGAGTTCAAAAACCACTCCTATACCTTTTCCGGCGACAAGATGTTCAGCCACTTCGAACGGGTCGTCAGAACACGTTTGAAACATATAGAAAAGGAGCTGGCCAAGCAGGCCGAGCACGACGCGGAAGCAACGGAACTTTAAGAAGAACACCGGGCTCTTGTTGCCGTGTGAGCTGGCAAGTGTCTTGACTCGCCGCATTGTATGAAAATCGGGGATTCCTGCTAACGGAGCCAAGGGTAACTGGAGGGCTGCGATCCAGATTGGCTGGCGAGGATCCGCAGGCGGTATGCAGATCCTTCGTTCGAATTGGGAATCAAGAATCGCTGATCCGGCCGGAAATTGTTTTGATAGCCACGTTCTAACCTCGGCGTTGACATCCCTTCAGCTCAAAATCACATGCTCCCCTCATGAACATCAAGTCATCTGCAACAATCGTATTTGGCGTCTTCGTTTTTCCTGCTCTATGTTTCTGCCAGGACCGGAATCAGGAAAGTCCCTATCCTGTCGATAAGGCGTCTGTTCGAATCGAAGGTGTACCACTGGGAAAACTGATCAAACGTCAGTTTACGAACAGCAAGATTTTCCCTGGAACACAACGCGAATTTGCAGTCTATGTTCCAGCTCAATATGACGGCTCGAAGGGTGCCTGTTTGATGGTGTTTCAGGATGGGATGCGATTTGCATCTGACAACGGTGCGAGTAAAGTGCCCATCGTTTTTGACAACCTGATTCACTCGGGAGCAATGCCAATCACGATCGGGGTTTTCGTCGATCCGGGTGTGGTGCCGGCTGTCAATGATAATGCACTACCGAGATTCAATCGGAGTCTTGAATATGACTCGGTGGACGATCGTTACGTCAGCTTTCTGATTGATGAGCTCTTGCCGGAAGTGGCCGAGGAATTCAATGTCAGCGCGGACCCGAATGATCGAGGAATCTGTGGTTCCAGTTCCGGCGGCATCGCGGCATTCAATGTTGCTTGGCAGCGTCCCGATCAGTTCCGACGCGTTTACTCGATGGTTGGCACCTACACAGGGCTTCGCGGGGCCAACGAGCTGCCCATGCTGGTTCGTAAGACCGTTCCCAAACCGCTGCGCGTTTTTCTTCAGGACGGTATCAATGACCAGAACATCTATTGCGGTAACTGGTGGATTGCGAATCAGGACATGTTTTCTGCGCTGAAATTCAGCGGCTACGAAGTCGACCACGTCTGGGGCGAAGGCTTTCACGGACAGGAACACGGGGGTGCCATTTTTCCTGATGCGATGCGGTTTCTTTGGAAGGACTATCCGAGGCCCGTTTCAACTCATTGGGAGAATTGCCAGAGCCGTGCTCCCGAATTGTTACCAGAAGACGGTCAATGGGAGTTGGTTGTGCTCGATCATGAGACAGGCCCGCAATCGATCGAATGTTCCAATGAGAGCCTGTATTTTGCCGACGCGAAAAAAGGACAAGTCATCTGTCGAACGTCGAGTGGCGAGGATTCCGTGATTTGGGATATCAACACGTGGGGGGCCAATAAGCGTTTCTCCAGACCACATGAGCCTCCGTATATCAGTGGGTTGGCAATAGGTCCCGATGGAACCATTTACGCCGGCTTGCCGTTTTGGAAATCGGTTGTCCGATTTCAGCCAGGCACAAGTGAATTTGAATCCCTGGCTCAAGACGTCAATCCGCTGGACGTCGTGGTGGCCCACGACGGGACAGTGTATTTTACGGAACCGGATTCCAGGTCGGTTTGGATGGTAACACGGGAAAGCAAGGCGAAAGTCGCTGGAATCGGATTCTCGGACGTGACGGGGATTGCACTTAGCCCTGATCAAACACTGGTTTACGTTTCCGATTCCAACGGCAGATATGTCTGGTCATGCGTTCGGGCAGAGGACGGCACGCTGACCCACATTCAGCCATTTTTTCATATCCATTCACCACCGGCTTCCGTCGATGTTCGCCCACACAGTAACGGGATGTGCGTTGACCAGGACGGTTGGGTATGGGTGGCAACAAAAATGGGAATCCAGGTCTGCGATCAACCTGGTCGTGTGAATTTGATTATCCCAATGCCGCCAGGTACTGAACATCCGACCAATTTGTGTTTTGGTGGCGCAGACGGAAGGACGATTTTCGCGACGTGTGGAAACAAAATTTTCCAATTGAAAACCAGGCAAACGGGGGCGATGCCGTGGTCGGACCCGGTCAAGCCAGGACAGCCAAGCCTGTAACAAGATGGCTAGACAAAGCAGGGCAATTACCTAAATTCTTTTGGCTTGGTAAAGAGTCGGCGCTTCGCGGAGCGAAAGGCCGTGGATTGCAGGTAAGATGAAACAGAGATGCGGTTCAAGCAAGTCAAACAATGGGTTCGTGTTATTTCGCTTGGCGAACTCTGGCTTTCACGCGAAGCGAAATACCACAAACGCTCGAATGCAATAGCGGAGGTTCAGCATAAACAACTTCGAAAATTCGATGTTTTTCCCAGGTCGTGGCCAGGTTCCATTGCGTCATGAGCGATCGATCTTGTGTCAAGCGGTAATGCAACCCTTGTCAACTGAACAGTGCATGGACTGGATGAGCCTTGACGAGCTCCCGCGGCTGATTCAGATGATTTAAAACCATTGTATCCGGGTGGATACCAAACGCATGGTAGATGGAAGCCAGAAGCTCACCGGGATGCACGGGATCCTCCAGCGGCGCCGAAGCCGTTTCGTCAGATTTTCCATGGACGTAACCCCTTTTCGTTCCGGCACCTGCAACCAGTCCCGTATAACAATACGGCCAATGGTCGCGACCATCGTTGGTATTGTCGTTTCCGGACGTACTCACGCCACGCTGTGGACTCCGGCCGAATTCGCCGATCACGACGACCATCGTTTCATCCAGCATTCCTCGCTCGTCGAGGTCCTCGATCAGTCCACTGACGCCCGTGTCAAACATGGGTCCCGACTGGTTTTTCATACGGGTGCTCAAATCTCGGTGCTGATCCCAGCTGTGATTGTCGCTGTTGGCAACTTTGGGCCAAATTACCTCAACGACGCGCGTGCCTGATTCGACCAACCGTCGAGCGAGCAACAGGCTGTCGCCAAACGTTGTTCTTCCATAGCTTTCGCGAGTCGTTTCGGATTCTTCATTCAGTTGAAAAGCCCTGCGGGCCCGCCCGGAAACGACAAGGTCGAGCGCTTTTGCGTAGTGTTCGTCCAGTTTGTAGGACTCCACCGCTTTGTCAATCGCGGGCATTTGCTGGTTGACCAGATCGCGAAGCCGCGCCCGGCGCCTGAGCCGGACGGAAAATACTTCATCCGGCAATTGTAAATCGTCAATCTTGATCCGTGACATTTTGTTCATATCGAGATCGTCGCCTGCTGGATATAGCGTATAGGGGTCGTAGGCTTTCCCCAAAAATCCGGCCGAACCACCTTTGCCGACGACGTTGCTTTCCTGGAGAGGTCGGGGGAGCATGACGAACGGAAGCATCGGAACTTCGACGGGCTTCATTTTTATCAAGTGCGAACCGAAATTCGGGAAATCCTTGGGTGTCGGCGGCTCCAACTGACCGGATGGACTGACTTTGTCCGTCGTGTATCCGGTCATCATCTGGTAAATGGCAGCGGTGTGGTTGAATAATCCGACAGGTGTGTAGCTCATCGAACGAATCATGGTGAACCGATCATTAAGCTGCGAAAGTCGGGGCAGATTCTCGGTGAACTTGATTCCAGGGATTTTTGTCGAAATCGGTTTGAAAATACTCTTTACATTGTCGGGAACATTTTCCTTGGGGTCCCAAAGATCAAGATGGCTCGGTCCGCCTTGCAGGTAAACCATGATGATACTCTTGGCCTTGTTCCAGCCAGCGCCTTCGAATCGCGGCGACGCGGTGGTGGCGTTCGCGGATTGCAGTTTCAATAATCCACCAAGTGAAAGTCCGAGCATTGCGCTGCCGCCGACGCGGAGAACATCCCGTCGGGTGGCGCTCAATTGCGGGTCACAAAGGTCTTTACCAGCGCTTCCGATAATTCGAAACATTTTGTTTCTCCGGGGTCGATTACCATGTCCTGTTTTCTTAACGCTTGCTCTCACGCATTCGCAAAATTCCATCAACCTCTCTGATCCGCTTTCGAACTGAATCCACCAGTGGTCTCATTGGAACGCGGCCTGTCAAGGTTGTGTATTGAATCGTGCAACGCATCAACGGTTAAACAAGAATGCCGGACTGTTGAGCAAAGCCCAAGTCAGATCCTGTGCCGCCGTTAATCTCTTGTTCTCAAGTTGTGTGGCGCTCATTAAGACGTCTTTTTCCAGTTGAACCAACACCGGATCCGGAGGAACCGGCATGCTGACGCGAGCGAGTTTTTCTCGCAGCCTGGCAATTTCCGGTTTAACCTCCACTGCTTGACTCGCGGAAGCTACCGCTTGCGTAAGCCGCATCAATTCGACATCATCCTGTTGCGACAGAACGTTCAACTGCTCCTTCAGTTCGGGTTTCCATTCCTTTTCTGGACCGGACAAAACGGCCAACAGGTCCTCCGGAAGTCCAAGCCGCACCGGCTGATGAAATTTGGACAATGAAATCCGAAATCGGCCAATTTGATGCTGTTCATCAAATTCTTGATGCAGTTTAAATCGGACCAGGGTTCCGTTGCTGTAGCCGAATGGCAATTTCAGCTGATACGTCGACCAGCTGGTCTTCCCGATCGCATTTCCTATGGCCCAGCCCTTTTTGTTGTCATTCTTGCTGTCAAATGTTTGACTGACGTCGAAACCTTGTTGTGTGATATTTGCCATTCCCGAAGAAATCGCGACTTTTTCCCATTGCTCGGGTCGATCCGGATGAGCGATTTCGATTTCAAATTCCGTCAACACGAGGTTGCCATTGGGCGCAAGGCCGGGACCATTGCCTGGCAACGACGGGTCCGGAATCAGCTCCAGCCGAACAGCCGAAATGCCCGAAAGATCGGTCTGCGTCGTCAAGGTGTACGTGTCGTTTCCGTCTTTCGGTTTGAGGAGAATGCTTCGATCGGGTTGAACTTCAAAGGGAGTATTGTTGGTGGATTCGAATTGATTCACGACGATCGGATGCCATTGAATTTCGTTCAGCTGTCGGATTTTCCAATGTCCAAAACCTTTCGAACTGTCTTTCTTGTAATCGTCAAGTGCCTGGTTGGCAGCCGCGATGTCGGTTTCCCGTTTGGCTTCTTTTTCTTTCAAGGTTGGATCGAATTCGGCAATCGCTGACTCGAGCGCACTGGCCGCCTCGAAAATTGCCAAGGCACGCTCTTCCTCCAGTTTTGGGAGTTGTTGATCAACAACTGTTTTTCGCTCATCTCGCTGCTTGACCAGAGCAACATGGTCGCTGGCAATCTCGACGAAGGCTTCTTTGGCGAGTTCTATCTCGGTTGGCATGGCGTGTCGATTCAATATTCTCATGAAGAGTTGATCGACAACTTTGAGATCATCCGGCTCGTGGGCCACTAATTTTGCCAATTTGCTTTGAGTATCGCCGATGGCACGCGAGATATCGGGACCGCTGACAAGCGCCAGGACGCTGCCAAGTTGCAGGTCATTTGCCCGTTCGCATTCACAGGCGCTCTCGCGGGCGGGTCGACCGAGCGTCGAGAGGAATCCACTCGGTAATTCGACACCACTATCCGGCAAAGCGGCTGCACGGGTCCCGGGCTTGACTCCTGGAATTTTGAGTTCGCTGCCGATAACTGCGTGCACCGAATCAAACAGGACCTCCGCAGGCAGCCTTCTCGCCATGGCGTGCGAGTAGTTCAGTGTATCATCTTCGTTGAATTCGTTGGTACTTACCGAAAGCTGGTAGGTTCGCGATTTGCAGATCAACTTGACCACATGTCTTGCGTCGAAACCGCTTTCGACAAATTCACGGCGAAGGTACTCCAACAACATTGGATTGCTGGCTGGATTTCCCGCACGGATGTCGTCCAGCGGTTCGATGAGACCAACGCCCGTCATGTAACCCCATAATCGGTTGACATAGCTGGTTGCGAAATAAGGATTGTCAGGCGAGGTAATCCAGGACGCGAGTTGGCCACGCCGTGACTGGTTCGATGGCTCGGTAAAGTTGCATTTGAATGGGAACGAGGGAACGGCCACTTCACCGGTACGAACGTGGGTTACCTCGCCATCCGGTTTGTCTTCGATAATTTCGTAAAGCGGCTGGGCGCCTTCGACGGCGCTTCCACCAATCGTCTTGTCACCCGATTTGGGGTCGGGTTTTCGATCGACCTGTGCAAAATAGGCGGCCGTTTGATAATACTGATCCTGGGTCCATCGTTCAAATGGATGGTCGTGACACTTGTTGCAGTTAAATCGTGTAGCCAGAAACAGGTGCGTTGTGTTTTCCATCGCTTCTTCAGGCGTGCGATGAATCTTGTAGTAGGCCGCGGCAGGATTTTCCAGGTTTGAGCCGGTAGCCGTCAGGATGTCATAGGCAATTTCGTCATAGGGCCGATTTGATTTGACTTGTTCGCGAATCCAATCGCGCAGAGCCATGGCGCCTTCAGGTCCGAGGTATTTGCGATTGACCTGCATCAAGTCAGCCCATTTGTTCGCCCAATGTTCAACATACTCATCGTTGCCGACCAGTTGATCGACTATTTCGTCCCGTTTTTCCCTGGTTGGACGTTCGTCGGCCAGAAACGCTTCGACTTGCTCGGGCGAAGGGGGCAATCCGGTCAGATCCAGGTGGACTCTCCGGATAAACTCGGCATCGGAACAAAGCGCTGATGGTTTGATTTTCATCCGTTGCCATTTTTCGGCGACCATTTCGTCGATTGTTCCCCATGTTTCAGGTTGTTTCCACACAAAGACTTCCCGACGACCCATGACCGTCAACGTCGTGGCAGTAAAAGCGCCATCGTAACGGGCAAGAATTGGCGCTTCGCCCCGGCGAAGAGCCGTGATGATTGAATTGGCCGCCGAGGCGATCTCCATGTCGCCCGTTTCCACTACCGCCTCGCGTGTCACATCTCTGGTGGAACCGTCACTGTAGGAAGCAACCACACGCATTTGCTGCTTCCAGCTTTTGTCAACCAGAACCGGGTTCTTGGGAAACAGCTCAATCGACTTGACCTTTGGCGTCGAAAGATTCAGTTTCGCGCCACCAGCAATCCATTGGTGCACCAGCCAGTAGTATTTCTCCTGTTTGTCAAACAGTTTACCCCCTTCGTGCGGGACCTGACCGGTTGGCTTTAGCAGCATCAAGCTGGCAGACGGTGACGCAAGATTCGTACGGCGTGCACCCATGTCATCTGTAAATGATCGAATGTCGTAAATCGGATCGTAGCCACGCAGTGACAGCTTGAATCCTTTCTTGCCACCTTGGCTTCCATGACAGGTACCGGCATTGCAACCAAGTTTTGACAGTACCGGGTTAACGTCGTGAATGAAATCTGGCACAAACGGATCCGATGGCATCGAAACGGTCGTCGGTACCGTTGTCGAAAGACCACCGTATTGGATTTGGATTTCGGCAGAACCGGCTTGGGAGGCCTGAACAAATGCATGATCGAGGGACACGCATTCGCTGGTACTGACGAATTCTGCTTCGCGAGTCACATCAATGGTCGTTCCGTCCAGGAACCTGGCCTGAACCACAAGTTGCGCGTAATCGGTCGGACCGGTGAAACGGATCAGGTCGGGAGAGACGTCCAACGACTCGATACCAGCGGATGTCGGCGGCGGCCCCGAGAAGTTTTCGGTATCCACCGTGTTTGGCTTGTACTTCCAGATCGCCAGGTTTGAACTCGCCTGTTGTTGGGTAAGAGGAACAGGTTGGATGGAGGTCAAAAGTCGACCGGTCTCCGTTTCAATCAACCGGATCAAACCATCAGACCCGCCGCATGCCAGTCGTCTGCCATCCGGAGAAAAATCGACGCAGTACACGCTGCTTTCCAACGCAATACTGGAGATCTGCTTGACATCCTTGCTGACGTAATCGGCAAGCGTCTTCTTTTCTTCCGGCGATTGCGAGGTCACAACTTTGGAAACGATCGCTTTGATGTTATCCGGTTGGCTCGTGTCAAACTCGTACGAAAACACCTGAACGAAACCGTTACCATCAAGACTGCTTCCAGCGACGATCCGTTTTCCGTCGTCGGAAACGGAAACCGATTGGACGCGCCCCGGCATCCTGGGCATTTCACGAATCAAATTCGCATCGTCGCCAATGACTCGTTTCGTCAGGCGGTCCATGCGGTAAACTTTTGGAATTCCATCGGCACCTCCGATTACGATTTCGTCCCGCGTTGGGTGTCGATCGACTGTACCGATTCCGCCTTTCAGCACGCCAGGTGTAATCGAAGTGATGTTGTCGACGAAGCGTTGCGTTGCAACCTCCGTGAGTTTGCAACTCATGTCTCGGCCGACCGAAACCAGGCGGGATCCATCGATCGAAAAAACGGTGTCGCGAATCCAGTCTTCGTGGGCACCCTGGAAAAGTACCTGATCGCCAGTCGTCGCGTCAATTGCCCGGAGCGTTGTGTCGGTGCATCCAAAGGAGACCATCTTCCCATCCGGAGACCAGTTCACTCCATAAACCGTATCAAACGAAATAGTTTTTGATAATTTCAATTCGCCGGAGTTGATGTCCCAGATCTGGACTTCGCCAAACTCACCGGGGCTACCTCCGGAGACGGCAAGTCGGGATCCGTCTGGGGAAAACTTGACCGATTCGATGCGCGAAGAAATTCCGATCAATCGCTGAGCAATATCGCCGGTGATCGTTTTGCCCGGCGACGTCAGTTCTTCGGGTGACGGCGCCTTGAGGATCAATACCTCATGAAACCCACTGACGGCCAACCATTTTCCATTGGGCGAGAAATCGACCGTTGTAACGACTGGCAGACTCGAGTAGTTCGGCGGGTTTTGAACGGTAAAGTCCATCACGGGTTTGGTGTAGTCATTTTTTGCACCGGCTGCAATCCAGCGTCGTAGGACGTCGATGTTCTGCGGTGACAAAGGTTCGGAGTTGGGCGGCATTTCGACTTCACCGTTGTGGCCAGTGACCAACTCGATCATTCGGCTTTCGTCCGGCTTGCCTGGCACAACCGCCGGGTCTCCGGACTCACCACCTTTGAGCATCATTTCGAAGTCCGTCATGATGTAGCTGCCGCGATTGATTGCGCCCTGGTGGCAGCCGAAACAGTTGGCAGCCAGCAAGGGACGCACATCCGTGGCGAAGCTGATTTTTTCGTCCGTGATCCGGTTGTCTTCCTGGGCGGCGACGAGAGCGATTTCGTTCTGGCAAAAACACTGAACGACGAACAGGCAAAAAGCAATTTTGGTAACGCGATACATGGCAGCTCATGCAGATGATGGACGGGGCAAACTGTGCCAAACGGATTCTCTGGAGTCACATGTTATATGATCCGCTACCCACTGACATATTGCAACTGAAATGACGCCGAACCGTTGGAATCAGCACGTAATTGCTGCACAACTGAGACTGTTTTGGTTTGGCTTGAATTGAAAATCGCGTTGGCGTTGGTCAAAGTGTATCGCTGATGGCGATTGGGCGAATACACGTTTCACCATGCCCAAGCAGGGTGATTCGAATCGACAATGAATTCCGTTGCAATCAACCAATGGGAATGGCAGACAGGGATCGGGCCCACCGCTAAAAGGAAGATGTCCAATTCCGTGACGTTGGATCGAGATTGACACCGACATCTCGGATTCGGTTACAAAATCTTTCCCGGCTGCCTGAATTTCAACGAATCGAGTGCGGAATCTTGCCAAGCGAATCATTCGACCGGGAAGCCGCGTTTTCTTAATAGGGCTTTTGTATCGACATCTCGGCCCCGGAATTTTCGAAAACCCTCCGCCGGATCAATCGTGTCGCCAACGGACATGATGTTGTCGTACAGGCTTTTTGCAAGCACTGGGTCGTAATACGTTCCTGCGTCTTCAAACACTTGAGCAGCATCCGCGGTCAAGGCGTCCGACCACAGGTAGCTGTAATAACCAGCTGAATATCCGTCGCTGGAGAATACATGTCCGAACTGAGGAGTGCGGTGCCTCATGACAATTTCCCTGGGCATTGCCAATTCGGCCAGCGTTTCCTTTTCGAATTTGTCCGGATCGATCGTGACATTGCCCGCCAAGTGCATTTTCATGTCCATCAGCGCGCTGGCCAGATATTCGACCGTGTTGAACCCCTGATTGAAAGTCTCGGCCTTCTTGATCTTGTCCAGCAATTCCTGGGGCATGGGCTGGCCGGTTTCAAAGTGAACCGCAAACCTGGATAGCACTTCCGGCGTCATCAGCCAGTGTTCATTCAACTGCGAAGGAAACTCGACGTAATCGCGCGGCACGGACGTGCCCGCTTGCGACGGGTAATTCACGTCGCTGCAAAGTCCGTGCAGCGCGTGCCCGAATTCATGAAACAGTGTCACCGCGTCATCCCACGAAATCAAAACCGGTTTTCCCTCGTCGCCCTTGATAAAGTTGGAATTGTTGGAAACGATCGGTGTGATGCGCGAGCCCATGTTCTCCTGAATGCGGTAGGCATTCATCCACGCGCCGCTCCGCTTGCCGCGCCGGGCAAATGGATCGAATACCCACAAGCCCACGTGTTTTCCATCTCGAGTGACTTCCCAAACCCGAACGTCTTTCTCAAAGACCGGGACGTCATTCACTTGCCTGAATTCAAAACCATACAACTGACCTGCGGCCCACATCATGCCTTCGCGCAGTTTTTCCATCTGCAGATACGGTTTAACGACATTGAAATCAAGATCGAATTTTTCTTTGCGAACTTTCTCCGCATAGTAGCGGTAATCCCACGGCTCGATCGTAATCCCAGCACCTTCGGCATCCGCGATCCGTTGCATGTCGGCGACTTCTTCCTGTACCCGGGCGACAGCTTTGGGCCAAACCTTCAACATCAACGCCATGGCGGTTTCCGGAGTCCTGGCCATCTGCGGTTCCAATCGCCAGTGAGCATGCGTTGGATAACCCAGCATTAGCGCGCGTTCAGCCCGGAGTTTCAAAATGGCAGTGATGACCTGATTCGTATCATTCTCATCACCGTTGTCACCACGGCTGTAATAGTTTCGCCAGACTCGTTCGCGAAGTGCCCGGTTGTCGGCATATGTCAGGAACGGTTCCATCGACGAGCGCGTGTTGGTAACGCACCATTTGCCTTGTGCCTGGTTTCCTTCGATCAACTGTTTTGCCGCTCCGGCCATTGCTTCCACCGTGTTTTCGGGGAGGCCCTTCAAGTCGTCGGCGTTGTCAATCCAGGTGATGTAGCCCTCTTCGTCCTGCAAGACTTTTTGGCTGAAGTCGGCAAACAAGCCAGCCAAAGCGGCGTTTTTCTGGGACAAGGTCGCTTTGTCCTCTGCATTCAATTTGGCTCCCTGTCTCACAAAATTGTCGTAACGATCCTTGACCAGGCGTTTTTGTGGCCCGTTCAAGGTATTCATTTCCTTTCCCCGATAGACGGCTTCCATTCGTGCAAACAACTTTTCGTTTTGGACAATTGAATCGGCAAATTTTGACATTTTCGGTGCAACAGCTTTTTCGATATCCGGGATCGGACCCGTCGCAAGATTGGACGTGTAAACGCCAAAAATAGTATCCAGCCGATTCAGTGTTCGCCCCGCGTCTTCAAGTGCACCGAACGTGTTTTGAAAGGTCGGAGGATCCGGGTTGTCCGCGATCGCTTCGATTTCTTTGGTTGACATTTCGATTGCCGTTTCGAAGGCTGCCAGGAACTCGTCGGGATTGACTTGTCTCCACGGCGGAACGCCACCGTAGGGGCCAATCCAGGGTTTCAAGAGTATCGAGCTTGATTTCGTCATTTTTGATTTCTTGGAGTTTGAGGCCTCCTGACCAAACGAATTTTCGACCGTCACCGAAAAAATGGTCAACGTGACCAGAGGTAGAATGAATGTGTGCATGGTTCGTGTCATCTCGGGCCTTGTACGGAAAGTGTTCGCGGGCGCAACGGTATGTATTTTATCAATTTTGCCAGGAAAATCAGCCAGCCGACGGCGAACCCCGGCCAACCTAGAAAAAGTGAGGATCCGCAGTGCCGCCGATCGAACCCTTCAACCAGGCATGGTAGCGTTTGGCGGACGTTGGGAATCCGGTTGGACGCTACACGAAGCCGGCCTACTGACGTGTACCTCAACGGTTCGCTTACCCGCGATTTCGACAGGACCGTCGGATTGATCGACACCAACAGGCTGAATCTGGAGTTGACCAAAATCAAAAATCAAACGGATGTTCGACGAAGAATAAACGGAGCCATTTCTCTTCCCTGGTATTCAATAGTCCTTAACGACATTGCCATCGCGGGGGTCAAAAAGATTGCCCAATGTCTCTTTGTCAATTTTGTTCGTCAACTTTCGTACTGAGCCATCATAATATACCGCTGTCAATTCTTGGCCATCCGGAAGTCCTGATACCAGCGTGACAGCATCCTCGATGGACAAGCCGGCGTTGGTCAACCATGGTTCACCTTGAGCGTACTCGATCAGCATAATCGTGTTAGAGGTACCATCGCTCACATCGGCAAATGTCTTCACATTCGATTTGATGTAAACCGCATTTGACAATTTTCCATCGTCTCCGAACAAGCTGGGCATTTTTTCCACGAATTTCGCATTTGGTTCTGCTGAGGGGCCAGCACCCGGATCCATCTGGTCGAACAACACGGATTCATCAAGAAATGGCAGGATACGAACGCGCCAACTAAGTTCGTTATTCAATTCGTTTTCGGAGCTGACATCAAACGGAAACATCCTGTAGGTTTCGTGGTAGTTGTGGATCGCCAGACCCAGCTGTCGAAACCGGTTCGAATCGGCAAGTTTTGACCGACTTTCCCTCGCCGCCGCGATCATTTGAGCCACAGCTTGGTTGAACCCTTCGGGTTTGAGGATGGCAAATCTAACCTCTGTGCCTTCTTGCGTCGCCGCCAGTGATTCGAGAATCTTATTTGCTACAGCGCCTGCTTTGGGAGCGTCTTTGGCCAACTGCATGGCTGGTATCTTGCCTCCAATTTGGAATAACATCAGCAGTGAGTCGAGTCCGCCTTTTAACTCTTCAGCCTGCTCTGCGTTTTTGGCGTCGGCAACCAGAGTGACTAGATTGTCAGAGTCGAAGTCTACGGTAAAAACAACGGTCTTAAAATTGTCGATCAAATCGAGGTAGGCTTCCGCCTCAGGATCGACCGAAGGTCGCCCCATTTCAATGGCTTGGGCGATAAAGCCGTCTGGCGTTTCCAGATCCATCGCAATTCGAAGTGCCTGGTCGGAAACGTTTTCCCAGATGCTATTTAAAGTGGGAGTCAGAAAGTTCCGGTCTGGATGGACAAGGTAGGATTGGGAACCGAATTCATACGTCGTGTCGTTAAGGCGATGGCCATAAACACCCGTTTTCCTGGCTTCAGGGGTCCAGTACTTTTGTCCTTCCAGCTCAACCTCATTTGACCGATTCTCAATATTTTCCGCCATCATTAGACACGCGTCTACATTTGCGAATTCAATTTGAACGAAAAACTCCATCGGGAGCTGCGGTGCCATCCCCAATGTCATCAAGCTGTCAAAATTTTCGGGTAGGCTCAGAGAACCGCGAATCCGTTTCAATTCACTCGGCTTGATACTTTCAAAAATGTTCTCCATTGGCGTGGTTGCGTCGAGTTGATTCAGGTCGGCGCCCATTGCAGTCGCGTTTTCCATTAGTCGATCGAGCTTGAGGTCGAA
>JAHEBQ010000113.1 GCA_024642205.1 Planctomycetaceae bacterium | reverse complement strand
TGGCCACCGGTGAAACCGCCACGGTCGTGATTGACTACACCGTCACCGACGACGATGGCACGCCACTGACCGCTGACGGTACGCTGACGATTACCGTGACCGGAACCAATGATGGGCCGGTAATCACTACCGAAGACCTGCTCGGTGGCGTCACCGAGGACGATGCTTCACCAAACTTGACCGATAACGGGACGCTCGATTTCACTGACCTCGATTTGACGGACGAGCATATCGCCAGCGCGATATACACTTCAACGACACATAGCGGCCAACTCGGCAGTCTGACCGCTTCGATCGCGGCTGAGACAACGGGAACCGGCATCGGTGGCGAATTGCGTTGGGACTTTATCGTTTCAAATGCTGCGGTTCAATTCCTCGGAGTGGGCGATACGATCCAAGAGACCTATGAGGTGACATTGGATGATCAACACGGTGGAGTACTAACCCGCGACGTAGTGGTCACGATTACCGGCGCCAATGACGCACCGATCATTACTGCTGGCGACTCGACTGATTTGGTCGAAGATCAGGCTGATCCAACGTTGTCCGAGAACGGCACACTTGATTTTACCGATGTCGATTTGACCGACACTCATACGGTCGGCGTTTCGAATGCTGTGGCGGTTTGGTCTGAAGGCCCGATATTGCCGGCTGGATTGCAAGCGGCTTTGAATGCCGCGATCGCTGTTGGCATCTCGGACGTTTCCACCGGAGACGGTGCAGGAACGATCGATTGGAACTTTGACCTTGATAATTCCGAGGTTCAATTCCTCGCGACCGGCGAAACGCTGACGGCGACTTACTCGGTCACGATTTCTGACAGTCCGACTGGTGCTTTCGATACAGATACGATCGTGGTTACCATTACCGGTGTTAACGACGCACCGGTGGGTGATGTCAATGTGGATTCACAGGACGTTCAATATAGCGATCAGATTACTCCCATCACGTTTGAATTCAGCGATGTCGATTCGGAAACACTCACGGCAGAAGTTTCTTATAGCGCGGACGGCGGGGCAACGTTCCTGCCAGGTTTACCTGACTCGGGATCGCTTGAGCCTGGAATCGGATTAACGTTCGCTGGAAATGGGGCCGCGAATTCAAGTGGATTCGGTTCCACCGGTACATGGACAGTGACCGATATTGCTGACTTGGCACCAGGGGACTATACGATTCGTGTGACCGTGACCGACGATGAAGGGGCTGCCATCTCCGCAGATTCTTCGATCACGGTCAACCAGGAAAATGCGGTTGCCACTTATTCCGGAATGTCGTTCGTTTCGACTCCATCGGTCAACAACGACGAAGCAACGGTCGAATTGCGGGCAACGATTCAGGATATCACTGCCGCACTACCGGCTGGGGTTGATCAAGACTCCGGAAATATTACCTACGCCACCGTTTCGTTCATCGACAATGCCACCAACAACGTGATCGCTGCTAATTTGCCCGTCACCTTGCTCAACGCAGGCGATCTAACCGTCGGCGTGGCCTCCTACTCGTGGACGGTCATTCTCGGCCAGGATTCTGAGACTTTTGAAATTCGAATCGAGGTTGATAAGAACTACATGGATGAGAATTCGGCGAGCGACACGACTTTGATCACCGTCTCCAAGCCAAGGAATAATTCAGTCACCGGTGGTGGTTACATCGTCAATCAAAGCTCTGGTGGCGTCTATGCCGGGGATGATGGGCTGCGAACAAACTATGGCTTCAACATCAAGACCAACAAGAGAGGGACCAACGTTCAGGGGCACGTCAACATCATCATCCGACAGGATGGCAAGAAATATCAGATCAAGACTAACGCCACGACTTCGTTGGTTGCCATTCCGCCAGGATCAGGAGATGATCCAGATGTCTTGAGAGCCGAATTCAGTTCGAAAGCCAACCTCAAAGATATTACAGATCCGCTCAACCCAATTTCACTGGGCGGAAACCTGCAATTGTTGGCAACCGTGACGGACGCCGGTGAACCTGGCACACTGGATATGGTTGGCTTCACACTCTGGGACGGTTCCACATTGCTGTACTCCAGTAATTGGACAGGCACGACGACGAGCGAACAGCTGATTGATGGCGGCAATATTCAAGTCAGACTGGACAACGTCAGGAACCTGAGACTCGATACGGAGCCCGCTCAATCGAATCTCCAGGTTAACACGCTTGATTCATTTCAGCTTCAGGCAACTCTGAATAAAGCCGTCCAACAATGGTCCCAGTCAGGAATTGATGGACACCAGGTGGAGCAGCTCATGGATGTAGAATTGCGAATCGCAGATTTGTCCGAGAATACGCTGGGGGCTAACTCTGGCAATGTGATTTGGATAGATGACGATGCTGCCGGGCTGGGGTGGTTTACCTCAGACGCGGCGGGTGAATTGTCGGATTCACGGTTGGTCGACTTGCATTCGGTATTAATGCATGAACTAGGTCATGTGCTTGGAATGGAACACACGGAAGATGAAGGCATCATGCATCCCACGTTGGTTCCCGGTGTTCGAATGGGTAATTCGGAGGCATTACTGATGCCAATCAGTCAGCCGTTCGATTTGGGCTCGTTGTTTACGAGTAAGGGATACCAATTGCCGGCGGACAGCTCTGATCACCTGTTGAATGCGGATGAATTACGACGGACGACCCAACATGCTGCCAAGCTGGATCAACTGATCCAAGAATTCGCCGCACCAATCATTTCAAATACTGTTGAAAGCCAAGCAGTTCGCGAAGGACTTGATGGTCGCCTTGGTTTCGGCCAGTCGCTCCTGGAAAGAGATGAGTTGTTCGGGGAGTTCAACGAAGACGATTTTGAAAATGAATTGTTATCTTTTCCATTTGAGTAAGAAACAATAGGCACTTCGGTTTGCCCGGTCGGTGATCCGGGCAAATTCGAAAGTGCACTCGATCACGTCGCCAATCGTCAAATGGCTCTGTACATGATCGACGACCACGAAATACCATTGATGAATCCCTGCTCGACAACCTTCTTGACGGCCGCCAATTTAAACTCTCGGCTAAATGTTCGACGTTTTTGACTCATGAATCTTCCTTTCGCCATAACATGACATAAGGTGACTCACTGACTACCAATCTTGGAGAAGTTCAGTATTCAGGAAAACCGATTGTGAACAACGACTTCTTCCATGGGGAGTTGTCCTGGCTTCGGCCATTCTGATTTTGCCGCTTTGCCGACAGTGATCATGTAACTAACGACATGATCCGGTGGCAAGTTGATTAACTCGGCGACCTTGACCGGATCGAAGCCGATCATTGGGCAGGAATCGTAGCCCATAGCCTTTGCTGCCAGCATGATCGTCTGACCGGCCAAGCCGCAGGAACGCATCGCCTCATCTCGTTGGAGTTGATCCTTGCCTTGGTAGAATGGTCCCATCCAATTGACGAGCATTTCGGCAACGTCTCTGGGAGCATCTCGCCAATATCTCTGGGGCGATTTCTCCCAGGCTTTGACATCAGCGGTCATTACAATCAACAGCGATGAATCCGTAACGTGTGCCTGATCGTTCGCTGCCGCTCGAATCTGCTGCCGCAGCGACTTATCTTGCACGAGAACGAACCGCCAGTTCTGCATATTGAAGGAAGTGGGGGCCTGGATAGCTGCCTCCATCAACTTCCTGATCTCATCATCAGTAAGTTGGTGTTCCGGATTATAGTGCTTGACGGCACGGCGTTGATAAATCGCATCAAACGTTTCCATTTTTTATACTCTCATTGGGTTAAGTCGATTGGACTATTTGGATTTATTGGCATCGCGTTTTGCGTCGAAACTCATTGGACCGGCCCCATTGGCGATGATCATCAGCATGGCACCCATTAAAGCCAGGTTCTTCATAAAGCTAATCATCTCGATTTGCGCAACCGGCATCTTCACGTCCGAGTTGGAACTGAGAACCCACATGACATCTTGGGGCCATGTCCAGAAGTCGTGAAAAAAGTAGGTCGCCATGACAAGGAAGATCAGCAGTAACGTGGCACCGATGTGAGCCTTGAAGCCGATGATGATGGACAGGCTGCCGAGCAACAGAAATGCAATGGCACCAACAAGCATGATCTGAGGGGCTGGTACACCCTGGCTCTCCATCAATCTGGCAACATCCGAAAAATTCGGTATCTTGTTTCCGACGGCGCTCATTAAAAAGATGAGGGCAAGCAGCACGCGAGCGGCGACGGTGATTATGCCTTGAATGGCAGGTGGCATGGTTTCCCCTTTATTTTACGAAATGAATATTTGTGCGCATGACATTACAATGAATGCATGCCGCGCAATTGTTTATGATCTGGACTGAAATACCAGATTCAGATTTCAGCATTAAAGATGTAGCGATAGACCTTCCAGGACCCTTCCATTTTTTTTAAGACAAACAATTCACGATTTCCTTCGGAACCCCCGGCCTTCTGGCCCTTTGGGACAATGGTTCCATGCGACCGAGTACGAACGAAGCCGAGGTCGTCCCCCAGCTCGACCTCGAGAATCTCGAACTCAACATTGAAATCGAGCTTTGACAGGAAGTCTGCATACAGTGCCACAATTTCGTCTACACCTGTTGCGGTGGGGAATGGCTGACCGATGAAAATGGCATCATCGGCGTATACGCGTTTGACCAGATCCAGATTGGCCTCGTTCAGACTGCGCTGATAGGTTTGCAACAGGGTTTGGATTTCTTCGTTCTTGTTCTTTCCTTTTTATTGTTGTTTTCCTGTCTTGCCCAAAGCCGGGGATCAGGCGAGCTGTGAAACGTCGCCCGCACCACTTTGTTGACCTCAGCCTGGTGAGTCTCGTAAGAATGCGGCCATCAATTCAGAACTGCGCTAAGGTAACGACCCGCGAATGCCTGCGGCGTAAGCCCATGCTCACGCACGCGGTCATCCCCTCGCGTCAACTCGGCTACCAGCAAGCCAGAGCCTATTGCCTGAAGCAATGTAGTAAGTCCACTGGCGTAGGCGGCGCTCATGCCCATGCCCTGAAGGGCCTCAATGGCAGCTTCAGGAGGGACGGCGACATGAGATACCTCGCGGTTCAGGGCGGTTGCGAATTGCTGTGCCACGTCTGCGAATGAGTATTCGTCCGGTCCCTGAAATTCGATCACCTGCTGTCCCTGCCAGCCTGTATCATGCAGGTATTCATCGACCAGGGCTGCGATCGCCTCGGTTGAAACGAAACGGTATCTTGCCTCGCCGCTCACCGGAAGATAGATGGCACCATCTTGCTTGATGGTCTGGGCTGATGCGAAATAGTTTTCGAGGAAAAATCCATTACGCAGATGAAGGACATTCGGTGCCGATCCAGCAATGATTTTTTCAGCCAGATGCTGACCGTAGATCAGTCCCGTCTCACGGTTGTCAATGTGGGCACCCAGTGTGGACAGGTGCACGACACGTTTGATACCGCTGGCCAGCGCTGCTTCGCGAGATGCCTGGGCGAGGCGCTCGTAGGCCGCGACCCTATCAGGCGAAGAAAAATCGGGAGGAGGGAGGAAGAAGTAGACATCGCCACCGGCAAGTGTTTTTTCAAGGAACTGCTTGTCCTCGAGATCGCCCTCTGCGATCGTGGCTCCCTGGGTAGCCAGTTCAGCCAGTGACTCTGCGCGACGCGTGATGAGAACATACTCATTAGCACTCAAGTCCAGTCGCTTCAACAGATGCTTCCCGATCTGTCCAGTCGCTCCACTGATGATAATCTTCATGTGACTCTCCTTTGGTTATTTGGTGAAGGGGTAACGTTTTCGTCTCTTGGTTGTGGACTTCTCGGTTCAACCAAAAAATCCACGCTGACCTGCCCCCTCAAAACGAGTCCAGGACAAGATTTAGGATTTTGTTATCATATGGATTCTGAAAGGGAGGCAAGTGATGGGACGAAAACGTCATACGGCAGAGCAAATTATTTCAAAACTTCGAATTGCGGAAGTGGAAACGGCGAAAGGTCAATCGATCGGCCAAGTCCCCTCTGTGCCAACATAGGTGAGACAACATTGAAGTTTTTTATTAAGCTTGTTGTTCAGAATCCATTCACGATCCTGTGGATTGCGATTCCGCTATTCATTCAAACCGTTTTGATTTTTGCAATAGGGTATGGGCTGTCCAAGTTGGTGGGTTTGAGTTACGAAAATGCAGCTCCCACCGCCATGATTGGAGCATCCAATCATTTTGAAGTCGCAATCGCAACGGCGGCCATGCTCTACGGCCTTTCATCCGGTGCCGCATTGGCAACTGTCGTGGGAGTCCTAATTGAAGTTCCTTTGATGTTGATGTTGGTAAAGTTTTGCGTCCGAACTCAGGGATGGTTTCCGCACGATTCGGAAAAGGACATTGCCAACAATTAGCCATTTCCAATTTTCCAAGATCGGAGCGTGGAATGAACAGAATTAAACACAAAGACTGTTTTGGCACGATGTTCCCTGATTCGTTGCACATGAAAAACAATTTCCCGAATCGCGGAAAAGTGTTTGCCGCGACCGTGGAGTTGGTCGGTGGTATGACTCGTGGCGACCGTTCGATCGAAACAGACATTGAAGAATGGGATGACCGCCAGCAATGTCCGGAGATTGAAAGTTGTTACAAACTGTGTCTTGCAAAAGTATCTTTGCGAGGCGCAATCTCAACTCGTTAGTCTTAGGAAGCAGTGATGAAACGCGTGTTAGTATTATGCACCGGCAACTCTTGTCGCAGCCAAATGGCGGAAGCGCTCTTTCGCGAACTTGGCAACGGCCTGTGGGAGTCGTTTTCGGCTGGCTCGGCTCCGTCCTGCTACGTTCATCCATTGGCAATCGAAGCGATGAACCAGCGCGGCATCGACATTTCAAATGGAAGCAGTAAATCCGTTTCCGAATTTGAAGGGCAGGAGATCTCGTGGTAACTGTTTGCGACCACGCAAACGAAGCCTGCCCATTCTTTCCGGGGGCCAAAGAACGCAAGCACTGGCCGTTCGACGATCCGGCCGATGAAACGGGAACGGATGAGCAGAAAATGCGAACTTTCGTACGAGTTCGCGATGAGATTGAGAAACAGATTGCAGAGTTCCTAGAATCCTCAAAATGATAAGTATCTAAGCTTGACGTTGTACCATGGTGTAACGTGTAGAATAAACGGATTGAAAATGCCAACTTTGGACACATGTAATGTCAAAATTGAAGCTTGCACTTGGACTCGCGGCGATCATCTTGTCCACCGGTTGCCAGAATTCGAAACTCGAAACTAGTGACCAGTCGAGTTCGATTATGAAAACGACACGGCTCCATTTTGCCGGATTCGCAAAAAGCAAAAGTGGCGCGACGTGAATGGCCTGACCGGATGCGGTCAATGAAGCTCTGTCAGAGCTTCCAGGTGTTGAAGAAGTTCGAATGAAACTCGAACAAGATGAGTTCGTCGTTTCGTACGACGCGTCAAAGGTCAACGAAAAGGAATTGCTCGCTGCATGCGATAAATCTGGCTTTCCCGCAACGATCGCAACAGGTGCCGAAGACTCTGATTTGGTTGCGGGCGAAAAATCAAATGCGGACTTTTTACCTCCCGATTTTTTTACCGAAGCACTTGAAACTGCAAAGCGAGATGGCAAACCGATTGTTCTCGATTTCATGGCAACATGGTGTGCTCCATGCAAACGAATCGCAAACGAAACATTCGTAGAAGAGAACGTCGCAAGATTGTTGGGCGACTGTGTATTACTAAAGATCGACACCGACGAAAATCCGGAAATCGCAAAACACTTTGGCGTTTCCGGCTTGCCTGATATCAGGTTGCTGGATCCAGACGGAACAGAAGTAAAAAAACTTAGAGGGTTTCAGGCTGCCGAAAGTTTCGCTCCGGAGCTTCAAAAACTTCTCGATCAGTCCAACAAAAAATAGTTGTGCTTGAAAGGGCCTATGATGAAAGAACTAATTTGTTGCGTCGCGATCAGCTGCCTGGGTTTGGCTATCGGCTGTAGTGATGCGTCGCGGAATTCGAAACTGCCTGACAAAACGGAATCAACTAAGGTGGCAACGGATTTGGTATTCAATGTCGAAGGCTTAACGTGAGGTGCCGTCAGCGGCCTCGGTTGAGGTTCCCGTCTTGCTCCCGTGTTGGCGCAATTGGAAAAAGTCGAAGGTGTTGAATCGGCGATGGCGAATCATAGCGGCTCGCTGGTTCGCGTTTCTCTCAAGGATTCTGCTGATTCCGTGGCCGTAGCTTCTGAATTGGATGCGATTCTCAAGGAACAAAATCGGAAGCCGAAACAACTGGCAGGTGACGATGTCGCGAACGCGATCAAATCAGAGCAATGGAGAGAGAGTGATAAAGTTGGCGAGTTGTCGGAGATTGAATTCCGCACGGTGTTTGAACGCCGAGTCAAGCAGTTTTCCGAAGCTGGTGAATTCGACGAAAAAACAGTTGCCAGCCTGCTCCAGTTTTCACAAGAAGTGCTGAAAGAAACACCAGCTTCGAATTCGGATACGAATTGGGGTGAGTTCCGAAGCGGACTCGTATCACGAATGATGGAAAAAGCAAAAGAAGTTCTTAGCGAAGAGCAGCTTGAAGAACTTGCTAAAAAACTAAAAGCGAGAGTCATGGGCTAGGCGATTCACGTAGTGAACCAGAATATCCTGCCTGCTTAAGAGCCGTTTGAATTTCTTGGATTGGAATCGGTTGGCCCGGTTTCATGCCAACGCTAGCCAAGCTATTTTCGTAATCCACTTCCGTGGCCAGAACCCCAGGCACTTGGCGAATCGCCGCTTGGACTGTTGTGGCACAACCTTCGCATGTAATGCCGTCTATTTCAAAAACGAAATTTTGCATATCCGAAGTAACTGTTTGGTTGGCTGTGCCGAACAGAGTGTCAGCGGGCGCCCAAAACCAGCCAGTGATGGGCGCTTGAAAACCAGCCACTTTGAGGGCGGTTTCGTTAGATTTTCTTTCTTTTCAAAGAAAGGAAATCGAGCGGAATGGCCAACCAACTCAGAGAGGCTAAAGTGTTGTCAATCAAGACGTTACAGGAACAGGGCTGGTCCCAACGTCGGATCGCACGTGAACTTGGGATCAACCGGGAATCGGTGGCCCGTTACCTGAAACAGGATTCAAAACCAGCCAAAGCGCCCACCGGGTCTCGTAGCCTCTGCGAACCGTACCGGGAACCTATCCTGAACTGGCTTGAGCAAGGCCTCACGGCCCAGCGGATGTACCAGGACCTGGTTGTTGAGCATGGTTTCACAGGCAGCTACCCAAGCGTTCGCCGGTATATCGGCAAACTCAAAAACAAAACGCCGCTGCCGTTTCGGCGGATCGAAGTCGGCCCTGGAGAAGAAGCTCAGATTGACTTTGGAACCGGCGCCCTGGTGATTGATGAAAACGGCAAGCGTCGCCGCACCCATGTGTTGCGAGTCGTGCTCAGTCATTCCCGCAAAGGCTACAGTGAATCTGTCTTTCGACAAACTACCGACAACTTGATTGCCGTTTTGGAAAACGCCTTCAGGCATTTCGGCGGCGTTCCCAAAACGCTGGTTCCTGACAACCTAAAAGCGGCCGTGATCCAAGCCGACTGGTACGATCCGGACTTGAATCCCAAGTTGCAAAGTTTTTGCGATCATTACGGCACCGTCTTGCTGCCAACCAAACCGCGAACGCCGCGCCACAAGGGCAAGGTTGAACGGGGCGTGGACTACGTTCAAGAGAATGCACTCAAAGGCCGTACGTTCACGAGCCTGGCTGGGCAGAATGAATACTTGTGTCGCTGGGAACAGACCGTTGCCGACACTCGGATCCACGGAACGACACGCAAGCAAGTCAAAAAACTGTTTGAAGAAAACGAGAAAGCCAAGCTGCTCACGTTGCCGGTCGACCGGTTCGCAAACTTCAAAGAATCCCAGCGCAAAGTCAGTCGCGATGGTCACTTCTCGGTCGACAAGTCGTACTACAGTGTGCCGCCGGAGTATCTCGGCCGCACGTTGTGGGTTCGCTGGGACTCGCGGCTGGTTCGCGTCTTTGACAACCGGATGAACTTGATCAGCACTCACGCCAAGCAACCTGAAGGCAAATTCAGTACCCACCGCGAGCACATCGCCTCAGAGAAGATCAGTCCAGTTGAACGGGGGACGGACTGGTTATTGCAAAAAACCTCGGTCATCGGACCAGAAACGAAGGCCTGGACACTGGGACTGGTTGCCAATCGGGGCGTGCAATCGGTTCGGGTTCTTCACGGCTTGTTGAACTTGAGCCACAAACATTCCAGCAAAGAAATCGAACAAGCCTGCCAGACAGCCCACGCCAATGGCTGTTATCGCCTCAAGTCCATTCGACAGTTGATCAAGCACGGAGCGGATCAGCAAGAGTCGTTTGAGTTTCTCGAAGAGCATCCCCTCATCCGAAACTTATCGGAGTATGGGAATCTTGTACGTGTTGATTTTAGAAAGGAAGCACTGACCTATGAATGATTCATTATCTTTTACACTGAAGACGCTGCGGCTCTCAGGATTGGCCGAAACACTTGATGTCCGTCTTCA
>JAHEBQ010000112.1 GCA_024642205.1 Planctomycetaceae bacterium | reverse complement strand
CGGGCCCAGAAAAACAACGCGAATCAGCCCAAACTCGCGATCGAAATTACGTCGATCGGATCGGTAAACCTCCTTAAGCAATTCCCGTTGAAACCGCTGTTCATCCAATAACTCGGATGAAACCGAATCTCGGGAACCAGCCCCGACCATTCGGGAGATCCATGTCTCGTTTTTTCGCCGCGAACGAATAATCATCCAATTCTCAAACTATTCTATGTTGCAAATCTCGTGTAACTATCCTTGGTCGATTGGGCCCCACCATTCAAGGCAACGAAACACAGTCATCCGACCGAACGGCCGAATTCAACGTAGCCACCCCTGAAATCGAATCAGGCCTTGTTCAAAACAACTCCAATAATCTCAACTCCCTGACCTTCAAGCTGTTGCCTGAACCGATCGATTTGACGTTGGTCAATCTGATTTGACTCAACCGTCAACACCACTCCATCCAAATACGGCGTGATGGAATGACAAGCCGTCAAATGATTGGCCAAAGGCAGATCAAAAACCAGGAATCCAAACTCGTTCAGTTTTTCTCCCATGAGCCCGGGCAACATATCGAACGGAAGCTCCAACGCTTCCTGATCGGATTTCCTCCCGCTTCCCATGACCGACAAATTCGTCAGGGGCGTTGGAAAAACCGCCTCTTCAAATTCCGCGACCTCCAGCAACATTTCACCGAACCCGGGTGCACGTCCGTACCCCAACCTGCGTGCGATGGATTGTTTTCCAAAATTGGATTCGATCAGCAACACGCGATTCCGGGAAAGTGCCGTCAATGCGCAAGCGAGGTTGAAACTGACCGTACTGTTGCCCGCACCGGAGACGAGCGACGTGACACCAATCGCTGAACCGCAGCCTGATTCGTGAGCCGGTCGTGATTCGGTCCAATGTCGAACCTGTCGCGCCAGAGCAAAGAAATGTCGTCGCAGGCTGGAACTCGGTGCGACTCCCTTTCGGCGTGCCTGCTTTAGCTCACGCTGGCTGCGGTCGATATTGTTTTCGATCATCAGTTCACCATATTTCTGCTGGAATAGACGCGCGGCAGGGTGACCAGGACCGGCAAATCAAGGATTCGTTCAACTTCCCCTTCGTTAGAGGTCGCGGTCAGATGATTGCGCTCCAGGAACAGCACAACCGCCAGCGCGGACAACACCGCCGTGACAAAGCCCATCGGGATAAACAGACTGCCCCTGGGACTGATATGCTTGACGCGCAGCGTCGCATCCACGTGCGTCGTCAGGCCCGAAATATTTCGATGATCAAGTGCGGACATGATTCGAGCTTCACCCCGTTTGGGCGAAAACACAAACAGGTCGCGGTTCGCGATCTCAATTTCACGCTGCATTTTCTGGGAAACCCGCTCGGCTTCGTTCAATGCTGGCAACTTGGCGAGCGACTGTTCGTACATCTGCTTGAGTCCTTCAAAACGCGCCTCCGCGGCCCGCTGGGCAACCTTGGCACGCAGGAAGTCGACTTGCATCTGTTCGTAAACCGGGTTGGACGCCATGACTGACTCGGTTCGATCTTCGGTCATCGATTCAAGCGATTTCTTCAGACTCAGCAATTGCTGCTCGACTCGAATGATTTCCGGATGAGTCCGCTCGTAAGTTGCGGCCAGTCGTTCACGTTCGGCCTCAAGTTTGAAAACCTCCGTGCGTGAATCTTCATAGGAAAGTCGCTCGACGCCGGAAGTCGGAACCGCGATTTGCGCTTCCGTTTTTGCCATCACTTCCGTCAGTTTGTCCAGTCGTTGGTTTGACTCCAGAAGGTTGGTTTCGGCATTGATCAAGTCTGTTTTCAGTGTCGAAAGCGTCGTTTGCAGCGTAATTCGTTCGGCTTCCACCGATATCACATTGATACGGTTTCGGTAATTGGCCAATTCTTCTTCCGCGTTTTCCACCAGCAGTTTCTGTTTCCTCACCTCTTCTTCAAAGAAGTCTTTTGATGCCTCCGCCGCATGGATCTTCAGGTAGACGTCGTTGGTATGTTTCAAGACAGAGGTCACGATCCGCTGAGCCAACTTGGCCGAACTGGCTTTGACATAAACCGAAACGATCGATGTCTGTTTTTCGGCCTGGACGGACATGCTGCTGCCAAGCTGCTTGATCGCAACGCCGCGCTTTTTTAATGCGTCATACTCTTCGCTATCGTCGGATCCCGAGCGGGACAAAAAACTCGGCAGCGAAAAATCCGGCAGGATGCCGGACATGCGATTGTCCAAGATGGTTTCTGCGCCGATCTCATCGACGACGGCTTCGATAACGGCTGGACTCTTGATGATTTCGACAACCGATCGAATTTCGGTTTCGCGGGTATCCTGAACGGTCACACCTGCGACACCGGAACCAGGTGTGATGCCGGCATTGTTGCGACCCATCTTGACGTAAAGCGCCCCTTCAGATCCATATTTCCGCGGCCAGGTCAAGAACGCGGCAAACACCAAAACCATCACCAGCAGCCACGTCGCACAGGCTGCGAATCGATGACGATTGAGTGCGCCCAGAATCTGGGAGATCGTTAGCGGGTTGTTGTTCATTACGTTTCGGGCCACGTCAATCTTGCAGGTTCAATCTTCACGACGGGAAGTTCAATCATGAATCACACGAAGAGCGGAATGTTCCCGGAAGCCAGGGGCTGATCGCTACAAGGGACAGGAATAGAGCGATCGACCTGGTTACGTTTCTGGAAAGTCAAATCTGAAGTTCCAGTTTATTCAAGGGAATCACTCATATCAAATGTTATGAACCCGAATGTAATGATAAATCCCGCGGAATTCCCGTCGTCCGGTCTGCTTGCAGCGGTCTCGCTCGACCGGCGAATCCAATCGATCCCTCCATTCGGAATCTTCGCTTCAACCGAACCGCGCCCGACGTTTTCGCCGGGCAACGCCGAAGCACCATATTGTGCAGGCGGAAGACCCCGGGACGACGTTTAGCTGGCTCGGAACGCCGCCACGACAGCTTCGGTCGGGCGCTGGACGACTTTCCGGATTGGTTCAGGTTATTTCCCGCACCAAGAAGTGAGGCGCCTTTTCTGGTAATGCAGCGTGGCCTGCAACTTGTCAGCTCACCCCGTCAGCTTCTGCTCGACACTTTAACGCATCCGTTTGTTATGATCCTTGGTCCTGGTGGAAGCAGTCTCCATGGATGTGCTTGTCGTTTTCCCGACGACGGCTTCCAGAAAAGCTGCTGTATCCGCGAGCGTCGGAAACAGCACGTCAGGTTGGGCGTCGGACAGTTTTTCATTCAAACCGCCTCCGGTTTCAACAGCAACCACTTTCGACGCGATCGATCTTGCACAGGCAATGTCATTAACCGTATCACCCACGACCCACAAATGCTCTGGCTCGAAAGCCTGGGCCAGACAATGCTCAGCCGAAGACCGAGCCATCGCGGCCACGTCATTTCGATTTGTATGAATATCGCCATAGCCTCCAAACTCGAAGTACTCATCGATTTCAAAATGTTGCAACTTGATCTCGGCAGCCCGTTTGGAATTTCCGGTCAATATCCCCATCGCAACATTTTCGTCCCGCTGAAGGGCCGCCAGCAGTTCTTTCACACCCGGGAGAAGGGTTCCCGGGCACCGACCGAGTGTCTCGGGAAGCTTCGACCAATAACGTTCATTGAATTCGGAACGATGCTCGTCAAAAGACAGCGACTCCAACTCAAAAAGTTCCTCAAGGATTCCGTTATCGGTTCTCCCGTGAACCTCGACCTTGCCAATTTCACGGACCCCGAACATCTGCTTCATGACATGTTCAATCGCAAGCATGCCCGCTCCTCCGCTTCGAACTAACGTTCCATCAATGTCGAACAAGATCGTGATCACGATATTTTCCTGGTGCAAGAAAATGGGAGTCCGGTAGGTCTCTTGTTTTGTCGCAGATGCACTTCATGGTGACCCCAACCTCAAAAGCAGCAAAATCGCCGACTTTTGCCCGAAATCAATGCTGTGAAGCCAAATCAATACTGGTAATATGGACCACACGGCAAGCTGTTGACAATCGCTCCCATTAAATTCGGATTTGAAATGGCAACATATTTTGTCACAAGACACTTCCGAAACCAGGGGGAGTCACTTTCATCTCAACGATCGGGAACGACGATTGCGGGACGGGCAGCGAACATGTTATTCGCGGTGTGTCTTTGGCATGTCGCATTCATGGGTGAGTTGGTAGGTGACGGCATTGGGCATATCCTGTCCGAACCGCCCCCTGGGCAACGAACCAGTCAAGATCAGACCGTCCAAGCCCTCGACTCCTCGATCGACACACGGTTCGCTCCGCTCGAAAATTCAAGTTACGGCATTGGACGTGAAGCCGAGGCCGGGCGGCTCAAGATCGGTGGACCCGCCATTCCGTTTTTGAGAGTTGTCGCGACCGATCCGGACCCGGGCCGGGCCGATAGCGAGATTCAATTCAGTGCTACGCGTCTGTGGATGCTGATTGAAAGACAAGACCGGGTACGCAAGATCTGTAAATTTCTGGACGGCGTTCGCAACGATCCTGGTTTGAATGGCTGGCCGGCGTTCTCGGAAATCGTGGGCGCCGATCGCGTCAGTTGCAAGCTGTACGTTGTCATGCATCAAGCTCAACGGGATTTGCTGGTGGCGACGGAGAAAGACAGAAACTCGGTTGAAGAAACCTTTCACTCCGCTTCCAGCCTGGCACTTCGAAACAATACCTACACCAATGCGGCGCAGGCAATCGGCGCGCTCACATCTTTGCTCTCCGTGTCTTCGCTGGACCCGGCCGACGGACTGCAACAACTGCTTTCCAGAAGACCTGTGCGCGATGCGGACGTTTGCCGGATTCAAACTGTACTGACCCAGACTCAGCTGACGACGCTGGTTACCGGCAACGGCACCCGGCCTCTACTGGGACGACTTATCTGCCAATGGCTGGAGACGCTGTCCAATGACGAAAATGACTCCCTCATGATTCGGCTGCCGGTCGCCAGGGCTTGCCGGTTGGGTGACTCATTGCCGTCGATTGTCAAAATTGCCAACAATCGCCAACTTCCACCACCGACCAGGATCAACTCGAGTGATGTTTTCGGAAACCTGTCACACCCGATGGACGCGTCGAAGCTGGAGGCGCTGATGGACGATCAAACGGTTGTGGGAACGACTTTCCGCAAACCCGGAGCACCCCATCCCAACGAACCGACGATGGACCAACGACTTTGGCTCAACAACATCCGAAATTGATACAGGTCCAGATTCGCGATCTGGCATTAGCAACAACGATTGGGTTGAATGAAAATGACATTGGCGATTACAGGCTTGACCTAAAATGTTTCTCTGGAAAAAACTGATCTTGCATTATGCCGGATTCTCCTCGGAGGCAAATCGAAAAACGGTATTCGACAAATGGCCAGAACACGTCTCGCGTGACTAAAATAGGTGTCACACAGCAACACCCGAAGACATCCAGACGAACAGGACGCGAATGACAACAACGACAACAACGGAGCAGTTTGATTCGACAGGCAACTTTCCTGACTTAACGCGGCGGACCCTTGTCAATGACCACCACTTCCCAATCCCCAGCGAAAACTCAACCGATCCAACAAAAAGTACTGGCGAAGGCGGCATTTACTGAGTTGGTTGCAGTGAACTTCCAGGTCCCACCGGCCCTCCTGACCCGGCTGGTGCCGAAGGGACTGGAGTTGGATTATTACAACAACGAGACTTATGTAAGTCTGATTTGCATGGTGATGCGCAAAGTTGGAGTCATGGGAGTTCCATTAACACGTCGATTCGTCGAACTCAGTCTGCGGTTTTATGTTCGACATCCAAGCGATCCGGCAAACCGAAAAGGGACATGTTTCATCAAGAATTATGTTTCGAGTTCCATGGCGGCCTGGATTTTAAGTTCGCGGTTTGACACCGAATACCGCAACCTGAAAATGAAATTCAAAAACAAGGGCTTCGAAGGCAACGACGCAGTTCCCGAAGTTGAATATCAATGGAAGGTCGACGACCATTGGAACAAATTGAGAATTCGCGCAAGGAGTCAAATCAAGAACACGGGACCGGAAACGAAAGTCGGGTTTATTCTTGATCATTCAACTCATTATCAGGCCAAATTTAACAAGACCCTTGAGTACAAGGTTGAGCGACCCGCCTGGACGATTTGGGATGCGGCGCAAGCCAATTTCACCTGCGACGTCGAACGACTGTTTGGAAAAAGCTTTGTCATTCCGATGGCGAAGCGTCCGGCCTCGGTTTTTGTGACGCGCGGAAGCAACGTGACGATTTACCGGCCCACGCTGATCAATTAATCTTGGAAATCAAAGGTTCCAGCCCGGCGTTTGGGGCCGACTTCATCGCATGAAGGCTACGCGGAGCCCAAGTACATGGCCATAAGCTTCTAATCGCGTTGACATTCCAGTTTGAATAATTCTCCCGGCATCCATATACTGAGGTCATGTAGAAACCAAACTGAAATCCCAGTTTGCTCGCCGTTTTTGCCTGTTTTTCGGCAAAACACCCGAAAATGAAAGTCAACCATGCGTGAACTGACATCCTTATCACAGCTGACCTGGATCGCCACGCTACTGATCGCTGTAGGTCCAGTTTCAGCTGCCTGCGGTCAAGTGGCTACCGCGACACCGTCAAATGTCGCCGAACAAGACCCGCAGGCCGATTCCCAAGTCGTGGCCGACGAAGAACTCGAGCCCTCTGCCAAGGCAAAAGACCGGCAGATCAAGGATTCCGAGCATTTCATGCGAATCCGAAAGGACAGCAAGGGGCGGGAAATCGCATTGGAAACCTCGATTACCCGGTATGAATTGACGACGGAAAAAGGTGACCGAATCACGGTGGACTTGATCGGAGCGGTTCATATCGGCGAAAAAGAGTATTTCGAAGCGCTAAACAAGCGCTTCGAACAATATGAGTCGATGCTCTATGAACTGGTAGCGCCCAAAGGAACCGTCATTCCCAAAGGCGGTGGGCGTGGTGACGGGATTCCAACCAATCCGATCGCTGCCTTGCAAATTGGAATGCAGTCAGTTCTGGGTCTGGAATTTCAGCTGGAACATATCGACTATACGAAAAAGAACTTCAAGCACGCGGACATGTCTCCCGCCGAATTTGCAGCAAGCATGAATGCGAATGACGAAAGCATTTCCAAGTACGCGATTCGGGCGATTGGTCAGAGCATGGCGATGCAATCGGCCGGAAAAGGCGGAGACAGCATGGGCATGTTGTTTGCGATGTTTTCCAAAAACAAGGAACTGAGATTGCGGCGTTCGTTCGCTAAACAGATCAAGGACATGGAGGCCGGGATGGTCGTGTTCCAGGGCAAGGATGGCTCGACCATTATTGATCATCGCAACGCCAAATGCATGGAAGTTTTGGAACAGGAAATCGCCGAGGGAAAACGCAACATCGCGATTTTTTACGGGGCAGGGCATTTGCCAGACATGCAACGCCGACTGATGAGCGACTTCAAAATGAAGCGTGGTGGCCAGCAATGGCTGGAAGCGTGGTCGTTGAGCAATCACGGAAAAAGTAAGGCCGAAACAGAGTAATCGTCCGGCCGCCAATTACGTTGTCCAGCAGGTCAACGCCGGATTTCGGAATTCCCGATTTTCCAATTCGGCCCTTCAGGTAACAATGGGTCAAAGTTGATCCTTGATCTTTTTCCAAACATCCAAAGCACCTTCAGCAAACCCCCGAAAAAAACCGGGCTGATCTGGTCGACGATCCAAAATCGATCGCCAGATTTCCATGCCGCGGTCGGAATGTTTTCCCATCCGAGGGCGGCGATGCCGGCTGGAAGGACCACCGATCGCGTTCCATGGGTCATGGACCACTGGTTCAATACCACTCGACCTGGGCCCACTCAAACGGTCGTTTCCTGGCGCAATGCACTTTCCCAATTGCACCCATCCCTCCCGCGAATTCATGAAGGCTTCCCACTCTTGCTCGGGGAATCCATTGCGAAATTTTTCCATTCTCGACAGCTGGTTTGGATCGGCGAAATTCAGGGCCCAATAAGTCCCGGCTTCTTTTCCCGTTTGGCCAAGGCGGTCGTTACAAGCTGGACTGGATGCCTGTAACGATTTCATTCTTGCCAACGCCCCGTCAACCGAAGTTATCTCTTCGAGAGGTCCGAGCTCAGACAGTTTCTGTTCGAACGCCTCACAGGCGACGGACGACCAATTGACATAGGACCGAGCTTTTTTCATTCGCTCCTTAAGTTCCCACGGCACGGTAATGGTCGTTCTTCCATATTCACGTTTCATGTTGTAACCTTCACTGGACCCACTCAATGCATAACAGTTATGCAACATTTTATGCATGATATTACGCAATTGAAATGGCAAAGGGAACACATATCACCGACCATTTTGAATGCCAGTTTGTCACTTCTTGGGCGATCCCAGAGTTCCCAAAACGGCAGTGAGCCTCAAAGCACGGGCTGATTTTCCCCTACCAAGCTGCTTTCAAGACTGCCTGGTTTCTCGACGGCCAGGAAGCAGCAAACCGTTTTCACCGCAAAAACAGTCGAAAGCTGGAGCACGGGGGGCAACAACTGGCGAAACGAACGTCGGTTTATTTGAGCTTGATTCGGCTTTGGCACACTGATTGCGTAAAGCCGGTTTATCTGGGGGTGCGCCTGCCATTTGTGCTGAGCTGCCCTGCAGGGAGCATTTGAAACAAATTCATCGAAGCACTTTCGCTTCGCCAAATCAACACTACTTAAATTTTTTGGAGGAATCCGGTGGCAAAACAAATGGTTTTTGATGACGCCGCCCGTAAGCCGCTTTTGGAAGGTGTTTCCAAGCTGGCTCGCGCGGTTCGCAGCACACTTGGCCCCCGTGGGCGCAACGCCATTCTGGACAAGGGCTGGGGCAGTCCCAAGATCACCAAAGACGGTGTCACGGTTGCCGAGGACATTGAACTGGACGACCCTTTCGAAAATCTGGGTGTCCAACTGGTTAAAGAAGCCGCCAGCAAAACCAACGATGTCGCTGGTGATGGAACCACGACCGCGACCATTCTGGCGGAAGCAATTTTCCGCGAGGGCCTCAAAATGATCGCTTCGGGTTACGATCCAATGGCTCTCTCGCGCGGGATTGCCAAAGCGACCGATGCGATTTGCGCCGAGATTCAAAAACTGGCTCAACCCATCGATGAGAAAAGCAAGAAAGAAATCAAGCAAGTTGCCACGATCGCCGGCAACAACGATCCAACGATCGGCGACGTTCTCGCCGAAGCGTTTCTCAAAGTCGGCAAAGATGGCGTAATCACGGTAGAAGAAGGCCGTGGGGCGGAGACGTTCGTCGATGTCGTCGAAGGGATGCAGTTCGATCGCGGTTACCTTTCACCTCATTTCGTGACCAATCAGGACGACGTTACCGTTGAATTGGAAAACCCGTACGTTTTGATTTATGAAGAGAAAATTTCGTCGAACAAGGCTCTGATTCCGCTCCTCGAAGCTGTCAGTAAAGCCAAAAAGCCATTGCTGATTATCGCCGAAGACGTCGAAGGCGAAGCCTTGGCGACGCTTGTCGTTAACAAGATGCGGGGAATTCTCCAAGTTTGTGCCGTGAAAGCCCCGGGCTACGGCGATCGCCGCAAGGCCATTATGGGTGATTTGGGAGTTCTGACCGGCGGTCAGGTGATTTTCAAGGATCTTGGCATCGACCTGGAAGGCGTTCAGCTCAAGGATCTTGGTCGCGTCAAGAAAGTAAAAATCACATCCGAGGAAACCATCTTTGTTGGTGGCGCAGGCAAAAAAGAAGACATAGCCGGTCGTGTGGATCAGATCCGCCGCGAGATCGAAAACACCGACAGCGATTACGATCGAGAAAAACTCCAGGAGCGACTTGCGAAACTGGCCGGTGGTGTCGCGCAAATCAATGTGGGCGCCGTTACTGAAACCGAAATGAAAGAACGCAAAGACTTGCTCGAAGATGCAAAATCCGCCACTGCGGCGGCACTTGCCGAAGGGATCGTTGCGGGCGGCGGCATTGCATTGCTGCGAGCCGAAAAAGCTCTCAAGAAACTCACCGAACTCTCCGCCGACGAACTGGCCGGCGTCAAGATCATCCACAACGTTCTCGAATATCCGTTACGCTGCATCGCCGACAACGCAGGTTACGACGGAGGTGTTGTCGTTAACCGGGTTCGTGCGATGAAGGGAAAAACGGAAGGCTTTAATGCTGATACTGGCGATTACTGCGATTTGGTCACTGTTGGCGTTATCGACCCTGCCAAGGTCGTGATGACTGCCTTGAAAAATGCGGCCAGTGTCGCATCGTTATTGCTGACCACCGAGTCGCTGGTCACAGAGATCCCGGTCGAAGAAGAGGAAGGTGGCGACCATCACCATGATCATGGCATGGGTGGCGACATGGGCATGGGAGGCATGGGAGGCATGGGAGGCATGGGAGGCATGGGGGGCATGGGAATGCCCGGCATGATGTAATCTACTGACGAACCTTGCGGCGACCACTCGTCGCCGCGGTTTTGTTCACCGTCATTCAAATATC
>JAHEBQ010000058.1 GCA_024642205.1 Planctomycetaceae bacterium | reverse complement strand
AAGTCAGTTTGCACACGATCCAGTACATCGACGGAAATCCGCAAAAAGGCGGCCGAATGACACCACGGCTGATCGGCTTCAACAGCGAAATCGAACGTCAGTTTTTTGAACTGTTCTGCTCGGTCCCGGGATTGGGAGTAAAAAAGGCACTCCGGGCGATGGTCCGTCCGGTCAAGGACATCGCTCACGCAATCGAGCAACAGGACGTCAAAGCATTGACAACCATGCCCGGCATCGGTTCGGCGATGGCCGAAAAGATCGTGGCCCAGCTGCGCCGTAAAATGGCAAAATTCGCGTTGCTGGTTCAGCGCGACACCGAAGACTCCCAAACGAATACGGAGCGCAGTATCGTCGATGAAACCTACCAGATACTCCTGGCTCTGGGACATGCCGAATCCGAAGCCCGAAAACTAATGGCAGGACCGATCTCCGGCAAACAAAATTTCAAAAACGTCGAGGAACTTCTGCAGGCCGTCTACGAACAAGCCAGCAGGTAGAAATGGCTTGCCCGGACGTGACGCTCCGTATTTTCAACAGCGCAACATGCATGGGATGGCTTCACGCTGCGTTTCCGCTTGTTTGGCCCGTCAACGAGTGACAACAGCCAGGTCGAAACCTCCCGCCAAGGCAATTGGCAAATGTGGAAGCTGGATCTGGAAATGCTGCTGGCCCACAAAAAAAAGGCCACCGGTAAATCCGATGGCCTTTTGTGTGAGTCATGATCGATCTGTCTAAAACACGTCTGTAATGAAGTGGTGTCCAAAGTGGTAACGTCTTGGCGTTGGATAGTAGTTATGCCACTGTTTGTTGTAAACAGGAACTCGCATTTCGGCCGGGTACCGGTAATACAGACTGTCGGCACTTCGAAAATACTCGTTGCCCCAGTAGTTTTGTGGGTAGGTTACATAGGGGTAATGATAGAACCGATCCATGTTCCGCGAACCTTGTTGACCCCAGTTGGCGCCGTAGGCAGGCTGTTGAGCTTGTGCGGTTGATTGACCGATGGCTGCGAATGCACATACGCAAATCGCAACAACAAATAAACGACGGATCATGGAGTTTTTCCTCCTCAAAGACAGTGCGACGAATCGCGCTGCGTATGGACGGGTTATGCGATGGCTGATTGGGTTTCAACGAGCTGGTTTCAAGGCTAACTAAACCAATCGTCAACGGTCTTGAACCGTATTTGAATCGGCACATGTGATAAGTTGGATTAACCGTTTGTTCGACAATATCGGTACATGAGCGATAATGCGAACCACACAACCCGCAAAGTTTGCCCAGGTTATGCCTGCTATCGCTGATTAGGTCCGCAGGTTGGACATTTTGTCGTGGTCACGCCGCAGCGGACTCGTTCCAGTCGCCAATCGCTCGATTCGCAACGGAACCCTCGACGATACAACACTAGTCGAAATCGCGTTTCAATTCATCCTGGTCTTTCTTCGCAAAGGTCTTCAGAATCGCGGGAAGAAAAACCAGATCACCGACCAGCGCCGAAGCAACGGTAATGGCTCCCATTGATGCAAACAGGCGGTGATCACGGGCGTCACTGAACAAAACGGTTATGAAACCCGAAACCAAAACCAATGTCGTTATTACCAGCGCTGTCCCAACGGAAGTGAATGCCTTCTCAATGGCTTCGCTCTCGTCCGGTGTTTCCTTTTTTTCTTCGGCATACCGCGTCAGGAAATGGATCGTGTCATCCACCGCGATACCCAGACAACACGTAAATGCGCAAACCGTCACAATTTCCAGCGCTTGACCGGCAAGCACCAGATAGGTTCCGGCAACGCACAGGGGAAACACATTCGGGAAGATGGAAATCAGGCCAATTCGTAAGGAACGAAACACGATTGCCAGAATACCGAAAATGATGACGGCAGCCGTCCCGAGACTTGTCACCAAATCGACGACGATCTGGTAGATGTTCTCCCACCGCAAAATCGGACGTCCGCTCAGAAAGAAAGAGAAATTTTCATGGTGAGAGCAAATCTCCCGCATCCCGTTCTCGATTCGTTCAAAAACCGGACCGTAGCGGGCAATGCCCAGGTCCTGTACACGAAACGTGACCAGCGCCTCGCGATGCTCGGGAGTGTAATAACTCCGCTTGAGCGATGGTGGTAATAATTCCAACAGCGAAACACGGTCTTCAATTCTTCCTTCGCCCGGCAAGGCGTCAAGCAGGTTGAGAATCGATATCGGATGACCAATCAGTTCTTCTTTGGCCAGTAGCTGATGAACTTCCGTTAACACGGTCAGTAGTTCCGCTCCGCCGTTTCCGTCCTCGCCCTCTCGATTCCAGGTAATCCCGATTTGAGCTTGCTCCAGTCCGCCCATCGAACGATCCATTTCCTGGAGCGCGATCGCCGGTTCGCTGCGCGGCGGGAGCATATTACCCTGTCGATCGTCTGGCCGGAGTGTCAACGATGTCAGGAAACAAACGCTGGTCACCAGGATCCCCAGGGTGCTGATTCGCTGCGGATATTTGAGCACGAATTCAACGACGCGACCAACCCGGTTCATGTTCCGATCGATATACCCCTTGCCGTGTCCCAGGTGGATTCGCTGTCCCAGCCAGGTTGAACAGACCAAAGGGATCGAGAGGACAACCGCAAGAAATGAAAGCGCGACTCCAATCACGCAACAATACCCGAATTCGCGAACCAGTTCATGGTTGGCCAGCACCAGGGATCCGAATCCGACGGCGGTTGTCAGCGACGTCAGGAAACAAGCCAACCCGACTTTCCGGACACCTTCCTGGGCCGCGGCAAACGGGCCCAGCCCGGACGATCGCTCGCGCCGAATCTGCACCATCAAATGCACTCCGTCGGTAAACCCAACCAGCGCAACGAGGATCGGCAGGACAACATCATTGAAAGGGTTCATTTGAAACGCGAAGTACCGGACGAACCCCAGCGTCCAAAAGACTCCCAGGAACGGCGCCAATGCGACCACGAAAACCGCTGTGGCTCCTCGAAACAGAATCATGCTCAACAGTATTATCATCCCGTAGGCAATCACCTGGTATTTCAACCGGTTTTCCTCCCGAGCACTCTTGACTGCCAGGTCGACCGGTACCTTTCCGGTGACCAGAAATTTCATTTCCACGCCGGGATGCCTGGCAAGCTCAGCCTCGGCCACGTCCCGCATGCCCGACGTGAATGTTTCGTCGTTCTCGATGAATAGGTAGTTGACGTTGATCATCAACAACAACATTCTGCCATCGGCCGAAAGAAGCTGACCATTGACCAGCGGGTGATCATGGGCCTTTTGGCGGGAAATTTCAAATCTCTCCATTGCCGCTTCTTTGCCCGGCAGGAGTGGTTCGTTGAGGCCGAAGATATTCAGAACGGGAATCTCGTCCATCCACAGAATTTCGTCGATATAATCCTGTGACTTCAATTGACGAACAACCCCGCGAATCGCGTCCGCTCCTTCCGGTGTAAAAAAGGCATCTGATTCAACGACCATGATGGCGTCGTATCCGGACAATTGAATCGTATCAACTCGCGGCGGTGGCCGATAATCGACTTCTTCGACGATTTTGTTGAGACGATCGTTTTGGTCTTCGTTGGGTTCGTCCGGTCGCTCGACCACTGTCTTGAACCATTCAACAATCGAATCCGGTGCAACATAGCCGCCGACGGCAATCGTGCTGATGACGGCAATGGATAAAGCTGTCAACCAACGGCGCTGAACGATCCACCCCGTCGAAATTCTGAAACGTTTGAACAAAACGTGTGTGCCTTCCCATGCGTCAACGAACTTTTTCCAAATCCAACGGCTCAGTCAACGGTTGGTTCATGAGGCAGTGTGTTTTCAAAATGCAAACCTGCCGCACGCGTCACTTCTTCACGGGTGATGATTCGATCGCCGTTGTCGTCAATCTGCATGACGCCATGGTCGCGAACGGACCGCGGTAATTCGGACGAATTGATTCGGCCGTCCGAGTTGGCATCAAATCGTTGGAAATAGGCATCAACAAACTTGTTCACCTTGTGCCGGAGGAGTACCTGGCGCTTTTCCAGGGCCTGTTTCTGGCTGGCGGTCAGAATGCGGGAACGTTTCCGTTTGACGGCACGAGGCTGGGAAACAATGGCAAATGCAACAGCCATCTCTTCCCAGGTTTGATCGCCCCAGATTACTTGCCGTGTCGGGTCCGGGTTGGCACGGTTCTTTTCCGAATTGTCAAAGGTAGCGACAAACTCCATTGATTTGATACTGTCCAAGGGAATCGGGTCTCGAAATTGATAGATGGGCTGCCAGTTGAAATCATAGTTGGGAACCAGGAGCAACGTTCTTCGCGATGTTCCCGCCGCGCCAGTGGCCACGTCATCGTTGAAAACATCGGCGGTCAGTTCAAATGTCTTGCCGCGATAATGCATATGTGGAGCAATACCCAGGAGGATTCCCTGCTGGGGCAGACGCTGGAATTTTGCCCTGACCGGATGATCTTCAACGCCCGGTGGAATGACAAACTCCTGGTCCAGCGCCAACAATGTCAAGACTTCGTTTTCTATTTCTTGTTCGTTCCCAAAAATCAGCCCGATCTTTGTCGTGTCGGTGGCTGGCTTCCCATTGGGAGTGTAGTGCTGCTGAAAGACAAATCGCGATCCCGCGGGGATCTTGCGACCAAACAACGGGTTGTACGAAGGGGCGCTCTGGCCGGGAACATATGCGGCAAGCCAGCCAATTCCGCTCATCTCGGTTCCGTCAGGAGGACGTACAAACACAATACTGTGATGAAGAACACTGCGGTCACCCGGCAGGATCTCAGCCGCGGTGACCCACTTGTCTTCGGAAAATCCGGGATCGACGACAAAATACTGGTATTCCACCACTCCTGCTGCCGGGACGTCAAACGGGTTGGAACGCATGGATACCACAAGATCGGGCTCCCTCGGCAAACGCCAATTGGTTGGGTTGTCGACCTGGCGTTTCGGAATAAGTTCGGACAAATCACCCTTGGGCATACCCGCGGCGACCCAGTCCCGAACCATTTGTCTTTCCGCCGTCGTTATGCGGCGTTCATTGATAAATTCACCGTAGTTCGGGTCAGCATGCCATGGTGGCATCCGGTGGTCATCGATGACTTCCACGATCATGTTAGCCCACCCAGCGACTTCCTCGTATTGAGTCAATTCCATCGGACCAATCTGACCGGCACGGTGACATTCTGAACAGTGATGTTGGAGAATCCGTGAAATCTGGTTGGCATAGGTGATGTTGCTGGCAGGCTGGGTCCCTTCTTTCACACGACCAATCAAACAGCCTTCGGGTTCGGTAGCTGCGATCGAAACAGGTATCTGCGAGAGACATTCGTTGATCGCAATTTGTAGATCGTGGCGGTCGGGCTTGGGTTTTGCGATCCCCGGAAAATACTGGTCGTCAATTCTACCGTGGTATTGAATCTTCAACCCGCGATCAAGCAGAAAAACTTCGGGTGTCCGTTGGGCGTTGAATTGATCGGCGACGACGTTGTGGCGATCCTGGACGAGTGGAAATCGAAGTTGGTGTTTGTTGCGATACGTGCGGAGATCTTCCAGAGAGTCCTGCTGGTTGCTGCAAATGCCGATGAACCGAACCTTTTTCAATTCGACGGCAAGCTGATTGATCCGCGGAGCATAGAGATTTGCCAGGGGACATTCAGCACCCAGGAAACAGACAACCGTAAACTGATCGTCGTCCTGCTTTTCCAGTTTGACCGGATTGCCGTCCAGATCTGGCAAGTTGAAATTCAATTCCTGGGCCTCGGCCTGCGCAGGTATAAGGCACGCCGTAATGACCAGGAAAGCCAGCAAAGTTCTCATTACGTCCCTGATTCTCAGCGTTTTTGATGTCCAGTGAACGAGCGACAGCGTGACGATTTACGATACCGGGAAACCACCGAGCCGACAACGTTGGTCAATGTGGCGGAAAGTTCTAGCCGGGCATTTTCCCGGCAGCGATTTCTTCTTCGAATTCGTCCATCAGGGGCCAATCGATGGCGCAGGTGCCGAAGTCGGCCATATGAAGGTAGCGTTCGACGCGTTGGATCGCCGCATCGAGTAGCGCATTGTCTTTCCGAAAAATCGGGCCATGACTGGGCAGCAGCCATTTCACATCGCTTTCACGAATCCGCTCTAAGGACCTGACAAACGCGACCAGGTCACTGCCGTGATGTGCATCGATCGCGCCGATGCAACCGTCCCGGTAAATGTTGTCGCCGCTGAACAGGTAATCTCCCATCCGGAACGCGAGCTGGCTGTCCGTGTGACCTGGCGTCAGCCAGACTTCGATTTCGAGATTGCCAACCTGGATGATATTCCCTTCGTCGATCAACGTTTCGACCTCGACTGGAGGCATGGCCATGTCGATCCCCTGCGCCTCAATCAGCGCAAACGTCTTGATGCGATCTCCTTTTTGGAGCGGTTCGGCTGCCAGTGGATGGGCCGAGACAGTTGTGCGGAGTATCTGTTTGGCTTTGGCCAATCCCTGGATGTGATCCACGTCCGCATGCGTTGCGATCAGACTTTGGCAGCCCGAAAACGGCAAATCAATTTCGCGGATCAGGTTAATGATCTCATCGACCACGTCTTCATAGCCGATATCGATCATGATCCACTGTTCGCCGTCATAAATCACATACACGTTGCAACCCAGGACGTGGCCAAGTTGGTGATTGACTTCGATGATATTGGGAAAGATCGGTTTGCGTTCAAGCATAAATAATTTCCGGGCAACTACTGCCAGTTGCGTTAGAAAAGCGAAAGTGAAGCGTAGTTTTTCGGCAAGGTACAATCGACCGCATTTTATTGACTTGCTGCCGCCGGTTCAACAAGCCACCTTGGCTATTTGGTCGCGTCCAGTGCCTGTGCGAGTCCTGCCCGGTAATCGCGCAACTTAAACTTCACGTCGAGTTGTTCGACGAGTTTTTGATTCGACGCTCGCTTGTTACTACCAGCCCGCGAGTTTTCCGGAGTCGCCTCAGACGGTTCCCACGGGATGTCCGGAAGGCCGAAATGGTGAGCGATAAATTGGTAATAGTCCCGCCGCAGTGGCGGACGGCCGTCGCTGACGATGAACGTTTCGCCACTCGGCGGCTGGTTCGAAATCTCCTCGATGATCCGAGCTCCGTCGTCGACGTGGATCAGGTTCAAGTAACCCTGGTCCGCCAGTTTCTTCCATTGTTTCGATTCAATCAGCTGGCGAGTCGGCACACGGTCCGGCCCATAGATTCCCGCAAAACGAAGAATGGTTGAATGTTGCCCCAGCCGACTGGCCATGAGCAGTCGCTCTGCTTCCAGGCACGCCTTGCCTCCTTCGCGGACTGGTTCGGTTGGCGAAGTCTCGTTGATCCACTGACCACCGAAATCGCCATAGACACCGGTCGAACTGATGTAGATGAACTGGGTGATTGACGCTGGCAGATGATTCAGCACGTTTCGCAGTCCTTCGATGTAAACCGATCGAATATCCGAGTACGTGGTTCGATCCATTCCAACGGCAAACAGAACAGTGTCTGCTTCCGGTAGATCAGCGAGGGTCTCCGGATCGGTAATGTCCGCAATGATTGGAATGAAACCGAGGGCATTGAGGTCGTCAGCTCGAGAAGCATTGCGTGTAACGGAATACACAGTATCCCCGGTTTCCAACCAGCGTTTTGCGACCCGAAAGCCAAGGTATCCACACCCGAAAATGAGACGATTCACGATTGTTCCTGTCAGTTATCCGGAATGTCGGGTTTCCAGAGGAAAAATAATTCGAGTTTTTGACAATCACAAAGCGCAATTGCCACGTATTTTTAGCTGTGGCTTGGAATCCAGAATGTGCCTCGCCACAATGGGAGTGGTACAATGATTGGGCTATCTTTAGCCCGCAAAACAGGGATAAATTTACGTGTTCGACCGGATTCTTGATCGGAGTCAACGCTTGTGGCGTTCCGATGGAATCGTTCCCGGATGACGCGACCAGGTAATTCGAGCCAAGGATCAACTGAAATGCCCCGTATTTTTTGCATTTTTCATTTCTCAGCGATCTGTGTCGCTTTGGTTCTCGCGTCCCCGATGCGAACGAGTTTTGGCCAGGTCGATGAAGTTCCTACCAGTGCTCCGTCTGCGTCGATAGATTCCGGCTTTCTTTTTTCCGGAGAATCACCCAACTCGATTGAACAACTCAAGTTCATGGAACAGCGATTCGCCGAAATTTCGGAACGAGTGAAAGCGGCAACGGTAAACATCAAGATTGGTGAATCGCAGGGTTCGGGCGTCGTCGTTTCAAGCGACGGTTACATTTTGACGGCCGCCCACGTGATCGGTCAACCCAATCAGACCGCAACGGTTACCTTCCTTGACGAATCGGGCAAGGAAAACGAATACCAGGAAACAGAGTATAAGGCCGAGACGTTGGGAATCGAAACGGGCGTTGACTCGGGAATGCTGAAGATCACTCAAAACGAGGGTGAAGAACAGGAGTTCCCTTACCTCGACCTCGCAATTTCGGATGAACTGAAAGAAGGCCAATGGGTAATGGCCGTCGGACATCCCGGCGGCATTGACGATTCCCGCGGGATGGTGGTTCGTGTCGGACGAATCATCTTTCTGAACGATCGCGTTATTCGAACCGATTGTACGTTGGTGGGTGGTGATTCGGGGGGGCCGTTGATCGATATGAACGGCGACTTGATCGGGATTCACAGTCGAATTGGATCCGAACTGGTTGAAAACCTGCATGTTCCGGCTGACGTCTACTCGAAGAACTGGGACCTGTTGGCCAAAGCGGTTGTGATTGATGGCCGACCGAGCCTGGGTTTGAGCGTGGTGGACGATACGAACGAAGTCGAAGAGGTCACGCCCAAAGGCGCCGCGGAGAAAGCAGGCGTTGAACAAGGTGATGTGATCATCAAACTCGGTTCGATCCCAATCGAAGACAAGAAAGACATCTATGAGGCGATTTCCGATTTGAATCTCCGCCCCAACGTGGTGACCGAAATCGTCGTCCGACGAAACGGCGAAGAAAAAACGATTGAGCTAAAGGTTGGTGATCGAATGCGAGTGGGTAACTGATTGACGATTGGGAGAGGATCATTGAATCCACAGGCCGCTGTTGTTGCTCGCTCAAATACCAAACAACTTTTTGACATAACGAAACTGGATTGAAGTCAAAACCATGAAAAACTTCAGAATCTTTTTATTCCTGTTGGTCGTGACAGGTTTCGTGTTTTCGCCATCTCTCGGTGCCCAGGAAGCACCACCGGTTCCGCGGAATGAATCTCCAAGCCAGGGTGGGGAAAGACAGTCCGAAGATGCTGATTCCAAACAGGACGAGGCGAAACCCGCCGATGTTGCCAAGCCTTCGTCGGATCAGGAATCGGAACAGGGTAAGCCGTCCGGTAAGAAGCTTGCGGATGAGGCACAGGCGGAAAAAGATGCTGAACCCAACAGCGAGCTTCAGGAAAATGACAATGAGTCCGAGATGAAATCGGACGGCAAGACACGACCGGGAGAAGAAAAGGCGGACGACCAACAAGAGGAAGAAAAGCCTGACAAAAAATCCGATGACAAGCAAGACGAAGACAATCAAGACGATGGCAAGCAAGACGATGACAAGCAAGACGATGACAAGAAAGGGATCGCCGAAAGGGCTCTGGATAAGCTGCGCTCCATTCGCGGCACGCCGAATATTGAACGCGTTAACAAGTTTTCAAAACAGTCCGATGACTTTGTCAGACTCTTTGAACCTGTGGTCGCTTCGGTTAACGAATCCACGTTGACGATCATGGCGGGTAAGCAACCGATTGCGCTTGGAACCGTGGTTGATTCCAACGGTTTGGTTCTGACGAAGGCCAGCGAACTGCGTGGGTCGATCGGCTGCAAGTTAAACGATGGTACAATCGTCGAGGCCAAGGTCATTGGGATCGACCCGCAAACGGATTTGGCACTTTTGAAAGTTGACGCTGAAAATCTAAACGTCGCCCAGTGGAGCGAAGAACCGTCTCCGTTGACGGGACGCTGGCTCGCAACTCCGAAAGGGAGTCGCGACGATAAGGCGACGATTGGTGTCGTCAGCGTCGACGCGCGAAAAATTGCCCCCTCCAGGCCCTTCATCGGAATCTTGATGGGAAATGTCCCCAATGATGGCGGCGTCAGGATAACACAGGTTATCCCCCGCTCTCCGGCCGATCTTGCCGACCTCTGGGTCAACGACGTAATCGTCAGTATCGATTCGACCCAGGTCAAGGACAACCGATCAATTGTGGAAACGCTGGGACAGTATGATGTCAATGACCGAATTACCCTCGGTATCCTCCGGGGTGAAACGGAAATGAAAATCCGCTTAACATTGGCCGAAAGAGATAAGGTTTCGCCGGATAACCAACGTAGTAACATGCAGAACAGCATGGGTAGCATCCTCAGTCGCCGGCGCAAGGATTTTCCGGAAGCTTTTGAGCATGATTCCATGCTCAGTTCCAAAACTTGCGGTGGGCCGATCGTTGATCTTTCCGGAAAAATTGTCGGCATCAATATCGCGAGGGCTGGGCGTGTTTCCAGTCTTGCGATTCCGGCCTACCGCGTTCGAGAAATCGTTGAAAAATTGAAGACCGGCAAACTTGCCCCCGAAGTCGTCAACAAGGAAGAGATTGAAAAGATCAATCTCGAGTTGGAAGAAATGAATGCGAAGTATGGCGACCTGCCGGAAAAGAAGAGCGTTCTTGAACGAAACTACAATGTTGAGAAAGCGCGCATGGACGAATTGAACCAGACCATCAAAGATCTGGAAACTCGAATGAAGGTGATCGAAGAGAAATCGAAGAACTACAAATCCGAACTCGATTCCGTTCGTAAGCAGATTCTCAGCATCGAAAAGAACCGCCAGCGACTGGAAGCGGATCGAGAACAGCTGCGGACGGGGAGTCGCTAACGCCAGGGGCAGTCACAGCTGTCGATTGGCATTGAAATTTTCCGCGGAAGCCTGGGCTGGGACGGGCTTCCATCGGCTCCTGGGTTGTCTCACCCACTCAATTGGTATTCGTGAGCATTTCCAAACCTGTGGATCATGTCTAAATTGTGGTGCTGACAGGTGGCCAGGTCGCTCGCCGAGAAATGGGATGGACGGAAGCTCGGCGAAAACCTGTACCTCCCGTTCTTCGATTTGCACACCCCTAATTGAATTGTTCTAACGCATGGTTGTTTCCTGGAATCGATGGTCGCGAAAGCTTCACCGCTGGGGTGCATTGCTGACGTTTCTCCCGATGTTGCTCGTGATTGTCTCTGGATTGCTGCTTCAGGTCAAAAAGCAGGTTACCTGGATACAACCGGCCACCGTCAAAGGAGTCGGCAAAACGCCGGAAATCGACTGGCAGTATTTGCTCGACTCGACATCGAGTGTCTCCGCTGCCGAAGTTGAGTCCTGGTCAGATATTGACCGAATCGATGTCCGCCCCGACAAAGGAATGGCCAAAGTCCAGTGCCGAAATCGCTGGGAAGTTCAGGTGGATCTGAAAACCGGTGAGGTACTGGCTGTCAATTATCGCCGTTCTGATTTCATTGAAAGCCTCCATGACGGTTCCTTCTTTTCCGAAGTTGCAAAGTTGTGGGTTTTTCTTCCCAATGGTCTCGTCCTGGCAGGACTCTGGTGTACTGGCGTCTACCTCTGGTGGTTGCCGATTGGGGTCAAACGTAAGAAGCGGCGGAAAAAGTCCGGGACGCCGAATTGAAGGATGGATGGGGTTCAATCTCGATGGGAGTGGACGAATGCTGTGTTCGCGGGACACCGTAATCTGCCGCCCGATCGTTGCATCTGACATGCGATGACAAACGGTAGCTTGATTGCGTGTCCGCGACACAGGTCGCCAAGACCATTGGGTGAAGCGGGCACGTTCGCTGTGGGGTGGCACGTGTGGGCGAATGGGAAGCACATCCTGCAGTCACTATTGGCCCGGTTGGGATGCATGTTTCGCAACGCTCGGCAGGAATGACTTCCTTGCATTCAACCGACAGAGCAACCATTCCCGGATTGGGCTCAGTTGGATTCCAGTTCCTTCATTCTCGCAACGGCCGACCGGTGTTGTGCGGGTTGATCGGTTTTCTCATAATAGGTGGCGATGTTGGCCAGGCATTGAGAGGCATGGTCGTAACGGTTCTGTTGGACGAACCCGGCGTGTACTTGATTCAGTAACGCAATCCCCTTCTCTTCCCGGCCCAGCATCAGGTAGGCCAACCCGTAGTCGGCCTCCGCACGCAGTCGTTCGGAAGTCGGCCACTGGCCGGAAGTCTTGATCGCTGACTGCAGCAGGTTCATTCCCTGGGCGAGTCCGCCATTTTGAAGTTTCAACGACGCAAGGATTGCCTTGGCCCGGTCACCCAGCAAACTCGATTGCGAGCCAAGTCGCAGCAGAATTGCCGAAGCGGGTCCCTGTTGACCGCCATCGATCATGGCGAGCGCCTGTTGCATTTGAAGCTCTTCCTTGAGCGACCTGCTTGAAACCAACGCCTCGGATTTCTTGAACGCCAGGATCGCGTTTTGAGATTCATGGCGCTTCAGGCTTTGTATTCCAATCGTCGCCCAAACCACAGCTTCGATGTCGGTTGTTTGACTGGAACCGAAATCGAGGTTCTCGTCCCGCAATGCGTTTTCGAGTCGTCCGATGACCGTGTCAGGCCAGGGAACGGAGGCCGGCCTGAGAAATGCCGCCTGCTTCCAAAATGCCGGATCCTGCAGACCCCGTTGAGCAAGCCACCAGCTCTGGATGTCAACAGCAGACTCCCAACTCGACTTCCATTCTTCCAGAGCTCCGGCATGCCGCTGCGATTCACCCAGCAATAGCGCCATGTTGCTGGCTTGGTAGGGATGGTTGGTCTTGAGCAGCGACATCGCCTGGGCAAAGCTGTCACGACTCTCTCGATCGTGTTCCATCATCATGTGCGCGACACCCTCCAGGCGAAGCGCTTCGGCGCGTGCAATCACCAACGACGGGTCCTCCAGAGAATGACTCCAATGAAGACCAAGTGCCTGGGCAGGTTCGTCCCTTTCCAGTAATTTCAAAAACGAGTTGCGCGATTGGGCGAAAGCGTTGGCCTGGTCTTCCGGTTTCATCGCCTGAACAAAAGTCAACCACGAACCCTGGCCATCGCCGCCCCATTGTTCGTCAAACAGCTTTGCTACGTCGATGATTTGTTGCCGGGAAATCGAGTCGCCGTCGTCACCCATGAGTATCCGCGTCACGATATCCGGGTACAGCCGGACAAGATATCGTGCGGAGTTCCATTTCTTTTCGGTGATCATTTCAGCCAGAACCAAGCTCAGGTCGGCCGGCGTGAAAGCCAGGTTGTCGGTGTCACCCAACGATACACCTCCGGCAAGTCGAACACTCGGTTCCGATGACCCGGTTCCCGAATCGCTCGATGAGCTACTGCGATCGCGGTTGGTACTGTTGGAAATTGTGCCCTTCAAGAAGTCCGACTTGTTTGACTTGTCAGGATCTACTTTGAACAGCGAGCAACCGCAGACACCCATTCCAATACAGACCACCAGGCTGACCCAAACGCGCAGCAGACTCTCCCGAACGGAATCGGTTATTGGGTTTCGTATTGATCGGGGTGAATTCAAATGAACGTGATTCGAAAAAAGGACCTTTTGCGTGCCGGGTTTCCCTGTTGTCTAGTAAACTCGCGGCACGATGTTATGAAATCGGAAAGCCTGATGCAAATGACAACTGTCCAAATCCACCTGAAGTACTTCCTCAGCGGCAAACGTTGGTAACGTCAGTTCCCCGCTGAGCGCGCTCGGGTGGACGCTAAGCTGCTGCAGAAGTTCCTGGCTGACCGAAGCCGACTCGGAAGGTGTGTTAAAAACATAGGGCCTGATCATGACGACCAGTTCGCGGCGAGTTCGCCCGGTGTCTTGCCGGCGGAAGAAGAATCCCAGCACGGGGAGTTTGCCAAGTCCCGGCACCTTTTCCCGGTTGTCCATGATCGTGTCTTCGATCAGTCCACCCATCACAACTGCCAGACCGTCTTTGGCGACGACCGTCCCGCTGACAGTGCTACGGCTGACGGTGTCGACATCCGCGTAACTAATCGCGCCGCTTTGTTGCAAAAGCGGAATCTTGCCACCATTGATGTCGCGGCGGGCGTTTTCCTGAACGACGCGAAGAGTAACGGTTCGATCGGCATTGATGCTTGGCGTGATCAGGAGCGATTGCCCAATGTCACGAAGCTCGGTGATCGGGGTCCCGGCAATGGTGTTGGCTGTGGTGGCGGATGTTCCGACAACCTGCGTGGCGCTGAACCCGATCGTTAGTGGAATCGTCTCCCCGATAAAAATCCGGCTGACTTCATTGTTGGCCGTCAACAGGAGCGGCGTATTGAGGATCGTGACACGGTTGTCGTCTTCCAACAGCTGCATCCGAGCGCGGAAGCTGTTGCTGACAACCTGGAACGTGAAATCCCCCTGCTCCAAAACGGAGCCGCCTGGAATCATCGATGCCAGCCTTCTGGCCTGGCCGTTGAGCAGATCGGAAGGCGTCGGCAGAATATCACCGGTGGTGAAGCTGCCTGCTGTCGTCCCTCCATCAGAATACTGATAGTCAAAGACACTGCGAAATTCATCATCTAGCAGGATCGACATGACTTTGACTTCCAACATGACCAGCGGAGTCGGCACGTCGAGGTTTTGAATCAGCAGTGCAATCTGTTTCATCGTCGCCTCGTCACCCGTGCGAACAACCACCTGGTTGTTTCGGCGAACCACGGTCACGTAAATCGTGGCTTGGCGTTCTTTCAACAGCTTGGCGATCGGATCGTCCGGGTTTTGAACTGGAGTCGGACGGTTGGCTCGCACATTGATCGCGTCAATCAGCTGCTGGATCTCTTCTGCCGAGAGATCCGAAAGTGGTTGAGTTTCGTCAATCGCGCGTTGTTGGCTATTCCGATACGCCGGGTTGGTGCTGAAACCGCCCAATCCATTGAGTGGACTGAACGATCGACCGCCGCCGAAAGTTTGGCCCTGAAACGACCCAAGACCAAGATTCCGACTGTCAACCAGGTCAAAGCGATTCAGCCGTTGAACCAGGTCCAGGATGGAATCCTGGTCGCCAACTCCCAGGTTCAATACGACCCGCTCGCCGAACAGATCTCGAATCGCAACCGCCGCGTCAACCGGGTTGGGGTACAGCAAGGTAAATACCTGCGTTTGTTCTTCCCGGAAACTGGCCAGGTTTGCTTCGTATTCCTTGGTGGTGTGAATTCGGATCACACCCGATTTTTCATCGATTCGATAATAGAGGTCGTGTGTCTTGGTCAGGTTTTCCAATACGTCCATGGGACGAACGTCACGGAGATACAGGTTGACCTTTAACTTGTTGGCTTCGGTCGATGGCACAATGTTGATGCCCGATTGTTCGGAGAACAATCGCATCGCCTGCCCCAATTCCTGGTCTCGAAAATCGACAAGTTCAATCAGCTTGTCGGGTATAACGAAGCCGTCCGAAAATGACATCAGGACCGGATCATCAGGAAGGATCAGCGGATCAAGGTTTGCTGGGTCAATGATGACCGTGTTGGGATCCAGCGACGGATCAAGTTGTGCTTCCGGCTGAACGGTAATCGGCGTCGGGGCATTGGGAGTTGGCTTCAGGACTTGCGCATGAATTGATGCGCCGCCAAGCATGGCAGTCGCGAGCAACAGCGCTGCGAGATCGGCCAGAATCCTGGTTCGGTCAATTGTCCGTTCACCTAAAGACATCCGTGTCATGGTTTGCTCGTTGCCGCAATCGGGTTCGAATTGGCCCCCTCAATCACCGCCTGAGCAAGTATCGGGGAAGCCTAGTCGTACAGGTAAACTGTCCGTTCCAATTCAGGAAAGTAAAGTTCGATCATGTCTTTAGAGATATTCTTGACCTGCATCAAGACCCAAACCCCATCCGCCACTGTCACAGACATCTCGGTCTTGTCACGAATTCGCAATACGGCGTCTTTGGACTTGAGCATCGCCATGTTCCTTCCTTCGCCAATAATCTTGGATTGGATCTCAAACGTGGGCATTTGCAGAAGTTGCTTTCGAAGCAAGGCCGTCTGCTGAGTCAGGTCATTGTTGAGTTTCTCGATTTGCTTGTTGATGCTAGCAATGTCTGCTTTCAGTTTTTTGTTTTCTTCCACGAGCGCCAGGTTCTGTTGGACAAAGGTGTCAAGACGCTCGACATCCCGGATCTTGGAAAGCGTTTGCTGAATGACATCGGAGGCAGCGGTCGGGTCTTTTTTTTCCTGAGCTTGCGCGCGGGCGCAGCAGCCGAACTGCACGGCACAACAGGTTGTGATCAGGAGGACGATTCGGGTTCGAATTTTGAAGTTCATTTTTCACTTTCGGGCCAGCGGCCGCCGAGTCTGTACCTGGTTGTTCCTAGTTTCCCGCGGCCAACAGCGCCACGAAGAATGCGATGTAAACGTAACCGACAATTGCTCCGACACCGACAGTAAGCGCGGGAGTCAGGATCGAATTAAGTCTTCGAATTGACGCTTGAAATTGGTCCTCGTGAAAATCGGCAACTTCTTCCAGCACGCCTTTGAGGTCGCCGGACTGCTGGCCGATCGCCACCATCTTCTTCAACATCGGCGAGAATGCGTTTCCCTCGCCGATCGCATCGGCAAAATTTCCACCTTGGATGACATTGGTGCGTGTGTCGCTAACTGTTTTGGCGGTAAACCGATTATACAACAACTTCTCAACGGTGCCCAAACCATCAATCAGCGTAATCCCGCTTCCCAGCATGACACTCAAGCTTCGCGCAAACGTTGAGGTTTCGCATAACTTGAACAAGGATCCAAAGACCGGTGCCCGCAACGCGACGCGGTCAATCCACATGCGTCCTTCTTTCGAACGGTAGGCGACCATCCCGAACACGAACAAACCGGAACCGATGATTCCGACGACCGAATAATATTGCCTGAGAAAACTCGACGTATCGACGAGCCGTTGTGTCATGGCAGGCATGTTTTTTCCCAGGCTCTGCAGATAAATCTCCAGCCTGGGAATCAGATACACGACCATATAGATCGTGACACCGATGGCAACGCAAACAACCAGCACCGGATAGACCAACGCGGAAGTGACTTCCTGAATTCCACGACGACGCGACCGCATCGTCGAAACCGCCCGTTCGAGCACCGGGGGAAGCTCACCGGTTCTTTCGCCAACCCGAATGAGTTGGACGGTGAAATCGGGAAAGCAACGATGCTTGGCCATCGCGATCGAAAGGCTGTCGCCCGACTGGATATCCTGAACAATGGTCTGCCAGATCAGGCCCAGCGATTTCCGGGGCGCCTGCTCGACCAGAGACACAAGTCCGGTCAACAGCGGCATGCCCCCTTTGACCATCATGGAGAGTTGCTGGAGACTCAATTCCACATCGATGGCCCGAGGCGGAAGGTAATTTGAAAGTCCGGGTCCGGTTCGTTTTTCTGTTTTGTCGGCGACCGCTTCAACACCGATGACGATCAGTCCACGGCTGCGCAGCAGGGACGCGGCGGCAGAACGGCTGGTTGCGTCGACGGTTCCCGATCGGGAACCTCCGCTTGCATCTCTTGCGTTGTAACGAAACTCGGCCATACGTCTCAGAAAGGGCTAATCACGGTTGCGATTTGTTCGACGGAAGTCTGACCATGGATCAATTTTTCCAGACTGTCATCCATCAGGTCGGGAGCCTTGCGTTCGGTTAACAGCTGTTGAATGTGGGTTTCATCAGGTCGACTGGCAACGACTCTGGCGATCTCACGATCAAAGGTAATGAACTCGAACAATCCGATTCTTCCCATGAACCCGGTTCCGGCGCAGTAACGGCAACCGCCAGGTTCATAGACAATCGTTCCGGACAGTTCGGGGCGAGCCAGCAATAACGACTCGGCTTCGGTAAGCCGATACGCCACCTTGCATTTTTGGCAGAGCTTGCGAACCAAACGCTGTGCGGCGAACATTCGCGAAACGGCCCCAATCAAGAACGGCTTGATTCCCATGTCAGCCAGTCGCGTGATTGCCCCCACCGCCGAGTTTGCGTGCAACGTTGTAAACACCAGGTGACCGGTCAGTGCCGCCCGGATCGCCGTCTCGGCCGTTTCTTCATCACGAATTTCCCCGATCATCAGCACGTCCGGGTCGTGGCGGAGTGAGCTCCGCAAGGCCTTGTGAAAACTGACCTTGTCATTGGCGTCGACTTCTACCTGGGAGACCCCGTCGATCACGTATTCCACGGGGTCTTCAATCGTGATCACATTCAATGATTTTCGATTGATCAGGTTTCGAATCGCCCCGTAAAGCGTCGTGCTTTTACCGCAGCCCGTCGGTCCGGTGATCAGGATCAATCCATTTGGACGATCGATCACGCGTTCGAAACTCGCCAGGTCTTTATCTGACATTCCCAGTCGCCCCAACGTCAAGTCCTGCGTTTGCGTTGCGAGTAGACGCAAGGTCATGCGTTCCCCATGTTTCGTTGGAATCGTCGCGGTACGAATGTCGATCTCGCTGTTATGGTCAGAGCTGAGCGTGAAACGCCCGTCTTGGGGGGCGCGGCGTTCGGCGATGTCCATTCCGGACATGACTTTCAACCGCGACAACAGCGGATTATGTACGGCCAACGGAAGTTGCCGGTAGTCGTCCAATACTCCATCGACACGCAAGCGAATCCTCAATTCGACAGACGTCGGTTCGATATGGATGTCCGTTGCCTGGCGGATCAGCGCGGCATGAAAGATCTCGTCACCCACGGCTACGATGTTTTCCGATTCCGGATCGACTTGCATGCCCGTGAATTGGATTCGAACCGGTTCGCTTTGATTCCCGTTCCAATGCACCGAATCCTGGAAGATTCGCTGGACGGCGAGAAATAACGACGCCGGTTCGGCCGGTACGACCAACACGGGCTCGGTGATGTAGCGGCGGACCGCCTGGATACTCTGGTCGTCATCGGGATCTTTGCACGCGATCAGAACTTTTTCGTCCTGCACCGTGAACGGCAGGACTTGTCGGCGCGTCGCGAGGTTCGCCGGAATGCGCAAGGCCCAAACAGGATCAATTTTGACTTGATTCATGTCGAGCAGTTCTTGGTGGGCAGTTGTTTCGGCCATGGTTTTTCTCAAGCTCGATTGCGACGGGATATTTGCGCCAGGATTTCCGGATTCCGGGCCAGCGAACGCGCCGTTTTTTCCGAAATCAGACGGGCCCGCCACAATTTGGCCAGACTGTCGTCGAGCGTCCACATGCCTTCGTCTCCGCTGGTTTGTATGATGGACGCGATCTGGTTCAGATTTGAACTGGCGATCAGATTCGAGACGGCCGAGTTGACATGCATGACTTCACTGGCCAGGACTCGGGTTGAATCCGGGCTGCCGTCGCGAAGTGGATTTACCTGTCGCGGAAGCAGATGCTGGACGATGACGGTTCGCAAAACCGTCGCCACCAGCCGCTGTGCCAGGTTTTGTTCTTCCGCAGAAAACGCTCCAATCAAACGCTCGACCGCGGTCTTACAGTCGCCGGCATGGACCGAGGCAAACACGAGGTGCCCCGTTTCAGCCGCGGTGATCGCGGTCCGAATCGTTTCCACGTCGCGCAACTCGCCGACCAGAATGACATCCGGGTCTTGCCGAACCGCATCCAGCAACGCCTGACTGAAGCTTGCGACGTCGGTGCCGACTTGACGCTGATTGACAAGGGCCTGTTCGGAGCGGTGGATGAACTCGACGGGATCTTCAATCGTAACGATGTGACACGCCCGCAGGTGGTTGATCCGGTCGATCATCGAGGCAATCGTCGTGCTCTTGCCGGATCCAGTTGGCCCGGCCACCAGCACCAGCCCATCGGTCAACTCGCACAATTCATAGAGTCGTTGGCTGAGTCCCAGTCGGTCGAGCGAGGGAATCGAGTTGGCGAGTCGACGAAACGCAAAACAGACCTCGCCGTCCCGGTGAAACACATTAAATCGAAATCGGTGTTCCGAGTTAAGCGAATATGCTCCGTCGACCGAGCCGCGGATTTTCAGCTGTTGATGCTGATCCTCTGTCAGGATCAAACTGGTAAACGATTTGCCGGCAACGGTTGTGAAACGGTTTTCCGGCAACTCCGGGAATGGCTCGCGGCAGAGCTTGCCGTCCACACGGAAGTGAATGTATTCGCCGACCGATGCGTGAATGTCAGAGGCCCCCAACGTCACTGAGTGTGTCAGGACTTTTTTTAACAGTCCGTTGATTTTTTGATTTTGGGTCATCGGTTCTCGTCGGTTGGTTGGGGACCCGCGGTCGACGGCGGAGCATCCAGACGGCATCGCCGGGCTAGATAACAAACACAATCGTCCAGGTCTTTTGCGTGCTTCCCTCGGATTCAGGTTTCATCGTGACCGCCACAGGAATGATGCTTTTGGCCAGCGTGTCGACATCCGTGAGGAATTCAAGCACATCAAAATAGGCTCCTTTGACCTCCACCGGCCAGAACTCAACTGGTTCCAGAACCGCTTGTTCGTTCATCATTTGAAACAGGTCCTGCAAGTAAGAAGATACCACAACGCTTTCGTTGCCTCCCTGCGACACGATCGACAGGTTGTAGTCGCGCATCAGCTCGGTAATCTTTTCCAGTGTCTCAAGCCGCGATTTTCGGCTTCGCCAACCCTGGCTCAATTCGCGAACCTGTTGTCTTGACGTTGAGACCCTGTTGCGCAGACGTTCCAGACTGGCTTTTTCATTGCCCATGTTCTGCCGTGAAATCGCCGCCGCATCCTCGGAGACGCCAGCCTGATTGGACTGCATGTATTCGGCTTCGATTCTGGATTTTTCCTGGCGCAGCGGGACGGCAAACATGACGGAATAAATCGCCAGGATTAACGCAGCCGGAAACAGCATCAACAGAAACTGTTCACGATTTGAATTGTCTTTCAATCTGCCAATAGCCATGGGTTATCCGAGAGCCAAGGTTGGATGGTTTGCTTTTTGAGGAAGGCGAGGGTTTTCTTCGCGGCTGAACTGCCGATTCAAATGGACCGGTATCCGTCAGGAGAATTTCAAATTTCCAGGGTCCCCCAGTGGTCAGTTGTTGCTGGCCTTCCTGACGAGCTGGATTAACGGCCCATCCGAGCGTAACGGCGCGTTCGCGCAGACGCTTGGCGAGCGCCTGGGCAGCCTCACCGTTAAGTGAAATTCCCGAGAGCAAAACGCCTTCTTCTGTACCACCCATTTGCTGAATCACCAGATCGTCGGTCCGTAGTTCAATCAGCAGGTTCAACAGTTTCGCAAAACGGTTGCTCTGGTTTTCCAGAAAGAACCTGACTCGCTTGAGATCGTCTCCCAGAGCACTGTCCTCGACTTCGACCTGGGCCCGCTGTTCAAGGATCGCCATCAATTGCGAATCGTATTTCTTTTTCTCGGCCGCCGGAATTTTTACCTGTTCGATTTGTTGACGAAGACGTTCATTCTGACCGTGGACATATTGCCAGTGCCAAAAACAGAAGCCAACAACGGCCAGGGCAATAACACCGGTGAGCAAGTGTCGGATCGGCGTGACGGACGTGCGTTTGGTTCGACGAATCAGCGGAGCTGCCAGTTCAGCGAGTCGCTGCTGGTAGTTGGTTGCGACCCGTTCGCTCCAACATCGCACGGAAGCTTCATCGGTCATCCATTCCACGTTCGGATGACCATCCAGCGGTTCGGACCAGGTTCCACCGAACAGAACCGGACTCCCGGATTCGAAATGGCCGGGCGAGGCCTGTTTCACAAACGAGAGCTTGGCCCCGTGGTTGACCAAATGAAAAGCCAGGTCGTCCCAAATCTCAATTGATTCGCCCGAGGGACTGGTATTCAGGTTGCCAGCCAGACCTGCGGGATGGGCAATCACGATCTCCCGACAGCCAACCGATTCAAGGAGCTTGTTAACATCTTCCAGGTCGGACTTTCGTATCGCACTCACCCAGAACTGCTGATATTCGTCCCTGGGACCTAGCAGTGTCCACGCAAGCGAGATTTCGTCGATGTCGATTCCGGAAAGCGTTTCGGCCTCGAACTTGAGGACTTCCTCCAGATCGGTTGGCTCGATGCCGGCGACACTGAGTTTTGGAAGCATGACGATTTGCGACCAAACATCCGACGACAGGATGATTGTACGGGAACTCAGTGGAGGGTATCCACTGGTGACTTGTTCGACCGCATCCCAAAGTGTGGATTCGACGTCGACGGTTTCGTGGAGGTAAAACGCGGTTTTGGACAGGTCTTTCCCATAATCCGCGCGAACGACCTGTCGGTTGAACAGTAGCAGAACCGAGATGTCAGGTCGTTTGGCCATGGGTGTACACGTTAAAGGCGCGCGGTAGCGTTGTCAGACATTGGTTTTCAAATCAAGTTCAATTCAGCGTACGTCGGTCCGGGGTGAAGCTGCTTGCAAAAAATATTTGTCATCCGAAGGCAAGGGCCCCGCAAAAAACGAACATGACCCAGTCTCCTGCCGTCAATTCGTGTCGCATGCTGAAAGCAACGGTTCACGGCGTCTTCGATTCCGAATTGCCGCTCTGGAAATCAAAGCAGACGACCGCCCCGTCATGGGTGACTTGAACGTATTTGGTTTTTCGTCGACCGTCTGCGTCCACGACGATCGCGCGAAGTCCAATGGGTACGTCGCGAAACAGGAATGAATCGGGTTGTTCATCTTCATCGTCCAGCACGGTCAACGTCGTCAAGGACGAATTGGGATCTGGAGTCAACAAAACGGCATGGACCTTCCCGTTCTCGGGATTATTCAACAGGACTTTGCCGGTTACTTCGACTTTGCCGGTTGCAAGATCGACGGCCAATCGCTGAGGTTCTGTTTGCGTGGATTGGATCGGGATCATGATCTGGAGCTGGGTCAACTCACCACGACTGTTGGCCAACGCCTCAGGAACCCGCCCCCAGGGGTCGACCAGGGAGTTGCTGCCAATCGGAATCTGAAGATAGGGGCCGCGCCAGCCACACGGGAGGCGTATCTGCGAATAGTCGTCCGGTTGACTTGGCCCGGATCGAAATTGAAAAGGAAACCGGGCTCCCAATTCGCATTCCGGATCCCATAACTCGGACAATACTGACGATTTCTCCATCTCGAAGTTTGGCGATTCGACCAGGGGAAAACGCCCGACGTCCGCCACGAAACCACTGATCAGCGGCGTTCCGTCAATCTGATACTTCTGGATCGGGCCGATTGACGAATTCTTGACCTCGTTGAGCAATCGGGAAGCAGATTCAAACCGCGCATTGTCGACCTGGGGTTGGAGCGAGCGGACGGCTACTGTCGCGACGATTGCCAGGATGACCAGGACCACCATCAACTCGAGAAGCGTAAGACCGGAGCTGACCTTGACGCGAGCCGAGGCTACCGGGGTCGGATTGGATTGAGGCTGGGACATCTCAATACCTGATGATCCTTTGATTTGCAACGCGGAATCAGGGCCGGGCCGTCCACCGATTCTGCCAACTACTTACGGTGATCGGGGAATCGGAGAAACAGAACCATGTCATCTCCACATTCCGAAAGGGTCAACTCGCTGACCTCGTCCTCGCCTGGTTTCATGTTGGCGGAGTCAGCTGGAGTTTCGATTTGACCATTTGGCCCAGCCGAAACAACGCGAATATATTTTGACTCGGTAGGATTGATCGTGCCATCCTTGTCAAAATCAACCTGCAATTCCAGTTCGTTTCCCCAACCGTCAACGACCGTCGGTTCTCCTGTTTTGTTGCAGCCGGTGGGATGTATGTAAGGGCCATTCCAGCCAATCTTGTTGATCGGGTCGTACGTTTTCAATTCTGGCGCGGTCTCGATCATTTGCTGGGGTGCATCCTCCTGAACCAGATCATGGATCTCGCGTGGCAGTGCGTTAATCTTGTGGGAGAGCGATTCAATCACGCCGTCCTCGCCTGCCATGGCTTCGCGGACAGTATTCAACGTGGCCTGAGTCGCAATCGTGACCGGACTTTCGGTTTTTCCAGCCGGTGTCACGATTTGCAGGTTGTTAAATGACGGCACGAGGATCAGGGCCGTCGCAATCAAGATCAGCAAGACGACCAGCAGCTCGAGCAACGTCATGGCTGAGCGTTCGATCAATCGCAATTCGCCAGCGACGGGCATACGCGACTTCGGAACAGGGCTGGGCTCAATTGAGCTGCCTATTCGATTTTTCAAGTTATTGAACATAATGTCTCACCATTGCCAAATCCATTTCAATTCTTCTTGGTGTAGTAGTCTTCCAGTTCCCTCGAAACACTATGAATTCCATTGCGGCCAGGAATTGCCGCGCCGATATACCGGGCGATCGAATCTGATTCACTGATAGATCTTAATTCGACCAACAACAGATATCGTGAGTACATTTCCTCGGGGCTTTGATCTCGATCATCCGAAAAATGCACGGGAGTTTCTGAAAACGATGCCTGCGCTCCGGCACCGACCATGGAACATTGTTCACCCAGTCCGAAAACGACGTACTTGGCACCCTCAGGCGGTTCGTAGTTCCAGTCTTGCGGAAGGATCGACGCGGCCACTTCCGTGCTCAGTGTACATACGCGGGTGTCGGAACCGATCGCAACAGGTAATTGGTCGTGAGAGCTGAAAGTCGCATTCTCGGTTTCCGCCATTGCCGGAACCAATTCGGTAATGCCGACTTCCCGAAGCGCATTGATTTCGGAAGTTGAGAGGCCGACAGCCTCAAAGACCTCGGCACCGCCAATATAGCTGGGAATGTTTCCATCAATCGCCGCTGTACCCGAAATCAGGGAGTCAAACCGGTTGCCGATTCGGCCCTGGGATAGTACAGCAGCTCGACGAATCGTTGCGTCGATCTCGGGGATATTGGCCGCTGCGGTTGCCACCTGGGTTCGCCTCAACATACCGGGCAGAGTGGAGACAACAATTCCGCCCAGAGCTATCAGAATGGTCAACACAACCAACAGTTCCAGCAGAGAAAGACCACAACGACCCACGGGCCGGTGAATCATCTCAAACCGATGGATGGGGAAGTGTTGTGACATAAAGCAATGCTTGTTGGTTCCAACCACATGGTGAAACGATCGAGGTCATTGGGACCAGTAGAATGGCCCTCAGTATCTTATCGGCCACAAGAATGTCGGCATCAACATTCTCGTATTTTACCGAAATTACCAAACCAAAAGCACTTCTTGCACTGATCGGCACAAAGGAATTACCCGGAAAAACGACCCATTACAGACGAATCGGACGGGTTTTGTTGAAAATCAGACAGTCCGAGGGCAGTCCAGGCCTATTTACCCCTCCCAAAGACACTTACTTCCGGATCGATTGCCGGCGACGACTTGCTATTCTCCGCCAGAGGTCGCCTGCTGGAACGCCTTTGCGCCACCCACCACCGGGATTTCAACGGAAGTTGAATCGAGGTCAACGGTCAATTCGGTTCCCGCTTCCGGCCAGAGTGTAAAATCCCGATCACTTGAAAAAATCATCAAGCCAATTTGCTGACCCGCTGGAACGATCTGGTCATCCGGTTCAAGATCAAAACTCAAATCGTAAAACTGTCCCGGCGTCAATGGCTCACTTTCGGTTAACGACTTGCTGTTTTGGGGATCAGCCCAGCCGCGCGTGATCAGGTTGTCGTTCAGTTTTCGCGAGTTCGTCCACGGAAGCGAAACCATCCAGACAGACAGGTTGGCGGCGGGCTTACTGGATGCGAGCTTGATCCTGAGTTTTGACGTTCCGGACAAATGGATCGGCTGTGTCAGGACTGGAGTCGCGTACAGCAAGCGGTGATTCGATGATGGAGCCTTGGCAAGTCCACTACCACTGATGCCAACATCGTCAACGAGAGTTTCGGTCCCTTGCGATCCGGCGGATTCAAGGCTCAAGCCGGCTACATTGTTGCCGCCCTGGCGCAAATGCAACTGGACCGGTGCGGCTTCCGGATGGGGATAGTCGCCATATGGAGTCGGGTCCTGCATCTTTGCATCTTCTCGCACGACCCAGGATTTCGCGTCGTGCTCAACGCCGTTTTCAATTCCGTGGAGGTACCGGGTGAACCAGCGATTCATCATCTTCATGGGTGGAGGACCGCCGTGACCGCCTTGATGGAGGTAAGCCTGCAACGGCACACCTTTTTTCTTCAGCGCTGCATGAATTCGAATCGTGTGACTGGGCATCACATTCCAGTCATTGAGCCCGTGTGCCATCAAGGTGGCCGCTTTGTAAGGGCCGATCGCATTCAAATAATCACGCCCCGCCCAGAACTCGTTGTAGTCCCCGCTCAGACGATCCTGTCCTGCTGCCATTTCCTTGTCGCGAACTTCACAGTCGCAATGCTCGCGCATCTCGGGATCACCACTGTGAATAAAATTATAAAGCACATCGACGTCCTCACCCATATAGCCGCCAGGATGCCGGATCAGTCCATTGGAGCGATAGTAATGGTAGTAGGAAGTGTTAGGGGCGATCGGGATGATTGCTTCCAGGCCTTCCACACCCGTCGTGGCTGCGGCAATCGGTAACGTTCCATTGTATGACGTCCCCGTCATTCCGATTTTTCCGGTGCACCAATCGGCCGTGACTTCTTCGTTCCCATCAGGCTCGGTGAAACCTTTTGCCCGACCGCAAAGCCAATCGATGACTGCTTTGGGAGCCAGCGATTCATTGATGCCGCCCACGGTTGGGCAGCCTTGCGAAAGCCCCGTACCAGGAGAGCAGGAATGAACGACCGCGTAACCCAGAGGGACCCAGGATTGCACGTGTGATCGGGAAATGGTTGGGCGTTGTGCCCTGGGTTTGATCCCCGGAGGATTTTTTCGTTCCGGTGGCGTAGCACCAAGTTCATGATTCGGATTCCACATGTACTCTTTGTCCGTGGAACTTGTTCCGGCAAAATATGGGCTGGTGACATAAACAACCGGAACCTTCAGTCCTTCCGTGTCGGTCTGTTTCTGCCGGGTTACCGAAACGTGCATTCGATCGGGTGACCCGTTGTCGTCGGAATCAAATTCGGTTTCCACCCAGAGGTCGTGTGTGATCCAATCCTTGGGATCCTTGAAACCGTCGACCTCCTGGGCCTCTCCATCTTTAAACACCGGAACTGACTTCGCGGCGGCCGTTGGCTGGGATTCCTGTTGTGCTGTTAAATCAGCGGAGAAAGTCCCTAGGGAACAATGCAATGCGATTATCGTTGCCACCAAATTGAATCGGTTCAGTCTCATTCGAGTGCTCGTTTTGTGATGGAAAAATGTTTTCCTCAATCTATCACCGACCCGGCCAAGGCTCAACAACGCGGAGAATTCTCCAACGTGTTTCCGGTCGGTTTTTCTGCGGAAACACGTTCAGTGTGGCAAAAATTACACGCTGGACTCGTAATGGCCCATTTCGGAATCCGGGACAGGATGTCCTGTCAAAAGGCTGTTTCTCTTCTGTCCCCGGGAACGGTACCGGGATCCATTTTGCCAATGAATTTCGGCATCAACCAAACCTGCGATTCCGACGAATGGCGCGGTCGTCTGGTTTGGGTTGGAAAATGACAGTTGGGAAACGGAAAACCGACTCAGAAATCTGGAGTCACTTTTTTTTTCTTTGCCTGTTTGCCGGTTTTTTTCTCTTCGCGCAGTTGATCCAGAAACGCTTTGATGTCTTTGCGTTGAAGTGGAATCGCCAGGTCGACGGCCCTGGTCTGAACCTCGATCGCTTTGTCGAGGTCACCGTCGACAACATAGATCAAGTGGGCCAGTGTATCGAGGATGGCTCCACTTTCGGGAGTGATCCGGACGGCGACCTCGGCTGCTTTTTTTGCTTGCCCGAGCAATTTCATGTCGACGTTTTGATCGGCTTCGTGTTTTTGGTAAATCCTCCACGCGAAATCATTCAGGATCTGGCTGTCGTCTTGATTGGCTTCTGCAAAATCGCCAAATGCCATATCTGCTCCATCCAGGTTTGATTCGATCATGATTTGAACACGCATGGCGGTAACTGCGCCTTTCACTTCTGCAAATTGCCGGTCGTTCATCAGTTCCCCGAGCCGTTGAACCGCTTTCTCGGGTTGATTGGCCCTGACCAGAGATTCGATCTCTCGCATCGAGGAATCCAGCAGGATCTGCCGGCGCAAACCGGCGAACTGTTCTTTTTCGCTTGCCAGTTCTTTGTCATTCATTAATTCATCGATCAACTCAATTGCCTCTTTCGTCTGATCATTGTTTGCCAGTTCCTGGATATGGTTGATTGAATTCATCAATTTGCGCGCCGCCATGGCGGCTTTTAACTGGGCTTCACGTTTCTGTTTTTTCTCGGCAAGAAATGCATTCCGATCCCAGGCGTCTTGGACGATCTTCCCGAGTGGTTCACCGAGTTCCGCCGGGTGACCAATCCACTCAATCAACCCGGTTTTTCCAACCACGAATGCACAGGGGATTCCGGTTTGTCGGGCAGCGCGGAAATAGTCCGCTTTCACGGATTTGTCCGGATCCGTCGTCAGGCAATAGGAATTGGTCAACTCTCCGAAGGTTCGTTTCGCTGCGTCACCCGGAATTTTTCTTTCGAGAAAATTTTGAACCGTGTCGAGGTCTTCATCGCTAACGCTGATGATTTGAACTTTTTGATCACGGTACTTTTCCTGGAGTTCCGCCATCAAGGGCATGACCCCGATGCAAGGTCCACACCAGGTCGCCCAGAATTCAATCACGTAGACATGACCCGGTTCGATCGTCTTCGTGTGTTGAAACAATCCATCGTTGTCGCTGAGCCAATACTTGACGTCCAGGTTCGGAGCTTGCGAGCCGATTTCCAGCGTTGCCCGATCTTCATCCTGGGCCACGACGAAACCGGTTGAAAAGAAAAACGTGGCAATAAAGGCCAGCGCAACGCAATTCCTCGAAGGTTCAACTCGCTTGCTCACGTTCCATTTCTCCCTATCGAAAAGGACAGTCTGTTTCTGAGTTCTGTAACGCCGGTTGCTGTCATCATTGGAGCGAGTGTGTTAGCAGCTCTTTACCGGTTCCGCTCGAAACAGCCGCTGCGACGGAATCCCATCAACCAGCACAATGCAAGGATATTAGTGTCGCGAGATTCGCCAATAAAGTCAGCTCAATCTGGCTGGTGTAATCTCGGAGAAACAATGCGCTGAGTTTGGTGAAAGAACATACGACCGAGGTGTCACAAATCGAATGCCCTGAAATCGGAAACGGCAGTTTTGTACAACGGACGAAGGCTCTCGTTCTTTATTCTTTCGAAGGTTTCTGTTTCGATTTGGCCCTGTCGAGTTTCTCGACGCCGACTTCGTTGGACAGTTTTTCCCAGGCCGACAACATTTTGTTGAATTGTTCAGGATTGGTTTGGGACACGTCGTTCAATTCGGTGCGGTCCATGGCAAGGTTGTAGAGCTCGAATTCACCAAAGTTGATGTTGACCAGTTTCCAGTCGCCAACGCGGATAGCATTATTCTTGCCGTAAAAACTGAAAAAGATGGCTTCATGTGCAGGGCGGGTTTTTCCTTCGAAAATTGGCTTCAAACTCAGTCCCCGGGGCAAACCGATTTTTGCGCCGTCAATTTCGGTGGGGTATCGGGTTTGGGCAACATCCAGGCACGTGGCCATGATATCGACCAGGTGGCCGGGCTGTGTTGTGATCGATCCCTTGTGTTTGAGGCCGGCGGGCCAGTTGACGATCATTGGCGATGTGATGCCGCCTTCGTGTTGGTTCTGTTTATATTCGCGAAACGGTGTGTTGCACGCGTGGGCCCAGCGTTTGTCGTAGCACCAGTAGGAATCCGGATTCCAGGGCATCAGGTGGTTCTCGATCGATTTCTGTTGGCTGCGTTGGAACGGACACGCGCCGTTGTCATCGAGGAACATGATCAACGTGTTGTCACGTACACCCATGGTGTCCAGTTTTTGAATCAATCGACCGACTCCCTGATCAACCCGGTCGATCATTCCGGCAAACGTGGCCATCATCAAGTCTTGATGGTCCTGTTCTTCCGGAGAAACTGTATCCCAGGCCGGTACATCGTCGGGGCGTGGTGAAAGTTTGGTGTTCGCAGGAAACAGCCCCAGTTCTTTTTGTCGGGCAAAACGTTGCTCGCGAAGTTTGTCCCAGCCGATCCTGTATTTGCCGCGATACTTGTCGACTTCTTCCCGGGGCGCCTGGAGCGGGTAATGTGGTGCATTGAAGGCAACGTAGAGAAAAAATGGTTTGTCTGGATTTTCTCTGTCCGCATCGTCCAGGAACTTGATCGCGTAGTCGACATTGGCGTCCGTCGTGTAAAAACCCTGTTTCGGGATTTCGAATACTTCGTTGTTGTAACGAAATGTTTTGTCGCCGGTGAAATAGTTGGTGGATCCACTAAGATGGCCGAAGTACCGGTCAAACCCGCGTTCGTTGGGTGTGCCTTTGAGATGCCACTTGCCGGTCATGATCGTGTGGTAGCCAGCCGACTTCATCCCTTCGGCGATCGTGATGCAGTTTCTTAGCTCCGTATTGCCGACTTCTGGATAATATTTTCCACTGAGCAGCGTCGCCCGAGTCGTTTCGCATTTCGCGCAATTATAGAACTGCGTGAATCGTAGGCCGCTGGAGGCCAGCGCGTCGAGATTCGGAGTCCTGATCTCACCTCCGTAACATCCGAGATCCGAGAACCCCATATCGTCGACCATCAGAAGTACAACATTGGGCCGTTGGGAAGGTTTATCGGTGGCGGCTGCCTGCTGAATCCCGACCAGTGTTATGGTCAAGGCCCCGAGGAAAAAAGAAAGCCGCGTCGTGGCAGTTTTGAGGCGCATGGTTTCCTCGCAATAATTCGAGATCGGTGGGGACCAAACCGATCAGTTTACACGAAATTGAAACAAGAGGGTTAATCGCGCGAAGTTGCCGATGTGCGATTCTCGCAAAGTCCATAAACTGGGATATTCCGGTCAACCTGTTGCCCTGATGAACCGATGGCGTCCGCAAACGAAATCCTGAAAATCCGCAGTGCCTGTGGCTTGCTCTATCTCGCGACACGGTCGGTACGGATTTTGACCCACATATCCTGGCCGAGTCGCGTTCGAGAGCAGTTTTTTGCACACGGATCCAGAGAGCTTCCTCAGGTGGAATACGGACCGTTTGATCCTGCTGAGACTCTTGAGCGACTCACTATCGCGCGGGCTTCGTTTGATTTTTCTCCGATCGTCAACGATTGGCTGAACAAGACCGCCGCCAACGTCGAAACCAGCGCAAAGATGCTTGCCTCCACCGGGACCGGTGACTTTTTTCGGTATTCGTCGGAACTGTTTGGTGCGCCAAATGACTTGCTGGTCGATCAGGAAAACACGACGCTGGGACTGGCGATTCAGTTCGATCAGGTATTCCGGGAATTCGATGGGCTTGATTTGGGCGCTCCGGAGGACGCCCATGTGACTGCCGACGAAGTCGCAACAGCGATGCGAGCAGAGGTCGAGAATACGTTTGGCGTTTTGGCTCCGAAGGTTACGGTGGTAGATGAACTTTCGGCCAACGCCCTGGCAGGGCCTTCCCGAATTCGAATCCGCAGGAAAGCCGTGTTCACCGACCGCGATGTCCGGCAGTTGATTCACCATGAAGCCCACATCCATGTGGGAACCTCGCTCAATGGACTCGGGCAAGCCAATCTGCAGATCCTGGCGGCGAGTCGTCCCGGAACGACGAAAACGCAGGAAGGACTGGCAGTGTTTGCCGAGTTCATCACGGGCTCGATGGACCTGGATCGGTTTCGTCGCCTGGCCGATCGAGTCATTGCGATTCAAATGGCGATTGATGGCGCCGACTTTCTGGACGTCTACCGATTCTATCTCGAGCGAATCGGCCAGCGGGAACAGGCTTTTGAGAATGCCCGACGCGTGTTTCGCGGTGGTTTGTTGACCGGTGGAGCCCCTTTTACCAAGGACATTGTCTACCTGGACGGCCTCTTGCGTGTTCACAATTTCTTGCAAACGATGGTCGCGGCGGGACGCGCGGATTGTCTGCGGTTGTTGTTTTGTGGAAAAATTGACCTGGACGAATTGCCGGTTATTGGCCAACTGGCGATCGAAGGTATCTGTTCGCCTCCCGAATTTGTCCCGCCTTGGGCGACTGACGTCCGATTTCTGCTGTGCTATTTGACCTATTCCAGTCTGTTGAATCGGTTCGATGTAACGCGGGTCAAAACGCACTATGCCAGGATGTTAGATGGAATTCCAAGGCAACCGATGTGAGTCCCTGAGCCACTGTTTGGGGACCATGGCGGGAGACGCGGATGGTGATCATCGGTCGTATCGGAATCGTTACAATTATGGCAGAATGACTGAATGGCGATTCGAGGTGTGACGGGCAAAAACAGCTCGTCGGTATCCTCCTTGGCAGGTCGTTGGCAGGAAACCAGGGTGCGCTGCGATCGCGTGTGTTGTTGATCCGGTCTTGAGCGATGAAAAATTGGTAAGGCGGTCGTGCCGGGCCTGAAGTTGAAAACATGCCGCGAATCCGCGGATCAGATATTGAATTGGAGAATTGACTCAATGACGACTCAGATTTTGCAGGCCCGAGCGGGCAAGATGACTCCGGAAATGGAATTCGTGGCCCAACGTGAAAACTTGGCGCCGGAGTTGATTCTCGCAGAGGTGGCGGCGGGCCGGATGGTGATTCCGGCCAATGTTAATCACCTCTCAAAAAGTCTTGAACCGATGTGTATTGGCATTGCTTCGAAATGCAAAATCAACTCGAACATTGGCAACAGCGCTGTGACCAGCGATATTGCAGGCGAACTCGAAAAACTGCACACATCGGTACACCACGGTGCGGACACGGTCATGGATCTTTCGACCGGCAAGGATATCGATAACATCCGCGCTGCAATCATTGATGCGTCACCGGTCCCGATTGGGACCGTACCGATTTACCAGATGCTCGAAGAGCTGGGTGGCAACATCGAAGACATGCGAGCCCAGCACTTTCTCGATATGGTGGAACATCAGGCAAAACAGGGGGTCGACTACATGACCATCCACTGTGGCGTGTTGATGGAGCACCTGCACCTCACGACCAACCGCGTCACTGGAATCGTTTCCCGTGGCGGTTCGTTGATCGCCAAATGGATGATGGTTCATCGCAAGCAAAATCCGCTCTACGAAGCCTTCGACGATCTTTGCGACATCATGCGACAGTACGACGTGACCTGGAGTCTGGGTGACGGACTGAGGCCAGGAAGTATCGCCGACGCCAGCGACGAAGCGCAATTTGCCGAACTGGACGTGCTTGGTGAGTTGACCCAACGGGGTCAGGACCGTGGTACACAAGTCATGGTCGAAGGACCCGGGCACATTCCCATGCACCAGATTCAAATGAACATCGAACGTCAGATCGAGGTCTGCAAGGGTGCGCCGTTTTACGTTCTCGGTCCCTTGGTCACCGATGTGGCTCCGGGATACGATCACATTACCAGCGCGATTGGTGCAGCGATGGCGGGTTGGCACGGAGCTGCGATGCTCTGTTACGTGACACCCAAGGAACATCTTGGACTGCCCAATAATGAAGATGTCAAACAGGGCGTGATCGCGTACAAAATATCGGCCCATGCCGCTGATGTTGCACGTGGTCGGGCCGGTTCGCAGGACCGTGACAATGCACTCTCCAAAGCCCGATTTGAGTTTGATTGGAAAGAGCAGTTTCGATTATCGCTCGATCCGGAAACCGCGCAAGCGTATCACGATGAAACGCTGCCCCAAGACACGTTCAAAAGTGCTCACTTTTGCAGTATGTGCGGGCCAAAGTACTGCAGTATGAAGATCACCGAGGACATACGAAAAATGGCCGAAACCGAAGGTCCATTGGTTCCGCTCGAGTCCACAAAATCCGAAGGCTAACCGGATGAACGAATCGGCCGGTCAGGTAATTTACAAGATTGTCACGGCAGAACAGTGGTCCTTCGCCCAGCGTCAAGGTGAATTTCTTGGTGCACCGATTGATTTGGCGGATGGCTTTATCCATTTTTCCACGTGTGATCAGGCGAAAGCGACAGTGGAAAAACATTTTCGCGGCCAGTTGGATCTATTGATCGTGGCCGTGGATCCCGATCGGCTGGGGGAATTGCTCAAGTGGGAGCCATCGCGCGGCGGGGATTTGTTTCCGCATCTCTACGGCAAACTATCGATGGACGCCGTAATTTCGGTCGTCGACCTGCCTCTGGGTAAAGAGGGCGGTTTCATGTACCCGGCCGAATGGTCTGACTAAGGTGAGCCTCCAGGTCAATTCTGTTGCACCCCGAGGCGTTGGACGAAAGATGCGACTGGTCAAGCGAAAATTCCTCTGCGCGACAAGCCAATCAGGTTTTTGAGGCTTGGGACTCGGAGCCTGTTGATACGAAATCCTGGACGGAATTGGTCCATGGAAACAAGTCCGAACCAAGTCGGACCAGCGCTGTGTTTTCCCCGGACGGTCGGAATTGATGATCGAGCTGAGTGATTGTCGGATGGAGCGGTGGGATTTGGCGATCCTCAAGAAATAGTAGGCGACGTCGAATTCTGCCGAAAACGAATTCACCATGGAGTGGCGGTATTGCTGACAAGGGTCCTGCGAAAGGCAAGCATCAATGTTGGTCAGAGAGCTTTTGTGACCCGAGTGAGCGCATGGCGCATGCTCCTTTCGACGAAACAGTCACTCATCGTCGGCGGAGTACGTCTCGTCATCTGAGAAAATCTGCGATGTCGACCGGCGATTCCGCATTTGTTCGATCGCCTCTGGAAGGGGGAATTCGAGGATCGAAATTTCGCCCAAACCCTTGATTTCTTTCAGCCGATACCATCCTCGCGTCACGAGATCCTCACGGTCCCTGACGTGCGTTGGATCCAGTTGACGTTTCGAAAAATCGCCGTCGACAATCACGGGTTCGAATTCGTTCGCCACGATGAACTGAGCGAGGGTCGGATTGCAGCGAATGTGTTTTTCCGGCTGGGCGTGGAGTAGTTCCGGGTCCAGCAAGCCAATCACATAGCGCAAGTACAGATCGCTATCGGTGATGCTCTCAACATCTCCGCCACATACGCTGCAGAGATAACCTTCGTCACATTTGGCCATCGGAACGCTGACAAGTAAACAAACTGGATTGGGATTTCGAGTTCACGCAGAATCTGACAATTCAGAACACACAATTCGACGTCCCCAGTCACAACCCGAGGACATCAAACATATCAAACAGCCCTGCCTGTTCGGCAGCGACAAATCTGGCTGCAGCCAATGCGCCCGCGGCGTAGCAATCTCGATTGCTGGCCGATACCTGAAGCTCAATCGTCTCCCCAAGCATCCCAAACACAATCGTGTGCTGACCCGGATTGTCTCCGCTTCGAATCGCATGGTATCCAATTTCATTTCGGCCTCGCTCTCCAATCAGGCCCTCTCGACCATGTCGATGCCCGGTTTGACCCATGGCCTGAGCCACGATTTGGCCAAATTTAAGTGCCGTCCCACTGGGTGCGTCCGCTTTGTAGCGATGATGGCGTTCGATGATTTCGACATCGACGCCTGTGGAGTGGTTTTTCAAAGCCAGACTCGCGGTTTCAACCAACTTCATCGTCAAGTTTACTGCCAGACTCATGCTGGGAGCCCAGACAATGGGGATCAGATGGCCCGCCTGTTTGATTTTATCGATCGTCGATTCAGCCAATCCTGTCGTCGCCATGACCAGGGGCTTGTGATTGTCGACGCAGTAGTCCACTACCGCCGCCGCGCCGGCGGGGTGAGAGAAATCAATTACGACGTCAACCTCGGCCGGAAACTCGTTCGAAAAAACGACACCTAATTTTCCAATGCCCGCGGCCAATCCAGCGTCCGATCCCAGGTCCGGATGATCGGCTGATTCAACGGCCGCGACAATTCGAAAGAAATCGTCCTGCGAACCCAAGTCGATCAGTCGCTTGCCCATTCGGCCAGCGGCACCACTAATTGCCAGGTTTGTTCTTGAATCAGTCATTAATAATCGTTTTCCAAAAAAGGGCAGAGTATTCCTTTTGATTATCAACAGATGTAAGTCTGTATTTCTCGAATCATCCAAAAGAGGGGTAAACGTCGAACTGCCGCTGGGCTTCTGGCGTATCCTGTCAATTTACGTTGAGCTTCAAATGCTGGAAACGCCCGACGGAAGTGGATTTTACTTGATTTCCGGGCCAGCTAACAAGACCGAAGGATTGTCGTAAGTTCATTATTTTGAAGGGTTTGCGGTTCGTTGTGTCGCAAAATAAGACATTCTTGTTTGACTGTTTGAGATGGGATCCCTACAATACGTGGCTCGATTCGGGGGTTGGTGCAAAGCCGAACCGGAACAAACTAGCCGGAACCAACGGATTTTAATGGAGAAGGAAAATGAAAATGAAAAAAGCCGACGTCAAGCCATTTAAAGAGATGCTGCTTGTACTTCGAGCCAGATTGCGAGGAGATGTTTCCACATTAGCGGACGCGGCATTGTCCAGTTCGGGAGGTGGCAGAGACGGTTCGTCGGCAGTTCCCAGTCACATGGCGGATATGGGAAGTGACACGTTTGAACAGGACAATACGATCCTCCTGATGAACAACGAGGGAGAAACGCTGGTTCAGATCGAAGGTGCCCTTGAACGCATCGAGAACGGTGTTTATGGTTCGTGCATGGAATGTTCGGGAAAAATTCCGAAGATGCGCCTCAAAGCGATCCCTTATACCCCTTATTGTGTCAAATGTGCCGGTGAGCTCGAAAATTCCCAATTCTGAATCGGACGTTCAAGAAAATCATCAATCCCAGGGCGAACGACTTTCGATTAGTCGTTACGCCCTGTTTTTTTGCCCCCTCTTGATCGGGGTCACTGCCGATTTAGCCACCAAAGCCTACTTTTTCGGCCGGTTTTTCGATCCCTTGCGTGCGGATAACCAGTCGATTGAATACGCGGAACAGTCCAAGGTTTGGTGGATCGAAGGAGTCTTCGGTATCCAGACGTCGACGAATCCCGGTGCTTTGTTTGGAATGGGAAGCGGCTACAGTTGGTTGTTCGCCTCGTTTTCGTTTGCGGCTCTGATCGGGATAACGGTCTGGCTGTTTGTGTACGGTGCTATCCGGGATCGCTGGTTAACTTTTTCGCTGGGCCTGATCTGTGGCGGAATTCTCGGAAATCTCTACGATCGCGTTGGGCTGGGCTACCTGCCAAGTTATCCGCCAGCCATCAAAAACAGCGTACGGGACTGGATTCTGTTTGAGTTGGACGGCGTCATGTTTTTTGATCCTTGGCCGAACTTCAACCTGGCAGACGTATGTCTGGTCTGTGGCGCAGTCATGCTGTTTATACACGCGTTTTGTTATGCTGAGCCAGTAAAGAGAGACATGGAACCAACGATTTCTTCCTGAACCGTTCCATTCCCGGACGGGATGATGAGATTGATTTAACGCTACTTGCCTCAAGCGCTGAGGAACTGTTTTATGAAGTCAAACCCTGAAACGGATCTCCGATTGGCGCTTGCCAATACGATCGCCAAGTCTGCGGGCAAGTTGACGCTCAACTATTTTCAAACGGATCGCTTCGACGTAATGAAAAAGGGCGATGGTTCTCCTTTGACGATCGCCGACCAGGAATCCGAAAAACACCTCCGAGCCGCGATCCAGGAAACGTTTCCCAGGGATGCGATCATCGGTGAGGAGTTCGGTGAAACCGACGGTGATTCGGGCTATTGCTGGATCCTCGATCCCATTGACGGTACCAAATCGTTCATCAGCGGCGTTCCGTTGTACGGGACGATGGTCGCGGTCGAGAAAACGGTCGAACCAGGTCTGCCGCGACGATCGGTAATTGGTTCGGTCTATTTTCCAGGACTCGACATTGGGATCTACGCATCACGCGGAAACGGAGCGTGGTCGTTCAAGGCCAACGAGACACCGATTGAGGCGCGTGTTTCAAAAAAAACGGAGACCTCCGATTCTGTCCTGGTCACTTCAGCAGTCGAGGCATTTGCAGAACGAGGTGCGGAAGGAATCTACGATACGCTTGCCAAGAGCGTCTATTTCTGTCGGACCTGGGGCGATGTTTATGGTTATTACCTGGTTGCTACGGGTCGCGTCGAGATCATGATTGACCCGTTGTTGAACATCTGGGACGCGGCGGCGGTTCAACCGATCATCGAAGAAGCCGGCGGTGAATTCACCGATTGGGCCGGAGAAAATCGAATGGATGCAGGTGAGGCGATTGCAACGAACGGACGGATCCATTCATCGGTTATCGAAATCACCAGGAAAGTCGCTGGCCTGTTTTCAGCTCCCTGATCGAGGCGACTTCCAATCGACGACTGGCCCCGATTCGGATTCATTGAACGCCAGCAGAAATCTGATGGTGCATACACTTCCAGTGTTCCATCGAGCATAGCCCTGACTGAACCCATTGGCAAACACGTTCCTGTCACGCGAGCCGTCAGGCCAGTTGTTGTCTACTCAGGGTCCAAATTCGTCGCCTACAAGAACTCTTCCTGTCGTGAGTCTCGGGAGCGAATAATCGGAACTTGACCGGGTTGGCCCGTGGAGCGAATCGACGCTAGAGCGACGACGATGCGTTACCTCAGGTCAGAAATTCCAGGTCCTTCCATGCAGCCGCCAGCCAGTTTGCTTTCACCAAGGTAGCCGTAGGGGTCTGCGCCGCGACCGCAATAGCCATTGTCGGTTCGCTGGTAGTTGATGAGTTTGAAATCCAATAACCGGTCGAACACGTCGACGACGCGCTTTTCCGGACAGGACGGATTTCGCCTGACTGCCGCGTGCAGAGAGTTTCCGCACAGTTTGGCAGAGAACGGACGCGACCAGTACACCGAAAACTCGGGATGTTTGAACGGCTTCGTCTTATTGCACTCACAGCCCCCGGGTGCTTCGCCGATATACGGACGTCCGCGGAGACCGGGCAAGTCGCAATGACAGCGGGGCTGGGCGGATGCTGGACGAGTGCAGCAGTTGCATGGCTTGCGAGAATCAAACGGAAACGGGGTTGGAGAAACACTTTGATTCTCAGAGCCGTTCGGATTCGATGCGGCGTTTGGTGCCGGTACCACCGTGTTGCTGGTTGGTTGCCGCGTTCCCCATTGCGAAATGTCCGGATGGGAATCTACTTGCCGCGGGACCGGTTTTGTAATGCGAGTTGTCGCGTCGGGAGAAACCAACCGGCCAGGTTCCGGAGTCGGAGTGGTACGAATGACCGGCTCCGTTTGCTCGCGAGGGTCAGGCGATTTCAAGGGATATCGAGGCGAGTATTGCGGAACCGGTTCTCGAACTTCAGCGTTGTTTACGGGCCAGGATTGAGCGTGCCCGTCCGGACAAGCAATCAAAACAAATCCAGTCACCAACCCGAGGATCAGGGTTCGTGTGACGAAGTGGCTGATGTGGTAATGGGTGCATTCCATATTGAACTCCAACTATCGATTAGCCACTTTTGTGAACCAGTTCGTACAATCAGAAAATCGGTCATCTTGGGATTGATCAACATAAGCAGGTCACGAGTTACCGGCTGCATTGGTTGAAACGAACGTTGGGAATGGTCCGGTTTTTCGTATTACGATTTTCGCAACGCCAAAAAATGCGGATTTTCACGAATCTCAGGCCTTTGAATTGGGCCGGCTATCAGTTTTACTGGTAACGTGACGCACGTTTCGTTGATCCGTCGCGGGCATCGTCCATTCAGGTTGATATCTGACGCTATTTTTCGTTACCAACGTCCCTATGACGGTGGGTTCATCTGCCGGTCGATCGTCGTAATACAAAAACTGAATTAGGTTTGGAAACATCCAAAATGACTTCTGCTTTCAAAAAATGTTGCTGGTTCGCTTGTTTCCTGGTTGCCGCAGGATCGATCGGCTGCGAAACGACGGACTACAGTCCTCTGCAGATGAAGAAGAAGATTAAGGATCAGGAAGCAGAAATCGAAAGCCTCAAAGCTGAAATGGCGGAGTTGAGTATTCAAGGCGACAGGGTCACCGTTCCGGGACCGGAGGCTCCATCAACGGTCGTCGCGCGCGAGACAGACTCAAAACCAAACACGATTGCAGCCCCCGGACTTTCGTCCCAAGCCGAAAAACAGATTCGTGAGGAACTGGAGAAATCGGACGCTTTCTTCCTGCTCAACGAGGCTGGATTCGCGACGGAAGCGGATTTGGCAGAGTGCCGACTTGGGAATGAGGCCGTTGCAAAACTGGCGGGATTTTCAGCGCTGACCAAAGTTGTGCTCGATGGCGTCCAGACCAACGCCGAGACATACGATGAACTCGCCAAAATCACGAATCTTGAACATTTGGAGATTGGAAGAAGCACACCGGACGCCGCGGCGTTTGAAAAACTGAAAACATTGAAGCGATTGAAGTTCTTGCAATTGCTGAAAGCGACGCTTTCCGAAGAAGCCATGAAGGTGCTTGCCGAATTTCCGGCACTTGAGCAGATTCGCTGCGGACAGACCCGGGTTGGGGATGCCGAACTGCAATACCTGCCAAGACTGAAAACGCTCAAGGCGATTGATTTGAGTGATTGCAATCGCGTCACAATTGAGGGGTTGAAATCGCTGTCGCAATGCCCCAACTTGGCCTTTCTGAAAGTCTGGGGAGATGCAATCGACAACGATGCGATGCAATACGTCGCGAAGATGTCGGCGCTTCAGATTCTTGGGCTTAACGACACGAACGTCACCGACGAGGGATTCAAACAGTTGGCCTCGCTGGATTTGAAAGAGATTCATCTGTTCCGGACATCGATCGGCGATGAATCGCTGAGGGTGATTTCTCAAATGCCCAATGTGGCGACTCTCGACCTGCGCGATACACGGATTTCTGACGCGGGAATTGGCTACCTGACGAAGCTGTCAAAGCTTCAAAAACTCGATCTCAGCGAATGCAATTCTCCGGGGATTACCGATGCCTGTGGTGCGGATTTGGCGAAATTTTCAAATCTCAAGGAGTTAAATCTCTGGAGCACCAAGTTTTCGGATGAGGGGCTGAAAGCGGTAGCGAGCCTGGGTCAACTGACCTGGTTGAACCTGGACAACACGAATATCACCGACGAGGGGGTAGCGATGCTTGAGAAAATGCCCCAATTGACCTGGCTGCATCTCGGCAAAACAAAAATCACCGATGCCGCGGCCAAGGGCCTGATGACTTTGAATCAACTGAAGTACCTGAACATTTCCTACACCAAAATCACCGAGGATGTCGCATACGATCTCGATGATTATTTTGCCCCCAAGGGCTGCAAGGTGATTCTGCCCTAGGCTCTATCCCGTAATTGGTATTTGAGAAAAAAGCGACAAATGGCAACCTTCCTGAGTTACTTCTCACGGTGCTCAAGGAGGAAGCCAAATGTCACGTCACAATTTGACAGATCGGG
>JAHEBQ010000015.1 GCA_024642205.1 Planctomycetaceae bacterium | reverse complement strand
CGTCCCCCGAGGCGCTGGAGGTGATTGGCCGACTGGATGATTTACTGAGCCGGCTGACTGAGGCCGACCGCGAGAAGCTGTCGTTCGCCATTCGGCAGACAGTCAAGCGAGTCACGCTACGCCGTGAGCGGCGGAAGGCTGGCCGACACCGTATCACGATCTGGGACGGCGTCATCGAACTACGCGACGACTTGGGTGTGTCGGGCGTCATTCCCCTTACCGACGATGACATCCCCAGCCCCGGTCGATGGCGCGAGGCGGCACAGTTCGTACGCCAGCGGGGCGACGTCGTCTACGTGGGCGAAGTGGCCGAGGCGCTCGGCGTGAACAAAGCGTTCGCCTCCACGCTGCTCGCCAAAGCCGTGCTCAGCGGCAAGGTCAAGAACCTCGGACACCAGAAAGGCTGGATCGCCGTGGAATAGGCCCTTCTGCGTTGTACGCTCTTTGTCCGTCTCTTGGATTCCTAATAAAAATGCTCCTGCAGGTGGAGTTCAGGACAATCCAACAAACAGGTTTTAGCCAGTTGCATTCCAACCTATCGAGCCACGACGGGTGGTCGCCCGATGCTGCAAACTCATGTTATTGTCGTTGGCCATTTACCAAGTTTTGACGTCGTCTCAGTCTCCTAATTCTCCGGACATCAAGGCCAGACCCTGAAATTGCCTGGCTTGTTAGTTCACCCGAACCTATTCGTTTCAGCCCAAATGCTGTTGGTGCTCAAAGGAATTGTGCGGATGCCAGTGGGTTGGTGGATCTCAGGTGGTGTTCCTCGTTGCGCATTTGTTTCGGTACGGGTAGTAATCACTTCCATGATGTCGACCGTCATCGAAACACAATACGATTCAACCAGCACCAAACCAATTTCGTCGCCCTGGCGTTCGTGGTTCAGGGAGCCGCTCGGTGATTTGGCAGCTCGCCGACTGCTAATGCCCCACCGCTTCCTTACCGCGACGTCGATCCGCTTCCCTGCTGGTCATTAGCTCGTTTGCTTTAGGTGATCGGACTCAGTTGTCCATTCTCAGGCCTGGCGAAGCTCTATTACAGTGGTTGGCAGTAAGCGGACCGAACTGCTTTGATGATGTGGATCGAAGTCAATGGAACCTGTCGAGATATCCTGCTCTTCAGGACGATTGTCAACAATCAACTGATCACATCGCCCGTGCAGATGACGACGTTGATCGTGGTAACAGCCGCAATTCTGGCCCTGTTCCTCTACCCCGTAACCGATCGATTTCGGAGCATTGCCGGTCGGCTTTCACGTCAGCGTTGAAATCCTGTTCGGTTTACATTTGGATGGCAAAATTGGCCCGGACTTCTGCTTGCTGATCCTGTGCTATTTCATCCCCGACTTCCGCATAGCGGGAGCCGAGTTTTTTCAAGACTTGTTCGCACTCCGTACCTCTGGAAGTCTACTGGTTCGAAATGTGTAAATGTCTTTTTTGACGGGTGAAGGATCACCCCTGGTCGGTTTGTGTTTATGGAATAACGATTCCGGAGAAACGCATCAATCCTGTCGCCGTTTTCGGGCTCATGACCGGAAGTGTGTGGACCATACGCTTCCCGAGACCAACGATCAATCATCGTTTCAAGCCAGGATTTTTCAGCCAGCATTTTCTTCGCTACGGATCGGCCGCGAGTTACCGCAGCCTGCGAGTCGTCCGCCTATCGATCGTCGACATTCGGGATTGAATCGCAGCCCAATCGTCCAACTCATCCCACGCAATCGGGGCAGCGACTGTTTGGCTGGACGATCCAGAACTTGTCCAGCTGAACCGCCGGTTCCTGTCAAAAACAATGAATATTTCTGAATTTCCGGGCGCTGCGGTAACTGACCCAAACGGCGAGGTTGTTCGCCAAACAACTGACTGGCACTTAATCAGGATCCGGAAATCCACCGGCCAAACGGATTATGTGAATATCAGATCCGGTCGCCATTCTTGCAGTCTTGGCATCGGGGTTTGGTTTGATATTCTCGACTTCAGCCGGAATCCGAAACCAACCGGACATGGATTGGATATACTCTAGATCCCGGTGTGCTCTTTTTTCCGGCAGGCGGCGTGCCGTTCTGCAAAACCTCATGAGGATGAATATGCGAAGCGTTAGCATTTGCTGTTTACTGATCGCGGTGCTTTTTCCAACCGGAATCGTGCAAGCTGCAGACGATGACGGATTTGTCTCGTTGTTTGACGGCAAGACACTTGATCACTGGGATGGAAATCCGAAGTTCTGGCGGGTCGAAGAGGGTGCGATCACGGGGCAGACGACCGCAGACAACCCGACCAGCGGGAACACGTTTTTGATTTATCGTGGCGGTGAATTTTCCAACTTTGAGTTGAAGTTTGAGTACAAGATCATCGGCGGCAACTCAGGTGTGCAATACCGCAGCTTCGAGCCAGATCGAGAGAAACAGCAATGGGTCGTTGGTGGATACCAGGGCGATTTTGAAGCTGGTGATACCTATTCGGGAATCCTGTACGGCGAGCGTTTTCGAGGCATCCTTGCCAACCGGGGCGAAAAGACAGAACTGATTCGCAAAGACGGCAAGTTGGAAGTGAAGGTCGTTGGTTCGTTCGGCCAGTCCGCGGAAATCCAGGCGAAGATCAAAAAGGAAGACTGGAACGACTATTCGATCACGGCCAATGGGTTCAACTTTGTCCACCGGATTAATGGCGTTCTCACAGCCGAATGCACCGACAATGACAGGGAGCAGCGACGTGAGTCGGGAATCCTGGCGCTGCAACTGCATGCCGGACCGCCGATGAAGGTACAATTCCGAAATATTCGTGTGAAGAAACTGGATGCGGACGATCGGGCGAAAGCGAACGTCAACGCTGGAGGGAAGAAAAAGGTCATTTTCATTGCCGGCCGACCGAGCCATGGTTACGGGTCGCACGAACACTACGCCGGTTGCCGAATTTTGGCCAGCGCGCTTGAGCATTCAATGCCGGACTACGACGTCGAGCTCATTAAGGACGGCTGGCCGAAAGAAGGCATGACGGCATTGGCGGATGCCGATGCGGTAGTGGTCTACTGTGATGGTGGTGGAGGGCACTTGCTGAATCCGCATATCGACGAATTCGATCCGTTGATGAAGAAAGGGGCAGGCCTCGTTTGTATTCATTACGGAGTCGAAACACCCAAAGGAAAGACCGGTGACGCATTTCTGGACTGGATGGGTGGTTACTTCGAAGCTGATTGGTCCGTCAATCCACACTGGGAAGCAAATTTCACTTCGTTTCCGGGACACCCGATCAGCAACGGTATAAAGCCGTTCAAAATCAATGACGAATGGTACTTCCATATGCGGTTTCGTGACCAGATGCAGGGGGTCACACCGATTCTTTCGGCACACCCGCCTGCGGAAACAATGAGGCGCGAAGACGGACCGCATAGTGGTAACCCGGATGTTCGCAAAGCGGTCGCCAATGGCGAGATCCAACACATGGCCTGGGCCGCAGAACGCGACGGGGGTGGGCGTGGTTTCGGATTTACCGGTGGTCACTTTCACTGGAACTGGGGTGACGAAAATTTCCGTAAGGTCGTGCTGAACGCGATTGTGTGGACCGCACATGGAGAGGTCCCCGAAAATGGCGTGACGACCGAGAACCCAACCCAAGCGGAACTGGAAGCCAATCAGGACGAGCCCAAGCCGGGGAACGCGGAAACGAAAAAGCCCGGTCGCAAGATCAAACGGATGACGGCAGCGCCGAAACCGAAAACAGAGGTTGCGGAGGCAAAGCCAATTTTTTCCAGTCAGTTGATTACCAAGAAAACGGCCGGTCATTCGGTTGACATCGACGTGGAACTGGGCGATGCCAGGGAATTATTCCTGGTGGTGTCCGATGGCGGGGATGGATTCTCGTGCGACTGGGCCGATTGGGTGAGCCCGCGTTTGGTCGGGCCCAGCGGCGAAAAGAACCTGACCGATGTGAAGTGGAAATCAGCAACTGCGGATTTCGGACAGGTGAGAGTCAATCAGAATGCCGGAGGAGGGCCCCTTCGAATCGACGGCCAGGAAATCCAGAACGGGATTGGAACTCACGCCAATTCGGTGATTGCGTTTGACCTGCCCGAGGGTTTCACCCGATTCCGGGCACGCGCCGGACTGGACAACGGCGGTACGGACCAGGGTTCGTGCGGTGAGGCAAGCAGTGTCGTATTCGAGCTCTACACGCAAGCCCCGTCGCTGCGGTCAGGCCTGGCAGGTAGTGCGTCCCACGAAGCGTCCGATGCGCTGGATGGACTGGAAGTTGGTACCGAATTGGCCGCCAGTCTGTTCGCGGCCGAACCGCAGTTGTTGAGTCCATCGAACATCGATATCGATGCTCGAGGACGTGTTTGGGTTTGCGAGATCGTGAATTACCGCGGACACCAGGGCAAACGACCCGAAGGTGATCGAATCCTGATCCTGGAAGACACCAATGGCGACGGGCAAATTGACAGTGAGAAAGTCTTTTACCAGGGAACGGACATTGATTCGCCACACGGAGTCTGCGTCCTGGGAAACAAGGTGATCGTGTCCGCTGGTGACAAAGTCCAGGTCTTTACCGACACCGATGGCGACGATTTGCCGGACAACCAGGAAGTGCTGTTCAGCGGGATCAGTGGAACGCAACACGATCATGGAATTCATGCGTTCACTTTTGGCCCCGATGGCAAGCTTTATTTCAACTTCGGAAATGCGGGCCAGGCGATAAAAGACAAGGACGGTAATCCGATCATTGACATGGCTGGTAATCGAGTCAGCGCAGACCGAAAACCCTACCAGGAAGGCATGGCGTTTCGCTGCAACCTCGATGGCAGCGAGTTTGAAACCCTCGGTTGGAATTTCCGTAATAACTGGATGGTTACTGTCGATTCCTACGGTTCCATTTGGCAGTCCGACAATGACGACGATGGAAACAAAGGTGTCCGCATTAACTACGTGATGGAATTCGGCAACTACGGATACAAAGACGAGAAAACAGGTGCGGCATGGAACGTGGCGCGTACAGGAATGAGCGCCAACATCCCGGAACGTCACTGGCACCTGAATGATCCCGGTGTCGTCCCAAACCTGTTGCAGACCGGCGGCGGATCACCGACAGGCATTACGGTCTACGAGGGCGATTTACTGCCGATGTTCCGTGGTCAAATATTGCATTGTGACGCAGGACCCAATGTTTGTCGGGCTTATATGATCGCCAATCGCGGTGCTGGCTATAGTGCGACGATTCGCGATATCCTGACCGGAACACAGGACAAGTGGTTTCGTCCATCGGACGTAAAAGTCGCGCCCGATGGATCTTTGGTGATCGCCGACTGGTACGATCCCGGCGTTGGTGGCCACGGCATGGGTGACCTGGAGCGCGGTCGGCTGTTCCGCGTCGTCCCAGGCGACCACCCAGGCACTTACCAGGTACCAGAATTCAATTTCGAATCGGCCAACGGCGCGATCGAAGCACTCAAGAACCCGAACTACGCCATTCGGTACCTGGCCTGGCAATCGCTGCACAACATGGGCAGCAACGCCAAACCCGAATTGCAAAACATGGCCGCCTCAAACAATCCGATCCACCGCGCACGGGCATTATGGTTGCTGGGTAAGATTGAAGGTAACGGTGCGGACACCGTAAAAAAAGCAATCGCCGACCAGGATCCGAACATTCGCATGGTCGGCATTCGATTGGCTCGACAACTGAAAATGGGTATCAGCGATTATGCGACATCGGTCGTGAATGACCCGTCACCGCAGGTGCGACGCGAATTGGCAGTTGCGCTTCGACAGAGCAAATCCCCTCGGGCGACGGATATTTGGGTACAGTTGGCTCAGCAGTACGATGGAAACGACCGTTGGTACCTGGAGGCCCTGGGCATCGCGTCGGACGGTCGCGCCGACGAATGTTTTTCGGCGTGGCTCGAAAAAGTCGGCGATGACTGGAATACGCCTGCCGGCCGCGAAATCATTTGGCGCAGCCGCGCAGGCGACGCGACGGATTACCTGGTCAGGATTCTGAAAGATCCAACTACACCCGCAGAACTACATGATCATTACTTGCGCGCCTTTGACTTCCATGATGGAACAAAAAAGGAAGCCGCTTTGAAGAGTTTGCTGGGCCTGTGACTCCGCGCCATGGCAGCAGCTGTTTCGCCTGCTGCCGGTTTCGGTGAGGCTTCGGACCATCGATCCGATTTTCATTCAATGCGACACCACAAAATGAAGACCATCTCGTTCATCCTGACGATCATCCTGACCTGCGGATTCGGACTCGCCGGTGCTTTCGATTCCGGGAATTTCTGCCAGTCCCAGGAGTTGGATCCAAAAGACAAGCTGATCGTCGAAACCGTACTGCGATTAAAGGACTTCGACATCGAAACTTCGGCTCCCGCAAAAGCTGCCATTTTGCGATACCTGCGATCCCAACCCGGGTCCGAACAGTATTTTAAGTTGATCGAACGATTCAAGCCGGTCGAAGTTGCGGACGAACTGGCAAGGTTCAGCCTGGACCATGCCGATCAAACCAGCGGCGTACGAGGCGCGGTACTCCTGTTTGCGATGCAGCAGGAGCAAACATTGCTGGCGTTGGCGAATGGTGAAAATCAGGTCGACGCGGTATCCGCCGTCAAACTGATTGGTCATGCGGGTGGCACGAAGATCGTTCCCATGCTCCTGCCGCTGCTCACCGACTCAAAGGCAACGGCTGAAACAAGGACAGCCGCCGTCGCGGCATTGGGGCGAAGCAGCGACGGCCAGGAAACTGTCCTCGGACTTGTCACGCAAGGCAAGCTCGCGGATGAACTGAGATTTGCTGCCGCCAATATTCTGCTGTCGTCTGAAAACGACTCCATCGCGGAAATGGCGTCGAAGCACCTCCAACTTCCTGCGACTGCCAATCGTGACCCGCTTCCGACGGTCACAGAACTCGTCAAACGAACCGGAAATGCGAACGCCGGGAAAATGATATTTCGATCCACGGGCACCTGTCTCAAATGCCACAAAGTTCTGGGCGATGGAACCGCAGTGGGGCCGGACCTGTCGGAAATCGGCAGCAAGCTCTCGCGCGACGCCATGTATGTTTCGATCCTCGATCCAAGTCAGGCGATCAGCCATAATTACGAGACCTATGCATTGATCACCGATGAAGGAACTCAGATCTCGGGATTGCTGATCAGTGAAACCGACGAGGCGGTGACGTTGCGAACAAGCGAAGGCATTGACAAAACAGTCAAACAGGACACGATCGAAGATCTGAAAAAACAATCCAGTTCACTGATGCCCCAGGACCTTCAGAAATCAATGACCGTCGAGCAGCTTGTCGACCTGGTCGAATACCTGATGACCCTCCGAACTGTAACACCAGCAACACGATGAACCGCGATTGTTTCGCGGAAATTGGCAAGACAAACGCCGGTGGTTCGTAGCACAGATGTCTCCGAACTGTTCATTGCAAACGATTTTGGACTCGGAGACCGGGTCTGACTTTCGGATTTCGATGGCTTATCGAATCCTCGCGTTCACGATCTGGGATCAACCAACGATTGCGTGAAACCCTGAAATTTTGACATCAAGCGTCGAATTCAGCCGAGTTTGGCAAGTCCCGGTCGGGTCGCGATCAGGTGCTGGGGCCTTGATTCACACTTCAACGAGTCAGATTCATGGCCAACCCTGCTCAGCCACGGCGTCGCATTGAGCCCCCTTCTTTAATCCTCGTTCTGATCGACTTTCAATGACAGACGTGGATCCGCCAGGTCCAGTTTGTACATGATTTGGTTGTAGTTGTAGCGTGGCGTTCGATCGGGATTACCCGAGAACATGTTGGTATAAGTCCCTTCGAAGAAAATAGTACGGCCGCGATCGGTGTCAAACATCGGATGTTGTTTCGGGTTGTAAAAGCTGTATTTTTCATGCGTGACGATTTTGCGAGCCATGGGCCACGGTCCAGTTAACGAATCCGACTCCGAATACCAGATTTCACCCAACGGAGAAGTACCATGACTTTCGAGCGCGATCATGATCCAGCACTGGCGATAGTCATTCCAGTATACTGAACCGCCATGCAGCATCACCGATCGGCCGGATTCGATGTCCCGGGTTTGCAACAGGGCTTCCGCAGGCTTGATCGCAAGGTTATCCAACAACTGTTTCTCAAGTTTCGGTGTCAACGGAATCGTGTCCGTTTTCCAGCCGTAGACCGGTTTCCCGGTTTCGTCTCGCTGAATCCGGGTCGAATCTTCACGGCTACCTTGTTCCAGATAGGTGTAGGTCTCGTATTGCGTGAGGTCTCCAAGTGATCCTGCCGAGGCTGCGACACGGACGAGCGGGTAAGGCTGGGCGAAGTAGACGTACGACTGCCCGCCATCGTCGTGCACGACCGGATGACCTGCGGGAAACAGTGGCGCATCGATCGCGAATTGTTTGACGTGTGCGAATTGTTTCTTTTTATCGTCGAATCGGGCCAATCCGCGTTCGTAAACGACCATCGGCTTTTTTATTTTGACGTAGGTTGCAAATAACTGTTCGTTGCCACTGGCGTCACCCATCGCCACCAATCCGCCGATCCAGGTCGGACCCGAGCCGGGCATTTGCGCGGCCGGTTTGGCGAATCCGTCGTCGTCGAGAAAATACTCGAGATCGATTCCCTTCTCAGGATCCAACCCTCCGTGTCCTGGCAGTTTGGAGGTCGCACCAGGTACGTGAAAATTTCCAAGTGGATACGAGGGGCGATTCGTGTCGCCCCAAAACCAGTAGATCTGCCCCCGATAAACGGCGTTGACCACGCTGTCGGAACCGAACACCTGACCGTTGATCAACGGATGCTGGATTGCGATAGGTTTCCCTAACAACAGGCTGTCACTGTAAATCCCCCCTCCGGTTACGCGGTAAAGTCGCTGGGCAACGTTGATTCGTTTCAATTCCAGCTTTGCTTTGCCTCCGGCCACAATATTCAGGCGCTTGCCGCGATATCCGAATCCATCCTGGGGAAACTCGTAGCCGTGGCTGGACACGTGAAAAAACACCTCCTGGCTCAACAAATCCGGTTGGTCGATCGCGATGTAACCACCCGAGTCAGTAACAAAACGAACGTCGTTTACTGTTCGTAATTCCACCAACGGCACACCGCGGCCCGTGTCGGCGTCGACCACTTGAATTTCGAAAAATTCGTCGTCGATAGCACCCACGAATAGCGAGGCAAATATGAGAAGAAAGCCTGTCCATACACCCATGAAATTGCCTCCAAGATTCAATAAGCCTGGATTGTATCCTAAAACCCATGATCTCCGCCAATTTCGCGCTTGCTAATTGGTGGATCAGCGGGAATTACGCGCCGCGGTCCCTGTTGCGTGCGGAATCCAATCCACGTTGGTGAAATCCTGGCGTGAAGATGCAACGCGCGCGGTAAACCGCGTCGAGCCAGTCCACGTCAAGTCAAGGCAGGCTGTAGCACCGTCATGATTTGAAACAGGAAACCAAGGACTTGTGTCCAGATTGGCAGGTTCAAACCGACGTCCATTCCTCAACCAGGGAAATTGCCGGGCTACCGTTTCCAGGATCGCGTTTCAGTGCCTGTTTTTGATGCCTTTATCGGCCTTGGCTCAGAACCGCCAGCATGATGTTCCTTCGATTACGCCAACCCGAGGCTAACGCCCTAACGGCACTTGCTCTGGTTTCCTGGTCCCCGATCGGAGCGAAAGCAGGAAACCGACTGCGCGCGCCTGCCGCATCGATCGAGTGTCTGCTCGCAACCAAAACTTGCCGAAGTCCACCCGTCTGCAACACCAAGCCGTCATCTTGTCTCAGCTTGCAGTTCCGATCGATGAATCTGAGACATCTCCTGGACCGGCACTCAACTTGGCAGGGCATGACGGGTATGTGGCCCTTTACTCCGAGGATGTCGATACCACGAACATGGAGTGAAATGTCACACTAAATGTCCGATTCGATCCTCCATTGGATCATGAAGCGGTGTCCGAAAACCTTCGATCGGTCATTTTCGGTCGACGCGTTTCGACCGGGAAATCAAAACTGAGAAGTTTTCTGGCGGCTCTCGCGTGATCCGCGGCTTGGTGGGATGTCCCGGCAAGCGCTGTGACGTGTCCCATTTTTCTTCCCGATTTCGGGATTGATTTTCCATACAGATGGAGTTTTGTATTGGGCAACGATAAACCCAAATGCCACCTTGGCTCGCCGGAATCCCAGCAGTCACCCAAGAGGTTAACCATCGCGGCGGGTCTCAACTGTCGGGTCGATCCCAGCATCAATCCGCAAACCGCGCGGACTTGTTGTTCAAATTGGCTCGTCTCATGCGCTTCAATCGTCAGGTGTCCAGAGTTGTGAGGACGGGGTGCAATCTCGTTGATCAAGACCCGCCCATCTCGAGACATGAAAAATTCGACGCACAAAACGCCAACCGCGTCCAACTTGTCCATGATCCGGTAAACCGTTTTCCTGGCCTCCATCGACAGGCTTTTTGACAACTGGCTGGGTGAAAAGGAAACGTCAAGAATGTGATTACGGTGCTGGTTTTCGATCGGTTGGTAAGAGGCAAACGCTCCGGAAATGTTGCGGGCGCCAACCACGGAGAACTCAAAATCGAAATCAATCAACTCTTCGAGTATTGCCTCACGGGTATTCAATTGACGCCAGGCTGACTCGATTTCCATTGGATCCCGAATGATGACTTGACCTTTTCCGTCGTATCCCAGGGTTGTTGTCTTCAGGACTGCTGGCAAAAAGTTTTCGCAAGCTGACTTGAGTTCTCCCAGGGAACGGACCGGTTTGAAACCTCCTACGGCGAAACCGTTTTCGCGGAGAAACGATTTTTCCTTGATCCGATTCTGCGTGGTCTCAAGAACCTTGGCCCCCGGCCTGACGGGGGCGAACATCGCAGCCGCCTGAATGGTTTCAACAGGAACGTTTTCGAACTCAATCGTAATAACATCGACGCACTTGGCGAAACATTCAACCGCATCGTAATCGTCATAGGCGGCCTGGATTTCGAGATCAGCGACCTGGCCGGCGGGCGAATCGTGGGTCGGAGAAAAAACGTGCACGCGATAACCAAGCTGTTTGGCCGCGATCACAAACATTCTTCCCAGTTGTCCGCTTCCAAAAACACCAATTGTTTCGCCAGGGTTGACGACTGAATTTCCATCCGTTGAAGCAATCATAACTCGTTATCCTGCATGACCATTTTTGTTTGATCGGCAATAAACCGGTTCAGCTGTTCACGAAGCGACGGATCTTCGTTGGCCAACACCCGGACTGCCAGTAACGCTGCATTTTTTGCACCAGATGCTCCAATCGCCAACGTGCCCACGGGAACACCACCAGGCATCTGGACAATCGAAAGCAGGGAATCCAGCCCACTGAGAGCCTGGCTCTGGACCGGAACCCCAAACACCGGCAACGGGGTTAGCGACGCGATCATTCCAGGCAGATGCGCGGCGCCACCGGCACCGGCAATGAGGATCTTCAAACCGCGTGAATCAGCCTCTTTGGCATACGAAACCATCCATTCCGGCGTGCGATGCGCTGAAACGACTCGGCATTCGTGGGCGACACCGAAATCCGAAAGCTGGTCCGACGCGACTTTCATCGTCGGCCAATCAGATTTGCTGCCCATCACGATGCTGACCAAAGGCGACTTGTCCCGTGCTTGATCATTCATTGAATTCTGCCTGGGTTTTGACCAAAGGGTTTCTATTTGTAAAACGCAAAACCGAAGTCAGATCGGCGATCATGATCAGTGAACGTTTTCTTCTGAATTTGCCTGGCGACGCTGCGCTCTGCCCGTTTGATCGCTTGCTGAATGGATTTGGTAAGTGATTCGTTTGTCGCAGTGACGGTGACATCCCGCGTTTGTTTGAGTCTTGCGACGATCCGACACATCTTGTCGACACCGCCACGCGAGCCGTTGCCATCGCTGACCGAGACTTCAATCCGTTTGATCCGAAACCCATACTTGGAAAACGCTGCCGCGAGCCTGGATTCTGTATCTTCAATCGCCACCGAACTCAAGAGTTTCTGCTGGTCGCTGATGAGAACTTTCATTCGAATCTCCCCGTTGTTGAAGCCAGTTATACGTCCGATTCAGATATAGAACAAATAGACAAAAACCAACCATTACATAGAAAAAACAAATATAAATGCCGGGTCCGCCTAATTCATCCGGACCCCCGTCCACCAGTCATCGCCGTTGGAGACCGAAGTCACCCCGCGAGCTTTCCGGTATTTCGTCGATCCCGTGCGAAGATAAAATTCTGTCGATCGGTATTCGGGAGGAAAATCCCTGCGTTTGCCTCCCTTGGAAGTTCAAGCACCCTCCAGTACTTTATACGGATCCTGCATGCCATAGATCCAATTGATAAAACTCAAACGAATGATAGAAAAAATGAATATCGGGATTCGTCATGGACTGGCTTAACTACCACCATTTGTTGTATTTCTGGACGGTCGCGAGGGAGGGCGGCGTATCGCGGGCGGCAGAACTGCTTCACCTGGCCCAGCCGACCCTCAGTAGCCAGATCAAGAAACTTGAAAACTCCGTTGGTCACCAACTGTTTGATCGCTCGGGACGTTCATTGAAGTTGACTGAAACTGGCCATCTCGTTTACCAGTATGCGGATGAGATTTTTGGTTTGGGTCGAGAACTCACCGACATCCTGCATCACCGAACTGACGAAGACAGATCGCGCCTGCTGGTGGGAGTTCAAGGTGCGATTCCGAAGCTGGTGGTTTACGAATTGCTCCGGCCTGCCTTGGAATCATGCAAGGAACAGGAGTATCAAGTTACCTGTTTCGAAGGAAAAATCAGTGAACTCCTGGGCGAACTTGCACTTCATCGACTTGATGTTGTGATTGCCGATCGACCGTTGGCGCCGGACATCAACGTGCGGGCGTTTAATCACCTGCTGGGTAAATGCGGCGTGACCGTTTATGGAACCCCCCAGTTATCGCGTCGATTCAGGCGAGGATTTCCGGAATCACTCGATTCCGCACCGATGCTGCTGCCGACACAAAACACCTCGTTGCGGCGCCTGCTTGAACAGTGGTTCGATGAGAACGACATTCATCCCATCATCGCTCATGAGTTCGAGGACAGTGCGGTCTTGAAAGTTTTTGGGCAGGCCGGTCACGGTCTGTTCGTCACACCGACAGCCATTGAAGCCGAAGTCTGTCGTCAACATTCAGTCAAAGTCGTAGGGAGAATTCCAGAAGTCATCGAACGATTCTACGCAATCTCGATCGAAAAACGGCTGAAACATCCTGCTGTCTTGAAGATTTCAGAATCTGCGCGAGATCGACTCTTTGGCGAGCGATGAACGATCACTCCTGTCCTTCATGGATCGCCTGCAAACAGGACTATTCACCGACGGAAATGGGTTTTGCTGGCCTTTCCTGTCTGGCTGTTCACGTCAGACGGGCCCTCATGTGGTCGTTTCCCAGAACGCAAATTCGAACGGGGTTTGGTGCCCAGAGACTGCGAAACTGGCCCGCGACTCGATCGAATTGGAATTGGATTTGACCGAAAATCGGGTTATCACCAATGCTGTCTTTTTTTTCAGACCTGATCTCACTCGGCGAATTCAAGGCCTCGATTGAGGCCGGGAATTCTCGCGAGGCGATCGATTTTGCGATCGGCAGTTGGCATTGTAAATCGCGGCAATGTCCCAAAAGCCTGCCAGCGGCTTGATTCGCTGACATCCAACGGTTCCCGAACTCATCTGGCTTCATTGAGGCCGAGCCGAACCTGGCCGGATTCCTGAAAAAAGGCGTGTTGCGCTCCAACCTGGTCTGGAAACGCTAGCTTGGTCAATCTCCATTTACAGACCTCCACCAGTTCTTCAGTATAAACAGCTGGTTCGGCAGGTAGGATCCAAGAACAATACGGGCGCTGGTTGATGAGTCAAATCGAAACAGGACGAAACGCGAAATCATCCAGTAAGCGAAGACCGGCCCTGTTCCGGGCGTTGGGCGCCAATGATCCTCCGCAACAAATCACCGTCGGCAACCAGAACTATCGCTGTGCCGAGATTTTCAAGCACGACTCCTGGGCGGCGACCGCCCGGTACGAAAATCAGGATCACCGGATCGTCGTCAAGTTTAATCGAGAACAATCGATCTTCGGCCTGCCCATGAAATGGCTCGGACGTTGGCTGGCAAACCGTGAACGCCACATGCTTGAACTCCTCGATGACGTTGCAGGCGTGCCGAAATCATGTGGCAATATTATCGTTAATGGCCAGGTTTGCCGAACCGCTGACGGTCATGATTTCGTCGATGGTCGTCCGCTGAAAACGGGCGACGTTCCCAACGATCAATTCCTGCCGAAATTGCTGGAATTGATCGACCAGATGCACGCGCACCAAATCGCGTACGTGGATTTGCACAAAGCGGAGAATGTGCTGGTCGGCCAAGATGGCAATCCATACGTGTTTGATTTTCAGATCAGTGCACACTTGCCAAGGCCATCACAAAGGCACCTGCTTTCGATCCTTCAACAGAGCGATCGCTACCATCTTTCCAGACAAGTCGGATTCTATCGTCCGGATCAATTCTCCGTTCTGTTCCCGGGGGGGCTGGAGCGTCCGTGGTGGATCCGAGCACATCGCTGGATCGCTGTTCCTTTTCGCGAGACGCGTCGCAAGCTTCTGGTCCTGCTTGGAATTCGCAAAGGCAAAGGGCACGCGGTCAGCGAACATACCCCGGAAGTCGGCAAACGACCGATCGCCGGTGCTTAGCCGTCCTGCCTCCCATTGTATCGCAGTTGCATGACGTCAATACGGCGACACGCGGGCTTCAGTGCCAAGATGAGTTTCGATATCTGATCCACCAGGCAGATATCCCGACAAACTCGAATCGATTGCTCCACGCCATTTCCTGTTTGGAATTCTCTCCGTCGATCCGCCAGATTTCACTGGCAAATGACGTCTGGATTGTACAATTGGTGTGATCACGAAATCGGTCGAAATCCTTTTCTCACCAAGCGGAAAAAAACATGAGTCCATCGCACATCCATTTTCATTACGTCACCGGCATGATTTGCCTGGCAGTGGGGCTCGCAGTTCAGTCGGGATGCCAAAACCAAACGAATCGACCTGAACTTGTGACGGGCGAAAATGCAACTTCTGAGACTCCGGTTGAAGTCCAACCGCTGGAACTGCCAACGAAACCCCATACCAGAACGGAAGTCGCCAGTAGTGCCCGGCCTGAATTTGTCAACGCGACGTTTGAAGCGCCGCTTCGGCTGATGGTTGGCAACCTCCCGTTGAATTCCGGTGCGAAACAGATGTACCCCTCGCCATCCCTGTTTGATGTCGACAGCGACGGCCAATCCGAATTAATCGTCGGAGATATTTTTGGCAGCCTGAGTGTTTATGAAAATCAGAATGACGGAAGCGGCGATCCTGTTTGGAGCAGCCATACTGCGTTGGCATCGGCAGGCGGGGAAGCCATCAAAGTTTCCAACTGGTGATGCGTTGGAATGAGTTCACAGTTGGTGGACATCAATGCAGACGGACATCAGGACATCCTGGTCGGTAGCTTCAGCGGCGTACCTTACCTGATCAAAGGCAGCGAGAGCGGATACCTGGAACCGGAACAGATCCTGGACTCGTCTGGGAGCACTGTTTTGATCAATGCATTTTGGAATACCGAAACGAGCAAGTGGGACAATACAGACCGTGCCGGTTCCGAGGGCCACTGCACCTCGGTTTCCGCAGTTGATTGGGATAACGACGGAGACCTCGATCTCGTCCTGGGCGACTATTACGGAGGTCGCCTGTTCCTGCGGCTCAATGAAGGGACCGCCGCGAGTCCGAGTTTTGCTCCAACCAACTCAGCGATCGAAGCCAATGGACAACCAATCGTGATCGAGAAAGGGCTTGCCGCTCCCAGGATTGTGGATTGGAACGGAGATGGACTATTTGATGTTCTGTGCGGCGGAGCCAAAGGAGGTGTGTTCTTCTTCGCCAATATCGGCCAGACAGATACGCCTGAATTCGCCGCGGCCGAGACGCTGATTGAACCGGTGGAAGACGAGTCATTTATCAAAAAGGTTCCTGCCTATGCTGGACAGCCAACCCAACCAGGGTCCTCGTTTCACATTGACGCCGTTGACTACGACAACGATGGCGACCTCGATTTGCTGGTCGGAGCTCGTTGCTCGTGGGACAAACCCTCGGTCACGGTCTTGAGCGATGAAGAACTCAAACAGCTTGGCGAGATTGACAAAACCCTGGAGGAATTACGCAGTCAATTGATGAAGTTAACGATTGTCGCCAAGACAGACGAACAAAAGAAGGCACTCACCAAAAATGACGATTACGTCAAAATCGCCAAAAGATGCGGCGAGCTAATGCAAAAGAAAAAACAGTTTGATGTTGCTTCCACCGTGTCCGGCGATTTCGTCTGGCTGTTTCGTCGAAAATAACACTGACGATTTCAAACGGCGAATGGCTCCAGCTACCCAGCGCCAATGGACCCAAGCAACCGGGACTATTTCCCGACATTGAGACGCATCAGCGTGGACAGGATTTTCTGGCTCCATGGCGTCAATTTCGTCTTGTTGAATTGGTCACCCAAGCGGCGGATCGCGTCTGCCTGGGTTGGGTACGGATGGATGGTGCGGCCGAGGTTGGATAGGCCGAGTCCGTTGGTCATCGCAACCGTGATCTCAGAAATTAAATCACCCGCGTTTTCGGCAACGATTGTTGCGCCAACGATTTGATCCGTTCCCTTTTTCGTTAGAACTTTGACGAATCCGGCATCGTTGCCGTCCAGGATCGCGCGATCGACATGCTCCAGGTGCTGAACGTAGGTCTCCACTGCGATCCCCGCATCTGCGGCGTCGGCCGCATACATTCCGACGTGGGCAATCTCGGGTGACGTATATGTCGCCCACGGGACAATCAACTTGCTGACCTTTTTCCTGCCCACAGGACCGAGGGCAAACAGCGAATTCTGGATTACAATGCGGGCCTGAAAGTCCGCGGCATGAGTGAACCTGAATTGGGAACAGATGTCTCCCGCCGCAAAAATCCTGGGATTTGTCGTTTGCAAATGGTCATCGACTTTCACACCGTGCGAATCAAATTCGACACCGACGGCTTCCAGGTTCAACCCGCTTGTATTGGGCGCGCGTCCGGCCGCGATCAGTATTTGATCGACCACAACATTGTAGGGACATCCACCAGGTTCCTGTTTGCCCCGGACCCGAACCCCTTCCCGGTCCGGGTCCAGCCGCATGCCGTGACTTCCAAGCATCAAAGTGACACCATCTTTTTCGAATTGTTTCTGCACGATTAATGCTGCATCTGACTCTTCGCGCGGCAGGATTTGGTCACCGTGAACAAACAGGAAAACCTCGCTGCCAAATCGAGCAAACGACTGAGCCATTTCGCTTCCGACGGGTCCCGCGCCGACAACCCCCAGTCGGCTTGGCAACTCGGTTAGAGAAAACAGGGTCTCGTTCGTCAGGTAGTTGACCGAATCCAGACCGTCAATCGGTGGCGCGGCAGCACGGGCCCCCGAGGCAATGACCGCTTTCTTGAATTTCAGCGGGGTAACCGTCCCATCGCCGGATCTGACCGACACGGTGTTGCTGTCAATGAAACTGCCTTGTCCGAAAAAAACATCGACGCCCAGTTCAGTGAATCGACGGGCGGAATCCGCGGGACTGATGCGGGCTCGCAAAGCTCGCATTCGCGCCATCGCCCTGGCGAAATCGAAGTCGAAGCCGGCCCGGATGTGAATTCCGAAGTCTTCCGACTCTCGAACCGTTGCCGCGACGCGAGCTGCGCGCAGGACACCCTTGGAAGGAACGCAGCCAACATTCAAACAGTCGCCACCCATCAATTCGCGTTCGATCAACGCGACTCTCGCCCCCAGCCCGGCAGCGCCGGCCGCCGTTACCAAACCGGCCGTCCCCGCGCCGATGATCACCAGGTGATACGGATCCGTCGGCGTCGGGTTCTTCCAATGCCGCGGATGGACATTCGATTCGAGCTCACGATTGGAATCGTCAAGCGGAAGCAACTGCGGGATGGGATCGGCCATTTCGTTTCTCGGTTGGGGATTCAAGTTCACAACGTCAAAACTTGCGCTTCGGATGGCGGTCTTGAGGCGTCACCTAGAGTTTAACTGCTTCGTTGACGACGCAAACCGTGCGGCCTTGCAGGATTACTCAATGTTAATCCCTGTTCACTCGTTTTCTTTCCGGATTGACCGATTCCCGGGAAATGCGCCACGATTGCATTTCGCCGGCCAGCACGCTGGTGAGTGCGTCTTCGGCAATCGTGATGGTCTCGTTAACATTCAAGTTGCCCTTGAGAATGTATGCCGAATTGACAATGTACATTCCCGGGACGCTCGTTTTCATCGGGGGAAGTGATTCGGAATACCGGAGCGTCGGGATCGCCATCACGCTGCGGGTGCGAGAAATTCGGAAGGCCTCGATCTCGTCACGCGAAAACTCTGGATACATTTTCTCGAGGGCGGAAGTGAATTCCTCCTGGATTTCCTCGTCGGTCCGTTCAAACAGCGCGTGATCGGCAGGGACGTATTTCGGAAGGTACACCAATGATCGTCCGTTGGTTTCGCTGACGTCGACAATGTTCGTCAATTCAATCACGGCCGTCATCGGCACCCAGGAATCCGTAATGTTTGTGACGTAATAGGGGGAAATCGGATTCTTCAAGAGCAGCGACGCGCAACAAATCCCAAGGTATTCGGTAGATTTAAGTTGCTGAACTTCGTCCGCTGCCAGCTGGGGGCAAATCCGATGGACGACACTGTTGGGCGTTGTCATGATCACACGATCGTAATCCACCGATCCAGTGTCGGATGTGACGGAAAAATGTCCCGATTCATTCCTGACAACCGAGATCGTCGGGCAGGCCGTTTTGATTTCGACACCCAACTCTTCGAGTCGTTCGGTCATCCGCCCCACAATGGTTCGGTAGCCTCCTCGAACGTAGCCAAACATTTCTTTCTTGAGGCCGGTTCGCCGGGCCTTGTACATGCGGCTGATGTGAGCCCAAATGAAACTGGCAGCCGTCCGGTTGTAGCTTTCGCCCAGCTTCGCTCTTAATAACGGCTCCCAGATCTTCTTGAAAGTGCCTTTACCACTCCAGCGCCGCAACCAATCGGCGACTGGTATTTTTTCCAGGCGTTTCCAGTTTCGAATCTTGGACGCGTAAAAGATCGTCCCGCCCAAACGCAGTTTTTCGATGAGGGTCAACGGTGGGAACCCCAGGAATTCGGCCGTGTTGGACATGGAATAAAGTTTGCCATTGGTGAAGAAACCCGTTTTGGTTTCAACCCAGCGCAACTCGTCAGTCAAGCCGAGTTCCTCGAGCAAATTTCTCAAACGCGAATCGGACAGCAGGATCACGTGGTAATAACGCTCCCATTGGATGTCTCCCAGTTCCCACGTCGACACCAAACCGCCGAGTTGGGGTGCAGCTTCGACAAGCGTGACCTGCTTGCCTGCGAGTGCCATTCGATAGGCCAAGGTCATGCCGAGCATTCCGCCACCGATAATGCACCAGCGGCGAGCGTCGATATTTCCTGATTGAGTTACATTCATTGATTTACAAGCCGAATGGTGGTTGGAACGGATGAGGCGAAAACAGGAAATGTCACGTATTTGGAAGGATTCATGGGTTACCTAACGCCCAAAGTCACGCTGAATCGTCTGCTTGACGGCAACGTGAAAAGCGTGGGCCAGCAAAATCAGTAACACCACGAACAAACAAAGACCATTGATCATTGTGATCGACTGCCAGGTAAATTCGTACTGATCGAATCCAAGCTTGTCTCTGAATGACTGAGTGGAAAGGTAGTTAAGTAATGGCACGGTCAACAGCAGCGCCAATACGGTCTTCCAGCGCTTCGACATCTCGGGAAGCACATAGGGTCGAAAAAACGTTAACCCGACCCATGGGACGACGATCAACAAGCAGTCGTAGCTGTGATGGTAAATCGCGATCAGTATTGTGATCAACGAAATGCAGGCGGTCAGGCTCGCTGCACCGGAGTCCGTCTCTCGGTCTGTGATTTGATGTATTACGACGCAAGGCACAACGAGCAAAACAAACATGCCCGCGAGATAGATACTGTCGTCCGGTACCCAGTTGACGGTTTTGGCAAACATTCCCAGTAAATCGACTCGAGTCCACGTGTTAATGGGAAACTCGGTTTCATCGTTATGAAATTCCGCCTGGCCCTCGCGAACACCTGAGATCACCGTCTCGATTCCCTGGTCTCTGGCCAGCCACATCAATCCGCCGATACCAAACACAGCACATAGCGCGATCCCCATCAGCGTGGCACGATAATTCTTGCGGGCCAACATCAGCAGTATTAACGGCAATACATAGGTTGGTTTGCCGGACGCGATCAGCATCCCGGTCGCTGATAACCATGGACGAGTCCTGGCAAAATGCAAAGCGATCAAAGTGCCAAGTACAAGTTCCAGGGTGATGTACCCGGTAAATAAAGTGATGTGACCTGGGCGTGATACCAGGAGGACGCAACAGACGGCCAGCCAGGCGACGAGATGGAAACTTCCCCGTGACACGATGACGGCGAAAAAAGCCAGCAGAATCAGCAGCGAAGTGTTGTAGATAAAAAACACGACATCCGCGGCAGGCAGATCCAGATAGGTCAACGGAAGGTGAGAAATGAAAGTGATGGGCGGGCATGGACGTGATGGTGCCGCCAACGGGTACTTCTCCATCACCTCAAGCGCATAGGGATTTACGCCATCTCGAAAAGCGATGCTCGGAAAATAGGTCCCGTTATGAAAATCACTGTGACCGCGCGCCGACCAGTCAAACTCGGACGACGGCTGCGAATAGTTCGAATAGACCCTCGCACCCGACAAACCAACCAACGCCACGACGGCCATGGCGAGACCAGTCGCGAGCAGCCGTCCATGAACGGTTTTGCTTCCCGTGTGCTCAACCAGGAATAGATGTTCAATTCTCGAGGCCATGACCAACTCTGGCAATATCGTGCTTACTGTGCGATCAAGTCAGAACCAGTCTTTATCTTACTTGTAACTTCGTTCACTTGCGGTCACACCCGAATTCGAATCTGTTTGTTCAAGAGTCGCCTAACAGTTACGCGGATTATGAAGGTCAGACCGCTGGAGTCCAGAATAAATTCTTTCTGCCGCTCCGGGTCCAATTACAATAAACGGGATCGAGCGTTCTTCCGCTGTCCGCGGGAATCAGGCTATTGATGACCTCAACGGCTCGACATGCTCCTTGATGATTCACCCTTGTTTTTTGCACGCGACCCGAAACCATGTACGACACCAGCAGCAATGTAACCCGAGAATCTGAGGTTCCCGGTTCCAAAGACACAGCCTCCGCTGAGCCTTCGCAATTTGAACAAGCCGCATCCCGGCAGCCGATCAATTCGACATCCAAAATGTGGGTACTCTTACCGGCGTTCAATGAACAGGCAGCGATTGCGCCATTGATTCAGAAAATTTACGCGGCCAGTGACAAAGTCAATCTCAAGCTTGAAATCGTGGTTGTGGATGATGCGAGCACGGATCAAACAGCTCAGATCGTCAGTCGACTTTCGTTCAAAGGACCGGTCAACCTCGTGCAACATGCTAAAAACCAGGGCCTGGCTGGCGCGATTCGAACCGGGTTTGACTACATCCTCAAACACGGCCACCCGAGCGATATCGTCGTCAGTCTGGATGCCGATGATACACAGCCGCCGGCAACCATTCCCAAAATGATCACGATGATCGAGGAAGGCTACGATGTCGTGATCGCGTCGCGTTACCAGCCCGGCTCCCGTACGATTGGCGTGCCGGCGAATCGCTTGGCAATGACCTGGTTTGCCAAATGGCTGTTCAAGGTAATTACACCGATCGCTGGTGTCTGGGATTATACCTGCGGGTTTCGTTGCTACCGGTTCAGTGTCCTGAAAACAGCCTCGGATTATTATGGAGATCAGTTCGTCAGCGAACGTGGTTTTTCCTGCATGGTCGATGTGCTCCTGAAGATGCGTCGGTTCAAGTTCGTGATGGGCGAAGTTCCGATGCTGCTCCGCTATGATCAAAAAGAGGGTCCGTCGAAAATGAAAGTCGCAGCGACAGCGATGCAGACTCTCAAGCTGTTGGTCAAACGTCGATTCCAGGGATAACAGGGCGCGGTGGCTGACTTCCCTTCGGTCTGAGTTGGAATTTGGACGGTTACCTCAATTGCCGGCCCAATATGCGGGCGCGTGTTCATCGAATGACGCTGTTGGCCGTATCTGAGTGTGCACCGGAAAATTAACCGGTAGCCAATCGCAGTCCGTCCTTGTCGATTCTGCCGCCATCCTCGAAAACAGTTGGATGAGCAGTAATCATGAATTGCGACAAGATCTTTCGTTGGCCGGCGCGGTGATGCTGGGCCTTGGATCCATCGTTGGCACCGGGGTATTTGTCAGTATTGGCATCGCAGCGGGCATCGCAGGGCCTAACGTATTGTGGGCCATCCTGATCGCGGCCCTGGTCGCGACCTGTAACGGTTTGAGCAGCGCACAACTGGCTGCGATTCACTCGGTCAGCGGCGGAACGTATGAATATGGTTACCGGTGGTTGACCCCGGGTTTCGGGTTTACCGCAGGCTGGCTGTTCATGTGCGCCAAATCGGCTTCGGCAGCAACGGCGGCGTTGGGATTGGCGGGATATCTTCGAACCACAACCGGTATTTTCAGTACATTCGACGGAACGTCCGCATACCTCGCGCAAATCGGTCTGGCTTTTCTGGTGCTTGCCATCATGAGCACTGTGGTCCTGGCAGGAATCAAGCGGACCTCTGCCATTAACTCGGTCATTGTCACCGTCACGCTGTCGGCCCTGGTAATCCTGCTGGTGGTTGGCCTGCGGCCGGCATTCGAAAACGCCCAAGAGAATCTGGCTGGCCTGTTTCTGTTTGGTCCAACCGGATCGCGTAGAACCAACGAAACAGCAAATCTCTATTCATTATTGTCCGCTGCGGCGCTGATGTTCGTGGCGTTTACCGGCTATGGTCGGATCGCGACGCTGGGCGAAGAGGTCGCAAATCCTCGGCGCACCATTCCTCTTGCGATGATTTTGACGCTCGTGATTACGATGGTACTGTACTTATCCGTGGGATTTGTCGCGGTCGCGACCGTCGGAGCCAACAGTCTGGGTCAAGCGACCAATCGTTGGGCGGCACCCTTGCTGTACGTAACCAGCTCCCTTGGCCAGCCATGGGTCACATTCTTCTTGGGGATTGGTGCGATTACCGCGATGCTCGGCGTGATGCTCAACCTGATGCTGGGGCTTTCGCGAGTCGTGCTGGCAATGGCTCGACGAACTGACCTGCCGGTTTATTTTTCCAGAATCGATTCGCGAGGCGTACCGGTTCGGGCAACGCTCCTGGTGGCAGGCGTCATCAGCGGTTTGGTTTGCGTGGGCGATGTAAAACTGTCCTGGTCGTTTAGCGCGACGACAGTTCTGATTTACTATGCCTTCACAAACTTGTGCGCCATCCGCATATCGCCAGCGGACAGAATTTTCCCTGTCTGGCTGGCATGGATTGGCCTGTTCGGTTGCCTCTTGTTGGCGATATTTGTCCGGTGGGAAGTTCTGGCCGCCGGACTGGTGACGGTTGTTGCCGGATTTGCCTGGCGCGGGATTCGGTCATAGGCTGAACGCGAATTCCCGGCAAATTCTAGGTCAACCTGTAAATCTCACTGATGGATTCGATGATTTTCTCAAAGTTGATATCGAGATCAATAATCCGACCGGTTCGAATGTTCAGTACCCAGCCGTGGACGGTCAGTTGGTTATTGCGGTAGGCAATTTGAACTTCCGGTGTTTTCAGGACATTGATGCATTGCTCCTGAACATTCAGCTCGACCAACCGATCATATCGTTTTGTTTCATCCGAGATGGAGTCGAGGTGGTCGTGGTGCAACCGGTAGACATCTCGGATATTTCGCAACCAGGGATTGAGGACCCCCAGGTCTTTCGGTTGCATCGCTGCCTTTACTCCGCCGCATTCGTAGTGGCCGCAAACCACGACATGCTTGACGTGAAGAAACTCGATCGCGTAGTGAATCACGGCCATGGCGCTGATGTCCGTATTGGGAATCACGTTCGCGATATTGCGATAGACAAACAAATCACCCGGTTTTGCCCCCATCATTTCTTCGGCCGTGACGCGACTATCGGAGCAACCAATGTAAAGCACGTCCGGATCCTGCCCTTTCGCCAGCTGCGTAAAATAGCCCGGGTCACGATCAAGTTTTTCGGCCACCCACGCCTCGTTGTCGACAAAAATCTTGGCAATATCCATGGCAAATCATTTCGTTTTCCAGGTATGAATTCAGAGAACCGAGATGTATCGTAAACCAAATTGCAGAAAAACTTAAGCAGTCATGTCCGAAAAGGCCAGTGCATTTTCACCATGGTGGATCGCGTCAGCCGTGTCCGACACGGTCCGCCTGGGTGGCGTTTTTGCAGTCGAAGCGGAACGATCACCCCAGAATCGAAACTCGACCCGGCGCTAGGCCAATCGTTGTTTGATAATTTCCAAATGGTATACGACGTGACCGGCGAGGATATACAGGATCGCCTTTGCCGAAATCGAATTATCCGACGCCGTCCCGATACGAGAAAGTGATTCCGGAGACAAGCGTTTGACAAGCAGCACATTGGCGGCTCGCAAATGTTCGAATTCATCCAACAGGTCACTCATCGTCGTCGGCTCGTAGTCGAGGTTGGCAACATACATATTCTGCTCGATTCCCGGGATCGGCGTTTTATCGCCGACGGCGATTCGCAACAATCGGTTGCTGAAGATCCGTTCACAATCAATCAAGTGACCCATTAATTGCTTTAACGTCCAGGTGTAGGGCTCATGCAGGCAATCGTCCTGATTGGGTTCCAGGTTGCCCAGAACTTGACGAAGTTCCTGTGGCTGCTTCTCGAATGCCCGGAGGAAATCATTCCGGTCCGCCTTGCTGATATAGGCTTCGTAATAATCATGATACTCATCCGGATTCGGTGGAGTCATGATGGTTGATAAACTCATTTGGCTTACTCCGATTGATTGTAACGGGAGGTATATGACTCAAGGTATCCCGGGACGACAAGGCTTTCCGAGTTGGTGTCGGAAATCGGGTCACCCATGTTGGATCGAATCGGCAGGACACCACTCCAGACCGGAAGCGATCGATCGGCTTCATCGTCGACCGGATCTCCGGTCCGAATTTTTGCAGACGCCGATTCCATTCGCAGCTTAACGACTGCGGTCGCCGAGAGTTCTCTTTCACTCGGCTGTCGTGCATCATCCCAACGACCAGGCATTATTTTTTCCGAGATCACTTGGAGTGCTTCCAGAATCTCCCCGCGTGTGTTGATCAAATGACCGGTACCAAACACGACGGCGGAACGATAATTCATGGAATGATGAAACAGCGACTTGGCCAACACCAACCCATCCACCATGCCAAACGAAACGGAAACCGGTTCCCCACTACCAAGGTATTTCATCAAACGGCTTGAGTTCGCGCCGTGGAAGATCAGCGAATCGTCCATCCTTGCATGCAACATGGGAACCACGGTTACGCCGCCGCAGGAGTTGAGAATGCCCACGTGCCCCATCCAGGCGGCGTCGACAACCCGGAAAACCGTCTCGTGATCATACGCCCCGCGTTGCGGAACCCGTTTCACCTGGTTCCGTTCCGTCTTTTCAAACTGTTGGCCCATCAAGTGGTTCCTGTTCTTTTCAATTGCGAAACGAAATTCGCCCGCATTCACTATCGATCGAGTTTGAAGGATCAAGCCGCAAAGGCGATTATCAAAATCCAGTGATTTTTCCGCAGTGTCAACGATTGCCGCGACGGCAATGGATGCGGAAATTGTAAGTCTCGGACTGTGACAAAAACAGCCCGCGTTTCGGCGGCCCCCGTCCGGACCCGCGTGACTCGCATCCGTTCTTGCAGCCAATCCGATTCCGGGTGAACATATGATCTGTGCAGTTTCCGTCCGGAGTCAGGAATGAACATTCAAAAGATCGTGACTTTATACATCGCTGTCGGCTTCACGCCGGGAGTTGTGGGCTTGATCCCGACCGCGCATCGGAACTGGGGTCAAGATCCCAAGGCCGTATTGGCAGCCGTCAATTCGGGGTTCGAAGAGGTGCAGGATTTTCAGACCGTGTTCGATTTCATTCGCGCCTCCGACAATGAAGGAAAATGGCGTGAGATTGGCTGGATCCCAAGTTTGTGGTCGGGACGGCAGGCGGCGAACGAAAAACAGAAACCTTTGTTTGTCTGGGCCATGAATGGAGACCCGTTGGGGTGTGTCTGAAACAACGGTGTCACGGGCCGTGCGTCCGTTTTCTCCGATGAAGCAATCATCCGAACTCTCAAGGAAAACTTTGTCAATGTCGCGGTCGATGTTAACTACCTGCAGCATCAACAGGATTCCGAAGGGGAGTTTTTTCGAAAAATCGCTGAGCAGGGACATTATGCCGGTAGAACCCAACCGACCAGTACACGTCAAGGGCTTTACATCGCCGCCGCCGATGGAACGCTGCTTGGCTCAATCAACTCGACCTCGGTTCGCGACGTGACGGGAATGATCAACAAGGCACTCCGTCGATGGGAGGCAAACCCATTATCATCGATCAAGGAATTCGCTGCCCACAACGCGCCAGACCAACGATTCAATTTGGGTTTTCCCGTCGGAGGATTGATCCTGCGCGAGACGATTCGCGATCTGCCCCGGGTCGACAACGAGAATTTCGAAACCTGGCGTCACAATTTCGATCACGCCTGGTTGACGGCAGACGAAATGAATTCGTTCGTTCCGTCCAATCCGGAAGTTGGCCACAAGTATCAGATTCCCGAAAAATTTGCGCGTCGTTTTGCGGCGTTCCATCTTGTCGATCAGGTCAAAGGAGAAGCCGACGCCTGGAAACGATCGGAAGTCCAGATGGCAATCATGGAGGCGGAGGTCATGAAGCAACAGGACGATAAAGTCCAGATTCGGCTTCACGGGGCGGCCAGATGCGTCAAACCCGCAACCGGTGAAGTCAATCCGTATTCCAGGACAAAAATAAATCAGGACCGAGGCGTCGACTTGAATATTCGCGGTTGGTTAACCTATGACACCAATTCAAAATCATTCACCCGTTTTGATGTCATTGCGGCAGGTGATCGTTGGGGTGCCGCGACGTACAACTTCAGAAGTGGCGATCTGGGTCGAGCCCCGATCGGATTCGCTTTTGAGATGTTGCCAGTGGTATCCGTGAACAAAACACGGCCAAAATTCCTGATGTGGAGCTACTTCAACTGATTGCGTCCCCAATGAATTCGACTCAAGCTACTTGACCATCAGTCCACCCAACCTCTGCGTAATTCGATCGCGACATTCAAGCAGGGGTTTCAAGTACTCGTCTTTGTTCGGTTTCAGCCTGTACAGCGGAATGCTGATACTGATCCCGGCTGCCGGTTTGCCCGACCGATCAAAAATACACGCGCCGTAACACTCGATCTCCAGATCACTTTCCTGATGCGAGGTTGAATAACCATTCTCCCGAATGCGCTGAAACTCTGCCAACAACTCCTGGCGATCGGTGATCGTGTGTTCCGTCAGTTTGCGCATATCCATCGATTCAACCACCCGGACCTGCTCTTCCAGGGGGAGATAGGCGATCAGGCATTTACCAATCGCACTGGCGTGGCACGGGACTCGTGCACCAACCGTGGAAGCGATCCGAACCGCGTGGGGTGTGTCTTTCTTGTAAATGTAAACCAGGTCATTGCTGCTTCGAATCGCCAAATGAACCGTCTCCTGAGTTTGGGCGCTCAGCAAACTCATTTCCGGCGCTGCGATCTTGGCCAGGTCGTTTTGTGCCAATGCGCGGCCCGCCAGTTGAAGTGTTCGTGCTCCAACGGCATACGTTTTGTTGGGTCGCATTTCGACCATGTCCTCCGCCGCAAGGGCCTTGAGTAAGCGGTGAAGTGTCGGACGAGGTAAGCCACTTTCCTTGACCAAGGTCGAAATCGAGGGCGGATCCTGTGAATCCGCAATCAACTGCAAAATGGCGATGCTCTTGGAAAACGCCGCGGCTCCTTTGACCGCGTTGGTCGCCAGACTCGTTTTCATTGGCCCCCTGGCCCGATGAACGTTTTTGCCACCCAAAATTCCATTGGCTCGTTTGCCGGTTTCGTTTGGGGTTTCAAATACAACGGTGTCTTTTTCGGAAATACCAAGTGACTGGCTCATAATCTAACCTCGTGAAGGCTTTATGCTCTATAACTCGACTTTAATCGTAATTGGCCAAGCTAGGGAAGAACAGGAAAACGACCCACTTAGAATAACTTAAAGCCACAGTTTGAACAAGCGTTCAACATGTGGATTTAAGATTTACCGTTTGAAGTCGAAACACCCCGGCTTTCGATCGGTAAACAGTCGCCTTCGGTCGATGCGTAGCTGGATTCCAACGCACGTTTGCTTCTTAACCGGTTCATTTGAAAATGCTGAAGAACCGCTTCAATTTCATCGTGTTTAATGGATGCGTCCCTGCTCCAAACGCCAAGGATTTCGGAAGCGATGTAGTTGCGAAAATTCGGCAGCAGAATACGAGTTCGTCAACACGAAACTTCTCCAAACGTTGTTGACCGGCACGTGTCGCCGTACAATTTGGCCTGTTCACCAAGTCCGAGAATGCGACCGCCCATAAACTCATTGAACCAAGCAAGAGCTCAGCGCGAATTCAACCTTCGATGATCGACAGATTGTTTTATTTTCACCAATCGCCGGACTGGTTGGAGGTCAGCAAAGTTGGCTGAGCCCCTGACCAACATTTTTCGAAATTCCGTATCTTACCAATTGACACCGTTTTCCCCTGTCTTTACCCGAGGAACACAATGCGAACTTCATTTTTGACCATTGCGATTGCATTCATGCTCGGCGGCGGCGTCAACGCTCAGGAGCGTGGGCAGGGTCGCGGCCAATTTGATCCTGAACAGATCATCGACCGAATGATTCAGAATGACGACAAGAATGGTGACGGAAGAATTGCCAAAGACGAGGCCAACGATCGAATCAAGGAACGATTCGAAACGGTCGATGCAGACGGAGACGGTTTTATCACCAAAGCTGAAATAGGACAAATGTTTCAAAGCATGCGAGGCGGCCAGGGAGGTGCGGGTGGCCAGGGTGGAGGAGATCGGGGTGGACGCGGTGGTGCCGGCGGGGGGTTCGGCGGAGAACGAGGAGGCCCTGGCGGTTTTGGCGGACGACCGGGCGGAATGATGCGGTCAATGCCCATAATGGTCGCACTCGACAAAGACAAGAACGGAGAGATTTCGAAGGAAGAAATCGAAGGAGCGGTCGCCGCTCTGAAAACTCTCGATAAAAACAAAGATGGCAAGATTTCGATGGAGGAAATGATGCCGGACCTGTCGCAAATGGGAGGTGGCCGAGGTGAGGATGGCGCTGATGGAAGTGCAGGTCGAGGTGGCGCTGGTGGACGAGGTGGTGAAGGACGCGGTGGCGGGCGTGGCGGGGCAGGTGGAAGTGGCGGTGGCGGCGAAAGTTGAAGCAGCGGACGGCGTCCCGATCGCTCCCAGCTTGGTCGCGACAATTAATCGTGACTTGTCAAAAGGCCCTTGGATTCGATTGGCCTTTTTTGATTCCCTGGTTTCATTCGTAATCGAACGTCGTGCTATAAACCAGTACTGACGTACCCATTTATTCCTCGCCTGGTTCGTTTCTCGGGGTTCAAAACAAACTTCCCAGGCGATCAATCATGTTCCATCCAAAGCGATCGGTTTGCAGTCGACGATTGGACTTTCTAGAATCGTTGACTTGGCAAATCGAGACCGTCGTTGATGCCGACAGGGTTTAGTCTTCACGAGGTTTGTGCAATGCGATTTCACGTTTCATTTGCAGCGGTAGCAATTTTGATGGCGTTGAGTTTAATGCCGCCTGGATCTGCGCAGGCCCAAAAAGTGGGTGACAAAGAAAAAAAGGCAAAAGAAAGGCCACAAGGCATTTTTGAAACCCGCCGTGAATATGAAGAATTTATCGGTGGGCTGAAAAAATTGCGGGACCCGGAGGTCAACGCGATGCTTCCGGTGCTCAATGACTTGGCACTAGGTCGCCCGATTGGTAAGACCGCGACCCAATACGGTGGCAGTGGCAGTCCCGTGATGACGTTGCTGGCCGACAAGAGAATCCGACAGGAGCTTGAAGTCGTCGATGACCAGGTGAGCGAAATCCAACGCTTGAATCGTGAATTGCAGGAACGTTTATCGATCGAGGTTCGCTCGTTGGACCTGACCAATCCTGCACAAGTTGTCGCGACGATCCGTAACATTACCGAGACGGCTCAATCCAAAATGGAAAATGTAATCCTGCCGCACCAACTGGACCGACTCAAACAGCTGGGAATTCGCGACCAGATGAACCGACAGGGCGTTTTGGGGGCACTGATGAGCGACCCCCTGGCATCCGAGCTTGAGATAACCGATGAGCAGATGGACGAGCTTCAACAATCAGCCAAAGCAATCGAAACAGAACTTGCTCGTGAGATCGAAGAGCTGAAAATCGAAGCCCGCAAAAAAATGTTTGCCACCTTGAACCGGACGCAACAACAAAAGCTGGATGACTTGATCGGAGACGAATTCCGGTTTCGATCTGACGCGACGGGTATTAACGATCGCCCTAGAAGTAAAATCAATGACGGTGAAAAACCCAAAAAAACAAAACTGGAAAAAAAGAAACCGCGGCTTTGATCAGGTCATCGCAACCAACCAGTAAATCACCCGCCTGGAAGTACTCCCGCCTGTCTCGACCAGTCAAGACGCCTGCCTCGGTGGCAAAACACCGCCACGCGTATCTTGATTGGGTTATTTCCACCGGGAATCGCCCGACGTACGGTGGTTCGTTTCCGATACGCTGTCAAACCGACCGACAAAATTCACTTCCGGTCTTCTTGAGCACCATGTTCAGGTCAAACAAAATGCGTGGGCAATGCGTTTCAACTCGCAATTCTGAAAATGAAATAATTCGCCAACTCGAAACTCAATCTGGCTACAATACTCCGAGTCATAAACCCAAACATCAACCCATCGAAATCATGCCATGCGAATGAAACCCATTTATTTGTTCCTGCTCGCAATTTTACAACTGGTGCCGCTCACGGTGATCGGTCAGGACAAACCTTCTGACCAAGTTACCCGCGCCGAACAGTTGCGCGGATCCGTGACGCCAGAACGCCAGTGGTGGGACCTGAAGAAATACGATTTGGCCGTCCAGGTTGATCCCGAGAACAAAACAATCCAAGGTACGAACTGCATTACGTTCACGACCCTAACCGCCGGCAACAAGATGCAAATCGACTTGCAGGAACCTCTGAAAATCACCGAAATCAAACACGGCGACAAGAACCTCGAATTTGAGCGCGAGGGAAACGCCTACTGGGTGACATTTGAGAAGGAACTCCCGGCGGGCGTCGATGACTCGATTCTGGTCGCCTACCAGGGCAAGCCAGTTGAGGCCAAAAACCCGCCTTGGAGCGGCGGAATTTCCTGGCAAAAGGACGAACAAGGCAATCACTTCATTGCTACTTCATGCCAGGGAATCGGCGCCAGCGTCTGGTGGCCCACCAAGGACCATGGCTACGACGAACCTGACAACGGAATGACGATTACGATTACCGTGCCGGAAAACCTGGTTGCGGTATCGAACGGTCGACTGAAGGAAACCTTGCATGACGAAGCGGCCAAGACCAAAACCTATCACTGGGTCGTAACCAATCCGATCAACAATTACGGTGTTAACATGAACATCGGAAACTATGTCAACTTCTCCGAGAAATTCGAGGGAGAAGGCGGCGAACTGGACGTTGATTACTGGGTGCTGGACGATCAACGTGAAACGGCAGAAGAACATTTCAAAGAAGCTCCGCGGACGCTCAAGGCATTTGAGCATTGGTTTGGCAAATATCCGTTTTACGAAGACAGCTACAAACTGGTCGTTGTTCCTTACCTCGGCATGGAACACCAAAGCTCCGTCACTTACGGCAACGGATTCAAAAACGGCTATCGCGGGCGGGATCTGAGTAATACCGGCGTGGGGTTGAAATTCGACTTCATTATTGTTCACGAGTCAGGGCACGAGTGGTTTGGCAACAACATCTCCATGAAAGATGCCGCCGACATGTGGATCCACGAGGGCTTCACCAATTATTCCGAAAACCTGTTTGTCGAATTCCATTTTACCGAGAAAGAGGCGCAGGATTACGTGATTGGCTGCCGCCGTTTGGTCCGCAATGATCGTCCGATCATCTCGGAATACAACGTCAACGGACGAGGATCATCGGGTGACATGTACTACAAAGGGGGCAACATGCTGCATTCGATGCGGCACACGCTTCACGATGACAACAAATGGCGATCGATTCTACGGGGCCTCAACGAAACCTTCTGGCACCAGACCGTGACCACCGATCAGGTCGAAAAGTACATCAGCCAACAATCGGGGATCGATTTCGGCTTGTTCTTTGACCAGTATTTGCGAACCACAAAAATCCCGGTTCTCAAATACAAGCTCGACGGCAATCAACTGACCTACCAGTACGACAACGTCGTCGATGGTTACGCCTACCCGATCCTGACGAAGATCGACGGCGAAGAAGTCTGGTTGACCCCGACACAAGTCGAAAAAACACTGGTCCGCGACGCGAAAATCGGGTCCTTCGAAGTCGATCGTAACTTTTACGTAACCGCGCAAGCTCAATAGGCCGCAACCTGAAGTTTTCCCGCGAAGTGGTCCCGCGCGGTAACCGATCCAAATGAAAGGGCTGCCAAACGACAAATGGACTTCGGCTGACGCCAATGGCTGGAAAACAGACGGTTCCGCCGGGTTCGCTGGAAACGCAGATTTGCACCGGATCCGTGCTTCCTCACGCGATCCAATGTTCTCACAGATGGAGTCGGACTCGATTGAATCGCTTGCCAACCATCGGCCAAGCGGTAGGATGACGACGGCGGTCGTTCAGTCAATGCAAGGACCCGGGAAATGAAGCGCACGGTTCTAAGTCGGTATGAACAATCGGCCGATGGTAAGTTCATTATCGATGTTGCCTCGTCACGAGTGGAAGAACTGTACAACGATTTCGACAAAAGCGCCCCCTATATCCGCAGGGATCTGGATCGAGACCTCGTCGACTACCTGATCGGATGTGCAAAGGAATTGGGGGGAGAGCCTTTCTTCGTACGGTTCACGTTTGATCTCCCTCCCGATGAAACCAACCTGGCTCGCATCCGCGGGAGCGTCAACGCGTATTTCTTGTATCTCGCTGACGACGAACTGCAGCAACTCATACAAATGTTTCGCCGATCGGCTGTCCTGCTGCTTGTCGGTCTGTCCATTCTGTTCCTCGCTGTATCAGTGAACCGCGCACTTGGAGCCGAACGATCCGTGGTGGCGAATGTATTTGCCCAAGGCCTCACGGTAGCGGCCTGGGTTTCGCTGTGGGAATCACTCAAGATCTACCTGATCGAATGGCTGCCTCACCGAAAAAATATTTTGCTCTATCGACGACTCGCCGACTCGCAACTCGTTTTCGGAAAGGAATCCATTGCAGGTTAAACGACAACCCCGTATGCTCTGGACATGTTCAAGATTTTGCGGCGCTGAAGATCCTGAATCAGTTCAAGTCCCGCAAGCCCGGATTCACTCAACGTCGTTGGCGCCAAATCAATGAGCGAAAAAGCTGACTGTTGAACCAACATCCATGGTCGACATTATCCGTCGATCGAAGGTCTCCCTGGGGACGATTCGCCGTTTCCTTCGCGTGCTGCCCCGCAGTTCGAATTCCCGGTTTTGACCCAGCCAGATTCGCGACCCAGTTTTCCTGGCCGCGTGTTCCCGGTTTCCGTCCCGTTTTTGCGAATTCCCCGTGGCAGGGTGGTCTCGTCGGTGTTGGTATTTTGTTCATCCTTGTCTTCTGGATCCATGGTTTGATTTGGTATGCTGGGAGTCCGTTGACTATGTGCAGCGGTCAAGACGATCGAAACTCAGGAGTGTGATGATGTCGCGACCTTTCCAGGCGGATGACGGACAAAACCCACTTGGTAGCCTCGACGAGTGGGAGGACGATTTGGTCCGCCGATACCCGGAGCCAGGTAGTGGAGAGAATCCCGATGCGACCTCCGGAACGCCATCCGGCTTCAAGGCGGTTGATCCGGACAAATCGAAAGAAGCCTTTCGCAACTACGATCTTGACGCGCGACCAAGTGTGCGCGAGTTTTACCGGCTCAATCATACGCACCAGACATTTGCATTTGTACAAGCCAAACGAGACGAGTACCTCAAGCTCGACAAGCGTGTGATGGGCGTTTGGGAAGCCATGGAATATCTCAATACACTCGTTGACGACTCGGATCCTGACACCGACCTCACGCAGATTCAGCATCTGTTGCAAACTGCCGAAGGTATCCGTCAGGACGGACAGCCCCGGTGGTTCGTTCTGGCCGGACTGATTCACGACCTGGGCAAGATCCTGTGCCTGTTCGGCGAACCGCAATGGGCAGTGGTTGGCGACACGTTTCCTCTTGGTTGCCGCTTTTCAGACAAAATCGTCTTTCATGATTTTTTTGCAGAAAACCCCGACCATTCCCAACCGGAATATAATACGCGACTGGGCCTGTACGAAGAGAATTGTGGACTCGATCTGGTGTGCATGTCATGGGGTCACGACGAGTATCTCTATCACGTCGTCAAAGATTACCTTCCTACGGAGGCGCTTTACATGATTCGATATCATTCGTTTTATCCCTGCCACCGGGAAAACGAATACGAGTTTTTGATGAATGACCAGGACCGGCTGATGTTTAAATGGGTGCAGGCGTTCAACCCATATGATTTGTACACCAAGAGCCACGAACCACCCGACGTCGAATCGTTGCGTCCCTTTTACGAGGATTTGATTGCGGAGTACTTCCCACCGACGCTTTGCTGGTAAAATGACCGCGTGAATCTGTCAAACCCGTTCGCTTCCGGCAACGTGTCCATTCCTGCGTTCGAAATTGTGGTGAATGAAAAATACTGAACAACCCGATCCTGCCGAACGCCCGAATATTGTCATCGTCATTGCGCACGATCTTGGCTGTCATTTTGGCCCCTATGGAAACGCGATCGAACATTCCCCCAGGTTGATGAGGTTTGCCAGACAGTCAATGCGATTCGATCGGCACTTCGTCTCTTCCCCGGGTTGCAGTCAAAGCCGTTCATCGCTGGTAACAGGACGCTATCCGCACGCCAACGGTCAGTTTGGGTTGGCCAATTGGGGTTGGAAACTGAACGACGACGAAATCCTGTTGCCCGCCGCGCTTCGTGCCGTTGGCTACCACTCTGCATTGATTGGCATCTGGCACCTGCATCCATGGACGCTCGGTGCGTTCGATACGATTTCGGACGATGTCAGCACGCTCGATCACTCACCGGAAGGATTTGCAGAAGTTGCTGCGCCACGCGCGGCCGAGTGGATCAGTCGATCCGCGCCCAAAAACCAGCCGTTTTATTTGCACGTTGGGTTTTGGGAAGTGCACCGACCATTCTGTGGTCACACTGATCAAAAGACTGCAATCCCGCCGGCCAGTGCTGACGCTGTGCCCGCGTACTTGCCATCCAACGAGCCGACTCGCAAGGAAATTGCCGAGCTGCACCGCGCGCTCTCAATCGCCGACGAAGGCTTGGGCCGAATCCTGGATGCCATCGATGACTCTGGATTGGGAGATAACACGCTGGTGCTTTTCACGGCGGACCACGGCTTGCCCTTCCCCCGCGCCAAGGGAACCTGCTATGACCCAGGCACGAAAGTCGGACTGCTGGCGCGATGGCCTGGTCGAATTCCGGCCGACAGCCAGTGTCCCAATCTGACTGCCAATGTAGACATCATGCCGACGTTGCTCGACATCGTAGCCGCTCCGCCGCTGCCACAGGTTCAGGGAATCAGCTTCAAAAACGTTCTGCTGGGCGGTGATTCACGAATGCCGGTTCGAACCGAGGTTTTTACCGAGAAAACGTACCACGAACACTACGATCCGATTCGCTGTATTCGTACCGACCGGTACAAATACCTTCGCAACTTTGCGTCCCGACCCAACCTTGTGTTGCCCAGCGACATCTACAATTCCCCGACGCGCATTTCAATCACCGACGACGAGGCAATTTGGGCACATCGACCGACAGAAGAGCTTTATGATCTGCGATCTGATCCGCATGAGCGCAACAACCTGGCACTACTTGAAGAGCACAAATCAACCCTGCAGACGCTCAGCGATCAACTGGATGCCTGGATGCGGCAAACAGGTGACCCGTTGATCCGGGGACCTGTCCTCCGCCCGGAACACGGGGATTGAAAAGGAATGCAGTTCGCTGGTCCACGAGCAGGGCTACCTGTTTTTTTTATTCGACGATTCACCTGACGGGGCATTGTTATGCTGATCGAACCCGCCACACGAACCCCTGTTTCCCTCCGGCTGGCGGTAATCCTGGGCCTGATTTTTTTCGGAGTCAATGTCACCGAGGCGTGCAGCGTTTACCTGCTGCCTTTGACACTCAACCTGTTCACCGAAAACCCGTTCTATATCTTTCTGATTCTCGCGATTAACCCCGCGTTCGGCATCATCGCCCAGCCGCTGGTGGGCGTCGTCTCGGATCGCGTCTGGACCCGATTCGGTCGACGGGCTTTTTTCCTGATCATCTGTGCGCCGGTCGTTGCGATTTGCCTGATATCGATCCCATACGCCGGTTCGCTTCTTCAAATTGTCCTGCTTGTCATCGTCCTGCAGTTCTTCCAGGATCTTCTCAATGGCTGCGACCAGCCGTTGATCGCCGATATGGTTCCGCCCCAGCAACGAACGTTCATGCTGGGGCTGGTCAAGACGTTTGAAAACCTGGCTTTCTTTTTCGTTCTGTTTATCGGAATGCGGATGGTTGGGGGATACGGATTGTCGCATGGCGAGTCCCAATACGGGCTACCGATGTACTACACGGCTGCCGCGTGTCAAATCGTCTTCGTCATGGTCGCTGCGTTTTTTGTGGGTGAGAAACGCATCGAGCGGGAGGCGCGACCCAAGCTAACACCACGGCAGTACATCCTCGATTTTGTTCAACAACCGATGCTCCTGCGGATCGCATTGGCTTACCTGATGCGCGCGTTTGCCCGGACGGCCGTCGTTGGATCGGCGGCCCTGTATGCGACCAAAACGCTGACACTCAACGAAACCCAGCTCGGAAATTCCTGGGGCCTGTTTCCATTCATCGCTTTCTTGCTTGCCATTCCACTCGGACTCAGTGCCGAACGATTTGCCAAACAACGCGTCCTTCAAGTCGCGTTTGCCGCCGTCATCGTCGGGTGCCTGATCGGATATTTTAGCACCGGCGTGCGCGGCCTCGCCGCCGCTGCACTCGTGTTCGGATTTGGAGACATGCTCCTCGAAGTGACACACAAAGCATTCATGTCAGATCATTATCCGGCAGACATGATCGGGCAACTTGCCGGCGCCGTGAATATCTTCTATGCCGTTGGGCGCACGGCGGCACTGGTGCTGGTCGGTTTTGCGGTCAAGCGCGCGAACCCGGGTGTTGACTTTGACGCACCCGATGGGGCTCCCTTTGTCGACTACCACCTGATCTGGGTGATCTCGGCAATCGCCGCGTTAATCGGCATCGCGATTCTGGCAACAGTTCATGACTACCGCCACGCGGCCAAGTCCGGAACACCGATTTCCTCCTGTTCACCGATGCCAGAGTAACCAGGCCAATTCAACCGGCCGGAAAAAACGTTTCATTCGTGACCGGGATGCTGTTTTCACCCAGGTCTGGAACCCGGAAATCGAGTTGTGCAAATCGAGTGTTGACGACTTCGTTGTGACACGTTGCGGCAAGAAAGAACCTGGAACTCCCGTCGATGACTATTCGGTTGGTCAACTCGGAAACACCGGCGCAAATGGTATTGTTGCAAGCGTCCGATCGCATTGCTGTTGGAAGTGCACATCCGGTTTCCGTGTGAAAAACACAGGAATGCTCGTAGGCTTTGTCCGGGAGAAACTGGCAATATGCCTTGATAATCTGTTTCGGAGCCGTAAATCCGCGTAATCCTGCCACGCGAATGATCGTTGATATTCCGAGGTGAGCATGGTCGCCGCCTCGTAAACAACAGCTACCCCGGCAATTGGAACACGCGCTGCGGAGAACCTCCATCGTGTTGGAATCCGATTCCCCTTGCACCGAATGGACGGTCACGCGGGCGTCCGCGCGCATCCGGTTCGCCAACCGGGCAACCTTGTTTGCGAATCGGTACTTTCGCCGGCGGGGAAGGTTGACCAACTTGCGTTGATTGACTGGGGTCACGATGATGATGTATTCGTTCGAGTCGGGTACCGATTTCGTCGAGTCGCGGATCTCAGTAGCTTCCTTCACGATCGCGCCGTGTTTTGCTTTGGCCAAAACGGACTCGGCCCACTTCCGCTGAGCTATTCGCCGGCGATACGCGATACGACAACTCGCGGACTCACAAGTTGTACCGTTAATGGCGACAATCCTGTCCGTACAAATTGGACAGATTGGCTTCCCGGAATTTCGGCTTGTTCGCACAAAGACCTCCACACGACAACCTGGCTGGATGTGGCCTATCGTTCGAGTTTTATCGATTTTTGAATCGTCTGCGGACCGGTCGCGGTCTTGGGAAATTTCACCGTTAGAGAAGCTTTCAATTCGTCCCCTTTTGCAACACCTGACGCGATCCGGGCTTTTGCCGAAATCGTATATTGGACGCCACCGTTGAGGTCCTTGAATACGTATTGACCGTCGTTGGTTCGCTCCGGCGATGCATCTTCCGGTTTAATCACGATTTCCGGTTGAGTTACGATCGAATGATTCGTGACCGTTACGATCAGTGTATGTCTGTAAACAACTGGCGTCACAGGTTTGGATTCCCCGGGAACCACCGGTTTCTGGACGACTTCGAAATTAACGCGATTCTCGGAGAGCTCTTCCGCGGAATTTCCGACAACATCCGCGACCCTGACTCCGACCGTGTACTTGCCCGGTTTTTCAGGTGCTTCGATTTCGAACGTACCGTCGCCAACACGTTTGGCGGCGCAGGGTTTCCCACTCAACTCACGAAGACTTCCATTTCGATCGCTCAGGAAAACATCGACAGTTGCGATGCCGACACCCTCACCGTCGTCGGCTTCCACGCTGATCCGAACCGGTTGTGTCGGGTAAATTTCACCCGTGTTTCGAACCCGGACATCGCCAATCCTGGGTGGTTCCCGGTCAAACTGAACCTGAATCCGATTGGGGCCATCCAACGTTCTCTCGCGTTGATCCAAATTCAAGACCGGCGCAATTTCAAATACACGACCGATATCGGAAAAGGCCAACTGGTAGTCGGTGACTCTTGACTCCAGAAATAGAGTCCCGGTTTTGGCGGCGAGTGAGACATGGTTGGAAATTTGCCAGGGATAATAAAGTTCGTAGGCATCGCCTGTTTCAAACAAGCGGATATGGTCTGCGGCCGTCGCGAACAGAAACGCGTCGCCCACAGAAGGGACATTGGGCTTCAACGTGACAGTCAACGTGTGATCTTCCGAGGCGGTCCCAAACCGCAAAAAACCATTGGCGGGCTCCAATCCGACCAAACCAGTTTCGCTGGTTTGAGCATCACCGGGTTGGCCAAGTTGCACATCAATTTCAGCATTGTTGGTCGTCGCAATCGCAAATGTGCTGCCGGTAAACTCAAACACAAACTTGCGCGGCCAATTATCAATATCAACGTAAAGAAACGATCCCTGTTTCAATTGTTCAGCAACATTGCGGGCCAACGGTATTGTGATCTCGCCGCTTTCTGCACCAATGACCTGCGTACCTCCCTTGATTTGATTGTCGGAAAACCTCCAGCCCACCGTGACGGGCATGTCCCGGGGACAGAACTGCTGGCGTTTCACCGAGAGTGCCAGGCTGCCCGATTCATCCATCACTGGCAAGACGGAAACCACCGGGTTTTCCAGCGGAAAAACTGGAATCCAATAGTACCAGTTTTCCGTCCGGCCCTCATTTTCGATCACACACAAGAATCCGTAATCAGCTTGAACGGGTGGAGTTTCTTCTTCCTCGCCAGGGACTCGCCAAATGATCTTGACTGGACCGGTCGCGTCCCCGGTCGCGGCGGGCAATTCAAATTTCGACGTCGCGATTTCTTGAAGCGACTTGTTCTCCAGCTGCAGCATGGTTCGCTGCATGACTTGCCGGTTGATCTTTCCAATGATTGTGCGTGTGTCGGGACTTGCGCAGGCGTAGAGAGAAATGGTTCCCGCCCGCTTGCGATGCCACTGGTTGCGGAGGCCAAGTTCAAATCGCCGATCCTTTCGGTTCGGAAAAGGTCGAATCGGATCGCCAATCGAATTTCTGCGGACGACGCTTGCCCGGCCGCCCACGTCCGCAATCAACTCGATGACATCTTTGGATGGCAAACGAATCGGGATGTTAAAACTGACATACTCGTTCGATGGGTTGTTCCGGTCAACGATCGAAACACTCAATTTGCACTCGGGGTCATTTTCCAGTGAGTCCTGCAGGGCGATGAGCTCCGGGTTGCCTTCAAACTCGTGCTCGCTTGAACTTGATCCGGGGAAACTGAAATACTTGTCATCCTGGATCAACTGGCAGCGTACGAGCACCTGTGTGTTGTCAACATCCAGTCCGAGGTCAAGAACGGTTGTTTCGCGCTCGATATAGTTTTCGCCGTTTTCCAGGGCATTGCGATTATTGGCCATGACCCGAATTTTCGGAGCTCGATCCCTGACGACGAACGCTTTGACCTCGAACCGGGTGACAGGCAATCGGTAGGCAAACGTCTGAAGCCGGAGGCTGGCCGAATTGTTCTCCGCTGGTGATCCAAGCGCGGCCAGGGTTTCTCGATAGAGTTCGATTCGTCTGGCTGATGCGCTGACACGGTCGCTCGAATCGATTCGGCTGTACTTGTTGATCGGGTTGGTTGCCAGCATTTCCTGCATCTCTTCACGACTCCAAAGCCTGTCTTCATCTTTCATTTCGGGAGAGATTTCATGAGGTTTCTCGGCGACAAGGAACGGCATTCGGAGCACTGCTTCCACCGCCATTTCGCGTTGAAACCCATTCGTTTGCGTAACCACATTTCGAAAAATAAAGTTCAGTCGCTTCAAAAGCCGATCCTCGCTGCGCATTAACCGGTCAGAAGCTCTGTTGATATCGTCGAATTGATCCAACGAGGGCTCGGAGGCTCTCAGGATCGAAGAAAAATCTGTCGGTCGGTTTACGTCGCCGAACAGTTCGACCAATTGAATTGTATTGGTCCGCAGTTTCTCCACAGCATCCTCGGCAGGAAATATCCAGCTCAACGAATCAGCCATCGCAACGTAATGAGGAAGGCGCTGTTCCAGTTCGTTAACACGCAAGAATGATTTGGCAACCATGCGCTTGTCCAAAATGACCGCAGGTTCGGTTTCGGCATCGGGGTCCGGAATCAGATTCAAACGCTGCGCGACGTGTTGAACCGGTTCGAGCAGTGATTCTTCCAGATCCTGCAGGTCGAGTGGAACTTTTTGACATGACCGCACGACGTCCCGGAGCGAAAATTGCAGCTCATCGGCGGCGAACCCGATCAAACGAAACGTCATTGAATGCCACGAGGCCGGATCCATGATTTCCGGCGAGATCGCCAACCTGTTTCTGGTGCGTCGAAATGCCGACCAGGCTTTGTTCAATTCCTCAGCCATCTTGCTGGCATCGGGGGTAAACTCAACCCGGTCCGGATCCTGTTGCTCCTCTTCGGCATCGTCGTCGGAAGGAATGACCATGGGTCGGCGGAAACTGGCTTCACTTCCAAGCCAGTTCAAATGCGGCGTAGACGTCCCCCCGAATTGCAAACAAATGTCGTCCAGGCTCTGTTCGAATTCAGTTGACGTCCAGACCGGGTTTTCATTTTGCGAAAAAATCGTCTCCAACGCATGCCCGAACAGCGATCGCCGGCGAGTTGTCGAGTACATCGGACGCTCGCCGGGCTGAGCATTGAGTAGTACGTTGACCTTTCCTGTTCCGTTTTCCAAAGCGGAGCCAACGACATCCGCGAATGAGTTGAAATCCGTATCGTGGGAATTGTCCGTATAGGCATCTGGAACAACATAGGCGTGTCCGCAATCGAGCAGCAAGATGATGTTCTCTGCCTTGAGCTCGTTGAGTTGGCTGATCAAGTGATCAAATTCAATCGCCTCACCGGGCTCGGAGCCGAGAATGACCGGACTGCCATTCTTGACGGTTCCGATCGCGGACAACCACACGATGACAGTATCAATGTCCTGGTTGCCCGCAAAATCGGTCTTCAGTTTTTCGATCACATCCTGGTCGAAACTTGCAATGTCGTTGAAATCGTATCTCTTGTAGTTTTCGAGCAACGCTGCCAGTGCTGCAGAATCTTCGTTTTGGAATGGAATGACCGGCAATTCGCCGCCGGGTTGTGAGATGATCGACACGACATGTGTTACCGGAACGGCCGGCCCCCGCATGAGAATCAAGTAACCGATCAACAGGCCAGCGATCAATAATCCCAGCACCACGAGATAAAACGCATACTGGCTGACCGTATAGTCTTTGTTGTTCTCTTGCCAATGTTGACGTGGAGTCTTACTCATGTGCCCACACAAAAAAACAAGTCAGAGTGATATTTCAAAGGAATGATCCACATCGCGAAATACTCCTGCGGTTGGCGCTGACATGTACATCCTGCGGCCCCGCCCGGTTGCCTGACCCTAGTTTCGAAGCTGGATTCCCTCAAATTGAATGACGATTACCGGGTCTCCAAAAATGGGGTCTACGCCTGTCTTGAAATCCTGGGCCGGGGGTCGGTCCTTCAACGCAGCTTCCATTTTTTCTTTTGGCTGAGCGTATAATCTGAATGTCGGTGCCCGACCTTCCGGGATCTCAAACTCGATGACCTCCTGAACACGGTTGACGCCTTCGAACGTGACCGAGTGAATCACCATGGTTTGGTCGCTACCAAAGGGAACACTGTTGGGACATTCCAAGGCGAACGCCTGAGTCAACGATTGGGGCGACGTCAATGTAACGGAAAACCGGGTTGGCGAACCTGGATTCTGCTTGATGATATAGTTGATTCCACGAAATTCGCCGGAGCCTTCGCCGGTCATTTCGACCATTGTTTTCACCTGGTCTTCCGCAGCGTTTAACGGTTTACCGGCCGCCCGGTCGGGTGAGACAAACAGCGTCATGTTGACGGACTTCGCCCGCAGCCCATCGGGCATCTCGAAATTGTAGGTCGGGACACGAAAGAACTCCTTGGTCGGGCGAACCATGTCAAACTCCCTTTCCTGGTCGTCGCGAACCCGCGCCCAAACACGCCCGGGATACTGGCTCATACCCCGCTTGTTCGCAAATCCAATCCGCACATTGTTGGACTGGTTGCTCCGCAGGCGACCGACCTCGTAACTTTCGCTTCCAATCGCAATTGATTTTTCGATTTTCGGACCGAGATAATCCTCGACCGTTTGGGTTGCATCACTGCGATCGAGCCGAAGTCCCTCGTTTGAATTGACGAAAAGATATTCCTCGCCGCCACTGAGAACCACCTCGCGTTCAGACGATCCGGTTGGCACCCCATGCGTTCGAATGACGAAATCAATTTCCGCGTGGATATTTTTCAGGATAATCGTTTGCCCCATCGGACGTAGGTCATCGGGCGTGGGTGACTTGCCTTTTTCGACGACCGAAAACTGATACCGACCTACCGCGTCGAAGATCCTGGCTTTCATTTCCTGGGCCGTATTCGGACCGAGGGTGACCGCCTTGAAAGCGGCCGGCATTTTGTTGACGATCCCTGAATCGATTTGCAGGACAAAAACCTCAGCCTTGCCCTCATACTTTTGCCGGTATTCTTCTTCCAGGTCCTCTTTTTTGGTGCGCTGCTTGATATTCCCGTCGAGATCTTTCGGGACCGCCGCTTCGTCGTCAGGGCCCTGAAAATCCTCTCCATCGGTAACCACGATCAGGATATTCTTGCGCGTCGGGTTGGAGAAATAGGCAAGCGTCTGGGAAATCGAGAAATAGAGCGGTGTGAATCCCCGTGGCTTCAAGGCTGACAAATGAAGATCCCACAGGTCATCAACCTGTTGTTCGTCGGAAACATCGCGAGGCGGTCGGGACAGAATTTCCCAATCGTCAAATGGGTGACGGCCATTGAAAGGATATTTTCCGGTACGATCCTTGACCAGCTTGCCGTTCACTTTCTCGTTCGTGAATTCGCCCCGATGACCAAATGCTGCCAGTCCGATATGGAACCGCTTTTCACGCGCCAGCTCGAGCATGATCTCGTGAGCGGTGTTCTTGACCGTTTTCAGTTTGTCGTCGGTCGCCATGCTATTGGAGCAATCAAACAGAAAAATCAAGTCGACTTCGTTGTTGACATCATTGGAGACAGTGATCAGCGACTCTTCATTGGCGTGAAACTTCGGCTGAAAGACAAATGTCTGTCGGGGTTTCTCCACGGTGAATTTTCTCGAAATCCCGAGGTCGTTTCTGAACTGGTGGCCCCGAAATAGTGCCGTGCCCCAGGCTTTGCTGTTTCGCACCGACGCAGGAATCTCAAACGAACTGAAATATGCCCTCCGTTCCAAGCTGATTCTTTGCCCCGTCAAATGACTGGATGCCTCGTCGATCAGGGGAAAATACTCTGGCATCGCGAGCACCGCTTCCAACCGATCAATCCCGATCGCCAGCCAGTTTGAACCGGTGGAGTCTTCGACCACGATTTGCCGGTCCCGTATGGTCTGGTCATCGAGTCGCCAGACGGCAAGAAGACCAGAAACCTCGGCCCATAGGTCGGCACTCAATTTTTGAAGACCCTTGCCGATCACTGACAGCGATTCTGGGTCGTAGGCCCGATAGTTGCCACCTTCCAGTCGGAAGTCCGTCATGCTCTCGGAGATCAGTTGCAGATTGCGGGCATGAGCGTTCACCCGACGAACAAAAGGAGGCGGAGTTTCGGTGCGTTTCGCCACATCTCCCGCGCCCCAAAAGTCACAAATCGCCCGATTCAGCATGCGTCGCTGGACATCAAACTGAGTCAGTCGTGCCCGTTGTTGATCGATATCCGCAACCGATTTTGCCAATCCAATCGATCGTCCGGAACTTCGAATATTCTGATCAATTTTATCAAGACGCAACAATTCACTCGTCAGCACCGACCCATCCGGGATCGCAAACGCGCCATTGTCCGGATCGGGGTTCTTGAGCTGTTCGACGGTCGGCAAGGTTGTCACGAATGATTGAACCTCACTCCACGAAATGTTCATCTCCGTTTCCGGCACGAGCGACTCGACCGGCACCGTTTGAGTCAATACCTTTTTGAACTCTGCCAGCTTCCGAACGGACGATTCCCGAAAGTTGATGGCGATCGAATCCAGGTCAAGCGCGTCAATCGGATCGTCGCTGCCAACAGAATCGAAGTACATTTTCTGCTGTTCAGCCAGGCGACTGCCCAGCTGGTCGAGAATGTCGTAGCGTGTCGAAGCCGAGACCTTGGATGCCTGATCGATCCACTCCGGCAGTGGAGTCATCAACAAATTCTGGGCGTCGAATACGTACTTTGACGCCGATTGGGACTGGGCCGTATCGCTGGCAATCCGACCCAGGACTCCCCGGATCTGGCCCGCGATTTGGCCAGATTCTTCATCCAGCCGTTTCAGGCGTTTTCGCGAGTCAACCGGCATGGCTGGTCCGGTCACCAGCAAGATCATGCCGTTGGCCATCTTTTCCAGGGAGGCAAGTTCGGTCAGCGGTAAACAGAAATCGGATTCCCCGGATTCTGCGTGCTTGCGGTAGAGCGAGTCTCGAAGAGCGAACGACCTAAGATAAGGCAATGCAAACAAGAGGTTTTCCGCATTGTTGCGTGCCTCAATCATGTCTGCCAATTCATCACTTAAACCACGATAGTCCTTGAGGAGCAAACTGAATTCCAGGGACGACGATTGAGATTGTCCGGCAATGGCTTGGTCCAGGGCAAACCTTCTCCTGGTTTCCAGTTGTTCGAACTCCGCGCCAATATGTCTCCAATTTAGCCAGGCCTCATTCAGTCGCTGCGGTTGGACATCATCACTATAAGAACCCAGACACCCTTGCATCAACGACTCGGAGGCATCAAAACACCGAACGGCACCGTGGAAAACGGACTCGTCAAACCCGTTCGCCTGCCAGGGAAGGTTGTCATTGAGCAGGACCAGGAATTGCATTTCGGCCAAGTCGTCACATTCCCGGTTGGACGCATCATCGTGCCTAATGAAACCTAGGGATTCGTTCAACTGCGGCTGCCCAAAGACGTCGTTGCCGGAACGCTTGTGAACCAGGAAGTGCCATACCAGTGCAAGTCGCTGAAGGGAATCGAGGTGCATGATTGCCCGGCCTGGTGTTTTTCGTTTGGCCGGGTCTTCCTGGTCCGGCTCGTTGGCAGAATCCCCGGCGGCTTCCGGGGTCTGGTTATTGTCTCGATCACCGATGTTGGTTTCCTGAACTCCCGCGGCAGGATGTTTTACCGCTTGAGGCTTCAGGTAGTCTCGGAGGTCGGCAATCGCCGCGGCATTAATTCCGCTGTCAACCAGCTCGTCAAACACGCTCGTCGATTGTCGATGGTCGAGTTGAAATGTCTCGCTCGCATCTTTCAAGAGCGTTTTGACCTTGTTGGTCAGCTGAGTGTATTCCTTGGGTTGGCAGTACCTGAGTTGCTCAAGCCGAACCAACCCGGAACAGGCGATCTGACGTCGATGTGGCTGACGAACCGAGTAGGCTTGATTCCAGAGTTCATCGTGGAGTGAATTCTGGTTGAGTCCCGAAATAGGCTTGGGTTGTCTGGATTGATGGTGAACCAATTGAATATCATCGGCATTATCCAGATCTCCACCACACAACAACCGCGGCGTCTGGATCGCATCGCGGTAATTTTCAACCCACCGCGCGACCGATTCCCGAACGTAAGCACTCAATTCACCCAGGGAAACAATTCTGTTGCCATCTCGGTCGGCCTGGCCTCTCAAACCCTGCGAAAAAAAATAGGCGAACACGGATCCATTCAATTCTGGAGACGTCCAACCCAGTTGATAATCATCGGTTGCCAGCAAGACCCAAAGCCGGTCGGAATTGGGAACCTTGGAATCGCGAAGGATCCGGATGACGGATTCCACGGATTCGGCAATCGGTTCGGGCGCGACACTGGAAAACGCTCCGGAATCCAATCGACCGCAATCGAGCACTACAATTCGTTGATTGCCGTTTTCCGATTCCGGGCCAACGTCGAGGCGACAGACCTTTTCCAAAAACTCACGAAGTTCGGCGTTGGTTGAGGCCTGGACCGCATTCCCATCCCAGGCTTGTCCCGTTCTACGGTCATGCGAAAGCAGACAGGGTTCGCCTGCCTCAGTCAGGAAAATGTCGCCGTAGACGTAGAACAGGACCACGTTCCTGTCGGGCCCATTGGCCGTAACCTCGACATCCTGAATCGAACGAAAATTCGCCAGCGTCGCGGCCAAATCGTCATTGGTTTCATTGATCAGGAGGTTTTCCGTTTCCTGAGCAAACGCATTACTGGAGAGGATGGATTCTCCCTGCGAGGCGGGATAGGAATCGCAAAAAACAAGCGGTGTGCTGATTTCTGGAGGAATCAGCCGCCCATACAGGGCAATCAAACCTCCCAATATTCCGGCGGAAATCAACAGGACCAGTGCTCTGCCAGCACTCCCCAGACCCTTCGATTCGGAAGAACCGGCCCAACCGGAACGATCGGTTCGCGGTTGATCCCTCGGCGCGTCTGAATTACGCCAATTTTTCTTCGCCATCCAACTCGCTCAATTCTATGGGTTCTGGTTTTGACGGTAACAACGGATGTGCTTGAAAATGGAATTCTCCCGATCTTTCCCAGTGTATCACTCGAATATCTTAATCTAATAAAACCCGTTGGTGCAAATCGATAGATAGTAGCGTAGAAGGTGGTTAACTCAGTTGTTCTTGGAGAGTCCAATGCGTGCGAACGTATTCTTGGTTGTGGTCTTGCTTTCAATCGTGGCAGCGGAAGTCCCGAACGCTAACGCCCAGGTATTGCCCGGCCAGCAGGCTCACCTGAATCCAGATGTTGTGACGTTTTGGCACAAATTGGGTATCCCCCAAGGCGTTGCTCGGACAAAACTCTTCAAAGACTCTTTGGTCAACCGGAATGGCTTAAAGCCAGGCAAAGAGCGAAAACCGAGATTGTTGAGGATTGCCGATCCAGCCAATCTTGAAGAGGGGAAACCCGAAATGCTGAAAGTGGCTGCCAAAATGAAAATTGATCAGGACCTTGCACCCCAGAAGATCAAAGCCTTGAAGTATATCTCTTCCGTTGGTTGCTCGTGCTACAACAAACAAACAGAAGGACTGGTTGAAAAGGCCATCGTCGAAGGAATGAAGGATTGCTCCCTCGATGTCCGGATCGCTGCCATGTGCGTTGTGCTCGACAACGCTGGTAACGCATGCAGCTGCCAGGGACTATGCGGCACCTGCTGTTCTCCTGGCGTCGTAAAAGCCCTTGAGGAGATTGCCTACAAAACGGATGACACAGGATGCTACCTCGAACCGAACGAACAAGTCAGAAACCTTGCTCAGCGGGCTCTTGCTGTTTGTCCTGCGTTCCCGGAGAAGAAAGTTCCAGAACCCAAGCCACCCGTTCCCGATCCAGATCTCATTGACAAAGGCGGCGCAGCATCCGACAAGGGCGTCGATGAGCTGACCGATCCCGGCACAAACCAGGACGAAAACGACGGAGCGAAGAAAAAGCAAAACGACAGCCAAAACGGGAATGACACGGAAGCCCCCAATAGCGCTAACTCAGACCTTCCGCCGCTTCCTGGCTCGGTCCCGGTAAGAATCATCTCCAGCCGTACGTCACATGGTCCTGCCTGGAACGATCCGGCTCTCGAAGAACTCGAAATTCGCGGAGTCGTCGACGCAATTCAGCCCGACCTTTCGAACGTCACGATTGAGTTGGTACGTTCATACAGACTCCCGGTCGGTTCGCCTCTGGTGATTGCGTGCGACGAAGAAAACATCAGCTTCGGCACGGTCATTTCAAGCCAACCAGGCAATGCCTTGATCAAAGTGGACGATTTGGGCGTTGTCCGAAATCTGGGTATTTCCAAACGAGTTCGTCTGGGAATCGTCGAATAGGAATGCAAATCGTCGCGACGGAAGACACAATCCGGAGTCGACAGAAGATCTCCCTCTGAAATTGATCAGCACACGGGACCTTCGCCTCGGATCGATCCTTTTCGATTTGTTTCATGACTGCGGCACAAACCCCGCAGCGCCAAGGAATTCTGTCAAGTTGGACTTGCTAAAGATGTTCCAGGCGACTTCCTGTTGCGGGTCTTCCACGAGAAATGCAGCAACGCCACCTTCGAAGATACGGTTGATTGCTTTTTCGCCTTGGGACTCCAGCGTCGAGTAGAGGACGGACGGCCAGCAGAAACCGAACACTCCATCTTCTTGCTTGCCAGTCCGGAGGTTGGTCCTGACCAGTTCCAGACAGTGATCGGCGAGCTGTTTCGCGGAAGAACCAAACAGGCAGACGATTGCGTCCGCACTCCAAAAGTCATTGAGTTCAAAAGTGAATTCTTCTTGGGTCAGCAGGATTGGATAATCCCGACGCACGGCTTCGGGAAGCCAGGCAAACAACGGAATCCCAAATTGAATCGCGGAGGATGCTGGGTGCGGGGCAGCAACCGGCGCATTCTCTTCAATGCTGAGGTTTTCAAATGGCGACTGGACGTTCGCTGCTTCCACATTGGAATCCCCCCGATCAACACGGTCTCCGGCTTGCGGTTTGCCCGGTTCGGGTTGGGGTGCAATGTCCAGTTCAGGTGTGACGGCAGAGGGAACCATACCGGTCCGGGAAACGTGCACACAGTAAATCGATTCAAAACTGTTTTGCAGCGTCTTGAGGACCAACCGCAAATCCGATACGTCGTTACCGCTGTGAACAAACAGTCCGTTTGACAATTCACGCAGGACGAAGCCTATCTTACCGGGTGGGACTTCCGTACTCTTCGGTGGGGCGGGAGACCTGGAATGTCCTGGCCGATCGACAGGCATCTGGTTCGGCAACAAAATACTTCCCACGTCGGCATTCGATCCTTCTGAAAAAAAAGAATCGGTTTGAGCCTGGTTGGATTGTCCCGGAGCGCAAATGCTCCCGTCGTAAACCGCCGATGACGAGGACGGAACGGGCAAATCGGGAGCTGGATTCCCGGTTGGCTGGGTGGGTCGATCCGCGATCGGCGATACGGGAACTCCCTGGATCGATGCGAAAGGACTGGTTGAGGAATGCTCGACCGGTTTGGGAGTTTGCTGGCTAGCACCAGTTGCGGATTGCTTGGGTTCTGATTCCGCCCCGGCCAACGGAGGAAAATCTTCGTCCCGGGCGCCAATGTCACCCGGAGCGGCAATTGAACCTTCACTATCAAAGCCCTGTTCATCACCGTCGACGAATTCAGGTCTGTCAGGGGGAATCTCCGGAAATGAAGCGGGGGACGATGGCCCGGAATGTTGTGGCCGGCCCGAAAATCCCTCCTCACCAAGCTTGACCCCCCCCGGAGACGAAGGATTCGCAAACAACAAACCGCTTTGGTCGGTCGCGCCACCAAAACCTGAATCACCTCCAATTCCAGGGCCCCCGCCAATGCCTTTCACGATTGACTGGGAAAAATTGCCACCTGCGCTATCTGGTGATGATGGGGGAGTTTGTGGAGGTGCATCGCCTTCAATGAAGAGGCTCGACCCAAAATTTGTTTGACGTGGGACCGGGTCTGGCGGCGGAGCGCCCGGGACCAGCCCGCCAGCAGGCGCGGGAGCCGGTGGCGTGGGGTGTGAGGGTTGCCCGACAAAGCTGACGACAAACTTGGATACCCGACCTGCGATGAAACTCTGACCATCGCTAAGGTAAACGGGGCGGCCTTTGACCAGCGCATGTCCACCGACGAAAGTTCCGTTGGTGCTACCCAGGTCCGTCAATGTGATCGCGCTGCCATCAAATCCGAGAGAGAAGTGCTCACGTGAAATGAGTTGGTCGTTCTCGATCTGGAAATCGGCTTCTTCTCCACGACCGACGACGCAGCTGGTATTTTTCTCAATGGTGAAAGCGCAATCGGCCGCGGGACCCTGTACAATTTGCACTTGAATTTTCATCTTCAGCATCCAAATTAACAACTGAGTTGTAGAATGCAGTGGTTATGACCAAAATGAATAAGTCATCTGCTGGGCAATTCGAACCTGGATGAACTGTCGGATGTGACAATCAGGTAACATCGCATCTTGTTGGAGATTTCGTGTCCAAAAATTCCGAACGGCGGTGTCTAGTATAACCATGCAACATAAGCAACTTAATTGGTCAGAAGGACTTTTTCTTCGTCCTCACCATTTCCAGTCGGCAGATCGCTATTGGCATGAGCTCATCGGTTTGTCGTCCAGTTTCGATCAGGGTCATAACTACGGTATTTTCTCGATAGAATTGAATGAGGATGCCCTTGAGAATCAGATTCTGCAAATCGTGCGTTTCCGTGCCAGAACAAAAATGGGGACTGTCATCGCATTTGATGATTCCATTGTCGATCGGGTCGATCTGAATCAGAAACTCGAATCTGATCCAAAGTTCGTCGAGTTCCTGCGCGATCAGAACGGAATCAGGATTTATCTGGGGGTTCCGCATCTCAAATTGTCGAAACCGAATGTTGCCGTCGGCGCTGGCAACGGTCAAGTTCGATACCTGGCCAGCCTCAGACAGCTGGAAGATGAGGTCGCCGGCGGCAATCCACAGGAAGTCGAAACACGCTCGCTGAACATCCGTTTCCTGTTTGAATCCGACGATCTGGATGGCTACGAAGCAATACCGGTATTTCGATTGACTCGTTCCCGGGACGTCGATGGTCGGCTGAAGCGAGACACAACCTACTATCCACCGTGTTTGACGGTGCGCTCGCATCCGGATCTGCAGCGAAATATACTTGAGTCGGTCTATGATTTGCTCAACAGCCGGGCCGAGATCCTGAGACGACAGGTGGTCGATACCGGCACCACATTCGCGACCCAGGTGGCTGGCGCGGTAGAACGCCTGATGTTACTGCGAACCATTAACGAGGCGTTAGGTGGTTTAAATTGCTATGCATTTTCCGACGGTGTCCACCCGTTTGATGCCTACGCGATGCTCTGTCAGTTGATCGGGCGCCTCTCCGTATTCGGTGCCGACAAGAGCATCGGTGACATGCCCCGATACGACCACGATGACCTCTACACAATTTTTCGCTGGGCGCTCGATCGAATCCGCGTCCTGATTGACATCGGCGATGAAGGGTATTTTCAACGATTTTTCAAGGGCACGGGTCGAGCGAAACTACGGGTCAACATTGAGTCGGAATGGTTTTCCAGGAACTGGCAATTGGTACTTGGCATTCATTCAATGGATTTGAGTTCCAGCGAATGCCTGTCGAACCTCGATCGGTCTGTTGCCTGGAAGCTGGCACAGCCCAGCTTCGTTGACTACTGTTATGAAAAACAGGCCCGTGGCCTGAAACTGCGTACACTTCGTAATGTTCCGACCGTTTTACCGAAGACACCTGGCTGGTCGTTTTTCTCCATTGCCGAAGATGATCTTTGGGATGAAGTGAAATCCGAAGGGGCAATCGCATTGCGACTCAACAGTGATCAAGTCAAAAACCTCGCTGATCTGGAAAACAACCAGACGATCCATCTTCAACCAGGTGACAAGAAATTTCGCGTAGAATTTGCCGTCTTCGCCATTCGAGAAAAAAAATAAGCAATGGAACGCTCGTTCGCTACCGCTATCGCACCCGTCATTGACACAACGCTCAAACTGCTGAACGAGATCAAGGCACGGCCTACCGACTGGGATCTGGCTCAGGTGAAAGACGCCCAGGTCAGAATTCAGAAGGCGTTCGATAAGGCCCAGCGGCAACTACAGTCGAAAAATGAACCCAGTTGGCGCCGTGTGCAATATGCCCTTGTCGCCTGGGTCGACGAACAGTGTATCTCACTACCCTGGCAAGGTCGGGAATGGTGGAAAAACAATTCACTCGAAGTGGCGTATTTTCAAACCAAGAATTCGCACAATGATTTTTACATCCAGGCCGAAGAGGCCATCCGCCACAATGATCGAAATGCAATCGAAGCGTTTTTCCTGTGCGTCGCTCTCGGCTTTCGTGGAATGTACATTGACCTGCGCTCAAAAAATCCGGAATACGCACAGCGCGCCAAGGAATTCGTAAATCGGTATCATTTGAAAACCGATCTCCGCGATTGGTTAAAACGAACTGCGGAATATCTCCCGATCGGCGAAGGCTCCACGAACCTTAAAATCAAGACGACCGAAGGATTGGGTGCGCCACCAATGAGTGGAAAGATTGACTTCGCCTCGGCGGCGTTGTTCGGAATCGTTGGGCTGGGAGTATTACTGGGATACCTGTTCTATAAGATCGAGTGGCTTCATGAACTTGTTTTTTAAGGCCATCTTCAATAACACCTTCAACTTCATCCTGGCCCCGCTGCGCAATTTTTTCGGGTTTCTGCGACGCGCAATTCCAGGTTTGAAGTGGCTTGCCGGCCTCAGACCGGAAGTACTCGCGGCAGTCCTGACCTTCGTATTCCTGCTCCTGATCTGGATCTTCACCCGGTTCGGCGGAGGGGATGCAGCGGCCGAAAGGCCAACCCAATGGATCGGTTGGGGTGTAACACTGGCGGTCATCTGTGCCATCCCGATCGTCCTGTATTTCTTCCTGAAGATCCTGTTTCAACCTCCCAGGTCGCCTTATCCCGATATCGATGAATCGTGGAACGTGGGGCTCAAGGAGCTTGAAAAGAACGGTCTGGAACTGAAAGATCTACCGATTTATCTGGTCCTGGGAATGCGCGACACAACGCAGATCAAGACCTTGATGGAAGCGTCCGGACGAGAGTTTGATATCGCGGGAGTCACCGGATCGGGACAGACGTTGATCTGGTATGCGTCACAGGATCAGGCATACGTGTTTCTGGCCAACGTCGGCAATTTCACCGAGTTCGCAGCGAAATCGCAAAAATTGCGGGTCCGCCAGGGCGTCCAGGAACAGGAGTTCACCAGCACGGCCAACATCAGTGACTTTTACAACGTCCCCAACCAGGCAATCCTCGACGAACCGGAAGACGATGAGGCTTCCATCATGACCACCGTGCGTGCGGCCGATGCAATGCCGTCGGCAGATCGATCTTCTTCATCGCCTTCGAAACCCGTTGTTCAGGAGATCATTCAGGAACCGGCACCCCACCGTGAATCCGTACGAGCGAAAATCAGTGAACAAAGGAAACGTCTCAACCATCTGGGCGCTTTGGTTCGAAGATCCAGAAACCCGGTCAGTCCGATCAATGGCATTTTGGTCAACGCCAATGTCTCGATACTGGAAAGCTATCCGGAAGAATTGGCGCGCCAGTTGAGAAGTGACCTGGGCGGAATATCTTCGGAATTGGGAGTGGTGTGCGCCGTCACGATTTTTGTCTCGGGCTTCGAAAAGGACCCGGGATTCATCAATTTTTCAGAACGGCTGATGCAGGAAAACGGCCCCGATTTTGTCAAAAGCAAGTTTGGGAAAAGCTTTCGAACCTGGTCGCCACCTACGCCCGAGCAGCTCGAACACATCGCCCAGGCCGCTGTCGAGGAGTTCGATCATTTTATCCATTTGATTTTCACGAAACGCGATGCTCTTTCGGGAGAACATGTTCAAGGCAATCGCGACCTGGCCTTATTCATGTGCCGTGTCTATTCGACGATCCTTCCCGGACTGAAAGTACTGTTGGGAACGGGCTGCAGCCTGCCATCGAACGTCAACGGGGAATTTCCAAGATTTGCCGGCTGCTATTTCGGGGGCCACGATCAAGGTCGAAACTTTTTCCTGCAAAAAGTGTTTGACCGGGTTGACGAGAACCAGGGAGAACTCGAATGGACGCAATCCTCGTTGCAGACCGAAGAAACCTGGAAATTGCTGGCAAACCTGAGTTACCTGGTTGGTTTATCGAGTTTGATTGCGTTCGTGTTCCTGTTGTTTTACTTTAGCAGTCCACCGAAATAGAGATTTTGTCCGTCTATTCTTCGTCGAGGGAGTGAACTGGAGCTCTGTTTTGCCGATCAGTAGTTCTGTTCTTTCCACCACCGGTCAATGACAAACAGGACCTTCTCCATCATCGTCCGCTTCGGCACCGAAACGCGGGCCCGTCCACTGGATCCAACCAGAATGTGGTCCGGGAATTGGCGGACCGAGATAATGACCCGGTAAGGTGTTTGCAGCGTTTGTTTTTTTCCAATTTGGTCAACAAACGTCTCCATCCCCGAAGATTCGGTTTCGGTCTCATTCAACACGGCATCGATTTCAATGATCTCTTCAATCGTGCCGGTCAGTTTCTCATTCAGAAGTTGCTTGAATCCCACGACCACGACTTGCCCAACAGCCAGAAATTCGACGTCTTTTTCGCCCAAATACGACACCAACCTCTTGTCTCGACCCTCAACGACAAACAAAGGCTGACCGCGTCGAACGTAGCAGCCCCGGTTTTGAATGTCGAAAAGCGAACCGGGTGGATTCCAGGACTCCGGTAACAATATGCTTCGATTTGTTTCCATCACCAGGGGACGAACCATCCCATTGCCGGCGGAAGTAAGCACAAGGCTCTTTTTTTCATCTTCCTGGGCAGCCAATTGGGCTTCTACTTTTTGAATTTCATTTTTCAGCAGTTCGACTTCCGCAGCGACCGACGGTTCCTGTTCAAAGCGTTTCACCAAACGTTTCGACCGATCCTTGAGATGTTGCAAACGATTGATCGTTTGCCTGCGCTGATCCTCAAGTTCGAGACTGACGACCTCACCGAGCGTCTGCCCCCGGTCAACCATCGCATAAACGGGGATATCCAACTTCAGTTTCCCGTTTTTTGGCGCATAAACGATCGAAGAGTGCGTGGACTCGACATCAAAGTTGCAATAGACATGCGATGGAAGGGGAAGACAAAACCAGGCCAGGCAGGTCACACCAATGACCAACAACGTCGTCAACGATCGCGCCCAGTTGAAGCGACGTTTGATTTTTTGACGATCAAAACTCCATTGCTTGATCATTCGAAACCCCACACCCGCCAGCAACAGCAATACGGCTCCATCGCTGAGCGGTCCAAATCCAAATCCCTTGAGCAACACATAAACACCTCCTGCAATTGAGAAGATGACAAACCACCGGTAGAGCATCGTGAAAAAACCAAACAACGCAAGCCATGGATTCGGAAGGTATTTTTCCGGAACATCGTAGAATAGACGCCCGGCAACCCGTTGGAGGTTCAATTTGGCGTTTTGAGCGAGATTGGGCTGTTCAAACAAATCCGAAACGATGTAGTACCCATCGTATCTCAGCAGTGGATTGCCGTTGATAAATAACGTGTTGAACGAACACATTACTGCAATGTTGAAAAAAACCGAATTCGCCAGCCCCGGACCAGTCAACAGCCACAGGACCGCGGAAATCGTTGCAAGAATGATCTCCACGTAGATCCCGGCGAATGAAACCATCATGCGTTTCCAGCGTTCGGGAAACGTCCACGAATCAGTAACGTCGCAATAGAGCGTAGGAAAAAACGCCAGCAGCAGGACCCCGATTTCAAAACACTCGCCGCCAAATTTTCGACAGGCAACTGCATGACCCAGTTCATGGACAACCTTGACCACAAAGATGATGATGGACATGATCAACAGGTTTTTGGCCGAAAAAAACCCGGCCATCGTTGCCGCTCGCTCCGCAATTTCCTCAAAATGGCCAATGAAATAGGCAAACACGATCAGGGCAATGACGATGTTGATCATCACGACAAACCGGTTGAAGAGAATCTGCCCCGGAAGCCACAACAACTCCAAGGCTCTCCTGGGATCGATTCCGCCCAGCTTGATCACCAGCGGTGATGCCATTTTCATGACCAGTTGAGCTCGCCTTGACTGCCGCTCCTCCTGGTGCAACCGCGTTCCTTCTCCGAATCGATCCACCAGGACCAGTTTGTCGCGAACAAACCGTTCTGCCAACGCCCGAAGCTGGGCCTCGGTCAACGATCTCGTTCGAAATTCCTTTTGCCAGATTCTCCGAACCTGTTCGATCGTACGGTGACCATCGAACAGGTTCAAAAGAAACATCTCTTCGCGTGAAAACAGATAATGGTTGAACGAGACCGGATCCTTGATAACCCAATCGGAGTCAATATTCATCCCGCGAGGAAATGCTTCTAGATCTTTTCGGGCACGTATTTGTTGCGACACAAGTTTTGGATCCGGAAATATGGTAGTCGAAGCCTAGTTGCGATTCGACTCGACGGTCAGCGTCGCCTCCAGTCCGGGAATCAACTTCAGGTTGCTGTTTTCGATCTCAATCCAGACCTTGACATTCGAGTTTACCGGGTTCGCTTCCGGGTTGATGAACACCACATGCCCCTTGAAACGGGTATCCCGAAGCCAGGCCTGGTCGACAACCGCGGTTGCCTTGTCGCCAATCCGGATTTGGCTGGCGACGCTGGCCGGAACGGACCCCTCGATTTTCAGGCGGTCGATTCGGACGATTCGGACGATCGTATCACCCGGTTCCACCCACTCGCCGGGCTTTGCCTCGACGGAGACGACCATCCCGTCGATCGGTGCACAGATCGAAGACTTGTCTTTCAAAAGCTCCGATAGCTGTACGTCGAGCGCAGTCAACTCGACCTTCATGGATGCGATTTCCTGATCTCGAGTGGCCTGTTCAACGCGAAGCCTGTCACGATGGGCTTCCAGCTGCTGCTCTTGAATTCTGGCCGCCGGCACGACTCCAGAAACGCGTTGATTTGAATCCATCGAACGCGCCACCCTGGCAGCAGACACTTCCAGGGACTTCTCCGCAAAACGAACATCGATGTCGTTGTCTGCCGTTGAACGGGAAATCAGGTTTTCGATTCTTGCTCGCTTCAACTTGAGTGCAAGTTCATCGCTTTTGATACTGGCCACCCTTTCCCCCTGCTTCACCATCTCCCCTTCTCGAAGCTGAAGGTGAGTCAGTACGCCGGGTAGTTCAGCTGGCACATTGACACTATCGATCAGTTTCACGATCGCAGACTCGATCATGATCAATCCTGTTTGACCGGTTTCGTCGTCACAAGCAGCAAAACCATTCGCGACACAGATCAAAAGTGCCAACGAGATGACAACAATCGACCGCAACGCCGGCATTCGACTTCGGTAATGACTCATAAATAGGTACCTATGCTTGGCCCGCGCGATTTGGGCCGCCAAGTGCGTCTTTTACCCGATTATAGCTGGTGATGTATTCCGGTCGAACGGCAAGATTCGGTTCTGCTGGATTGAAAATTCCCGGTTGCAGCGTCCGATCGACATTGACACTGATTTGTCCCGAAAGAATTACAGGAATTTAAAGAATCATTGATAATCATCGGAATATAATAGGAATCGCCTGTTTTGATGGTGCAAGCAAAGACCCGGTAAAGACCTTCTGTTGGCGACATCCATGAACCGATTTACAAAGCAATTCGGACGTCTTTTCAAGCGTACGGCAAATTCACCGCAGCCACAGGCACCAGAACCGGCGGAACTTGTCGCGAGGATCGGGTATCAGAAGCTTGAACAACGCCAGGTATTGAGCGCCACTTTTTCATTCGGTGCGGGACTGTTGACACTCGACGGATTCGACGTCGGTCAAGACCTGACATTTTCTCAGGACACCGTTGATATCGGTGCGTCAATGGGCGTCGATGCCTTCATTTTTGAAATCGACGGGATGGCGGGGTGGACCGATCTGGGGGGCGATCCCGGAATCGAACTTGAATCGCCGACGCGACTGGAGGTCACCGCATCGTTGTTGACCAATGGGATTGTGATTGACGGCGGCAACAATATCAACGTCGTGCAAAAAGGTGCTTTTGCGGTTTCTGAAATCGGCTTTTCCAACCTCACATTCGAAAATCAATCGCTTGACTTGAACATTGACGGGAATGTCCGGCTCAGCGGGATCAGTATTACCGACACCGATTCGATGGATATGATTGACCCGGACTTCATCGTTCAGGCGACCGGCACCATCACGGTCGACGGATTGATTTCGAATCAAGGTTCCGACCCCAATTCATTTATCTCCCTCTCCGCCACGGGAATTGGCAGTGACATCATTGTCGATGGGGCATCAATCCAAACCAATGCCGGCGATATTTCCCTGTTGGCAGCTGATGATATTTCATTGTTAAACAACTCGCTTGTTGATGCAGGATTCTCTGGAAGTGTCGACCTCACGGCGAACACGGACGATGCAGACATGGAGATCGGTGGGATTATGATCTCGGACGGTAGCTCAATCAGCTCGGCAACCGGTTCGATCGACCTTTTGGCCACTGGTACCGAAGGCGGTGATGCAACTATTGGAAATATATCGACCACGGGTGCCATTACGGTTGATGTCACCGGCGACATCATCGACGGGACACTTCTGGAAGTCGCCAATATCGTCGGGTCGCGGACCGATTTGACCGGTGCTACCATCGGTTTGGCTGACGATCTTCAGCTGGACGTCGACGATCTTTCATTCAACGCGGACGGCGTCGTTCAGCTTGTCGATCTTGCTGGTGGCGTGAGTATTGATGCGGTTTCGAGCGCGCAAGATGGCTCACTGACGACCCACAGCCCCCTGACCATCAGTGCGGACGTGAATCTTGCTGGTTCGTTTTCCTTTGTCGCGAGTGGCTCGGCACTTTTCGGCGACAACATTACGATCAACAACAATGCCATCGTTGATTTGATTGCCGCGACCAATGAAACGGTTGAGTTCATTGCCGGCGACGATATCATTTTTGACACCGGTCGGGTTACCACCGGTGGCGGAGGTGTTCACGAAGTAATCCTGACGGCTGACGCCGAGCTGGCACTTGATGCCAATCGGGGCTCGATCAGCAATTCACCGGGAATGGCCAGCTCAGTCGAAAGCAACATTCTGACGGTTTCCGCCGCAGATGGCGTTGGTGATCTCTCCAACGGGTTACGGACCAGCGTGGATTCGATCTCAATCATCAATTCCCTCGGCAACGGCGTTTTCATTTGTGAAGAAAATGGAATCAGGCTAACGTCGATCGTTAATGTTGGACGCGACATTTCGATCGCTGCCGGCGGTTTTATCCAGATCGACGGCGCCATCGATGCGGGAATGGGGAGTGTTCGTCTGATCGCAGAAGGTGACGTGCTTCAATCCGCGACGAGTTCCATTTCCGCGGATGAACTGGGAGTCAGGCAACAAGGAACGGTCTTCTCAGCCGGCGATGATGTCGATGCCAATACACGTTTTGACATTCAATTGGATGCAGGCAACGATGTCAATGTTCTCGGAGCTTTCAATGCATTTGACGGCGGGACGCTCGTTTTTGTCGATTCTGACAATCTGACAATCGACGAAATTGGGGAGCTGGAGATTTGCGCCGGTGTGACCTTCCAAACCACAGCCGGCGTCGTCTCAACACATACCGGACCGGGTGTCCAAGGGCCCGGCGACATTGAGGATGGCGATATTTTGATCAATGCCGGAGGTTTCCTGCAAATCAATCAGCAGGTCAATGCCGGTACCGCGGATGTACGACTGACCGCGGTCGGTGATGTGCTTCAATCCGTGACGGGCAACATCACCGCGGATGAACTTGGCGTCAGGCAAATCGGAACGAATTTTACGGACGTCGATGACCTGGATGCCAACATGCGTTTTGACATCATTCTGGACGCCGCCAACGAAGCCGGGTTTACGTCTGCCTTCAATGCATTTGATCGTGGCGTGCTGGCCTTCGACAACCAGGTTGTTTTGACGATCGATGCGGTTTCGGCGCAACTGATTGGCTTTGCCGCATTCAAAGCGACCTCCGGCGCCTCGACGACTTTTACCGGTCCAGTTGCCATCGGACCAGGTGACGTGGATGACGGCGACATTATTTTGCGTGCGGATAGCGGGATGCAGATCAATCAGCCCATCATCGCGGGCAACGGGACGGCGGATGTACGGTTGACCTCCAATGGACCGATCGACCAAATCGTATCCGGCGTCATCCTTGCCAACGAGTTTGGTGTGCGTCAGGAATTGACAGGCAATATTCATTTGTGTGCCGACAATGATGTGGATATATTTGCCGCGTTCAACAACAACGGTAACATTGAATTTCAGGACTTTGATGGCTTTCTGATCGGTGATGTGTCGGCCCAGGCAATCGGCAATGTTGCCTTTTCGGCGACCAGTGGCGTTGTCGGTGCTGATATTTTCCTGACTTCCGCAGGCAATCTGGAAATCAACAATGTTCTCGACGCTGGTGCGTTTGACGTCTTGTTGATTGCCAACGGTGACATTACGCAAACGCCAGGCAGTGTCATAATTGCCAATCAACTGGGTATCCGACAGGAAGCCCTGGTTTACGACGCGCTCGAAGATATCGATGCCAACGGTCGATTTGATATCCTGCTGGGCGACCAGAATGACGTCAACCTGATCGCAGCATTCAACGCTTTCGATTCCGGCGTATTCGTCTTTAATGATGTCGATGATTTGGCGGTCGGCCGCGTCGCCACGCAAATGTACTGTAATGACACGTTTCTTGAGACAATCGGGGTCGCAACGACGTTTGCCGGGCCGCCTGGGCTGGGAGCCGGGGATGTCGACAGCGGCGACATCCTTATCAACGTCGATGGATTTCTGCAGATTGATGAAATCATTTCAGCTGCGACAGGAATCGCGGACGTGAGGCTGATCGCGAACGGCGACGTACATCAATTGGTAACCTCGGCAATCATCGCAAATGAACTGGGAGTCCGGCAGGAATCAAACACGCTGGTTGCTGCCAACGACCCGGACGCCAACAGCCGCTACGACATCTTGCTGGATGGAGTAAATGACGTTGATGTAATGGCGGGATTGAACGTGTTTGATGGCGGTGTAATGACGTTCCATGACATTGATGGTCTGACCCTCGGGGAAGTATCCGCCCAAACCGTTGTCGGCATTTCGTTTTCAGCAACGGCAGGATTGACAACGACCTATTCCGGAGCTGACGGAACAGGGGCAGGCGACGTCGTCGATGGCGACATCCTTGTCCATGTTGACGGTTTTCTTGAAGTCAACCAGTCGGTTATTGCGGGCGGCGGCGCTTCGGATGTTCGATTCCATGCCAGCGGTGACGTCTCCCAGGACGCGATCCTGGGGGTCATTTCCGCAAATGAGTTGGGCGTCAGCCAGTCAGGAATCGTGTTAGACGCGGGGAATGATCTCGATTCAAATACTGTTTACGACGTTCACCTCTGTGCCCCCAATGACGTTGACGTACTTGGAGCCGAAAATGCATTTGTTGCCGGAGACGTTCAATTCGACAACGTTCGCGGCTATACGGTTGGTGAAGTTTCCGGGCAGACGATCAATGCCATTTCTTTTACCGGAGTCGACGGCGTCGCAACCAGTGACGGTGACGTGTTCCTGAACTCTCCGGGTTTCCTCGACATCTCGGCTCCAATCACGGCCGGAACCGGTTTGATCCGCTTGATAGCCAATGGTGATATTCACCAAGCGGCCGCCACAGGAATCGTCTCCAGTCAACTCGGTATTCGACAGGAAGGATTGGCAATCAACGCAACCGATGACCTGGATGCCAATACCCGTTACGACATTATCCTGAGCGGAAATAACAATGTTGACGTCGTCGCGGCGTTCAACGCATACGACGGCGGCGTCATCGCTCTCAATGACATCGACGGAATTACGGTGGGGGAAGTCGCCGCGTTGGTGGTTGGCACAAAGAGCTTCGCACTGACTACGGGGATTCAAACCACTTTTACCGGCGCTGCCGGATCCGGGCCAAGTGATATCGTCGACGGAGATATCATTGTCAATACCGGCGGATATCTGGAGATCAACCGTCTGATCAACGCCGGAGGGGGCGCCGCGGATGTTCGATTAACCGCAAACGGAGATGTAGTTCAGGTTCTCACAGGAACCATCTCTGCCAACGAGTTCGGTGTTCGGCAGGAAGGTGTCGTGTTGGTTGTATCGAACGACCTGGACAATAACGGTTTCTATGACATCGATCTGTGTCATGCCAACGTTGTCGATGTGATGGCGGGCGGCAACCAGTTTTCCGGCGGCGACCTACAGTTGAATAATACTCAACGCCTGATCATCGGAGAAATTTCAGCCCAGACAATCGACGGAGTCATGTTCACTACGACCGCCGGAATTAGGACGATCAACGGGGATCAGTTTGTAGCATCCGCAGGTTCGCTTCAGATTCAACAGGCGATTGACACAGGCACCGGCACAGTTCGGCTGGTTATCGGAGGCGATATACACCAATCGGTAAATGGAACGATCACGGCCGGGGCATTGGGGGTTCGGCAAGAAGAGTTGGTATACAGCGTCACGGAAGATCTCGACGCAAACGGACGATTGGACATCATTCTCGACGGTGGCAATGACGTTGGCGTCCTTGCGGCGGATAACGTGTTCGACACCGGGGTCGTGGTTTTCAACGACAACGATGATTTGACGATCGGCGAAGTCGCCGGATTGAACGCTGGTGACAAGTCTTTCGCTACGACGGCAGGAATTTCAACCGTATTCACCGGCCTCGCGGCTCAAGGCGCAGGCGACGTTGACTCCGGCGATGTACTGATCAACGCCGATGGATTCCTGTTGATCGACCGGCAAATATCGGCCAGTGGTGGAGTGGCAGATGTTCGACTGACGGCCGATGGCGATCTGCACCAAACCGCGACCGGGCTGATTTTTGCTGATGAACTTGGCGCTCGCCAGGAAAGTAATTTGTTTTCACCCGCACAAGACGTCGATGGCAACAATGTCTATGACATCATATTGTGTTTCGAAAACCGGGTATCATTTTTTGCAGGAGAAAACCAGTTCACCGGCGGCGGTTTGTTTTTCAACAGCGAAGTTCCATTTACCGTCGACCAAGTCACCAATCAGACGATTGGCAACGTTGCGTTTGTCACGACAACCGGCGTTAGCACAGATGGGGGCGACTACTTTCAGTCATCCGTCGGAGCTATCAACATTACCAGCACGATCGATGTCGGCGCCGGGACGGTCTATTTGATTGCAAACGGTGATGTCGCTCAGTCCGCTGGAAATGTGATTATTGCAGCAGGGCTGGCAATACGGCAGGAAGCAACGGTCTATGTTGTCACTGAGGATCTGGACGCCAACCTTGGATACGACATCATCCTGACCGACAACAATCAGGTCGATACGTTTTCCGCCTTGAATGCGTATGAAAACGGACAAATCGCGTTGAACAACGCTGGCGGGGATTTGATGATCATCGAGACCCCGGAAAGGTTATTCTGCGGTATCACATTTGGTCAGATAACCGGCATCGACAGCCAAGGCGACATCCTGGTTCAAAGCAGCGGAGCACTCTCGATCGAAGCAGCGATTAACGCCGATGATGGAGCCGACGATGTTCGCCTGATTGCCGGCAGCGACATTACGCAGACGGCGGCAGGAATTGTCATCAGTGGGGAACTTGGCGTTCGCCAGGCGGGGCTCACCGGCGACATACGGCTGTGTTTCAACAACCAGGTAAGTACATTCACCGCGTTCAACCCGGTCGGTGACATAAATTTTTCCAATGTCCAGGCAATGGTGATCGGTGACGTCGCGTCTCAGACGATCGGGAACATTACGTTCACTGCCACGGCCGGCATCGGCGCGACAGGCAACAGCGTGATTGTAAATGCCGATGGCGCGTTGCAAATCAACAACTCGATCGTTGCCAACGAAGTCCGCTTGATTGCCGATGGCAACATTTCCCAATCCGGGACCGGCACGATTACGTCGAACATCCTGGGGGTCCGACAGGAAAGCGCAGCCAGCGGCAGCATCATCTTGGATGACGGAAACGATGTCAACATTCTGGCTGCATTGAACACCTTCGAAGACGGCGTGATCGCTTTCAACGACATTGATGATCTGACCATTGGCAGTGTGGCCCAGGCGTTGTTCTGCGACAAATCGTTTGCCGACACGGTGGGGATTGATGGTCAAGGCGATATTTTGATACAGGCCGGCGGCTTCCTTGCGATCGAACAGTCAATCAACGCGGACAGTGGTCTAGACGATGTTCGATTGATCTCCAATGGCAACATGACGCAGACGACTGCGGGGATCATCATTGCAAACGAGCTCGGTGTTCGTCAGGAATCGGGCCTCGGTGAGGTGCTGCTGTGCTTTGACAACCAGGTGAACTCGTTCGCCGGGTTCAACCCCGTCGGCGACGTTGACTTCTCGAACATCCAGGCTCTGATGGTGGATGAAGTCACGATCCAGACCGTTGGCAACATCAATTTCACCACGACTACCGGCATAACGGCGACGGGCAGCAGTGCGATTGTCAATGCAGACGCCTCCCTCCAAATCAACAACTCGATCGTTGCCAACGAAGTCCGCTTGATTGCCGATGGCAACATTTCCCAATCCGGGACCGGCACGATTACGTCGAACATCCTGGGGGTCCGACAGGAAAGCGCAGCCAGCGGCAGCATCATCTTGGATGACGGAAACGATGTCAACATTCTGGCTGCATTGAACACCTTCGAAGACGGCGTGATCGCTTTCAACGACATTGATGATCTGACCATTGGCAGTGTGGCCCAGGCGTTGTTCTGCGACAAATCGTTTGCCGACACGGTGGGGATTGATGGTCAAGGCGATATTTTGATACAGGCCGGCGGCTTCCTTGCGATCGAACAGTCAATCAACGCGGACAGTGGTCTAGACGATGTTCGATTGATCTCCAATGGCAACATGACGCAGACGACTGCGGGGATCATCATTGCAAACGAGCTCGGTGTTCGTCAGGAATCGGGCCTCGGTGAGGTGCTGCTGTGCTTTGACAACCAGGTGAACTCGTTCGCCGGGTTCAACCCCGTCGGCGACGTTGACTTCTCGAACATCCAGGCTCTGATGGTGGATGAAGTCACGATCCAGACCGTTGGCAACATCAATTTCACCACGACTACCGGCATAACGGCGACGGGCAGCAGTGCGATTGTCAATGCAGACGCCTCCCTCCAAATCAACAACTCGATCGTTGCCAACGAAGTCCGCTTGATTGCCGATGGCAACATTTCCCAATCCGGGACCGGCACGATTACGTCGAACATCCTGGGGGTCCGACAGGAAAGTACGCTCTCTGACCTGACGATTTTGATCGATGGAGCAAATGACGTAAATTTTCTCGCCGGATATAATGCATCGGAACGCGGAGCATTCGTTTTTCGCGACATTGACGACTTGACGGTTGGCTCGGTTTCCGGGTTGATCTTCTGCGACAAGACATTTTTCGAGACGGTCGGAATCACGACGACATTTGCAGGGCCAGGTGGATTGGGAGCGGCAGATGCAACCGACGGCGACATATTACTTGATGCAAACGGATTCCTGTCCATTGATCGTACGATTCTGGCCGGTGTGAGTTCGGCAATACCCGGCAATCGGGGCAATGCAGATGTTCGGTTGTCCGCCGATGGAACGGTAAGCCAGTCCATCACCGGGACGATAATTGCGGACGAGCTTGGCGTACGGCAGGAAAGCAATGTTGGAGTCCACAACATCATCCTCGATGATGCGAACGACGTTCAGGTTTTATCAGCCGTTAACGAGTCAGACGGAGGTGTATTTGCATTCAATGACACGGACGAATCGCCATCCAACAACATTGGATTGACAATCGGGGGAGTCTCAGGTCAGTCGATGGGAACAATTACCTTTAGTACGACGAATGGAATTGCCACGACATACAGTGGACCACCGGTCGCCGGGCTCGATGTGAACAGCGGAGATATCCTGGTCAATTCCGACGGCTATTTGAAGATCCATGAACAGCTGGACGCTGCCGGTGGAAACGCCGACATTCGCGTTGTTGCCAATGGCGATATTGTTCAAAGTCCGACCGGCGAAATCACCGCCAACGAACTGGGGGTCTCTCAGGTTTCATCCATTTTCAATGCGACGAATGACCTCAACGGGAATACCCGGCACGATATTTCATTGGGTGAAATGAACAACGATGTCGACCACCTGGCGATGGCCAATCACTATGTGAATGGCGATTTGTGGTTCCGAGACATTGATAGCCTGACGATTGATCAGGTGATTGGCCAGGCAATCGGTAGTGTCGTGTCCCTGACAATTTCGGGTATTACGAGTGATGACGGAACAACACTGTCGCTCGCCGACGGGACAGGAAACATCCGGCTTGAGGCCAATGGAACTCTCAATGACGGAGATGGCATTCCGATTATTACAGGCGGTGCAGGGTCATTTCGCGGAGACTTGGACATTGAGCTGGCGGATCAGATCACCGATCGGCTTTTGATCGGTCAAAATGTTTTCTTTGAATCGCCCGATGTGGAAGTTGGCCAGGATGGCGTTGCAGCGGGCAACGCAAATGTTCTGTTTGGAAATTTGACCATTGACGATCGTGATCCAACCGGCGAAACGGGTGACGCCGACATAACCGAGGACGACAGTACGACGTTGACGGGCAACAGCTCAATCAACCGATTGGCTTTGACTAGCGCAGGCGACATTAACAACGACGTCGGTGCACATATCCGAGTTAACCAGGTTCAATTCAATGCGACAAACGGCGCCGTATTTATTGGCAACCGGTCAAACGATATGTTTGGCCGATTTGATGCCGGAGGCAATCCGTTGGAACTCGAAGTGGGTGTCGTGGCGTTGAACGTGTCCATCGCTGCCGATTCATCCGTCGAGATCAATGGCAACATTCCGCTCAACCCTGACCTGAATCGATCGCATTCCGTTGAGCCGACACCATTTGCCGTGGGGACTGAAGTGGTTGACACCTTGTTCGTGACCAGTTTCGCGACCGACCTGTCGGGAGATCAGGTAGGTCACATTGAGCAAACGGTTGGAGATTTGAACGCCACACGATTGGGACTGGCGGCAGGACGTCACGTGCATCTGCAGAGTATCAGTTCCAGCAACGTCGCGGTCTCAATCGACGCGGGGGACAGTGATGCCGCGGCCAATCCGCAACAGACGATGCTTGATCAACTGGCTGCGATTAGCGGAAGCGAAGTCAGGTCGACGCTGGCTCAATCGGTCTCCGTCGTTCACCAGGGCGACCTGGTCGTCACGACAGTCGTCAATCCGGATGTGATCGACATGGCCGATGAAGTCATCCCCCGGTCTTTCGTGACCGGCGTTTCGACGACTGCCACGGAAGACGGGAGCATTCTCCTGGCCGCCATGGAATCGATTTCGATCAAGGCCAACGTTTCCGCGAATTCAAGTGGATCTTTGCCCCAGGTGACCGCCTACGTCCAAAATGCTGTGGCTAATGACTCTGCCGCGATTTCATTTGCAGGAGGTTCGATACTCGTTGAAGGCTCTCAGGGAACGGAGACCAACCGGGGCCTGGTCAACCACACACAGACCCGAGCATTCTTTGGTACCGACTCCGACAGCGATGGCGACATCGATCAATTCCTTGTCGACACAACCAAGATCATTCGTCTTGACTCCGGAACTGGCACTGCTGAACAACTGATTCGGGCGCTTTACGGAAACGCTGGTGAAGAGGGATACCGGGTTTCATTTGTGTGGGATTCCCAGAGACGATTCGATGCAGGATTCGCTTCTTCACAGGAAGTACCGAATCTATATACGATCAACGGCACGACGGACTTCGAGCGATTCGATGTAGAGATCTTCAATCAGGATGCGCCGCCCAATACGGTCATACTCGTTGATGGAAATGCCGCAACCGTTCAAACGGACCTGATTGAGCAAATCGCCCACGATGCTGCCTACAACTTCAATACGTTGTTTGTGAAAGTTAATCCTTACACGGAAAATGCGATTATCGTCCGGCTGGATGATCTGCGTGTCTTCACAACCGCGGAAGTTCGAAATGACCAGGACATCAACCTGTTTGTCGGTCAGCTCAATAACGCCGATCCAACATTGAATGCCGACAATTCGCTTAACTCCGTCAGTGAAACACTTGAATCAGTGTTGGAAACAGCGAGTGTACGGCACCCGAGTTTGCCGATGGTGTTTGAAACCAATGTCATTCCATTCGAGCCTCCGATCGTTGAACTTGTCCAGCAGACTCCGTTTCTTCCGACATTCGACAAACCGGAAATCCGACGACCTGACATCCCAGGAACTTTGAGCTGGATCGCGGTCAGGATCGGGGACGTGGATGATGACGATGACGAACCGGGAAAATACATCATCGAGGTCGACGGAGAACTGATTCTCAAAAACCCGCAAGCTGAGTACCTGCCTCTCGATGACGATGAACAACCGACAGAAATCAGAAACGCTGACAAAAACCAGATTGAAAAAATTATTGAGCAGATTGAAAAAGACGAAAACGCGGAAGCCGGTCTGTGGTACAAGATTTTCATCGACTACGAAGAGGGAACCGGCAAGAAAGATGAGTTGTTGTTTTATTACTTCAAAACGGGCCGCCAGCAGAATGATGAATTGGGTCCGGACTCCGATTTTGAAAAAAATTCGGACGAACGGAATGGGCAGGATCCGCCCGAAACTGACGACAACTCAAACCTGAAGCAGGATAACCCCGAGGACAACAGCGGAGCGTTCGTTCAGCCGACAGCCGAGCGTCCGGTCTTCGGCAAGACAACCGGTACGGGAGAGCCTGGCCCAGACCAGGCGTCGGCTGGCGGAGCGAAACTTGGACTCAGTTCCGGCACTGTATTGTTGGCGACACTGGCGTCGAGAAAACAGCGTGCCCTGCGGACAGCGGTAATCGATCAGCTCGTAAATCCGGACGTTGAAGTGAGTTTCAGCCGGTTCGAGCGATTGAAACGCCGTGTCACGTCGATGCTGGGGAATCAGGCAGGATAGATATTCGCACTGTTGCAGCGACCGATATTTACATGATTTGCAACCAAGAAGACAGCGTGTCAAACTCTAAAGTGAGACAAGAAGATGGCTACTTTCAAATGTGCTCAATGTGGCAAAGAGACAGTTTTCCAGGCGAACATGGTAACCTGCCCGAATTGCCAGGCCGCAATCAGCGATGACCAACTGATCACTCTGACCGAGTCGGCGGACATCGCAGCAACCATCGAGACGGCGGTCCCGGCTGCAACGATGGACGCGCCAATTCGACTTGAGCCGGAAGAAAATGAACAGCTGCTTGGCGGGAGCAGCAAAACCGCGTTGGCCGCCGATTTAGGTTACTCCGATACGCCATCGCATATGGAAACACTCGACCGAACGGCAACGGAATACGCGTCGGCTGGCAGGGGTAGCGCCAGCGCCATTCCGCCTCGAACCATCGCCGAAGCCGATTCGGACACCGATTCCATCGCCGAAATGCGCGATTACAAAATCCAGACGGAACTGGGCCAGGGTTCATTTGGAATTGTCTTCCGGGCCACGCAGGTTCCCCTGGACCGAAGTGTCGCCATCAAGTTGTTGAAACCCCTGCCATTGCCCCCGAGTACCGAAGGTGAGCAGAGTAAACAAGCTCGCAACCAGGCAGAGACGAAGATCAGAGATGAGTTTCTCCGTGAGGCACAGTTCACGGGTAAACTTGAGCATCCCAATATCGTTCCGATTCACGACATCGGTATCGCCTCGGGAGGAAAACGAGCTGATCGCCCCTTCTACGTGATGAAGGAAATCAAGGGAATTTCATGGCAAGACGTTTTGTCGGAAAAAACCCGCGACGAGAACGTTGACATTTTCCACCGCGTCGTGGACGCAATGGGTTTTTCGCACAGTCGCAATATCCTGCATTGTGACCTGAAACCGGAAAACGTCATGCTCGGGGAATTTGGTGAAGTTCTTGTCGTTGACTGGGGGCAGGCAGTTGATATGACTCGCCCGGAGACGATTCGGCCGGGAGGGACACCAGCCTATTGCTCGCCGGAAATGGCTCAATACTGGTGTGATTTTGGTTCGGATGCCAAACGAGCGGAAGAGTCGAAGCTCCTGATTGGTCCGCGTTCGGATGTGTATCTGTTAGGTGCGATTCTATTCCAGATCGTCACGGGTCGAGCACCTCATTTTGGCCTCAAAGGCGAAACGCCGGTGGATGTCATGCGGCGCGCATCGAGGAACGAGATTCGGCGCTACGATGATTTCGCCAAAGACGAATTGCTTCAAATCGCGCTGCGCGCCCTGAGAAAAAGTCCCGACGGCGAAATCTCAACGGTCGCCCAACTGCAGACAGAGCTCAAGTCCTACGAAGAGCGAAGACAAAGTATTGACATCCGTGACCGCGCCTTCGAGTTGTTGGAAGAGGCCAGGATTTCCAACAATTACGATACCTATCAAAAAGCAAAATTTGGTTTCGAAGAATCATTGGAGCTCTGGCATGAGAACCCAACGGCAAGGGAAGGTTTACAGCAGACTCGACTGAACTGCGCGCAACTCGCATTGAAGGACCAGAACTTTGATCTTGGCTTGGGAATGCTGACAGAAGTTGACACCAAAGACGAAATCCAGGTCAAAGACAAACTGCTGCTGGGAAAAAGGAAACGAGATCGCAGAAAAAGGCTGGTCTACCTGTTATCCGCTGCGTTTGCGATTGCCGTCGTGGCTGGATTGGCCGTCAATGCGGTTGCAATCAGGGTTGCCCGTGACGAGCAGAAAAAGGCGGCGGAAGCGACCCAAATCGCAATTGAAAAAACCGATGAAGCCGAGGCCGCCGAAACCAGGGCGGCAACTGCGATTGCAACCGCTGCCGAAAAAACAAAACTGGCCGAAACAGCCGAGGCCGATGCAACCCTGGCCAAGGCCGAGGCTGCGTCGGCGAAGGCTCAGGCTGCCATCGATAAGGCAGCAGCCCAAACGGCCAAAAACGAAGCGCAGGTTGCCAATGAAGCTGCGCTGATGGCAAAGAGCAAGGCCGACCAATACCAATCACAAATCGACAATCTCGAACCTCAAATTGCGCAGCTCAATCAAGATAAAGCGAATGCGATTCAACAGAAGGATCAGGCGTTGATGGATGTCAAAGCTGCCCAGGAGGCTTCACAGCTGCTGCGCTATAAAACCCGAATCACGTCGATTGAACAAAAAGTCAATTTGGGCGATTTTAAAGCCGCCGGCGACCTTCTGCAGTTTGAGGAAGACAAATCGTCGTTCGAGTGGGGCAGACTTGACCTGCTTTCACACCCGGAAGTCACCGGGAAAAGCCTGTTCCCACTGGAAACGCTGAGAGGCGCACGGTTATCGGGCGACCGGAAAACACTGGCGCTTTGTTTCGAAGATCGAATTGAAATCCGCGATGCCGTTGATTTAAACAAACTGATCGCCAACTTCAAGGACCGTGAGGTCGAGTCGATGACTTTGTCGCACGACGGAAGCCAGTTGGCGATTGGCAAAAAAGGTCAGATTCAGATCGTCGATGTTTCGACGTTGAAAAGCATGGGAGAGCCCATTTCAGCCCAATCCATTTTGATTACCGACCTCAACTTCAGCCAGGCTGGCGATCGATTGTTGTCGGTTGGGGTGCCGAACAAGATTAGTCGTTCCGTTGCAACGGAACATGAGTTGATGATATTTGAATTGACTGGATCAGAATGGTCAAAGATGACCAACCCTAAATTCCACGGTGACCCGGCAATACCCAGCCGGGCTTCGTTTTCCGCGGACGGCAATCGAATTGTTACGTCAAGTCCCGATGCCGACCGGGGCGACCGCGTGGCTTACGTCCTCGAGCTGAAGTCGACGAGTAAGGACAAGTATTACCAGTGGCTGAATCGATTTGACGAACAGTCGCCACGGCGAAATCTCAAATCCGGATTTGTGACTTCCATCTTTGGGGACGAATCCGGTCGAACGGTAATTAGCAGTTTTGTGTCGGACGCCCAATCAGGCTCAGCCAATCAAATCGTCATTTGGGATGTTGATCAGGCAGATGAAACCGTTGCAATTTCCACGGGAACCAACCTGGACACGGGTCGAAGTCAGGAAGAAATCAGCTACCCAAGATTCAACCCGTCACAAACGGCATCCGTCGATGCCGAGGTCAACTCGCTTGATTTCAACGGTCAAATCCTGTTGGCAGCCGCGGGAAAAAAGATGATCTACTGGGAGTTGCCCGATGATCTGACCGGGTTGCAACTTGCTTCCTCGAAAGTTTACCGGGGACATGGCCGTCTCATTACGTTCAGCGGGATCCTGAATGCCGGTTCCAAGTTCCTTACGATTGCTCAAGGATCGGAGCCCGAAATCCTGCTCACCGATACGAGTACATACCGGGATGAAATCCAGTCGATTGAAATGGCAGCCGGCCTGACGGATGGCAGCTCGCCTTCTTCAATCGCCAGGTCGACGGATTCTCGTCGAATCATCATTGGAAACGACCACGGTTTGATTTCGATCAATGAGCCAGGCTCGTTACAAAAACCTGTCTTGAAATGGGAGATATCCGCCTGGGACGACCACATTCTCACGCGTGACCATCTATTTGCAGTTTCCAGACGAGATGACCTGTATCGTTACGATTTGGTTTCAGGAGAACTCGAAGAAATATTGACCGGACTTTCCGAGATTGCAGCCGGACAAAAAATCGATTCGGACCTGTCAAACAAGATTTCATCGATTGAGATCTCGTCCGACAGCCGGTTTGCTGTCGTTCAACGCAAGAACGGACGGCGAGAATTTGAAATCTGGAACCTCGCCGATCAGTCCCGACGAATCGTCAACTACGAGACATTGCCGGGTCTGAAAGACGTGGAAAAACTTCCGTTATTGACCATTTCACCCGATGGCCAATGGATTGCCGGCGGTCGAATCCGGTTTTACGTCTGGCGTAACGATGGAACGGTATTGGGAAATGCCGGGGTCGAGAACAACATCACAAATCCGTTGAGTAGCCTACGATTTATCGCGGGAACGAAAAGAATCGCGGTGGGTGGAAAGGGTCGGTTACGGGTTTACAATATTGAGGACGGACTTAACTTCCAGTCCTATTCGATCAGTGGCTTCCCCGATTTCCTCGGTAAACCCAATGTGGTGGATGCCCGAGATTACGACGGAAAAACATATCTGGTGATTCGCAAGGTTTTTGAATCAAGCGGCGAATCGGGGTTGGACTTGATTCGTTGGGACGCCGAAAATGGCGTCGAAGTCGTGGCTTCTTTTCCAGGGATTCAACAAGCCAGCCTGACGTCCAAGGGTGAACTTCTGGTGGTTTCACTGATCGATCGCGCTGTGGTTCGACTGGATCTAAAAACCCAACAGAGTCGCCAGCAAAAAATCGTCATCCCGGCCCGGAATGTGGCGGGGAAACTGACGGATCCCCGCGATATATTCAGTGGAGTTTTTGAAACAAATACGGACGATCTCGTTTTGCAGTGGACCTCGGCCAACAGAAAAAACACCGTTTCTGTGACTGACAAGGGCGAACTTTCAAATCTCTCAGTGATTGCGACGCCGACCCTGGGAGCAGTCGGCCTGACGGACAAACACGCATTGAGTTTCTCGAATGGGAAGATCCGAAAATGGAACGTGAACTTAGAAGGCCAACCCTCGGTTCGTCCGGCAGGCTCGATCCCAGGCAATTTCGAGATCTTCCAGCTTGCTCCCGATGGTTCGAAGGCACTGGTCGTCGCCGTTGGGAGTTCCAAAATGGGCATCATCGATATCAACCTAGGCGAGTTCACTGCAGAGGTCGTCGGTGTGGGCACTGGCTCGGTTTCGTCTGTGGGATGGTCTCAAGATGGGAATCAACTGGCAATCGGATTTACCGATGGAAAACTTGCAATCTGGCACGAAGGAAAAACAGAGTTGATCGATGTTCGGCTTGCCGCAACACCAATTGAACAACTGCATTTCGCCGGTGACGGCAATTCGATTGTGGCGATCCAGGACAGTTCAAGTGAAGAGACTGGCGTGGCTTATGTATTACGAAAATCGCCAGTGCTCGACGGTAGCTGGCTTTCGGTTCGATTGCTGCATGCCGATCGGGATCCAATCCGATCGGCCGATATTTCAGCCGACGGTACCCGGGTCGTGACTGGTTCCAAGCGGGGCCGGGTTACGCTTTGGAATACACAGACGAGCGTTGGAACGGCCGATGACAAGGACAGTTCAGAACGAGAACTTTTGAACATGCATCGATTTCTGTCCACGGTTCGATTCGTGCAATTTGGACAAAATGAGTCTAGCGTGATATCGTTTGAAACGGAATCGCCAGACAACGGTGCATTGATATTTCCAGCCAAGTAAGGTCAAGTGATTGGATCGCCAAACCAGGAAATTATCAAGTAAATGCATGCTCGAACACCGGCCCGGGAAAAAGAGTCGCTCCGCCGGGTGACGAGTCAACAGCGGAGCACGAGGGATATCAGCGACGGGGCAGAACTCATCGTCAAATCCGCGGGTCGAAGCTGGGACGAGGAACTCAATGGGCGGCCGGAAGAAATCCAAGTCAACACCCAATCGACGAAAACGGAAAACTGATCGAATGGTTGATGACTTCGAATCAGCCTTTCAGCTGCTCCGGCAAGGCAAGCTGGTTTATGCGGAGTCAGCTTTTCGCGCGTTGATTGCTAAATCTCCGCAGGATGCCAGAGCGTTCCATCTGTTGGGAAGGCTGCTTCACCAAAAAGGTCAGCTGGAAGAGGCGATTGAGAATCTTCAACATTCCTTGAAACTCGAGCCAGGGAACGGCCCGGCATTGAACGATCTTGGGTTAATGTACGAGGAGGATGACCAGCTTGAAAAAGCAGTCAGTTGTTTTATTCGGTTGACAGTGATCGAGCCTGGCAACTCAATGGCGATGAATAATCTGGGTTACATGCTACAGACTCAAGATCGATTCGCAGAGGCCGCGACGACATTCAAAAAGGCAATTTCCCTGGACCCGAAAAATGCCCGCGCGTGGTGCAATCTTGGCAATACGCTAAAACGCATGGACAACTGGAGGGAAGCTCAAGATGCCTATCTCGAGGCGTTGAACGTCGATCCAAACATGCTGGACGTGTATCCGAACCTGGTGTCGGTCATGCGTTATCAGGGAATGGTAGACGAGGTTGGCCAGGTGTTTTTGCAATGGCTTGAACACGATCCGGAGAATCCGATTGCCAAACATATGCGAGCCACAACACAAAGCGAGCTGACGCCGGCAAGAGCATCTGCCGATTACATTCAGGAGGTATTTGATCAGTTTGCAGAGACGTTCGAGCAGCAGCTCCAGGAACTGTCCTATCAGGGTCCTGGGCTAATCGAAAAAGCCATGCAAAAGTACGTCACTGGACCCGAGCCCCAATTCGAGATACTGGATGCTGGTTGCGGGACAGGGTTGTGTGGAACGGTCTTGAAAAATCATGCCCGCCGCCTGGTCGGTGTCGACTTGTCTTCCAACATGCTGGATGTAGCCCGAGCGACCGGGTTGTACGATGAACTGGTGAAAATGGATTTGGTCGAGTTTCTGGCTTCCAACCGGGACAAGTTTGACATCATCAGCTCCGCGGATACGTTTGGCTATTTCGGCGACCTGGAACCTGTCTTGAAAGGGGTACGAAGGTCGTTGAAAATTCATGGGGCGATGATTGCAACCTTTGAAACTGGAGACGGAAATAACGAATCAGCCGGTTTTCGACTGATGAGAACCGGCCGTTACCAGCACTCGTTGAGCTATTTGAAAACGGTGTTTGCTGACACGGGTTACCTCATCCAGGAGTTGTTCAGCGATGTGTTACGCATGGAAAATGACCAACCCGTCCAATGCGTCGTCGTGCTTGCCATCCGGGATTCGGTTGTCTTCGAATAGTCGTTTAGCGCTTGGCTAACTGAATCGGCAGCGAGAATTCCTCCCGTCGCGAAAGTCTTGTCACTCAATGAAGACCAAGACTGGTTGAGTCCGGGAATTCGAAAGGACGCCCCTTGGGACACGAAGATGTCTGCAATCGGAAATCGGAGCATTTATCCTGAGTACGCGACTTGATTTCCCCAGATTCACAGGTGGAGTGAGGCGATTTTCATTCGGGAAGGCAGCCTGTCAGACCAGGAGCCCAGCGGCTTTGGGACTGGTTTTTCCATTCCCGGGACGAAAGCTGTCTTGCAACCCTCGAATTAACTGGTTTCTCAAATTCAGGACTTTGATATGGTTTTTTTAGCAACCCCAACGGGGAAGCTTCGAGAATCCCAGGGTGGTCGGTGTAAACTCGGCTTGTTTTTTGGAACTTGGGCAAAAGCAATCAACACGGGGAGTCGAATCATGGCAGCTCGAATCAGTGGTTCAGTGGGAAGTTACGAAAGTGGAGCCAAGAATTCGACGTTGGATATTCGGACCGTTCAGAATTTGTTAACCGAGGCAGCCAGGAAACTTCGGGATCCGGCCGTTGACCCCAACGGCATCGATGGCAAGATTTCCAGGACCGCCAGCCGCTCGGGCACCGTAAAGGCCATCAATTATTTTCAAGTGAAGCAGGTTCGAATGTCGAGCGCCGATGGAAGGATCGATGTGAATGGTGGAACCTGGAAGAAGCTGGTTCAAGTTGCCGGTTCGGCAGCCACTCAACCCTCGCCACCGGTCGCAGGTCTCGTTACGCTAACGGTGAAACACGGGGGCAAGATTCCGACCAAAACAAAGTTTGCGGCGGACACACCGGCCACCGTTGACAGCATGTATGAATCGACTTTCTCGTTATCGGGAGCGTTGACCGGTACATTTCGAGGATCTATCTATCCGGATGACATGACCGTCAAGGGCCGGGTTATCGATGGTCGGTACCCGCTTCACATCGGCTTTCACAAAGGCGGGAACAAAACCAGGCAGCAGGCCAAGGATCTGATCGTAAAAACGAAAGACATTCGAGCTGGATTATTGGTCAACGCACGCAACAGTGTACCTGTGCAAAGCGATCATTCCAGCAAGACATCGTCTCAAGGAATCAATGTCCATAACGGAGGCAATTCCGCGAGGTATTCGGATGGCTGTTTGACGATACGTCCTTCCGACTGGCCCAGGTTCATCCAACTGTTCCTCGACGGTTATCCCAATATCACCGACTGGCATACGGTCGGTAACAACACGGGGAAAAAAATCGGCACCCTGGTGATCGAAGCCTGATGATCATTCCAGATCAATCAATTCCCGGGTCTTGCAGCGAATATCACTCTGTCCGGCGCAGATCAACAGCTTGGCCTGTTTCGGCGCGATCGATTCGAATCGGGTTTCGGTCGCGATCGTTTGGCCTGGCCAGCAGTAGACATAGTAGTAGTCCGCCACTTGGTCGATATTCAGATAGTCTCCTGTTTCAATGCTCGCCGAGAGACCAAAATCCTTCAACAGGCAACGCGACGCAACGGCCAGATCGGCGCTCATTTCGATACCGCAAGCTTCGAATCCCAGCATCTCCGCCAGTCCGGTAATGATCCCAAACCCACTTCCCCATTCGCAAAGTGTGCTACGGGGGAGGCCGTCGAGAACTCGCCAGGCCAATTCATAATCGGAAGGAACAAAGCCGAAAACCTGAACGGACTTGAATCGTGAACGCCCCGCGTCGATAAATTCCCTCGCGCGAACGGAAAGGGGGCGATCGGAAAGTTCCAGTGTCTGCTCAACGATCATTTCAATTCAAATCTCATTGGTGATGGAGTTCGTAACCAAAATCGGAATACTCCTATGTGTTGACAAAGCTACCTGGAAAAGGGAATTCGGGCCTCGAATATTTGGTTCCGTAGTTTGCCAAGCCAGTGAATTGGCGGAGCTCTCACCCTGCCTTCCGGATCCTGTTCGAAACATTTGGCAGATGATCATATAAGTTGTAACATGTTGCGGAGCTTTCGTGACACGCTGCGCTCATTAAACGGCGGACAACCGCGGCGAAAAAAGGAGTCTCGAAAATGGCGGACATAACGAACGACTTTATCGTCAAAATGGTGTCCAACGAGCACGTCGTGCAACAAAATGCCGGCCATGAATGGAAGGGCGGTTCGGTTGGCTTCGGATTGGGACCCGCGGTTGCGATCCCGCGTGGACGGGCTGGTTTGGCGACGCGATGGATTTGGTTTTTCAAGCAGGTTTGCTGCGGCGGACCGTGGAATTCCAAAATCAACGGCGGCAGGAAATACGAAGCCTCGGGTGTGATCATTTGCGGAAAGAACCATGGCCACGACATGCCACGAGGTTATTACCTTGGTTTGTCAAAAAAACGGCGGGATTCACGTCCTGTTCACTTGAAAAAGATTCAGGACTGGCACAGACTCAGGCTGTCACTTCGCGCCCTGAGTTCCGTGGCACCGACGGTGATGACCCACAAGACGATGCCTTTATCAAGCTGGGAATCAAACTTTTTGACTTACATAAGTTGGCAACACGACCAGCAACGTCGCTAATATACCATGACAGTTCAAACCAGCGACCTGTACAACGCCTTAGCCAGCTCGTCGTTGTCCTCGTTGGCACGAGAGTCGACGAATGATCCCGGATCGAGCCACGTCAAATCGGGAGCGTATCCATCGAGCGGTTGCTCGCGATGAAATTCGGAAACCAATTAAATATAGGTGAGGCTCATGTCAACAAAAAGAACATGGTTTGGTTCCCAGGGGCAGGCGAGTCCCAGGCACGACCCGACGCCGCAGGTTTGGCATGGTTGGAAAGGCAAGCTCGCGCACCCCGATTCACCACTCGGTGGTGGTGGACCGGGATTATTTCGTGAGGCCAGACCGTTGGGTGGCGACGGGGGTTCCGAAACTGCAAAAGACTCGGAATTCGTTCCGCCACACCCGGATGCTCCAATTCCGCTTCAAGGAAATGAAACGCCGGCAACCACCGGGGCGAAGGCAAAACCCGCGCCGACTCAGAACGCGAATGAAACGGCTGTCGAGCTATTAAAAAAGAAAGATGCGTTTTTGGATGTCGAGGTCAAATACCAGATTATGGCCGACGAAATTGATTCATCGATCAACGGCGCGGAAACCAAATTCGCGATACCGTATCCGGAATTTTCACCACCAGATGAACCGAACCAGGGCGACCCTGGAACGATGACCTGGAAAACGACGATCGAGATTCGCACGAAATATGAAAGCGACGAGATGCGCGGATTTTTTTCATGTTATGGCCGTGGAACCACTCCGGAGGACCGCAAGGCGGGCGATATCACGGTTGGATTCCACGAGTCCTGTCATCGCAACGACTTTGTCGACTACCTGAAAAACAATGCACTTCCCGCGCTTCCGAAATTGAAAACGGGCATGACAAAAAATGAATTCACCGTCGAACAAAACAAGTTTACGGTGGAGTACAACAAATATGAGCCGGCGATGAAAACAAGGTCTGACACCAACACGGACGAGGTCGGACTCAAGAAATCAACCTGGAAAGCCAAAGGTGGAACAGGCGAGAAGTGTTTCAAGCACAACCCGGAGAGCTAAGGAATCTGCGGGTTGATCACTCACATGTTCAGCCAATCATGACGGTCGGACACCCGACCACAATTTTTCCACCGTGAGCCGTTGTATCGCCGATTCGTGCGGCTGGCATGAATCCGATCATGACTGAAAATGAACCCAAGGCAATGGTGTCCGGAGGACCAACACAGATCGCCATGTCACCTACGCGTGCAGCTGGCATAAAACCGATGAGGACAGTGGGACAGCCCATTGAAATCGGTCCGCCTACGTGAGGGACAGGGGGTGTCCCGGGGGTTGCCATTGGGCAAACATGCATATCGAGGATTCGGGCTGCGGGCGGCATGTGATTCTCTCCGAATGGTTCAAGGGCTTGCTCTTGGGACTTCCTACCACCGTTTGGTCGAAAAGGAAGAAATCAGCTGGAACTTTTCTGTCCGCCAGCCTCTCGATGCGCTTCCTGCGGTTTGGCAATTTCCGGTTCCGTTGGCGATGTCGGGCTGCAACCGGGTCCGCTGCTGGGGGGCGAACCGGGACCGGAGTTGATATTGGTCATCCCGCCATCAATCGTGACAATGCCACCTTTGATCGTAACTCCCATGGAATCGATTACGATCGAACTTCCCCCCACCTTAAGAGTCAAATTCATACCGGATTCGACGACCAGCGCAATCGCAGATTTGATATGCATGTCCTTACCCGCCTCGATCGCGTAGTCCATTCCAGACCTGGAATGAAATTGCTGACCGGCATCTTGCGAGATATTTGTGGCCCTGGAATTCCAATCTCCGTCGACGGTCAAGTGCTGTGAGCCGCAGGTTTGTTTTAGTTCGTCCCCTTCATTCGTGAATTCGATTCCATGGGGACCAACCGATCGCTTTAATTTGTTTTCAATGTCGATGTGAACTTCGCCACCATCGTCGGCGTCGTCCCGACCGACGATCAGGTGCATGTTTCCCCCGACATGCTTCCGAGAGCAATTCTTGACCCGGGTGTCCAGATCTTTCTCGGCATGGATAAAAATCATTTCTTCGTTGGCCAGATCCTCAAACATCAACTCATTAAAGCCGTCGCCTCCCTTGGTCGAGTTGGTTTTGAAGTAGCTGCGCGTTTTGTGCTCGGTCGGATCATAATGCGGCATTTGATCGCTGTTGTAGACACTGCCGACAACCAGCGGTTGGTCCGGATCCCCTTCCAGGAATTCGACGACGACCTCCTGGCCGACTCGTGGAATCCACATGGACCCCCATTTTCGCCCAGCCATCGTTTGCGCCACTCGAATCCAACAGGAGCAGTTTTCTCCCTCGCTATTCTTTGTTTTCCTTGTCTCCCGGTCCCAATGAAAGAACACTTTGACACGACCGAATTCGTCTGTATAAATTTCTTCACCCTTGGGCCCGGTAACCACGCCGGTTTGGACGCCTGATATGATTGGCTTGGGGGTCACTCGGGCCGGGCGAAACGCATATTTTGCAGGAATGCATGAAAAATCATTGGAGTACTTGATGTGTGCACCGGTACCGGAGGTATACGGCTGGTTTGCCCGGTGACGAATCGATGTAATCAAGTATTCACCCAACTCCAGCGATTTGAGTTTGTCGTCGGGGTGAGTGCCCAGTTCGAATTTGTGGCCCGCACAAAATGTTTTGCAGGTACTGGCGCCATCGACACGGTTGTGCGGGACTTCCTCTTCTTCCTGCCGAATCCGGGATTCCTTGTCGCCGTCTGACTTTGCCTTGTACTCACCCGGATAATCATAAATCTCGTAACTTGTGACGTCGGGCGCCACCTCCGCTGAAACTTTTGGAGATTTGGTTTCCAGATTATCCAGTGCATCTTCAAAATTGTAATCGGTTTGGGCGAACTTTCCGGATACAAATTCAAAATGATGTTCCCAGGACGTAACACAATTGTCCTTGATCAACAAGGTTTGGCGCATGTAGTCGACTTTCGACTCTTCGCACGTCGGGTAACTGGCCTTATCGCTGAGCACCATGGCGTGCTCGCCATTGGCGTGTTTGAAAAAATAGTGAACTCCGTATTGCTCAAGAATTCGAGAAATAAAATTGAAGTCGGTTTCGCGATACTGTACGCAGTGTTCGACTTTCCGGGATTTCAACAGGCTGGCATCCGCTGAATCCCACTTGGGCTGGACGTGATATTCTCGCTTGAAGACTTCCTCAACAATATCGAGAATCGTCTTTTCTTTTTGATCGGGGAAAAAGATATGACAATTGGACGACTGGGTCAAAAACCACAACCACGGCACGATCTCAACGTGGTAGCCGCGATAAATCATGGTTTGTTCAGTCGTCAGTTCTCCGCCAATGAGTCGGCTAACATATCCATTGAAGAATCGAGATCCAATCGTTTTCCCGTCGTCGTCAAACCGCTGAATTTCTACTGTGATGTTTTTGCCAATAATATCCTTGCCGGTCAATTTCAGATTCAAGGCAAGAAAATCCAGGCTGAACGAAGGCAGCCTGGAGATGGTTTCGTCGGCGGAAAACGAAATTGCACAAACCTCCGTTTCGCCGAACGGACCCGATATTTTTATCAGCCGATTGCTTTGATCAAATTTCATCGTTATTCATTCCGCCTGGCGATCGCATAGAATTGAACCATTGTCTGGTTTTGACAAAATCCTGGACAAGATTCAACAAACTTCAGCATGACTCAGCGGTGCATTGCTCACATTTCCTGGATGGCCAAGAGGGTCTGGCCGTTCCGCTGGTGTTGGAACGAAAGCGGGGCCAAATCCTGGAGTTGGCCCCGTCGTCATCTGGCCGCATCGGTGGGTTAGCCTTCGCCTTCTTCGACTTTCCACGAATACTCGACGTTGCCTTTTTTCTTGCCCTTGGCATCGTTTTCGGTATAAGTCACTTTGATTTCTTCAAAGTTCAGCGAGAAGTCTTCGACGGGAACGTCTTCGGCCTGGCCAGAACCGCTGATATTGTAACTGGTGACGATGACATTCGTCAGTTCGTACTTGTAATAAGTTACGCGCCCTTCATCCGTATACGACGCCGTCAAGTCGATTTCAACTTTGGGATATACTTTTCCCTTGCAAATGGATTCGGCGATCTTGGGACTCGCTTTGTCCAGTTCCTTCGTGCATGTCACATCTTCCAGAATCACATCACCACGACGGCGAGTCGCGCCGGTGGCACCGCCGCCCGGCTGGTGCAAGCCTTGTCCAAATGTCAATAAATCACTCCAGCCCTTGTGGCCTTTGTCATTTGATTCGCCATCAACACCATCAAATTTAATGTAAGCAGCCATAATTTTCTCCTGAGGATTTGTTAAATCTCAAATTGGGAATCAACTCGGTCGTCAACTCTCCAACGTGCGTCTTGGTTTGTTTCCGCGGCCGCTAGGCTCATTACCGCGGTCACTTCGATTAGATTGTCGTACACCGACGCATTGGGTTGCTAAAGAAACCCGAAAAAATTCCAGGACAATGACAACATCGGCGATACGCTCATTTTCCCGCGGTAATTGCGGTTTTTTCAGGGCTGGGCCGAGAAGCTTCCTGAAGCCCCCGCCAAAACGGTGTGATTGTTGGCTTCCCCAGCAGCTAATTTGGCCTTCTCTGCGCCCGGGAACAGGGATTTTAGAACAGAAAGTGACGGCATTCAGGAAAATGTCGCCAGATTGAATCACTGTTCCCAATGCGGAATCGTTCACCGGTGGGAGGTGGAAGTTACAATATGCCTGCTCATTTGATTTCGCCAGCAAACTCAGCGAATCTTGCAGTCAATCATGAATGAAACAAAAACGAATTTGGATGCAGCGTTGCAGGCCATCAAGTCCTGCGAGTTTGGCAAGGCAGAGGGATTTTGTCGAGCGGCAATCGCTGTCGACCCGGGAAACGCCAAGGCATGGCACCTGTGTGGGATTGCCTGCGGCGAACAGGATTTGCTCGAGAACGCAGCGGAATGTTTTGAAAACTCCGTCAAGTTCAATTCGACAGTCGCATCCTATCATTACAATCTTGGGCTTGCTTACCGCAGGCTGAACCGATTGGATGAAGCTGCCCGCTGTTATCGCATGGCAATCGAAAAAAAGCCCGATTTCATCGAAGCCATCAACAACCTCGGAGCCTTGTTGCTTGAGCAGGGCGCAACCGAAGAAACAAAAGCCACGTTTCGTCAATTGCTCGAGATGATCCCCGATTCAAGCACCATCCATTACAATTTTGGCTGTGCATTGGAGGAAATCAACGAGCCAGAGGAAGCCATCCATCACTTCCGTCAGGCCGTTGAATTGGATCCCAGTCTTTCTTCGGCCCAAAATGCCCTGGTCGAAGCGCTGATTCTGCAGGGGCGAGGAACTGAAGCGGGGGAAGTATTCCGAAAGTGGTTGAAACTCAACCCCAGCAGCGAATTGGCGAACCACTTGAAGCACCTGATCAGCGGCGGGGCCGTTCCGAATCGCTGCACTGACGATTATGTTCAAGCGATGTTTGACAGGCAATTCGCTGAATCATTTGAATCACAGCTTGCCAAGATCGATTATCAGGGGCCAGCCATGGTCCAGGATGCGCTGAACTGTCTGGGGCGTGAACTGGTGAACCTGGATGTTCTCGATGCCGGCTGCGGAACCGGACTGTGCGGCGCGATTCTAAGACCGATTGCCCGGCAGTTGGTTGGCGTCGACCTGTCACCCGACATGCTGGCCCGGGCACGATCGAAGAACCAATACGACGATTTGGTTCAAAACGAGTTGACGAGTTACATGAAATCTCACCCTTTCGCCTTTGACCTGATTATTGCTGCCGACACGCTCTGTTATTTTGGAAAACTGGAACAGGTGATCGGGGCAGCTCGACAATCACTTAAAACGGATGGCGCCTTTGTGTTTACTGTCGAACACCTGGCAGGCGACGAATTGAATTCGACGTTTGATTTGCAAGTCAACGGCAGGTACCGCCACGACAAGTCCTATGTCCGGCAGGTACTGGATCAAGAGGGTTTCGAAATGGTGAGATGCATCCAGGCAATCCTCCGTCGAGAGCGGGGACAACCTGTCGAAAGCCTCGCCATTTCCGCGATCCGCCGAACGTAAGCCAATCGATCATCCGGGCGCTGTCCAATCCGGACAACGACTCAAGACGAATTCCCTTTTTTCGTCAGGCAAGAGCTCCGAAAAAAAGCGCAGCCAGAACTCCGAAATGGGTTCCGGTCGAATGCCAATCAGGGTGATTTGCAATATGGCTACGACAAATCGTAAACGAAATTCCCTTCTTTCGAAACGCTCATATTGACTGCGGAAACGGGCAGGTTTTTGGACAAGCGAGACAGGAACTCCGCGGAAAGTTCCGGGAGGAGGGTTTTGTTAAGGATGTGGTCCACGTTTCTGGCGCCCGTATCGACCTCGGTGCAACGGTCGGCAATCACCTGAACGAGCTCTGGGCTGTAATCAAAACTTGCCCGATAATTCTCCTGGATGCGCCGACCGACCTTGCCGAGTTTGAGCCTGATGATTTTCTTCATCACTTCATCGTTGAGTGGATAAAACGGGATGACAGTCACGCGACCGAGAAACGCGGGTTTGAAGGTCTTCAGCAGTTCCGGGAACACAGCTGCCATGAATGCGTCGGGTTCCGGCGTCATCTCCGGGTCTGAACACAGATTCTTGATCAAATCGGTTCCCGCGTTGGATGTCATCATGATCACGGTATTTCGAAAATCAATATCCCGCCCCTCCCCGTCCTTCATCGCCCCTTTATCAAAGACCTGGTAGAAAATATCTTGAACGCCTGGATGGGCTTTCTCCATCTCGTCAAGCAATACAACGCTGTAGGGTTTTCGACGAACCGCCTCGGTCAACACGCCACCTTCGCCATAACCCACGTAACCGGCGGAAGTCCCCATCAACATCGACACCTTATGTTCTTCCTTGAACTCCGACATGTTAATGACGGTCATGTTCTGTTCACCGCCGTACAGTAACTCGGCAAGTGTGATTGCGGTTTCTGTCTTGCCGGTTCCGCTGGTTCCGGCCAGCAGGAATACGCCAATCGGCGTACGCGGGTCGTTCAAATTTGCCCGCGAAGTTCGAATGGACTGAGCGATCTGTTCGAGCGCATGAGATTGCCCGACAATCGATTCCTCCATCCGTTCTTTCAGCTTCAACACCACCTGGATCTCATCGGAAACCATGCGGCCCAGAGGAATGCCCGTCCAGGAAGAGACCGTTTCGGCAATTGCCTGGCAGTTCACCTCCACGTGGACGAGGGGTTCTTCACCCTGGAGTTCTGCCAGCTGTCCCTTCAGCGACGAAAGCTGGGCGGCAAGCTCCGCAGGGCTGATTTCCGCCTCGTCCTCCTTTTCTTGTTGCCTGGGGGGCTCACCAGGTTGGTTTTCCATCTCGGCATTCCCATTCGGTCTTTCTTTCGATTTCCCTTCCGATTTGACCTCGGGCTCTTCGGAATCCGCCTTTTCCTGCAGATCCAACTTGCCGACTAACTTGTCGCTGATTTCATTGATCCGTTTGACAAGCTCCAATTCTTCGGCCCACCGCGAATGGAGCGCTTCAAATTCTTTGGTGGTGGCCTCAAGTTGGCGTCGGAGTTCCTCAAGTTCTTCGGCATGGTCTTCGCCGATGGCAGACTCGCGGTCCAGGATTCCAATTGTCACCTTCAATTGGTCAATTCGGCGCTGACAGTCTTCGACGGGTGCCGGGACGGAGCATTGGCTGAGCCCGATTCTGGCACACGTGGTATCGAGTAGACTGACCGACTTGTCCGGAAGTTGGCGACCCGAGATGTAACGGCTGGAAAGCCTTACCGAATCGATAATCGCTTCGTTCATGACCCGAACCTTATGGTGCTTCTCCAGGACTTCGGAGATTCCTCTCATCATTTCAATTGCGGATTTTTCATTGGGTTCTTCGACCTTGATCACCTGGAATCGACGTGCCAGGGCAGGGTCTTTTTCAAAGTACTTTTTGTATTCGGACCAGGTCGTTGCGGCGATCGTTCGCAGTTCTCCGCGAGCCAGAGCGGGCTTGAGCAAATTCGCCGCGTCGCTTTGACCCGCCTGCCCGCCCGCGCCGATCATGGTATGGGCTTCGTCAATAAACAAGATGATGGGAATCGGTGATGCTTTGACTTCGTTGATCACTGACTTGAGACGGTTTTCAAACTCGCCCTTGATGCCCGCCCCCGCCTGTAACAACCCGAGGTCCAAAGATCGCAATGAGACATTCTTCAACGAAGGGGGAACATCTCCACTGGCAATTTTCAGGGCAAATCCCTCGACGACCGCTGTCTTACCCACTCCTGCTTCGCCAGTCAGGATCGGATTGTTTTGACGCCGGCGGGTGAGGATGTCGGTGATCTGACGAATCTCATGGTCTCGTCCAAGGACCGGGTCGATGTTCCCTGCTTTGGCTCGATCCGTCAAATCGATCGTGTATTGATCGAGTGATGGCGTATCGCCACCAGCAGGGGGTTGTCCTGGGACTCCTGGAGCGCGTGATTTTCCTCCCGGCAGCGGGCCAGCACCTGCCTGGCCGGTCTCGACCGAGTCTGCCAGGATACTGTGGAACCCGGCCTTCAGGTTCTCGATTGAAATCTTTTTGAATTCGTCCGACATGCCATTGGCAATCCGGGACAAATTTTCGTCGGACAACAAGGCGGCAATCAAATGACCGGTGCGCAGAGCGTAGTCGCTCATGTCGACCGAACCAACCAGCCAACCTTCCTTGGCGAGTTTGACCAGGTCCGGGCTGAGAGCAGGGGGCCGGGAATTGCCGGTTTTGAATCCGTCCAGCGAGTGCGAAATGTCGGTGATAAATCGCGACGGATCGATATCGTACTGACGAACGATGATTTCCAGATCCGAACCGGGAATCTCCAGGATTTTGAAAAGCCAATGTTCGATTTCAATGTTGTAGTGTGACCGGGACATGCATAAACCGGTAGCGCTTTCCAGCGAACGACGACACGTCTCGTTGAATTTGCCAATCAGTTGTTTTAGGTCGATTTGAGCCATTTGATTGTCCTTGCATCAGAATTTGGTTAATTGTTTTTTCGCCGGTAATGGTTCGATATTGACGGGCTACCGTGGTCCAAACGATGAGATATCGAAAACGGCGTCGTCTACAACCGCCTCCAGCGGATCGGAAAAAAGCCACGTCGTCCAACCCAGTTGCGGTGGTTGGGTCTCTGAAAAAACCAGTTTGGGTATTTCACGGCCCTCAACGGCGACTTGTAGATCAAAGTCCAGACTGACTCCGACATAAACGCGAACCAGGTCGGCCAACTGCTTGACTTGCACGGAGCGAGGCAGAAGTTCGACAAACTCAGGCCAGCGAACAGGGCCGACCCGAACCCGAAACCGGTTTTGCATCGACGGCACGCGTTCACCGATGACCACGTCCCAACCCAGGCAATTGTTGTTGGCCGCAGATGAGAGGCTCGACTGTTCACTCGGATCGATATACAGCCATTCAAATTGAAACTGCAAAATCTTCGCCGGCAGCCCGATGAAGTCCTGGACGATTCGTTCGAGCGAATGACCCGTTGGTTTGTCGTCCGCATAGTGGCCGCCGTAATACAGGAAATTGTTATCGGGAATCGAAAGTTGTCGTTTCAGACCCGGATTGCCAAGGCCAACCAAACAACGCAGCGCCTGCGTGATTGAATCATCGCTGGATGTGGACCGGTTTTGGATTGATTGATAAACGTAGGGCAACCGGTATTTGACGCTCGCCCGAAAAAACATGGAAATGATGCGATGATGAAACAGATCCAGAAAGTCGAGCATCGCGTAATCATGTTGCTTTATCCGGCTGATGACGGCCTGGGAATAATGCCGAGGCAAAACACCATTTGCCCCCACCATTCCAATAAACGGTACCGTCAATTCGTAGATATTGTTGTCATCTTCGGCCAGCCTGACGCCGACAATCTGGCTCGATGAATTCCGCAGCGACGGCGAGACAAGAAAGCGAACGGCTTCATTTTCCGGCGCATTGTCATAGCCAACCGGGTGTCCCTGGGGATGCCCGTTTCCGCCGTAATCCTCTAGCAGTCTGACCGCCTGCACGAAATCATACTCAAATGGTCGTTCGACCAGCCGAGAGAGCGGAGTGGCATCGTTTTGGCCGTCAGACATGATTCGATTCTCCTGTCCGGGGAGGCCACTCACAAATCACCTGCTCCTGTTGTTGGGTACGCAAAACCGTCTTCGTAAATGAATTGATTGAGGCATAAAGTGAAAAGAAGCGATCGAGAACAGACCCAAACAGAAAATGGCCACCACCACTGAACTTCTCCTCGTTCAGGATAATTTCGATTTCTGTCCCTTTGCAGAATCCCGACGAAAGCGGACTTCCGTCCCGGCAGACAAGTCGGCTGACGATTCGGCGTGTGTTGATATCAACCAGCCCATCGACCATCGCGTCACCAGCTCGTTGTTTTGAAAAATTATAGAGGCGAATGATCTCTTTCAGTGATTCCGTGTTGCTGTCGTTTTGCGCCAGAGAAATATGGTTCAGCGACAGGTGCGAGATCAGTCGCCAGTAGGCTTCATCGCGCAAGTCCGGGCGGACGGTTTCAGTCGGGTGGACCAGACAATTCGTCAAAACCATCGCCGTGCCAGACTCCGCAGTCATTTTTGTGCTGGTCGGCAATCGGTTGGGATAATCCCGGTTGAAACAGGTCGCCTCAACGTCCATCGTCCAGCTGTCAAATTCACGCGCTTTGTTGTTGGCATCCAATCCAACCAGGCTCAGGAAGACGTCCGATCCGAGATCCTCCGACGTATTGAACTGGTCCGCGACGATTTCGGTCTTCAGTCGTTTTCCGAACCAGAAACAGGGCTTTGTTTCGGCGTTTCGGTGATTGGCAGAATAAAACGGGAACAGCTCAATATTTTGACGTTCCTGGCTGGTAACCATAACGCGGTTGACGCAATAGACCTCGTTGGCGAGGGGGCGGCGGGCATCCGGGATGACGCGAAACTCTGACCGAGTCGACGAGATCCGAATCGGCTCGCAGCGCTGTTCAAAAAGATTGATTGCCGGGGTTGCACCGAGTTGAAATGTGCTGGGCGGAAGGTTTTCGAGATTGCGATGAATCTCGTTCAGAAATATATAGATGCACAGAGTTGATCCTTGTCCGACACGAGCGAGCAATCCGGGGTCAATACCGTTGATATCAAAAAAAAGAAACTTGTACGGGAAAGCAAAGAACTCGGTCAACAAATGATATCCCATCCGGCTTTTGGCTGAATAATCAATCAGACATTCGTCGAATTCAAAACCAACCGGTGCCAAGCAGTCGGCCGGCAGCGTCGCCGGTTTTTGATCCCCGTCCGAGGCCGCGATCACAACGCCGATCGAGTTGTTCAGAATCAACTCGTATAAATCAAAGACATATCGCGAATCGCCATTGAGAAAGACTCGCAGTTTCTCCATGGGAAGTTGCTGGAACTTCACTCGATCCGAATACATCTTCAACTCAAGACGTACAATCCCTTTGGCCTGCTGAGAGAATGGAGTCGGCGGGACATGAAACGGTGGCGTTTCGACTTTGGCCGAATGCAGTGAAAATGGCCAGGTTTCGACCGGGTAACATGTCCGAAATCTGCAGGGTTGGCCGTCAATCTCTTGCGTTGTCAGATTGGTTTTTCGCGGCAACCTGTAGCCGTTTGTCAATTCAAATTGCGACTTCTGGAGTTCAAACCTCACGATGGAACAGGACGGAAAGGGCGCCAGGTACTCGGGGTACAGAACATTGAGAATTGCTTCACAAAGTTCCGGGAATTCATCCTCGATTTTCAACCTTACCCGCGCGTTGAGGTAGGCAAACGCTTCAATGAGTCGGGAAACATGCGGATCTTCCACCCGTTCACTGAGACGCAGGCGGCCAGCGATTTTGGGGTGCTTGTCAGCAAAACTACCCGCAAGCTGGCGAAAATAGGCCAGCTCGCGATTGTAAAGATCGAGTAATTCGTCGCTCATGTTTAGCTCACTTTGAATTGGGCCGAGCTGACGTCCATCGTGGTGTCGTAGGAAACTGGCTCCGGTGACGGTTCCGCTTTCAAGAACCCGTCAATCTTGAATCGAAGCGTCCGATCGTAATCATTCCTGTTCGTCGAAGGCAAAAGCGAGAAACGATGGAACCGGGGTTCAAAGAACTCGATCGCCCGTTCAACGATTTCAATCAATCGTTTCTGGGCTTCCGGACCGCCCATGTTAACGCCTGAGAAATCCGGTATCCCGTAGTTGATCAGCGACAACTCCAATTCTTCATAATCGGGAGGCCAGCTGACGCATTTCCAACGCGTGTTGAGCAAATTCTGCAAATCGCGTCGAACGCTTTGTTTCAGTTCAAATAACACCTGGCTCCGAGAGCCCTGACTTTCTTCGAGACTAGACGGATCATTGTCGATCAGGCGATCGTAAACAGAGGGAAGTAACTGGTCACTGTCGCGGATTTTTGCCATGGTGGTTGTCGGTTTGCCGTTTAACGATAGTGGAGGGAACGAACATTGACAGGAGCCTTTTTATTCCGATCGGGGGCCTTGATACGACTCCAGGTCGAGAATGGAATACTCCTGGTCACCGAACACGTATAGTTTTTGGCCCATCCCGCGAACTGGAGAGTGGGTCGTCGCGGCGTACCAATCTGTCTTTCGTCCCAGTTTTACCTGGTCGTCGGCACGCGTGGACCACACATCCGGATCACACCAGTAGCACACAGGGAAATAGACTTCACCTTCTGTATTAAACCCTTCGACTCGGATCGTGGCGCTTCGCCAAATCCTGTCCTGCAGCCTCTCGTAACCGCGGAAATTGATGTAGATCACTTCGTCCATCGGGAGCCAATAGAATTTTCCGTTGGTTGTCAGAACTTCAAAAAAACCGCTCACGACATCGTCCAAATCACGGCCTCCCTCAAACTCGACTCCATTGACCTTGCCCCGCAATTCATCGGTATGGGCATGAACAGGCTTCAGCTTCGTGGCCGCTTCGTCAAATCTGCCTTCACGGATGCAAAGCAGCGCCTCAAGGATCGCCGCAATGTTGTCGTCTGGATCACTCGACAGTTCAGGCATGCGACCTTCTTCATAAAACTGCTTTCTGGCGATTTCTCCTCGAACGAGCTGACGCAACAACCCGGTCCCAACCAGCAATTCCGTATTCTGTTGTCCCAACGTTTCAAGTTGTTTGTCCGCCCGTTCCCAGTCACTCGCGAAGCAGAACAACTGTGCGAGTAAACCACGCGCTTCATGGTTGGTTGGTTGGGAACGGATCAGTTGCTTGGTAGAAGAGAGAGCCGACGTCAAATCGTCGGCGTTCAAGTATTCAATCGCATTCATGCCTTCTCCTGAATCAACGGGTGGGCTAAAGTTCAGTTACCAATCGAATTGCCGCACTCAGTCCTTCAATTTCATAGTGTGGTTGAAGGTGGAAAATCGAGCGATAGACTCCACTTTTTCCGGGCACGGACCGCACCGAAACATTCGCATTGGCTAACGGATACCTGGCTTTGGTGGAAGTGGACGCCGACATATCGGCAGTCACAAAATTTGTTATCCAGTTCTGCATTTCACGTTCGATGTCGTCGGCTTCACCGTGCCGACCGACCATATCGCGGCCGATCTTTTTCAAATAGTGGGCAAAACGGGATGCACACAGCATCGTATAAATCATGGAAGAGACACGGGCGTTCAAGTTCGCCAACTCATCGTTGTATTCCTGGGCGATTTGAATCGACCGGGTCGAATAAAAGGCGCTATACCCGGTGTCGTAGCAGGAACACAGCGGAATAAATCCAAGGTCGGTCAGCTCTTTTTCCGTTTGATCCGTGATGATCACGTCGGTGGAGATCTTGGGCGACACGCCTGGTGAGTCGGTCCGGTTGAATTCCGTGGGAAGATCGTCGACCAAACCGCCACCATCGTCGTTTCGCTGGACTCCACGAATATCCGTAAGCCAGCCCGTTCGACAAAATGCCCGCAACACAACGCCCGCGAGTACAAACGCCGCCCCTCCCCACAGGTTGTTACCAGTATCCGGCCCGCGAACATCTTCTCGAAAGCAGAACTCGTTCAACCGGTGGCTGGCATCACCACTTCGTTGTTGTTCGCGTGCGATGGCCGAGTCGGGACGATCTTCGTAAGGCAAACGCATCAGGACTTTTGGCATGGCAAGCCCAATGAACCGCGAGTCCTCTTTGCGGCACAGGCTCTGCCAGCGCGCCGCACCAGGACCGTGGAATACATCGGCCAGATCCTGGACCTCTTCCAATTCACCGAAATCGCTCAATTGAAACAGCTCAGGCGAGGCATTGGCCACAAACGGACTGAACGCCGACGCCGCGACCTCGGCAATGCTGCTGAGGATGGAAAAGTCATCGTGTGAATGGCCGGCGACGTCTGGAGGTTTGATTTCATAATCGCCGATCAACAAACCAAAAGGTTCGCCACCGGCCTGCCCGAACTCCTGTTCGTAAATCTTGTAAAACAGTGAGCTCTGCTGGACATCCCACGCCGACTCGAAATCCCTTTCAAGTTCCTGCCAGCTGACATCGAGGATCTTGATTTTGACTTCGGAGCCTGCCGGATCGTATTCTCTCACCAGGACATTGTGCAGGTATTTCAGCCCCCGCCAGGAAGCCTCCAGCTTTTGAAACCGGGGATGGTGGATGACTGCATTAACCTGTGAGTTGAGCAGTCGATCGATCTCCGCAACGTCTTGATTCAACCGATTCGCAAGGCCCTCCTTGGTATCGCGGTCGAGCGAAATGCTCCGTCCCAGCCAGGCTTCCAGGGCACGCAAGTCGGACCTTTCGACGAGGAAACCACGCAGTTGATTCTGCCCACGGGACGGGTCCTTATCGACGGAAAAAACTGAATCCAGAATCGAAAAACGTTCGTTTGCCGGTTGGGTATCCAGTTGCGTCTGTTCAACAATCTCGGCATTTGGGTGGGCGGATGCTCCCTCACTTTGATTCATCGAACTTTTCTTGACTGACAAGGAGGTTACCGGGACAAAACTCACGCACATGAGCCGTACGCAATCCCGGGCGATCGGGAATTCAATTCTGGATATTGATTTTCAACATTGCACGGTGTCGCATATTCGTATTTCCAACAACGAGTTTCCGGATGCGACCCACGTCGCACCCGGTCACCCCATCCGCCAACAACTTCCCTGCAAAATCGCATCGGGTCGCCCAGGCTAACGACTAACCTTCGCCGCCGGGAATTCTCGCAACCATTCGAAGTGACGCGGTCAGTTCCTCCATCTGCAACCAGGGACGCAAGTGAGCAACGGCGTTGTAGGCACCCGATTTTCCCTTGATGGGTTCGACCATGATCTTGGCCTCACGCAATGGATAGATGGCACGCTGCTTGCCTTCGGCGGTGTCACTGACGTAGTTGCTGATCCAATTCTCCAGTTCTCTCTGGAGGTCAGCGGTTTCTTTGAAGCTGCCGATCCAGTCACGTGCAATTGACTTGAGATAATGTGCAAACCGGGACGACGCCATGATATAGGGCAGTCGAGCCGAGATTTGAGCATTCTCGGAGGCATCTTTGCCTCCCTTGCCTGCATAGGCCTTGGGTTTTTGAGCCGACTGTGCGCCAACGAACACGGCATAATCCGTATTCTTGTAGTGAACCAGAGGCAAAAACCCGCAGGTTCCCAATTCCGCTTCCAGTCGATCGCCGATCGCGATTTCTGTGGGGCATTTCAAGTCCAGATCACCTTCATCGGTCTTGAAGATGTAGGCCGGCAGCCCCTCCACGGCACCACCACTGTGCCTTCCGCGAATGGCCGTGCAGAATCCAGTTTGCGAATAGGCATCGGTCAGTCGAGCACCCAATACATAGGCGGTACTCATCCAGCAGAAGTCATGGTGATCGGCTTCTTTCGGTTTTCCGTCTTTGCCCAACGGCAGTTCCTGGAAATTCAGAATGGACTCGTCAACCTTTTTTCCACCTTCACCATAGGGGAGTCTGGCCAATGTTCGCGGCATCGTCAGGCAAACGTAGCGTGCATCTTCGCTGTCCCGAAATCCTTTCCACTTGGCATATTCGACGCCGTCAAACGTGTCGAGCAGGTTCCCTTTGCGGTCCACGTTCGATAATTCACCCCAGTCGTCCAGCTGAAGCAGTTTATGGGACGCAGACGTCAAAAACGGCGCAAATGCGGCAGCCGCCACGTGAGACATTTGTTCCAGCAGAAACAGGTCTTCCGGATCGTTGGCAAACTCATAATCTCCGATCACGGCGCCAAAAGGCTGCCCGCCAGACATATCGAATTCTGCCGAATAAAGCTTGTTCCAAACGCAACTGGATTCGATATTGTCCTCAAGGTCCTTGATCAGTTCTTTCTTGCGTACATCGAGAACCTTGATTTTCAAATCGGGTCCAGTCAATGAATTGGAAATCAAGTATTTCAGTCCCCTCCAACTCCCTTCCAGCTTTTGGAATTTCTCGTTGTGAATGACTTTCGCCAGCTGCTCTGACACTTTTTCGTCGATCTTGGCAATCGCTTTCTTGATCGACTTGGAAACGTTCTTGTCGTAAGTCAACGTTCCCTGGAGCGCCTGTTCGGTCAATGATTTGATCATTTCCGTGGCGTAGTCAGGCTCCGTTTGCTTCGTGTTCTGTAAAACCTGATCAAGCAGACTGACACCTTCGGTCTGAGTGGTCGATCCTTGTGTTTTTTTTTCGCCGGAACTCATTGCTTCTCCCAAAACTAAAATGCTGGATAATTCTTGCCGAGGAAACCATCAGACTTCTATTGATCACTGTCTTCCGCATCACCGCCACCATCGTCTCCACCCCCTGCATCACTGGCAGGTTCCGGAGCGGAAGATTCGGCAGATCCACCGAGGCCCAATTCGGCGGCGAGTTTTGTCCGCTCCTCTTCGTTTTGAAGGACCGATTCAAGGAGCGATTCCAGGTTTTTGCTGCGGTCGACTTTACCAATCAAGTCACGAAGCTTGGAACGCGTATCCATCAGCGTTTTAAGAGCTGGAATCTGCTTGGCAACATTGGTTGGGTCAAAATCATCCATTGACTCGAACGCCAGCTTGACGGCCAGTTCGTCTGAGCCATCCCCGAGCGTATTATCCACCCGGAATTCCAGCCCCGGTTTCATCTTGCGCAATACGTCATCAAAGTTGTTCCGATCAATCTGGGTAAAACTGCGATCGTCCAGCGACTTGATTTCGCCCGTCGGATCTCCCGAAAAATCACCCATGACACCGACCACAAAAGGCAGGTCCACCTTGAGCTGCGCTCCGCCGGTTTCGACTTCATACTTGATGTGAACACGAGGCTTGCGAAATCTCTGAATTTTTTCCTGATGGCTCTCGCTCATACTGCTAACCTTTATTTGATTCGAGAAAAACGACTGTTGTCAAAGTGATAATATTCTGAAAACGACTCATCAACGAATGCACTGTCGGAAACGGGATTTCGGGCACAACGGATTGGGGTGTTGATCAACAGGATCAAGCTTCCATCGATGTACGACCGGATGAGAGCTCCGCACCGGTTCTGGTTTCCGTCGATTCTAGCGATACAAAAGTCTGATAGCAAACATTGCCCGCAAAATTCGCTGCCGGCCGGAATTCATGTCGTCGCCTCTGACCAACGTCAACATCCACATCGAACGTCGTCCTTCAGCGGCCATTACCGATTTTCGACACCGCCGCCACCGTTGTCGGACGCGGCGGTCGGCTGTTCAAATCGTGGGCGAAACGCATCCGGGGCGGATTGGCGAGGCTTTCCTGCCGACGACCTAGGATTCATCGGCTTCCTCAAGGCCATCAGCATCTTCGCCTACACGGCCTTTTATTCCTGTGAGCTTGAAGATCTGAGATTTGACGTCACCGTCTTCGACCAAATCATTGAGGAGATCGGGAAGCGACATCCGACCCCATCGTACCGCCTGGATCAGTGCATAGGATACCGGTGAGGAAGGCTCATTCTCACGAAAAAACTTGCTCACTTGCTCCAACAGCTTGAATGCCTCTTCCCGACTCTGGACATGATTCCCGCCGCCAGCCATAGCGCCGCCAGACCCACTTTTGTTTTCCACCAATCCTGTTTCCGATGAATCGACAGCTTCCTCAGTTTCATCCAGCGCGACCAATGAAGGATAGATTTCCAGAATTCGTTTTTCGCAGTTGCCGAGTGCCTCGCGCACCTTGGCTGCTGGCGGAGCATCGTCGCCACATTTTTGTTTGAACGTTTCACAGAGTTCCTGAAAATTGGCAATGGAATCGCGAATTCCAATTCCCAGGGCTTGCTGGAATGCCGAATCAGAACAGGCAATCATTTTTGCCTTGATCGCCCCATCTACCTCGTCAATTGTTGCGCAGGTAAGTGGTGCATGATCGCCAGCAGCCGCGGTAATCGGTGTCATCATCAATCGGTCGATAAAGGTGGTCCCGTTGTTCAAACCGGCGAACATCTTGACCGTATCTTCGACTCCGTCCTCGGCTTGGGGGTTGGGTTCGATTTGATCCCAATACCGCTCCACCATTTGTTTCGACAAATTCAACCCTGCCGCCAGGCCAGGAAACCCATTGCGAATCAACAAGGCCTCGGTATACCAGGCACAAACCCAGAGATCCTTGGATTTTCTTGCAAGATGAGCTTCGCATTCGCGAATAAATGCCGACCAATCCGCAGGTTCGGGAGATTTCTCTTCACCAAACTCCGGACCGTAGTCCATGAAATTGCGATATTTCTCTTCCTTGTCGTATTCGGCATTCCTTTTACTACGAATCTCAAATCGCTCAATTCGGGGCGATGCTACCGGTTCATCAATTGGACGAAGCAGGTATTCGAAATCGACGATCTCTTCCATCGGTATATCAGCCTTTCCCGTTGAGCTGTCTTCCAAGCGCTGTCTTGAATGCGCATTCGAAGCATCGGATTGCCGGTGTGTTGCCTACAGTTTGCATTCTGATTGTCACGTATCGGGAATGCAACTGATCAATAACATGATTTTGCTTTTCAACGATTGTTCCAACGTCAATCTGGATCGCCAGCGTCATTATTCCAGCGGTTGATTTCCGCTCCCAGTCTTTGCAGAGTCTTGGCGTGGAGTCGACTGGCCCAACTCTTGCTAATGCCAATCCTTTCTGCTGCTTCCTGCAACGAAAAGCCTTCAAAGTACACCATCATGATTAAGCGGCACTCCCGGCGAGGAAGTGCATCTACACATCGGCAAAGAATGGCCGTCGCCTCATCTTTGGACACAATCGCTGGCCCCGTAGAATCGGAATCGGCAAGCTGTTCAAGTTGCTCCTGGGTCAACTCAACCACTTCCGACGTTGCGTAGTCCCAGTCCTGGCCGCCGGCTTGTCCAGAGTCGTTTGCCAGTGATTCGCTCTGCTCCTGGGCGGCGTTCACTCGCTTCATGTGACGCCTGTACTGTCCTCGACTCATCCACCCGGTTTTCGCGACACCGTCGAAAATCGCCCCCCGAATTCGGAAAAACGCAAACGTTGAAAACTTCACGCCTCGAGCCGCAACAAACGTCTTGGCGGCTTCGGCCAATCCGAGCATTCCATATCCAACCAAGTCATCGAATTCGTGTCGCACCGGTAGCCGGCGATGAATGCGCGAAGCCAAATGGTAAACCAGGCCCTGGTTATCCTCGATCAGACAGTTTTGAAGACTCGTTTTTTTACCACCCATGAGGCCAATTCTAACGCCAAATGTCCAGGAAGCTAACGGAAAGACCTGCAACCACAGATCGCACCTGGCCCTTGGCCTGGCTGTGATAATGCCTCGAACCACTGGTCCCTGGACGCGAGAAACCCACATTGCCTCGGGCATCCAAGCATCCCAATTACTCGGGAGTTTCACCGTTCGCATGTTGGACAACCGATCCGTCAATAACCTGGTTGATATTAACAAGTTCGCCTGGTACCGGGCTGACACCGAAAATGTGTCAAAGCTCAATGCGTTATCGTTTCCCGACGGTGCGTTAACAAAGCATCGGGACCTGAATCGACCGACCTACGTCGAGAAAGGGCATTCCAACCGCAGATTTATCGACGACTACGCGACCCGTCCTGGGCATCAGGAAGATCCGACAGACGCACCTCGGTACCAACTGGCGGCAACATGGGTTGGAGTGGTCGTCTCGCGGAGGATGACGAGGAAGGTCGCTGGAGTTGTCCTTCCCCTGGCAAATCGAACGTCGTTGGAGACGTCGCGATCCGTGAGTCGCGGTTGTTTTCGACCAGCTCAGTTTTGACCGGGCTGGGCTTTGCCCTTGAAGAAAATGAAAACTGGTCAGACCGGGCTGTTTGCGGCGATCGCGAGTCACTAAAAGTACTTTCGATTGCAGTTGCGACTGGGACCGCTGATGGCATGGCCCGCGCAACCGGAGCTGCACTCGTTCCAACCGACGCCGTCGCATCTTGGGAGATGGAGCTGAGAGGCCCTAGTGGCGGCTTCGCCGCAGGTGCACTTGGCAAGGTTCCAACGGTTTGCGAGCCAGGCACAAGAGAACCGGTTGCCGTTGATTGACGGCTTGCTGATTCAGGTTGATAACCATCGGCTTTCAATTGGTCGACGATTTCCAAAAGTCCTGGCTCCGATGGCGGCACGTTGGAAACCAACACAGTCTCGGAAACCGGCGTAGCGGTTTCCTCAGCTGTTGCATTGTCAGTTGTCGTTGTCGCAACCGCGGTTTCCGGTGCAATATCGTCTGGCGTATTGTCGTCACCAAACATGGCATCCGATTTAGCCTTGGCTTTCTGCTTGGCCAGAAACTCTGGTGCCGGCCCGGCGATTCCAAGTTGTCGTTCGTCGAAAGGAGACGAGACCTTCAGTCCCGGGATGTAATAGTTGATGGGACGGCTTTTGTTTTTTTCACGTTCAATGGCTTCACGATAATCATCGGTGGACCATCCATTCTCGCTCAAAGAAACATTGTGGTATTCCAGCATTGTTCCTTTTTCAAAATGGACGGATTTCACCGCGAGCATGAACTCGACTTGAGTCCTGAAGTAATCCAGCTTTGCGTCAATCACGCGCCGCTGCGACTCCAGAACGAGGTCGATAGTCGTATCGTCATTTTTGAAATCTTCCTGAATGGCGGCGTATTGTTGCTTCGACGCATCGAGCCGTCTGGCGTTGAGTTCCTGCAGCGAACTTGTACGTTCGACTTCTCCCAGCGAATTACTTAGCCCATAGACGATTTCACGCTCCTGTTCGAGCAGGATCTTTCTTTGTCGCGTAATTTCCAATTCGGAATTTCGTACCGCGGCAAACTGGCGTCGATAACCAATCGGGATATTGACGTCCATTCCAAGTTCCCATTCCTGCAAGTCCCCATCCAGGAATGTTCGGTACGCATCGCTTCCGTTTTGCAGATCGACGCCCGGAGGTACCAGCGGATTGAACCCGGTATTTCCGAAAAGGTCGTTTCCAAAGCCACGAAGGCGGTATTTTCCAATCAAATCCACGCGAGGCAGGAGAAAGTTCTTGTTGGCAAACAAGTTTAATTCTTCGCGTTTGAGAACCCATCGCTGTCGCCGCAGTTCTGTCCGTTTTGTCAACGCATCCGTTTTCGACTGCTCCCAGTCGAACACGACCTGCGCCTCGACCGGCATGTCTTCGGGAACGATTAGCACCTGGTCATTCACCGGGTATCCTGCAATCAACCTGAGACGGCGCTCCGTTGTACGAACGCCGGCATTACCTCGAAATGTCCCGCTCGCGCTTCCGTTGAAGGTTCTTGTTCCGTCATTCAATTGGCCATGGATCGCATCTTGAACCCGCGAGGCAAACAAATAGTATTGCTCTTCCGCCTGTAGAATCTCAGCCGCCTTTTTGTTTTGGCCCTGCGCTTTCAGACTTTCCCAGATTTTGTAGGCTCCGTTTCGCGCTTCGATCTTTGCTTCAAGATCGCGATAAGCAAAGTACAGGTCCCAATACGCGTTCTCGACTTCGCTGACAAGATTTCGGATTCCCAGCTCAAAATTGGCCAGGCTGATGTCCGTGTTGGTCCTCGCAATGAGCACTCCATTGTTGACGCCGGGCAAATTATTTGGACCGGCGATTCGATTGAACAACGAGCCAGCTCCCTGCAGCAAGGGTTGACGCATCTCAGCCTCCAAATAAGTATCCCACGAGACGTTATTGGAGAATCGGTTGGCCTGAGTATTGTTGAAGTCGTACAGGATCTGGTTGTTCAGCTGAAACAGGGTACCCGTCGCCGAGCGTTTTGATAAACGCGTTGTGTTGGTTGCCAATTTCTGCTTCAGCCGGCCCTGGTCGCCGATAAACGAACTATTGAACGCTCGATCGTTGTTTTGGAACGCGAACAGATTGTCAAATGTTGCGTCGAATGCAGACAACGCGGCTTCCTCGCCAACCCGGGGATCCGTGTAGGCAATCGCGGTGTCGTTAGCTGTGACCATTAACTCGGGTGATCGAAGCGCCGTTCCTCCGAGTTGCCTGACAACCTGCGAATTTGTCAACGCGTTTTCAATACACTGATCGAGAGACAATCGCAGAAAGCCAGCTGGATCATTGAAGTTGAAATCATTCAACGGTCCGGCATCAAACTGTTCCTCCGATAGCGCCTCCTGCGTCGTGGGAAATTGCGGCGTCAGGCTTTCATAGACATTCCCCACTAGCGCCGAGGGCACCGCATCTACCATGGAAATATGGTTGTTGGGCGCTGTCCGACAGCCGATTGAAAATACGGCAATGATCGTTATGGCAAATCTGAATTTTCCACGCATCGTTTGTTACCGGTTGAAACGGTTTACATAAAAATAGCCTGCGCCTGAGGGAGTTTATCGGTTATAACGAAAGTCCGTTTTCATTCGATTTGCCCGGTTGCGCTGAATTTATGGGTATTTCCGAGTAATTTTTCAAAACGATAGCACTTTAACCGGTGGCATATGAGTGTCAGCAGCAATCCCAATGAGTTAATGAAGGTCATTGACTCGTTGATGGACGAACTCGATCAGCTGGCCTCCAAAACGGAAACAGGTTCAGACGAGCTCTTCGACCGGGCCTTGGAAACGCTCGATGCAGTCATGCAGCCTGAATCGTCGGCGATCTTCATTCTTGGACCCGATGGGATTCCCTGCAATGTGAATCGGGCCGAGCCGATCGAATCGTACTTTCCGGAGTGGACGGCTTCACTTGGTGATCTTCGTGCGTCACCCGATGGATGCATCGCCCAGGACCAGAAGAGGTCCAACTGTTCGGGATTTGCCATTTTCAAAAAGTCCGAAAACGACTCGGATCTCATTGGCCTGTTGGCCGTGAAAACTGCCAAGGTTGAACGCTCTGGTGCGACCCAGTCATTGATGAAAGCGATCGCCGATCTGATCAGCCGGTTCATCTCGGTTCAGTCGGATCGAGCCGAATCATCCAACGGAGACTTTCTGAAACGCGTCACTGAGTTCTCGATCGGCTGCCTCTCAAGTCTCGACGAACAGGAGTTATCCAAGGTCGTTGCCAATGACGCGCGAATGTTGTTGGGATGCGAGCGCGTCCAGATTTTCAAGAATGTTGCCAGTCGATTTTCATTGCAGGCCGTGTCCTCCGTCTCTGTTTTTGAGAAGCGAACTGAATTACTAAGGTGCTCAGCTCGAATTGCCAAACAGGCATGCCGAACCAACGCACCCATTCTGTCGTCGCAGGTTTCTGACCACGGGCACCTTCAAGCCAGCATTGACGAGTATCGCGAACTGTCAGGAATGCCGTTTTTTGCATTTTTTCCTCTTCAGGCAAAACTCCGGAACCGCAAGCCACGCGCTCCCGGTGGAGTCTTGTTGGCAGAATTTGCCGAGATTCCACTATTTTTTGAGTTTGTTCGGGCTGCCAATATCGTGATTCCCCAGTCCAGCCTGGCATTGTTCAATGTACAGACGATTTCAAGCATTCCGTTTCACAATACGTTGTTTTTTTTGGGACGTTCCCTGAATCTAAAAGGACTGACACGATTCCTGCTCTACGTTGTTTTGCCGGTTGCCCTGTTGTTTCTGACTTTCTTCATTCAAACAGATTTCAAAATCCGGATGCACGGATCGCTGCGGCCGGCAACCGAACAACTGGTGTTTTCTCCACACGATTCGTTTGTGGAGAATGTCCTGGTAGAACACGGTGAATCGGTAACCGAAGGACAATTACTGGTCGAACTTCGATCCCCGGCACTCAACCTTGAACTCGAGGAAGCAATGGGTGAAATCCAGAAGTTGACGAAATTCAAAGCCGCGAAGATCATTGCAATCAACCAGGCGTCTACTGGAAATGTGGACGATCGCTCGATCCAGGCGAAACTGGCCAGCGAAGTTGCGGACCTGCAATTCCAAATCAGCTCCTACGAAGACAAACGGGATTATACGCAGCGACGAATCGACGAACTCAAAATTTATTCACCGATTGCCGGCAGGATCGTAACCTGGAACGTCGAAAAACTACTTCGTGAAAAGCCAGTCCGGTGGGGTGATCCGTTGCTAAAAGTCGCTGATGAATCGGGAGACTGGGAGCTGAAATTCAAAGCAGCAGAGAAAAAGATCGGCTATATACTCAATGCTTCAAACTCCCAGCCGGGCAGTTTGGCGGACTTGAATGTAGAGTACTTCTTTGAATCGAATCCTGATCAAAAATTCTCCACGTCGATTGAGAATATTTCCAGTTCAACGGAAATAGATGCAGAAGTCGGACCCAGTGTTGCCGTCAATTGCGAAATCGACCCAAAACAGACATTGAAACGTCATGGAGCCAAAGTTGTCGGTGATGTGGTTTGCGGAAGAAGACCAATCGCCTTCGTTTGGACCTATGAATTGGTTGATGCGGTTCGTCGGCAATTCGTCTGGTAGCCTGGACGCAACGATGACGCTACAGCGATAGAGCAGTTATGATCAGACCCTCCGTCAGGAGCCCGCGTTTCGAAACGGGCGCTTTGTGGATTTGATAGGGAACACATTCTCCAGGTCGGCGACGGCCAAGCGTTGATATGCAGGTTCGCGGCGGCGTCTGGCCCATTTTGTATGGTAACAATACAGCGCTGGTGAAAAAATGGGCCGCCGACATCACGTTTTGATGCCGCAGCTCGTTGCCATACCGTTCGAGATTGACTTCTTCAAAGTACAACGGTTTGTGCTGGAATTGATGCGCCGTCCAGGAAGCAAAATGATCCTGGAAGTTCTGCCCACTCAATTCCGGATACGTATTGGCTGGAACGAAAGCCCGCTGAATCTGCGGGGTTTGCTGAATGATCCCTGACCGGTCAATTTGCTGCAGATCCTGAAACGGGTTGGGACTAATCGGCGCGTTGACATCCGATACGGTCAGGTATTGCCGGTCGTTTTCGGCGCCCATTTCCTGGTCCTGTGCCAGCGTGGGAGTTCTTTTCGCTTCCGCTGACTGTCCCTGGCCCACGCTGGTTCCATCCTGCGATTGACCAAGCGTTTTTCGGATTGAAACGCGTTGCGAGGGAACCCCCTGCTGGAACTCGGAAACGCGACCATTCGCGTCATTTGTTGAATCAGCCAGGAATTTACTCGGATCAGCAAATTTGATTGATCCGTCTTTCAAGACCTTTTGTGGATCGACTGACTGCACGTTGGAAAAATCAACGGTGGAAACATCTTTGATCGGAAAATCACTGACGACGGGATGGGTCGTTTTCCGGTTCAATGGCGGTTGATCGATAAAACTCGAAACCATTACATCGCTGAATTGGCTGGGGTCCACGTAGGGTATCGAGCGTTGCGCCGTCTCGCCGAAGTGATGATGCACTGGCTGGGTTTGGGCGATGTCTTGCTGGGGAATACCCTGCTGGAAGTTGACGACCGGCTTGACCGAATCCATTGGCTCCTTGGAACGATCCATGGGTTGACTGGTAACCCGTTCTGTCAGCTCCGTGTTTCGTCTTGTTGATATTGCCGGATTCGAAGCGTCATTTAACCGGGTCCATTGAGAGGCCGTTGAGGTTGGCTTGACAGGCTGAGGGCGGGCAATGGGCTGCGATTGATCGGTGAACACGGCTCGAGACCCGGTTCGATGATTCGAGACCCCGTTGCTCGTTGTCGCCAAAACCTTACGTGACGAGGAATTCTGGTTCCACAGCGGCGGAGCGGAAGGCGGTTGTTGCGCTATCAGTTGGGTGCTGGCATTCGAAACACCTGCAACGACCAGAATCAAGCCTGTCATTATCTTGGGGAAAACCATTACGCGCTTTCGAATCGGCAGTTGATTAGAATCCTGACCGGATTTAACGGTATTGGCAATTCATCGTCACGAACAACCGATACAGATTAGGTTTTTGCTTCGATCCCGTCATATTCCCCGAGCCGCAGACTTGACCCAAAGTGGCCAGTTTTTGCCAGTTGCCTCCGACCGTGGATACGTGTTGACCATTCAATCGCTGGCAGCCCGCGACGACGATAGCACGGCCGAAAAAATCAACCTTGTTCACTTCTCTGGCCCAGTCATCGTAATGTTGACGCAAACGGCATGGCGATCCAAAATCGATCGAACCATCCGGTAAGGGGCCCAGCTTTCGCGCGGACGGTTCACGGTTACGGAACTCACGTGCCGTTGCGTTCCGAATCGTAACGATTCGGTTGCCAGGCGACCTTGGGAGTTGCCTGTTTCGAGCTTTCCTCCAGCCACGGACCGATGGAACCCAAATCAAAAAAGCTCTTTGAAGAAGGCAAGTCGCTTCTCAATTGCGGAGACAGCAAGAATGCAGTCTTATTTCTTGCCAACGCCGATGAGTTGTCACCCAATAGTCCGCACATCCTGGAACAATTGGCGAAAGCCCATACGCGAAATGGAGATTACATTCCGGCACTCAAAGCCTACGATCGGATAATCGAGTTAAACGCTGCCACGGCTGAGATCTGGTTGTCTACCGGCAACGCTTTGTCGGATGTCGGTGAATACGCACAGGCCATCGGTGCATACGAAAACAGTTTGAAGCTGGATAATGACAACCCGGAAACGCATCACAATTTGGCGCGGGTTTTATATCGAATGGGTCAGACCAGTCGAGCGGCGTCGCATTTGGAGTCCGGTTTGAAACATGGCGATTCGATCGAATCATGGCAAAGCCTGGCGACGTTGATCCCCGCTTGGCCCGAGGCCGATCACCTTAAACTCCTGAAAACCCGCACGGTATTCGCCAGAAAACTGGCGGAGTACTATGGCAAGCCATGGCCGACAGAACGGGATCGACCGAGACCAAGACCACACGACGGACCACTGCGAATCGGGTTCATCTGCGCCTTCTTTCACAACGCCAATTACACAAAACCCGTTTGGGGATTGATCAATCATCTCAACCGATCGGAATTTCAGATTTGCCTGTTTTCCGACAGCCCTGACGACGCCGGAATGCCATGCTACCAGCCCCAGGCTACCGACCAGCTGTACGATATTCGGGACCTGGACAATGAACAAGTCACGGCGCTGATCCGATCGACCGGGATCGATATTCTGGTTGACTTGAATGCTTATAGCTATGAAGGCCGACTCGGTCTGTTTCTTGGTTATCCGGCCCCCGTCAATGTGGCTTGGTGGAACATGTATGCGAGCTCCGGTTTGCCGGGAATCGAATTCATCGTCGGCGATGACGAAATGATTCAGCCGGACGAATTGCAGCATTTCTCGGAATCGGTTCTGTGTCTGCCTGTCAGTTATCTGACGTTTACGGTGGATTATCCTGTGCCACCGGTCAGCGAGTTGCCACAATTAACCGAAGGTTGTTTTACGTTTGGCAACCTGGCTCCCCAGTACAAGATCACGCCGCAAGTCCTCGACGCCTGGGCGGAGATCCTGCGCCGTGCCCCGGGTTCTCGTTTGCTCCTGGCCAATCGCACATTGAAGTCGCCCAACAATCAAGCCTACGTCCGGGAACAGTTCAAAAAACGAGGCATCGACCGGGACCGCGTTGATCTGTATGGTCCGTCCGACCACGTGACCTATCTGCGTCACTATGACAAAATCGATCTGGCACTCGATACATTTCCGTACAACGGTGGGACCTCGACAATGGAAGCGATCTGGCAAGGAGTTCCGGTGTTGACCATTGATGGCGACCGCTGGGTCTCGCGAACCAGCCAGACCTTGTTGCGGCGATGCCACCTGGATCGTTTTGTGGCCACCGACGTTGACGATATGATCGAACGTGGCCTTCAATGGGCCTGTCACTCCGAAGCGCACGATGAACTGGCCGTCCTGCGTCAACAAATGCGCAAGACACTTGTGGCATCGTCGGCATGCGATACCGCCGCGTTAGCGAGAGGAATGGAGCGACTTTTCCGGGAAATTTGGGGACGTGCGCTGCGGCGGGACCAGGTTCGCGATACGTAGGCGCGCCATGCGTCGGATACCATGCCCCCAACACGACGCAAATTGCTGAACTCGCTGGTTCTCAAGACCTTGATCTGGGCTCGGTACAGGCAATCGCTTCAAAGGGTCCTGGTCCGTAAAGCCGTTCAGGGTAATCGTGGATCTCATGGCGATTTGATTTCGTACTCCAGACTTTTTTAGCCAGCACCCGGACCGCGAGAACGCTGAATTCGAAGACCAACACATCATGAATCATGTGCGTTTTCGCCTGGGGAGAAATCGCGCGATCGCCTCCGGTCGCCGCTGTGCCGGGGACAGGGCCAGGATCAAATCACTTGGTCAGGACTCTCCGATCATCGGCACGTTTCGTAAGCTGGTGGCGGCGTCGATACGATTGTACAATGTCGATCGTCTGCCGGATTAACCTTGTGGGGTCAACCGATGTCCCGTGGCCAGTTGAATCGCGACCAATCAGGGAAAGTCAACGATAGTCATCATGATGGCCGATCGCTGTTTCTTTCACTCGTCAACAGCATCCCTGCATGCTTTATCCGCAAAGATCGTGACGGCAAAATCGTGTTCGTTAACAACAACTTTGCAAGCTTGTTTGGCAAAAACGCCGATGAGATTGTCGGCCGAACGATCGCGGATTTCTACCCCCAGGATTTTGCGGAACTGGCTCGTAAAGAAGATGAAGACGTCATGCGTTCCGGCCAAGTCCTTGAGGATGTATTTGACAACATCGTGGATGGAAAAACCGTTTTCTACGCATCCCGAAAAGGGCCCGTCAAAGACGAGCAAGACAATGTGATTGGAATCCAGACCATTTTCTGGGATATCACGGAACAGCGACTTGCCGAGCAAGCGCTGATCGCCGAGCGCGAAGAACTGCGAACAGCAAAAAACGCGGCGGATGAAGCCAACCGGGCAAAAAGTGATTTTGTCGCGAACATGAGCCATGAAATCCGGACACCGATGAACGCCATTATTGGAATGACGGATCTGCTGCTCGGCTCGGAACTGACGCAGACGCAACGTGAGTATCTGAGAATGGTCCAGGAATCTGGTGAAGCACTACTGACGCTGATCAACGACATTCTCGATTTTTCGAAAATCGAAGCCGGCAAATTCGAGCTTCAATCGGCAACGTTTGATATTCACGAATTGTTGGGTGACACGATGAAGGGGATGGGGTTTCGCGCCCACACCAAAGGACTGGAACTAGCCTTTCATGTCGATGAAAACATTCCCAAAAGGTTGATCGGAGACCCCGGCCGGATTCGCCAAATTGTCGTCAATCTTGTTGGAAACGCGATCAAATTCACAAGTGTCGGCGAAGTGCTTCTGGAAATCCAGTGCATCGACAAAACAGACTCGCAGGTCGACCTGTTAATCAGTGTCGTCGATACCGGAATCGGCATCGCTCCGGAACATTGCGACAAGGTCTTTCAGGAATTTGAGCAGGCCGATGCCTCCACGACGCGCAAGTTTGGTGGAACCGGTCTTGGACTCGCGATTTCTTCCCGCTTGGTCGAGCTGATGAACGGGCGAATCTGGGTTGAAAGCAAACTGGGCGAAGGCAGTCGGTTTCAGATCAAATTGTCATTGGGAATTGACCCATCCGATTCGGTATTGGAATCATCCGTTTCCAGAATTGACGTTCAAGGGGTCCGTGTTCTGATCGTTGACGACAATGCAACAAACCGCCGGATCCTCAAGGACATGTTGGCAAAATGGGGCATGAATCCGACGACGACGTCTGGGGGAGTAGCCGCAATGACGGCGTTGACCGATGCAGCCGAAGAAGGTGATGCGTTTCAGCTGATTATTTCAGACGTAAACATGCCCGGAATGGATGGATTGGCATTGGCGAAATCCATCACCGAAAAGGCGCTTCTGAATCCCGCAAATGTAATCATGCTTACATCGGGGGCGCGCCCCGACGATTCAAAAAACCTTCGTTCACTGGGGATTTCATTGCATTTGCTGAAACCGGCCAAACAATCGGAGTTGTATGACGCTGTCGTCTCGTCATTAAGCACCGCCGGAATCAACAACTCCCAACCCGTTGCTGCCGTCGGCACGTCCCCTTTCCAACGCCAGTTAAACGTTCTGTTGGCAGAAGACAACCTGGTGAATCAAAAGTTGGCCATCGGGATTCTGGACAAACTGGGACACAAGGTAACCGTCGCCAACACCGGAATCGAAACACTTGCGTTACTTGACCGGGACAATTTTGATGTGGTTTTAATGGACGTGCAGATGCCGGAAATGGATGGACTGGAAGCAACCCGGGAATTACGACGTCGAGAATCCGGCTCGGGAAAACATGTAAAGGTTGTTGCCATGACCGCCCACGCCATGAAAGGTGATCGGGAGAGTTGTTTAGACTCCGGAATGGACGATTACCTCTGCAAACCAATTCGCCTCAAGGATCTGGCAGACAAACTGTCTGATTTGTTTCAGGGTTCTCCAGCTGACGAAACAACACCAGCTGAACCCGGCACGGCTTCGCAGGAGCCAGTCAGTTGGTCGGAAGCCCTTGCCAACGTGGGAGATGACCGGAATTTACTCCGAGAACTGGTGCAGGTATTCTTGAAAGAGACTCCCCCGTTGTTGCAATCCGCTATCAAAGCATTGGATTCAGGTGACATGAAGGGACTTTGCCAGGCAATTCACCCATTGAGAGGGTCAATGCTGTTCCTGAATCCCAAGTTGGCGATTGCTTCGGCCGAAGAGGTCGAACAATCGGCTTCGAACGGCGACATGGCTGGCCTAAGGAAATCCATGGCGGCTTTGCACGTTCATTTTGATGCGGTTCGTGAGAGCCTGGAGCGCTTTTTGAAATGAGTCAACCCAGCGACTGGTTCAGCGTGCAGGCGATCTCGACAACTTTGAGTGATTTGTGGGCCGACCAGGTTGGCGGCCTGTCTCCATCAAACAGCTTTACATCGACGGCGAGGATTGACCTGGGAACACCCGGCAAGTAACCAATTGGAAAGCCGGTTATTCAATCGCTTTTTTGATGACGATTCGCTGGTCAGCGTCGTTTACGATTCTGGATTCCGTTGAACCGTCGGGCCATTGAATCTCAAGCGACTCGATCGAATCATCCTTGGCCAGGGAAAAAAACAACTCGCCCGAAGATTGCGAAAGGTATCCCGAAGCAGAATAGATTTCTCGGGTACAAATCTTGCCAGATTTGGATTTCAATACGATTCGGGAACCGATTCCGGTCAGGTTTCCATTCCCGCCATCCACTTGGACCACGAATGTTCGTCGGTCACTTTTTGACTGATTGACGAAAACAGTGGCTTTATCGTCGTTGACCGCCACCACCAGGTCTGGCCTCGCATCACGATTGATGTCGACAATCGCCAGACCCATGCCTTGGCCCGTAACGATCAATCCCGATTGAGTCGGCGGCATCGATTCGAATTCGCCGTTTCCTGCCCCCTTCAACACCAGTCCCATGCCACCATCCATCTGTCCGGTTTCCGGCTGGGGATGTAAAAAGTTTTGCGCGATGCAGATATCGGCAAACCCATCCAGATCGATGTCCTCGACGGCAACACCGAATCCTGGAGAGACCTGTGCCAGGCGAGGGAGCGTCTTGATTTGGAATTGACCCACCCCATTGTTCAACAGCAGAACGGAATCAAGTCGATTGGCGACAAACTTGGCCGCATTTTCCAATGCATTTTCGGTATAGATATCAACCAGTTCCGCCAACGCGAATTCGTGATAGGTCTCAAATTTTTCGGCCAATTGGGGCATGGCCTGAGAGCTGCAGCTTTTCCCGCGGATGGGATAACACTTCTCGCCCTCCCATTCTGACTCAACCAAATTGATGTTGCCGGTGTTATCAAAGTCACCCGCGAATAGCTGTACGGGATACTCATGCGTGGCGTGGTATTTCGTATTCAATCCCGTGTTCATGACAACGTAGTCGGTATCTCCGTCGCTATCGATGTCGCCTGCGGCGATTGAGTTCCACCAACCAAGATCTTTCGACAAACCGGCCTGTTCCGTCTGATCGACAAGCTTGCCCTGGTGGTTTCGAAAAAACTTGATGTTGCCCCACTCAAGCGTTACCCAGAGGTCGACCCAACCGTCCTGATCAGCGTCGGACCAGATCGCGCTCGTTACCAGTCCAATGCTGGTCAATCCAGGAGCCACCTTGTCCGTCACATCGACGAATCTGCCGTTCTGGTTTTCCCAGATACACGAAGTAGCTGGCAGGGGCCAACGTCGCGGCAAAACGCGGGTACCAACAAACATATCCAAATCGCCATCGCGATCATAATCACACGAACAGGCGCAACTACTGGCGTTTCGCTGGTCGGGTATCGTGGATTCCGAAGCAACCGAGAAGTTTCCGTTTCCGTCATTAACAAACAGGCGATTGCGAAGCAGTTCGCTCTCAGCGTCCTGTTCATATCCGCCACTCACGACAATCAAATCCTGGTCTCCATCAGAATCGAAATCCAAGAATTGCGGAGCCATGTCTTCATGGGCCTGGAGCTCTTTCCAGGGACCTGGGAATTCGGCAAATTTGCCATTCTCGGAACCCACAAAAAGGCATCCGGAACTGCCAGCACCATTGCCAAGAAAACAGTCCTGAAATCCGTCACCGTTGACATCCGCCCACGCGACTCCCGGGCCTAGCTGCGAAAGTTTGTTTGGCAGGAGTGGTTGAAAACGGTAGTCATCCACGGGGGTTTCAACGTGCTTGAAATCAATCCCAACTTCTCTTGCCACTTCTTTGAATATTGGTGGAGTCATTTTGGCCGCCAATCGGTCGGGCTCCGAGGCACCTTTTTCAGTGATTGTGTAAAATCGGTTGGCTTGCAGGCCCTCAAACTGTTGTACGATTCCACTTGGCCATTTGACCGTGAGTTTAGCGATGCGCTCATCGTCACCCAACCCAAAATGAGCCAACGGTTCGTCAGCCGACATGTAGCCACGTGTCAGATTAATCTGCCGAATTTGGCGACCGGATTCAGTTTCGACAATGACTCTGGCGTGAATTCCGTTGCGATTGCTCAAGGTGCCGTTGAGTTTAACTAGCAATCGGTTCCCGACGGTACAATCATTACGGTATACTCCCAGCGGTTCGTTCATATGGCTGACCAGCAGGTCAAGGTCTCCGTCTCGATCGATATCGACAACCGAGCAACCATTGCTGACGCCGAAATGGTCGGCGCCCCAATCATCGGCAACATTTGTAAATCTTAGATCGCCTTGATTGCGGAAAAACAAATTGCGTTCCTTGAGCGGAGGAATTCTCAGGATTTGACTTTCCGCTTCATCTTTTTTCCCTTCCGCCATCAGCTTGGCGAACTCGTTCTTGAGATCTGAATCGGTGATATTCTTGCCCACACCATTGGTAAAGAAGACATCAACTTTGCCATCACAATCCTGGTCTGCGATCTTGACCGACCAGGTCCAGTCGGATGAGTCCAGCCCGGCCAGATTGGCCGCCTCCCAAAAGCGGGATGTGCCTGAGTTCAAATACAGAGCGTTGCGCATGAACTGACGGGGTTTACCCAGCGTCAGAAACCATGCCGAACTACCCATCTCACCCATCGTGGTTTTTTGCTTGTAATGAGTTGTGCTGGACATGTCAGCAATCAGAAAATCCAGCAGACCGTCATTGTTGATATCGGAGGCGTCGGCACCCATCGAAAACCAGGGCGTGTGTCCAACGGCGTCGGCCAATACGTCTTCAAATTTTCCGTTGCCCAGATTCCGATACAGATGATCCGGCGATTTCATATCGTTACCAATGTAGAGATCAACCCATCCGTCGTCGTCGTAGTCCCACCAGGTTGCCGACAAGCCCATGTCATATCCGACAATTCCAGCCTCGGCAGTGAAATTCACAAAATGACCGTCATCGTTGCGCAGCAGCTGGTCATGCTGCCCGGCTTCCTGCATACGGCCTTCGAGGAAAAAGTACTGATGTCGTTGATCGGGATGTACCGTCGGCCGACCGTCGACCATGCGAACTTTGATCTTGGCGGTCTCATCAGCAAGTGCCAGGATGCGGTTATTCAACAAATACAAGTCGAGGTCACCGTCGTTGTCGTAATCGGCAAACGCAGCCATCGTCGTCGGTCCGCTGAAATCGACTTTCCATGCGGCACCCTGTTCCTGAAACGAACCATCCCCTTGATTCATGAACAACAGGTTCGGGCCATCAATGTTACAAACGTATAGATCGAGAAATCCATCGCCATTGACATCCGCAAACGTGGCTCCCGTTCCCGAGTCATCTCCGCCAGCCAATCCCCCCGCGGACTGCGTGACATCCTCAAACTTCCACGGTTTGACTTGACGGAACAGTTTGTTTGGCCCGTCTTGCGAAATCAGGTAAACATCAACCAGTCCATCGTTGTCGTAATCTCCAGTGCAAAGTCCGGCCCCGTTGAGCAGGTACTTTTTCATGTGTTCCGGTTTGAGCTCATTGGCAAAATCGATGCCGGTCTCGTTAACCGATAACTCCGTGAACATAAGCTTGGAGACGGGATCTGAACGTTTCGTCAGTTCCACGCTGCTGATATCGGGAGCATCATTGCGGTCATTCGAGCCTTTGGTCGCCCGTTCATTGGGAGTTGACCAACATCCAACGGCAATTATCAGCGCAGATGCGGATAATATCGGAATTGAATACCTAAGCAATGACATTTGTGAACCCTGTGATCATTATTTTCCATTCATTCTAGCTTTTGAAAGTGTCCGCTTCGGGCCGTGTTCCCCCCATGTAACCGGCCGTCTTCCCTTAATGGTTACTGTCGGAATTACCGTGCAAACTTTATCCAACCCGAACTCTCGTTACCCTGGATAGGCAAAATGAAGTCATTCCGCGACGACGAGTAATAATCACTCCAAACAAATGACGTAGTATTACCCTAAGGTAACGGTGGGACGCGATTTTTGGGCTTGTCAAATTGCGGACCTCTTTTCGATCCAATGAACCCATTGCATGGCTCGCGATTCGAACGAGTTCTATGCGGCGAGGCGACTCGGGCGTTATGGCGTTGATTTCAGCGCGACCACGAAAAAAGAGGGCAAATTTTTGATTTTTCCAATGATTCATGAAAAAAGCTTGTTTTCAACAGTTTTTTTTGGAGGTTTTTCTTGATTGCACAAAAATTGTGTTTAATCTAGAGATCCACGATCGTCGGCATTTATCTTGACGAGCGAATAAATTTTGTAACATTGGTAACCACAATTGGCCACCTAAGTCCCACACCTCCGTCTCTGATATTCCAAAAGGTGAGTTTAATGAATTTATCCAGAATCCCGACATTCTTTGGGCTGCTGGTTGTATTCGCGTTTGCAGCCGATACGACAATCGCCCAAACCGTCTACGATTTTAGCAATGTAGACGTTGCGATTCCCGACGCCGATCCGAATGGCGCTACCAACACGCAAGCCATTTTTGACACTGGAACGATTACCGATGTTGATGTTGACTTGCATATCACCCACACGTGGCAGGGTGATTTGATCGTCACCCTCGAACATAACGGTATTACTGTACCGTTGCTTTTCCGAGCCGGTGCTAGTGACGGTGGTGGATTTGGTTTTTCAGCCGACAATTTTGGTACTGATGCAAATCGGTTCATTCTCGACGACGAAGCTGCATCGGCCTACGATCTGGATACTGGATGGGGTGATGGTACAGTGACAGGTGGTGGTGATGCCGATGTGACTGGTTCGTGGATACCCTATGGCGTATTTAGTAGTGGCGGATCCGGTGGTTTGGGCGCTTTCGACGGTCAGGACGTTTCCGGCAACTGGACGCTTTTTGTCTCCGACAATGCCAGTGGTGACACTGGAATGATCAATTCATGGTCGTTGCATGTAACGACAGCGGTTCCTGAACCTTCGAGTGTGATTCTCTTGCTGGGAATGGGTGGATTGGCCTTTGTCCGTCGGCGAAGGTAACCTGCGAACTCCCGATTTTGGTAAACATAAAAGCCAGCGTGTTTTAACGCTGGCTTTTTTTGTTTTTGGTAGAATCGAATTCCATCATCTAGAGGTCGTTTGAACAATCCGGCAATCAATTGAAGTCATTTGATGGTTGAGCGTTTTTACCAGGAGAAAACAATGGTCTCCCGTGGGATGTCACGCCGCAGTTTCTGCTCGGCCACCGCCGCCGCACTTGCAAGCAAATGTCTTCAGAAACCGTTGAAGCAACTCCATTCCGGCAAATTCCAGTTGAAGTACATCCTCGGCTCCTGCATGTACGGTTATCAGTATGTGGGAGAGATTTTCCCGGAAGTTCAAAAAACCAGTGCGACAGCGATCGACATCTGGCCCAAGATCCATGGCAATCAACGAGAACAACTCTCGGACTTGGGAGAAGAAAAATTTGCGGCGATGTTGTTACAACACAACATTTCGCTTGGCTGCATCACGCAATACCAACTCGGACCTTTCGGGCTGCAGGATGAAATGAGATTGGCCGAGAGGTTCGGTTGCCGGACGATCGTCACGGGTGGAAGCGGTCCCAGCGGCCTCAAAGGCGGAGAACTGAAGTCCGGTGTCGCGCAGTTCATCGAGAAATTGAAACCGCACCTTGCCGTGGCTGCAGAAACCGGCGTTACCGTCGCCATCGAAAATCATGCCAACAACCTCATCGAATCCCCCGACTCCCTCAAGTGGTTGGCGGAACTGCGACCGTCCAGCCATCTGGCGATCGCATTGGCACCTTACCATCTGCCGCAAAACGAAAAACTTCTTGGCGAGTTGATTGAAGGGCTGGGGGACTCCATTGAAGTGTTTTACGCCTGGCAATACGGGATGGGATGTCATAAGAAGCTCCCGAAGGAAAATGAACTGACACAAATGCCCGGGCGTGGCAAACTCGACTTCGGTCCGATCTTGGCGGCGCTCAGGAAAATCAAGTACTCCGGTTGGACGGAAATTTTCATGCACCCGGTTCCACGAGGCATCCCGATCCTCGAAACGACTACCGCCGTCACGGAAGAAATCAATCGCAGCCGAATCTACCTGGAAAATCTACTCGCTCAGCAATAAAAAACACTGCGTCGCCTCATTTCGAGCCAGGATGCCATGACGAAACGCCGCCAACATTGTTTTGAATACAACCGGGAGTCCCAGGTGACTGACTCAGGATCCACTCGCAGGGCATTTTTGGGAGCATCAGCGGCCACAATGGTCGGTGCGTCGATACTTCACCCTTCGATTCCACCGTCCCGCGAGGTGCGATTCGAAAAGCCACGGGCGAAGGTCGAACGCCTGGGGATCGCTGCGATCGGAATGCGTTATCAAGGCACGGTCATTACCGACAAGTCACGGCTGTTTGGTGATGTGGTCGCCATCGCGGATGTCGATCGCCACGTCCGCGAGCAGGCTCGAGCCAGTTTCGGCAGCACGCCCAGAATCTTCGAGGACTATCGTGAGATGCTCGACCGAAAAGATATCGACGTCGTGTTGATCGGAGCACCCGATCATTGGCATTCGAAAATGCTGATCGACGCCGTCCGTGCCGGCAAAGATGTTTATTGCGAAAAACCATTGACATTGACGATCGACGAAGGCAAGGTGCTGCGCGATACCGTGGGCAAATCAGATCAGGTCGTACAGGTCGGGACATGGCAACGCAGCGACTTCCGATTTCGATTGGCAACGGAATTGGTGCGGCAGGGACGACTCGGGAAGCTTCAAAAGGTGACGTGTACGACCGACAAGAATCCAACCGGTGGCCCATTTTCGAGCGCTCCGGTGCCAAGCCACTTCAACTGGGACTTGTGGCAAGGACAAACGCCCGATGTTCCCTACATTCCCGAACGATCTCACTACACGTTCCGCTGGTGGTACGAATACGCCGGCGGCAAGATGACCGACTGGGGTGCCCATCACATCGACATTGCCCAATGGGCCATCGACAGCATGCCAGTGGAGATCAAGGGAAATGCAACGCATCCCGATATCAAGAATGGCTACAACGTCGCTACGAGTTTTGGAGCGACCATCAAGTATGCCAATGGCGTGGAACTCAATGTGGCTGACGAAGGAAGAGTCGGGATTCTGTTTGAAGGGGACCTGGGTCGAATTTTTGTGAATCGTGGATCCGTCTCCGGAAAACCAGTGGACCGATTGAAAATTGAGCCACTGTCACGCGAGGAATTCACATGCTACGACTTTGATAATCTCACGCGTCCTGAGAGAGCAGGGAAGCTGGATGCGATTATCAACCACATGGGCAATTTCTTCGACTGCATCGAGTCTCGCCGGCAAACGATCTCGGACCTGGAGAGTCAGCACCGCAGCGCCACGACGTGCCACCTGGCAAATATTTCAATGCGTTTGGGGCGCCCTCTGACATGGGATCCGAAATGCGAGTTGTTCGTCGACGACAACGAAGCTGACTCCTACCTCAAACGAGAACAACGAAAGGGATTCGAGGTCGCCTAGCACCAGTAATTCCATCCCGATCACTTCTCGTATTTACGGCAGTCACTTCTGGCCATCAGATGCCGCAGTGACATGCGGGTATAACCGGCGCAGACCGATTCGCCGGTGAGCGTTGTCTCGAAAATTCTGTCCGATTTGCTTTGGTCGCATTGGCACAGTATGGTGGGCGTCGACGCGACCAACCCGATTTCCTGTCGGAGGATAATGAGATGATAAATCGCTTAGCCGTTGGACTGTGTGTCCTCCTGCTTGGTTTCACCTTGATTCCGGAACGCATTACCGCCGATGACGATCAAAGTGGCATTCATCGATTGCTCTATGTGGCTTCGCCCGGAATTCGCGACCATCTCGAATATGGCGGCCACGGCATTCTGGTTTTCGATATCGATAACGGACACGAGTTTCTCAAAAGGATCGCGATCGGCGGACTGGACGAAAACGGCAAGCCAATCAATATCAAAGGAATCTGTGCCAACGCAGCGACTCAGAGGATTTATGTCAGCACTTTGCGCCACCTCATGTGCCTGGATTTGGTCAGCGAAAACCTGCTTTGGGAACGCACCTACGATCAAGGCTGTGACCGGATGGCAATCTCACCGGATGGTAAGCTCATTTACCTGCCGACACTGGAGAAAAAACTTTGGAAAGTCATCGACGCCACGTCCGGTGACGAGATCGCCCGTGTCGAACCCGATTCTGGGTCGCACAACACCATCTATGGGAGCGACGGTCGATTTGTTTATCTGGCTGGACTCAAATCCCCGATCTTGTCGGTGGCCAACGCTCGAACCCACAAAATTCAACGAGGCGTCGGACCGTTCAGTAACAGCGTCCGGCCGTTCACCATCAATCACAGGCAAACATTGTGTTTTGTCAACGTCAATAACCTGCTCGGTTTCGAGATCGGCGATTTGACCAGCGGCAAGATGCTGTATCGGGTCGAAGTCTCGGGGTTCGAACCGGGCAAGGTCAAACGACACGGTTGTCCCAGTCACGGGATCGGCTTGACGCCCGATGAAACGCAGTTGTGGGTCTCTGACGGAGCCAATCAACAGATGCATATTTTTGATGCCACCGTCATGCCACCGAAACAGATCGCGAGCCTGCCACTTCGCGAGCAACCTGGTTGGGTCACGTTTACGATCCGTGGCGATCTGGCCTATCCGTCCACAGGCGACATAATTGACGTGAAAACGCAAAAACTCGTTGGGCAGTTGACCGATGAAAAAGGCCGGATGGTGATGAGTGAAAAGATGCTGGAGATTGACTTTCAGGACGGCACTCCGATTCTTGCCGGCGACCAGTTCGGTATAGGTCGCAATCCGAATAAGACAACGCCACAATAAAGTGACATTCAACCCGAGGATTAGTTAGATGAACCATCTCATCAAGTGTCTGTTTTTCATGATTGTTTTTTGCGTGAACCCGTGGTTGCGGGCCGAGGAGGTCGATCCAGCGTCGCCAAATTTCGTGGTGATTGTCACCGATGACCAAAGCTGGGTCGGCACTTCCTTGCGGATGGACCCGGATGAACAGAACTCGAAAAGCGATTACTACCAGACGCCGAATATCGAACGAATCGGCGCCATGGGAATGCGATTCACCCAAGGGTATTCTCCGGCGCCATTTTGCTGTCCTACTCGCCGCAGTCTGTTAATTGGTCAAACTCCCGCTCGCCACGTGTACCAGAAAGACCAAACCAACTGGGCCAGGCAATACCAAAAACAACTCACCCTTCCTCAAATGCTCAAAAAGGCCAATGCTTCCTACAAAACCGCTCATTTCGGCAAGTGGGATTTCCGGACCGATGAAGTCACCCCCAGCGAGATGGGTTACGACGTCAGCGATGGCTATACTGGCAACAGTACGGGTGGCGGAAAAGGCTCCGGCGGTCCTGACGCGACGGAAGACCCCAAGCTGATCTTTGGGATCACCAAACGAAGCTGCGACTTCATGGAAAAGCAAACCCGGCTCGGCTGCCCGTTCTTTGTACAGGTCTCACATTATGCCGTTCATCTGGACATTTTTTACAGGGAAAAAACTCTGGCCCAAACCCAGCATTGGCCGTCGGGAAAGAAGCATAACATGCCTCAATTCGCGGCCATGACCTGCGACGTGGATGATGGGATCGGTATCCTGCTGGACAAGATTCGATCGCTCGGAATTCAGGACAGAACGTATATCTTTTTCATGTCCGACAACGGCGGCAGACTTACAATTCCAGGACAAGAAAGCGAAGGGCTCCCTCGCAATTACCCGCTTCGCGATGGCAAGGGCTCGATGTACGAAGGCGGAATCAGGGTTCCTTTTGTCGTGGTCGGACCAGGAATCAAACCGGGCAGTGTCAGTTCCGTTCCAGTCACCGGACTGGATATTTTTCCGACGATTGCAGAACTTGCCGGTTACAAGGAGAGACTTCCCAAGGCTGTGGACGGCGGCAGTATGTTTGACGTACTCAATGATCAAGGTACAAAAACCGTTGGGCGGAACCGCCCGTTCCTGTTGTTTCATCATGCCGTCGATCGCAACCCTCAGACTGCCTTGCGGCTGGGTGATTTCAAACTGGTCAAGACTTGGCAGGATAACCGGCTTGAGTTGTTCAACCTTGCCCAAAACCCTGGTGAACAGGATGACCTTTCGAAGAGACTTCCGGACAAAACGCGTGAACTTCACGAGTTAATGGTTGGCTTTTTGAACGAAGTCGATGCCGAGACAGGTCGAGTCGGATCAAAAAAGGGCAGTCAAGGTGCAACAGGCGATGGGAACGCCAACTCATTTCAATCGCAGCAGTTACCACTCGATGGCCGCAGAAAAAGTGCCTCACAATTAGACCAGTGATGTCGAAAGCTACGAGTATTGAGTGAAGCCCGACCAAATTACCATGGGCTGAAACATCGTGTGGCACGCGGACGCGGGTAGCAGGGAAAAATCTGCGGTCATTTTCATCCGTTTCCCTCCGACAACTGAGTAATCTACCGGACGTATCAGGAGGGAGTGAGCGGCCAGTCGCTTTGCCGGAACGCAATGAAAAAGGCTGACATGCCCCGGAAGGCATGCCCGGCGATCAGGTCGCCGCGTGGGCCGTCAAACGGTTGGGGCGAACGTACGAACCGTTTTCTTGCCGTCGGATTTGTGCGTCCTCTACGTCCCATTTACGGCGTCGCAGGAGTTCCTCGACATGTGCCCCATGGAAAAAATCGTCATTCCCGACGTGCCTTCCGATGAAATGAGATGGGCGACATTCCATTGCATGGCAAAGCGATGGCGCATGGTACGCTTCCCGGTGGCGATCATTGATACATACATGATGTCGGATCCGGCTACTAGCGGGAGATGGCCCGTGCCTTTGTGGCATTTCATCTCGCTAACCGATGCGCAGGCAGGCAAGGTGCTGGATACCCTTGAACCCGATCCCCACGCCAACAATACCGTTGACGCCCCAACCGGTCTTTCACGCAAGCCAGCTGTCAAATGACAAGCAAGCCGCAACAAAATTCCGGGCTGCTACTTCCGCCTGATTCAAGTACTCCGACGTTCCGGACGCCGACCGATCAACAACATTGCGAAGAAAACGGTTGTGACCCACATCAATGAGGCTGGCTCGGGAACAACTACCAGCTGCATATTGCTGAAAATCTGTGCGTGTAGACGAACGTCATTGTCGATGCTCGTATGCGTAATCGTCGGATCGTTGAAGAACACTTCGGTGTTGATGTTTGTCGCTCCCTGGACGAAGGTTTCACCCTGCGGTTCAAAAAGCCCGGTACTGATCTGGTAGTAATTGTATCCGGCATGCACGTTGGCTGGTAACACGTTTCCGGGAGGCGATCCTAAGGGGTTGTCGACCGACTCGATTTGAAATGTCAGGT
>JAHEBQ010000111.1 GCA_024642205.1 Planctomycetaceae bacterium | reverse complement strand
GGGGAATTCGAATACTCGCGGGTTCCCAGGATCCAATCACCGGCTGGCAGCTGGATCAAATCCGGGCCACCAAGTCGCTGCGGAATTTCATTCCAACTCCATTCCCTGAAAGGCGGTTCACTCCGTCCGTAGTAGCCCATGTTCCGTCCGTCATCGTTGCGAACCACCATGTGCATCACGCCATGCCTGTCGAATCGAATGGTCGCTTCGTTGGGTTTTCCTTTGAGGTCCAGTGAATGGACGAGTTTGTAGTTGATTCCATCGACCGTTTTCACCAGGTGCAAACCTGGAGTATTCCTGTCGCCCTGATAAATGACACCATATCCCATTTCCTGATGCCAGGTGACCCGCCAGAGCCAATCGTTGGTACTGGCCACTGCGGGATCCACCTTGATTTTTTGAATCGGCGAAAATGCTTTCCCAGCCTGTTCCATCAACGCCACGCGCGTATACCTGTCAATCAATGTCGTTCCGTCATAGTTGGATCCTCCCATCAACAACATCAAACGCCCGTCGGGCGCCAGCGAGAGTTTGGGGTCACGCAAATCGATCCCTGGCTCTCCCACTTCAGCGACCGAAGTCCAGGAATCGCCATCCGTCGAACAAATGACCTGGATCTTTCCGTCTGCGCCATTTGCTCCGGGAACGTGGCCCGTTCCGGTCCTAAAAGCACAGTAGAACCTGTCATTCCAGCGAATCAAATCTGTAAACGCATTGTGCGGCGACGCGTCCCAGATTTTGCTCGACTCGAACGGAATCTGTTGCTGAAGTCCTGCCAAAACAGTCGACGAGCCGTTTGGCTGAATTGCTGGCTGGGCGATTGCATGTACGGGCGCGCCAATAACAAACAGGACTATCGAAATCCAGAGCCGGCAGGCACTCAAAATCATGATTCACTTTCTGTTGGCAGGGAACACCGAATCACAATTGTATCCTGCGCAATCATGCAACGCGATGTTCGCCCTGAAGAAAACCCAAGACACCCATTTCGGCGTTCCGTTGTGAACTCGTTGTCCTGGGCGTCCAGGATTTTTCCCAGTTGCCAACAACCTCCCACCGGCGAGTGAAAACACCGTTTTGTGAAACGTTTTTTACAGCCCCAGTGACTTGGCAAGCAGATTCGGAGCCAGTTTAATAGTGCAAACCAATTTTTCCAAAAGGTAGAAACGCATGTCAGGGTCCATTGCCAAATCTTCGTCGTCATTGGTCAACTTACGATTAGCCCTCATGATGTTCCTCCAGTTTTTCATCTGGGGCGTATTTTTTGTAACCATGGGTACCTACCTGAGCAAGCTGTTTGCCGGGCAGGAAGGAATCAACACAATCGTCGGTCAGAGTTATGCCACACAGACGTGGGCCGCGCTTTTCGCACCGTTAATTGTCGGGTTCCTCGGCGATCGACTCATTAACAAGGAACGGCTGAACGGAATCCTGCATCTTCTGGGGGCAGGGCTTCTTTGGTGGGTCAGCACCATTACCGATTCATCATTGTTTTTCTGGGCGCTACTTACATTTTTTATTGCCTACATGCCAACACTGGCGCTGGTAAACACGATTACGTTCCAAAACGTTGAAAACATTGAACGGGATTTCCCCAGGATCCGGCTTTGGGGCACGATTGGCTGGATCGCCGCCGGCCTGGTAATTTCTGAATCGTTTTTTGGACTGTTCGAACTTTCCTTGCTGCCCGGTATTGAATCCGGGGGAAGTACCAACGTGCAGTTCCAGATCGCTGCCGTTGTAAGTGGGATCTACGGGCTCTACAGTTTCACTCTCCCGGCATCACCCCCAGAAGGTAGAGGCCAGCCCATCGACATCATCAAGATTCTGGGATTCGACGCCCTGAACCTGCTAAGGAACCCTTCGTACTTCGTGTTTGCGATTTGTTCGTTCCTGATCTGCATTCCTCTGGCCTTCTACTATGCCCGAACAGGAGAATTTGTTGGTGCGATGGCGTTCGGTAACAAAACCGGAGGCGTGATGGCATTGGGACAGGTCAGTGAGATTTTCTTTATGGCGCTGGTCCCGTTTTTTCTCGCAAAACTGGGAGTAAAGAAAATGCTCCTGGTGGGCATGCTTGCCTGGGCCACTCGTTACGTATTATTTGGGTTGTTTCCATCATCCAATGCCATGTTGATTCTGGGAATCGTGTTGCATGGAATCTGCTACGATTTCTTCTTTGTCACGGGACAACTTTACACCGATCGCGTCGCCCCGGCGGAAACGCGAACCAGTGCCCAGGCTTTGGTCGGATTGTTGACCTATGGTGCGGGTATGCTGGTCGGAAACTACGTACTTGGATTCTGGGGTGACCGAATTGGACTTGATCCGTCGACGCGGGAAGGTTGGCTGGCGGACGGGAGGGCATTCTGGCTGATGCCGGCGGTTTTTGCAGCGGTGGTTTCGGTCGTTTTCTTCCTGACCTTTTCCGACAAAAACCTCAAGGGGGGCGCGACAGATGGAGACTGATCTGGTCCCGCCTCGGATTCTGCCTTCCTGACTGGATCCAGAAAAACGCACGCATAGAATTCGGCCAGGACTCCTGAACTCGGACGTCAGGCTCACGAGTCGTGAATACCTTTTTGACAAACAACTGGTTTTCGGGAGAGCATTAACGGATGTCCACACCTTTGGAATATGAAAACGCGGTTGGAAAACGGTACGCTAGAGCCGCGGAGACACGGGAACCAGCGCTCTGTTGCCCGGTAGTTTATCGTCAGGAATTGCTGGATGTCATTCCGCGGGAAATTATCGAACGCGATTACGGATGCGGCGACCCTTCACCGTTCGTACAGCCAGGTGATACGGTTCTGGATCTCGGATCCGGCGGTGGAAAACTCTGCTACATCGCTTCGCAACTGGTCGGTTCCCGTGGTCGAGTTATTGGCGTTGATTGCAACGAGACAATGCTCGCCCTGGCCAGAAGCTACCAGCCCGAGATTGCCCAGCGAATTGGATACGACAATGTCTCCTTTCGTGCCGGAATGATCCAAAACCTCCAGCTCGACCTGGAGCTGTTTTCTCGGCAGCGGGCCCGCATTCAGTCGACCGGACTGGCTGGAATCATGGAAGAACGAAATCTAGAGCAACGACTTTCGCGAGAAAAACCGCTTGTCGAAAGTAACAGTGTTGACTGCGTCGTGTCGAATTGCGTCCTCAACCTCGTGCATCCCAACGACCGGGAGCAGTTGTTCCAGGAGGTCTTTCGCGTGCTCAAGACCGGAGGCCGAGCTGCCATCAGCGATATTGTCTCCGATGAAAACGTTCCCGAGCATATGCAAAATGACCCGGCCCTCTGGTCGGGGTGCATTTCCGGGGCTTGGAGGGAGGACGAGTTTCTGGACGAGTTTGCGCGCGCAGGTTTCCAGCGAATGTATCTGGCGAATCGTGAATCCGAACCATGGCAAACCGTTGAGGGCATTGAGTTTCGATCCATTACCGTTGTCGCGTACAAACCAGATCCCGGCCCTTGCCTGGAACGTAAACAGGCCGTGATTTATCGGGGTCCGTTCAACCAGGTCGAAGACGATGACGGGCGATCATACGTTCGTGGCCAGCGAATGGCGGTCTGTGACAAGACGTTTCGAATGTTGAAATCGGGTGAATGGACCGATTCATTCTACTTTGTCGAACCGTACCAGGAGGTTCCGCTGAGCGAAGCCAGAATATCCGATTGCGCCCAGAGGATTAGGACACCCCGCGAAACCAAAGGCGAGCTGTATCAATTGAATAGCCAAAAACCCGACGCCTGTTGCGGTGGCGAGCCTTGTTGCTAACGCAATGACCATTGTCCAAGTTGTTATCGAGCGACAAACCGCGAATTGGCATTTCGGTCCAGTCTGGTTTCGGGAAGATTCACAACTTTGCTTTGTGGCATTTCACTTCATCGCTGTCCGTCTATAATCGCCTTGCGAGTCGTCTACTTAAACTCAAACAAAAAATTGAAGTTCCCCTGGCAAAGTGCAAGGTTACGTTCACGTTAAAGTCGGAATAAATTGACAGCCTCTCCGTGCAATGGCGATCATTCGGAGTGAAGGGCTACTGCCAAGCTATTTCTGCTGTTCGAGTGTGACGATGTCCCGGCGAAACCATTAAACAGGTTTTCGCCAACATGAATCTGGGCTGAAACAAGAAAACAGGTTTATAAAGAGCAGACGAATAATCTTGAGACTTGGATTGACTCCGGCCTTTCCTTTATAACGCTACAGCCAAAAACATTGGCTTGCACATTAACTTCCGGAAATCATGGCTTTCATTTGTGGCCTTCCTACTCCTTAGAACTCCAGCTCATGAATGCGAAAACTTCCTTGAAACACCGCGGCAATCCTCTGGCCAACGCGCAGGAACAATTGGTGATCCTGACTCCGGATCAGGACGCGACACACTTTTCGGCGAAACTGGCAGAATCGGGTATTGATAGGCTTACCGCCAACCGAATCGAAATCCTTCAAGTCAACCTCGGCAAACTCTGCAATATGACGTGCGACCATTGCCATGTCGACGCCGGGCCTGATCGGCGGGAAATCATGCAGCGGAACGAGATTGAAGCGTGCATCGACGTGCTGAGTAGGCATCCGCAAATCAATACACTTGATTTGACCGGCGGAGCTCCCGAGATGAATCCACTCTTTTGCGAATTGGTTGTGGCGGCCAGGCAACTGAATCGTCATGTGATTGATCGTTGCAACCTGACGATACTCTGTGCCAAAGGTTTCGAGAATCTGCCCCGCTTCCTGGCTGAAAACGAAGTGGAAATCGTCGCGTCACTGCCCTGTTATCTGGAGGAAAACACCGATGCTCAGCGAGGCGAAGGGGCTTACTCGAAATCAATCGAAGCCCTGCTTGCACTCAACGAATTGGGGTACGGTAAAGCAAATTCCGGGCTGACGTTGACTCTGGTGTACAACCCGGTGGGACCCAACCTGCCCCCGGATCAGGCACAACTCGAATCGGATTATCGACGCGAATTGGACGCGAGATTCGGGATCAAGTTCAACCGACTGTTCACCATCACCAACATGCCTGTCAGTCGATATCTTGAGCACCTGTTGCGAACTGGTGATTACCGGGTGTACATGCAAAAGCTGATCGACGCTTTCAATCCGGGTGCGATCGAGGGCTTGATGTGCCGCAACACGCTGTCCGTCGGTTGGGACGGGCTGTTATATGATTGTGATTTCAACCAGATGCTTGAGCTCAAAATTGAGTCATCCAACCCTGGATCGATTCACCTGTTTGATTACGATAAGTTGTCAAGACGTGAGGTCTTTATTGGCCAGCATTGTTTTGGATGCACTGCTGGCAGCGGTTCTGGCTGTCAAGGCGCTATCCTAAAGTAAGAATCCGTTCGTATGCGGCAAAACTCGGAACTGGCAAAGCGCGGGTTTGGGGTCCGAATTCCAAGTCAAATTACATTTGACGATGCTGTGATTTTGCTTTTTCCGTCTCCAATTCATGCGCGGAGCATGTCTTGAACCATCCGTGGTGGTCATCCATGCAACGGGACTTAGACAGACGTTTCTTGACCTGAACTTTAACTTCGGCACCCAATCTATCTTCTTTCCACCGCATGAACCAACTGCCCAAATATGACCCGGCGAAATCCTATCAGTGGAATTTCGACCATGCTCCGGATCCGCTGGAACTCGAAATCCCGAGATTGCCGGGAAAATGGAAGTTTGCCGGGCTCGACATTGATTCGCCGATCGGTATCCCGGCCGGACCGTTGCTCAACGGACGCTGGTGCCTGTACTACGCCAGTCTCGGGTTTGATTTTCTGACCTACAAGACGGTACGCAGCGTCGCACGTGACTGTTATCCAATGCCAAATCTTCTGCCGGTCAATTGCGGTTCACTTCATGGTCGTGAAGATCGCGTGATGGTGACGGATGAAATGCAGGGATCGTGGGCCGTCTCCTTCGGCATGCCCTCCAAGTCCCCCGGGGTCTGGCGAAAAGATGTCGAAGAGACTCGCACCCAATTGCCAAAAGGAAAACTGCTCAGCGTTTCAGTCGTCGGCACGGTTCAAAATGGCTGGTCGATCGAACAGCTTTCCAAAGACTATGCTCAATGCGCCCGCTGGGCTGTCGACTCCGGTGCTGATTGTATCGAAACCAATTTTTCCTGTCCCAACGTCCGTACATGTGACGGTCAGTTGTTTCAAAATCCAGAACAAGCCGCCATCGTTGCAGCACATGTCCGCGAATCGATCGGCCAGACGCCTTTTCTCGTCAAGGTGGGCCACGTCGAATCGTCCGACGAAATCGCCCAACTGCTGGATGCACTGTCGCCGTTTGTCTCCGGCGTGGCCATGACCAATAGCGTGGCGGTTGCCGTGGCCGATCGCGCCAATCGACTTTTTTTTGACGGTCAACCGCGTGGCATCTGCGGCGCAGCTATTCTCGAAGCGTCAATCCGACAAACCGGGCGATTCGCCGACCAGATTGAAGCATCCAGGCTTAGCCTTGAGCTAGTCGGTGTCGGAGGAGTCTCTTCAGCGTCGGATTTTCGGAAATATCTTTCGGTCGGTGCAAACTCCATCCACATCGCGACAGCCGCGATGACAAACCCCATGGTCGGAATCGAAATCAAGCGACAACTCGCCGGCGATATCGAGCAGTGCTTTCCTGCCCCACAGTCATGAAGCCCTGCGGCATTCTGCGACCAGCCGGGCTGGTTAAAACGCGAACGCCACTGGGGAATCACGACCGCTGCCGAAACGCCGCGCCGGGACATTCGATCTGTCAATTCCGGATCTAACGGAACGTTGACGGGTATCGACTAATGGGTTGCCGATTGGGAGGCAGAAGCGATTTCCTTGATTTTCAGGTTCCGCCACATTACCGTTTTTCCAACCGCCTCCGGGTGATTGCCAATGCCGTGGACTTGCAAGGCAATGATGCCCTTGGGCGTCATGTCGTCTTCGAAATCGGCTCGTGGCTGATCGTTGAGCCATGTGCGAATGTGATTCCCGTTGCATTCGACCCGTACCTTGTTCCATTCATTGGGTTTAAAAATTGCCTGTCCTTTTTTGGTAAACGATTCGCCCTCGCCTCCTGCCAACCCTGGATAAAGCCAGCCACGGCGGCCTTCATCATAGATCCCGCCACTCCACATCCGATCCGGTTTGTTTGGATCAATTTCCACTTGGTAACCGTGAACTCGACCGGCTGGAATCGTCTTGTTTTTGCCTTTCCCGTCAATAACCGTTTCAATTCCGTAGACGTTACTTCGAATTTGGACGCCGGAATTCAGGAGGTTGTCGCACTTGAATTCGTACTCCAGAACAAAGTTCCCGTATATTTTTTTGGTACACATGAAACTGTTGGGGGTACCTGCGACTGACTCGCCGACAACCATGCCATTCTCGACGCGGTAGAGCGCCTTGCCCCCAGCCTGCTCCCACCCATCAAAGTCCTTGCCATTAAATAGCGGAACGAATCCATCGTCCTGAGCACGTGCCGCCGACGATGTCGCCACGAACAAAAAAACAAGCAAATATCGCAGCATGTCGATTCTCCAATTGAGGGTCAGTTGTTTTGACAACAGTCGGCAGGAGTTGACTGAGATCATGAAAAAGCCAAGATCCGTTACGCGAACCTCCCGAAAACTATCCCATGATTCTATTGTGCCTTGGTTGAAAAACCAGAATAGTCTTGAATTTTTTGGTTTTCAGGAATGCCATTCAATCCTGACTTGGAAAGTTGGCGGAACTTCCTTAATCGCCACCGGGAACCCAAGAAACAGGAAGGCTTCGATTCAGTTGATTGTAAACCAGTATTCCGAGACTGCCGTTTGGCGGGGCGGGGTTGTACAGAGCCCCAATCCATTCTGCACTCCTGGAAAGTGCAAACTCGGTTAGATCGGTTGCATCCGCATCTGGCCGATCGTCGCTCGCATCCGGTTGCTTCCACTGCTTGTGCGTCGGACGGACGTGCGATATTGGAATTCGGCTGGACATCACCTGAATTTCAAAAATGAGGCGCATCGAAACGTCAACGCTGCAACTGGAAGTCATCGCATCGGATTCCGCAAATCCACTTTTCCCGATTCGGCCGTATCTTTGATCATTAGACTTAGTGCATTACTTCGGATTTTCCAACGGTCACAGCGTCAACTGGGAGATGTGGAACGTTTCCGCCGATGGTGGAATGCTGTTGGACTCTGTTACCGAAATTATCGCCGCAGACGGAATCCACCGGTTTTTACCGGCTTCGATCAATTTGGCAACCGACATTGCCTGGTTTCAAAAAGGACTGCCCGACAATATCAGCTCGACAGGTCGGTGGGCGCTTGTCTTATCGTTATCAGGAAAATCATCCTGGCGAACGATGACCCTACATTTTGCCTGCCAGTGCTTCGCGGCGCCGGCGACAAAGTTGAATTCCAACATGGTGTCGGGAAAGCGGTCATTCCCGCTTCCGTCTTCTGACCAGCTGGTGTCGATCATCTCAAGCGGCTCGATCCACTTCCAGACGCCATCACGGATGAACTCATCGAAACCGGCGTTGCCTTTTTGTGCCCGGAAATTGTAATCGAAGTTATAGTCGCCGATCGCGATGATTGGGGTCGCCTGGTTCCTGGCCCATTCTCGTAACGCACCGGCCTGTTGCGCCCTGAATTCCGCATCCTCTAGGGATAGGTGGACCTGCAGCACAATCAAATCCCGCCCTTCGGATCTGTCCTTCAGTCGAACAACCAACGGCGTACAGTGCTTTCCGCCGTTGAGTACCACTCCGCCGACTTCCTGAATACCGGAACTTTCAAGAAGCTCGAATTTTTCTCGGTTGAACATGACCCACAGACGATCACTCGAGCCGGTATCGCCACGAACAAACCCGTATTGCAGTGGCCATTTCTTGTCGATGGCTTTCTCGTAGACTTCAGGCTGGGGGACTCCAGACAGTCCGATGATGTCGTATTGGCCGACCTGGACAAGCTGTTGGGTGATGGTAGCCGGGTCATTTCCGCCAGACTCGATGTTCCAATGGAGAATTGAATACATGAACCTTGGTTCGTGCAGTGTTTTCGTATTGCTTGCCAACGAATTGGAAACAAGGGACGCCTGTAATGCACGTTCACGTTCGGCCTCAGCCATCGCTCGAGCCTGCAATTCCATTCTCCGAGCCGTTTCCAGTTGCGCGTAAAAGTAGGTTGCCAGGCCAATAAACATCGCAGCGACGGTCACAAACAGAATTAGTTGTTTGAGGGTGAATTTCATCTTGCAAATCTGGACCAGAAAACGGTCAACTCGGAACAGCGAGGAAATCTCAGTCTCTTACTTCAGTCCATCCTTTTCATCGCATCCCATCGTCTATTGAGTGGACCGTCGCCGCTGTATTTTAGACGTCTCAAACGCATGTCGAACACCCGCTGTATCGCCGACCGTTGCGATGTGGGTAGCAATAACCCGCTCAAGATCTGTCAGGCTCAGTCAGGCTAAAGGTCTTTTTCCCGTAGCTTACATCGACCCTAAATTCCACCTGATTCCTGCATGTCAATTTTCGCAATTTGAATTCGGCGCCAACTCGTCGCTCGAATTGTCATGATTTCGTCGTATAAAAGGAATTTGCGGCACCTCTTGTGGCTCGCTTCTGCCGTGGTGACCTGGACCAGCGCAACCCGGTGACGTCCCATTTATTCCCTCCCGGGAGATCTTCTGATAAAAAGTCGACCCAGACGCTGATCACCTGAGACATTTTGAGAGGGCATTCCTATCAACTGGGTACTAACTTCGATTTTAGGTTATGTGCTGTTGCAACTGGTGATTGCATTTATCATCATGCGCCGACTCAAGAGCGAAAAAGACTATCTGCTGGCGGGAAGGGAATTAGGTGTACCGCTGGGAGCAATGACAATTTTTGCCACCTGGTTCGGCGCAGAGACCTGTATCGGTGCGGCTGGTTCCGTCTATGAAAATGGATTGTCTGGAGCACGCACCGATCCGCTGGGATACTCACTCTGTATTTTTCTGATGGGGCTGTTTTTTGCTCGTAAGTTGTGGGTGCGCAAGCTGACAACGCTGGGAGATTTTTTTAGTCAACGCTTCGGTACTGGAGTGGAGAAAGTCGCGGTATTGCTAATGGTGCCGGCCTCCGTTATCTGGGCCGCTGCCCAGATTCTCGCCTTTGGTCATGTTCTCTCCGCCTCGTCTACGCTGGCCGTGGAGATTTCAATTGCTTTTGCCGCAGCAATCGTCATTGCCTATACCGTGCTGGGTGGTTTGCTTGCTGACGTGGTTTCAGATTTCATTCAGGGCGGAGTATTGATCATCGGTTTGATGGTTTTACTGATTGTGGTGCTGGTTAACCTACCTGACATGAATGTTATTTCACAGGGATTCAGCCTTGAGCGTCTCCGGTTTCGCCGTGATAGCGAAAACTGGTTTGCGGTAATCGATAGTTGGTCGATTCCAATTATTGGTTCGTTGTTCGCAGCCGAGTTAGTCACTCGCGTGATCGCTTCCAGGACGATTTCGGTTGCTCGTACTTCTGCAATGCTGGGGGGCGCACTTTACCTGGTTGTCGGCCTGGTACCTTTGTTTCTCGGCATGATCGGTCCGGCCTTGTTGCCGGGGCTTGCCGACGGCGAGCAATTACTGCCGCTGCTGGCTCAGAATTATTTGCCGATAGGCCTGTATATTGTCTTTGCTGGAGCGCTGATGTCAGCGATTCTCTCGACGGTGGATAGTGCACTACTGGCTGCGGGAGGACTGGTTTCCCATAACCTGGTATTGCCACTGATGCGAACGGGCGACGAACGATTGAAGATGCGAGTCGCCCGCTTGTCGGTATGCATGTTTGGAATCGTAGCGTACTTTCTGGCACTTGAAGCTGAGAGCGTGCTGGAACTGGTGGAAGATGCATCCGCATTCGGCTCTGCCGGAATTTTTACCTGCTGCCTGTTAGGGTTAACTCAACGTCGTGGAGGAAAATTCACTGCTGTGGCTTGCATGGCTGTGGGAATGATCAGTTACGGTTT
>JAHEBQ010000110.1 GCA_024642205.1 Planctomycetaceae bacterium | reverse complement strand
TTTCCTCGCATCGGGAGTTGCCCGCGGTTGGTTGATTGAGTATTCAGAAACAGAAATCGAAGGTATATTCGATTCCATATCCAACGTGTGATCAGTTATTTCGAAGAACGACGCTGGCGCGACCGTCAACACAAAGGCCCAAGAATATGGAACGCTGCCAAAAAATGGGGAGCTCGAGCTCAATCTCCGCAACCTTGGCTACTCTTTTGCTCAGCCTGGTGGCTGGCTGCAATGAGACTGCGGGGTCGCTCGAACCTGATCGCCGGATTACGCCGGCAATCCAGGAAACGACTCAAGAAACCGAGACTCCGCCGGTGACGCCAGACCAAGCGTCGCACGAACAGCTTCCAGTCGACGACCAGCAGTCTGAACCGCAGTGGATCGGCGAACCTGTCTCACTGTTCGATGGAAAATCACTTGAGGGCTGGGAGGTGATAGAATTTGGCGGTCAGGGCGACAGCACGATCGAAAATGGTCGCTTGGCGTTCGAAGCTGGCGATCCGTTTACGGGCATCAGCTCAACCAATGAGACCTTGCCGAAAACGAATTACGAAGTTTCCCTGGAAGCTCGCAAGATGGATGGAACCGATTTTTTTTGCGGGCTCACGTTTCCAGTTGCCGATTCACATTGCACTTTGATCGTCGGCGGCTGGGGGGGATCGACGGTTGGACTTTCTTGCATCGATGGGAAAGACGCCTCTAGCAATGAGACGTGTACTCTCATGAAATTCACCAAGGAGCAGTGGTACAGAATTCGTATCCGTGTCGAGCCGGAAAATCTTTCAGTCTGGATCGATGACAAACAAATTGTGAACCAGAGCATTGCCGGCAGGAAAATCTCCCTTCGCGGCGATACGGTTTTGTGCGAACCGCTGGGGATTTGCAGTTTCATGACAGTGGCTGAATACAGGAACATCCAGCTCCGCGAGTTCAAACCGATCAAAAAGCCGGTTGTCACCGTACCTGCCGAATCCGTCACGAAACCGGGGACCGTCAAGCAAGAATGAACCTCGAGATTTTCCCCCACGAACACTTCATGAAGCTTGCGTTCGAGCAAGCCGTTGTAGCCAGTGAACTTGACGAAGTCCCCGTCGGTGCAGTCATCGTACGCGGGCAGAGAATCATCGGCTTGGCCCACAATCTGTGTCAGCAATTGCGGGACCCGACGGCCCATGCGGAGATGCTGGCGATCACCCAGGCCGCCGAAGCGGTTGGAGACTGGCGTCTCGAAGACTGCGTATTATACGTGACGCTGGAACCCTGTCCGATGTGTGCCGGTGCGATCCTGCAAGCCCGAATTCCAATTGTCGTATATGGCGCGGCTGATCCAAAAGGCGGTGCAGTCGAATCACTTTACCAAATGCTCACCGATGCACGCCTGAATCACCAAGCGGAGGTCGTGCCGGGGGTACTGGGTAAACAGTGTGGCATGATTCTGACCGACTTTTTTCAAAGCAAACGCAAACTCGGCAAGAAATAAACGTGAGCCAACCTGACCGCCAACGCAATGAAAACAAGCAACACCCTGGGCTGCTGCTGTTGGCGATTGTGGTTTGGACCACGGTCGGCGTCCTGAGCGTTGTTTCGTACGCTCCTCCCAAACCCCGACCAGGTTCAATCGCTGCCGACCAGTTTTCCGCCTTCCGCGCAGACAAGATTCTCGAGGAATTGATTGGAGATTCCATTCCGCACCCCGCGGGCAGCGTCCAGAACGAAGTTGTTCGAAACAAAATTGTGGCGATGCTCGATTCATATGGCTATTCGACGGAGGTTCAATCGGGAACAGGTACGGTTGCCCCCCAAGTCAGGGATCGCAGCCCGGACAGGAATCAAGTCGACATTCACAACATTATTGCCATTCGCAGAGCACATCCGAATCAAAGATCCTCCGGAAATTTGCCGATCATGCTGGTTTCGCATTATGATTCGGTTCCCTTTGGTCCCGGGGCAAGTGATGATGGCGTCGCGACGGCGGCATTGATGGAAATTGCCAGAATGCTTTCGAGGGAACCGGCTCCCGACCGCGATATTGTTTTCCTTTTCACCGATGGCGAAGAGCTTGGATTGCTGGGGGCGAAGCTGTTTACCGGTGAACATCCGCTGGCCCGGAGAATCGGCATCGCGATCAACCTTGAGGCCCGTGGCACGACGGGTCCCAGTTGCATGTTCGAGACGAGCCGCAACAGCCGAATCCTGATCCCGATTTTTGCAAGAGCCAACGACCGGAAGTTCGCCTCGTCACTGTTTTTAGAAATCTACAAGCGCTTGCCAAGAGACACGGATTTCTCCATTTTCAAACGCGCCGGTATCCCGGGATTCAATTTCGCATTTATTGGCAATGTGAACAGCTACCATACAACGGCGGATAATTACGTGAACGTCGACCAGGGCAGCCTCCAGCACCATGGAGACAACGCGCTGGGCTTGCTACGAGAACTGCTGGCCACACCCGGGGCGGACACGTTGGTGGAGACCGGTTCAACAACGAACCATGAAGTCGTTTACTTTGATCTGTTTGGAAAATGGATTATCTGGTGGCCAAGTGGCTGGTCGATTTGGCTTTCCTCAATAGCGCTGCTGATGCTGATTGGATCGGTTGCCTTCATGACCCGTTCGCAGCTCCGGATACCAGGAAACGAAACAGCCAGTTTCCGGGCGGACCTTGGCAGACATCTGGGCATCCAGTTTTTGTCGATTGTTTGCGTGTTCGGGATCGGGTATTTGATTCAATCTGCCGTTCGCCTGGAGCCCCGCCTGGGCCATCCCTGGCCCGCCCAACCGATTCCAATATGGTTGGGGTATTGGCTGAGCAGTTTCGCCGTTGTCGGTGGTATCACGATGGCATTTCAGAGACAACTACTCGACCGCTATTGTCTGATTTCGTTTTGCGTCTTCTGGCTGATCCTTGCTTTCATGACTTCCATGTTTTTGACCGGAGCGAGCCATTTGTTTGTTGTTCCGGTCCTGGTCACCTGTGCGTTCGGCTTGGTGGCCAGTTGGATGGACCATCGAAGGTTCCCTCTCACGCTGTTTGTTTCAGCAGTCGCCGTTGGCATGATCTGGATTCCGCTGGAGCGCGTTTTTTATGACGCCGTCGGCTTCCGAATGCCATGGATCATGATGGCTCGGATTGCGATCGTTTCTACAACGATCCTGGGTCTGCTTTCCGTAACCAACGAACGAACAAAATTCTGCTTCACCATGCTCACGGCTACCTCTTCGATCATCGCGTTTGTCGTGGCCATCGTATTGGCCAGGTAATCCATGCATTCGTAGCGTATTCGGCACGAATGCCGCCCGTTGAAAAGCCTGCACAATGGAATTGGGTTGAAGGCGATGTTCGGTCGCTAGGGCTTTCGTTGTGCGCCGTTAAGCTCCAGCCATTGTTGGGCCGAATCCGCTGGTTCATCAGATCTGTAATTGTCGGCAAACCGTTTCAACATCGTATTCAGTCGGCGAGTTACCATCATGCTTGCAATCAACTCGTGTTCGTTCATTCCCAGCTGTTGCAATATCTTGATCGAAGTCTCGTTAATCACCAGACGAATTACTTCATCGTCCAATGACAGGTAATAGCCGAATTCAACGCGGGCGGGTAAATTGCGAGCGAATGACTCGACTTGATCGTCGTATTTCAATTGAGGATGCCGCTCGACGACGATCATTGCGATCGTGGAATCGAGATTCGGCTCAAGCCAGACCTGGGAACCAGGATCAGTCAACATTTCCGCCAGTACCACTTTGACTTGGTCGGTCGCAAGCAAGCCAGATCGGTCAAGGTGATTCGGGTCGATCCGCGAGGTGACGATTTCGTAGTCGACCTGCCATGTATCCAGTTCTTCCTGCAAACGAATAAAGGTGTCGGTAAAATGCATGACCAGCCATATCGATTTGTTGGAATGCAATGGAGACTGAACCGTCTTTTGCAGCGAACGCCAAAGCGCGGGCCGGGTCAACGCATATGCATCGTCAAAACGCGTAAATCGGGAAGTCCGAGATCTAAACCAGTCCAACAGACCCATGTCGAGTACCAAAAACCAGGCTCAGCGATCGCCGACCAGACGTTTCCAAACTCCTGGTTCAACGCCAAATCGTATTCGGACGGAGGCGAGGGCGAATTTCGAGGGGTAGCAATGAATCTGTGGATGTTACTTCAGCCGATGAATCTTCGCCACCGGAGACTTTTCGCGCCCGGGTCTGGGTAAAATCCTCGCGGTTTGTCGCGACCCGGGCATCGCTGCTCTGTTTCATCTGCTGAGCATACCAACTGCCGGACGTGTCACTTGTGAACGTCGACTGACTCGCGGCACCGGTGCTGGAGACCTCCTGCCAGCCGGAGGAAATCGCGGCAACTCCCGTTGCTTGACCGACCGGGTTTCCTGGCTTTACGTCCGCACGGGCCAGCCGGTTGTTCGACCCAGCGCTACGATTTGCCAACGCAGATTCGGAACTTCCAGTCCTCACCCAGTCCAGCCATGCGACCTGAAGATCTGACAAATCCTGATAGTCGTAGAACTCCGAGGTCGCCTGGTTCCAACCATGCAGTGATTGACCCGCCGACTCGTTCTGAAGTCCCTGACCGATGTAATCGAGAAAGTACCTTTTGCCTTTTTGCAGGATCAGGAACTTGGCCACACTGTAGCCCTGGGCATACAGCGGCAAAATATCGGACGGATAGTCTCGCATCGTGAACATTCGATTGAATGGCAGTCCGCGTGACGGTTGGGCGTGCAGGAAATCCATTAGCATCGCATGGTTCTTTTTTCGCTCGGACTCATGTTCCACCGTCGTGCACGCTCCTTCGTCCGCCCAGCGTGGAAGCGGCTGACCAAAATGCGTTGCAAATATGGTATGCGTGATCTCATGGGGGAGGACGGCATCGAGTACTCGATCGTGAGGACCATAGATCTTCATTTGCCAATCAATGGGTTCTCCGCGCCCCGACCGGTCCATCACGAACGCAAAACTCGTTTCGCCACCGGCATGCATCCCCAGCTCAACGGTAATCGGGCATTTCTGGCTCCAATCGGGAAGCTCTTTACCCAGCCACTCGACAGCAAGTTGTTTGCGATAACGCTCAGCCTCCTGACTGACTTTACGAGCCATAATCGGATCGGCGGCGTGAACGATAAAATTCTGGCTGACGACAGGAGCTGCCCGGCCCTGCGTCGTGCGCTGGGAACGAGCTCCCTGTGCATCAACCGTCGCCGAAGCAACGCAAAACGAAATAACAACGGCCGCAATTCCGATTTGAAAACGCATGCGTGCTTCCTTCCATGGATTGCATGACTATCTACTTTTCACCCGATCCATCAGGTGCTTGAAACGGTGCCGTTTTCAGATTCCGGACCCGGCAATCGTTACAGGGGTTGGTCCGACTGTTACGTTTCCAGATGGACATTGGTTCTGAAGAAACGATAAATCAATCGGTTCAGTAAACTAGACCAAATGAGTTTGAAAACCTACCCCGATTCGATCGCCCGGAAACGACGATCACTGTCGGTTCGTAAACACCTTGCAGCACACAGGTTCGGTTTGCTAGCTACCCAGGTTGAGTTTTGATTTCATGACACGAAAAGGTGTGACTTGACCCTGCTTTGTTTCTCAGGCATCGAATTCCGCGTTGCGCCGGATCAACGCGTTCTTGGTAAAGTTCTTGATCCGCTGTCACATCAACTGAGCAGCTTGACTTGTCAGACCTTTGATTGCGCGGGAAGTGCAGAACCTTTCAATTGAGGCAACGTACTGTCGAGATCGTTCTTGCAACGGGGTTTCGGTTTCAGAACAGGCGCAGCTGGTTAGAATCCAAAACCGGTCGCTCAAATTCGTCGCAGTTATATGGGACCAATTGTCGATCAAGGCCATATTTTTTTTGGAATGTCTTGAAGAGAACACTGATCTGGTCGGCGATCACTCCGGTGCCCACCATTCGTTGCCGCCAACGTGAGTCATTGTATTTGCCGCCACGCGTATCCTTCACTCGTCCCAGCACCGCCTCCGCCCTGTCAGGCCGAGTACGACGAATCCATTCTTCAAAAACAGGTTGCACCGTGAGTGGCAGCCGTAACAGGATGTATCCGGCGGCTCCCGCACCGGCATCCTTGGCGGCGTTCAGAATGGCAGGTATTTCTGAATCATTGAGCCCCGGAATCACAGGAGCAACCATGACTCCAACCGGAATCCGTTCGTCCGATAATTGTTGGATCGCCTTGAGCCTGGCCGTCGGAATGCTCGTCCTTGGCTCCATGTCACGAGCAAGCGCAGGGTCGAGGGTTGTGATTGACAAGTAAACGTGAACGAGATTGTCGGCAGCCAGCCCTTTCAGAAGGTCCAGATCTCTGAGCACCAGAGCATTCTTGGTGATGATGCTGATCGGCTGACGGCATTCCAGAGCGACTTCAAGGCACTGTTGAGTCAGCCGGAATTTTCGTTCAGCGGGCTGGTAGCAGTCGGTCACGCCCGAAAAAGTGATCGGCTCCGGCTTCCAACCCCTCTTTGACAGAAACTCTCGGAACAACTTGGAAGCATCGTGTTTTACGACGATCTTTGTCTCGAAGTCCAACCCAGCGTTGAATCCCAGGTAGTCATGGCCCGGTCTGGCGTAACAATAAGAGCATGAATGGACGCAACCACGGTAGGGATTCACGCTGTATCGAAACGGAACATCACGTGAATTGTTCTCGGAAACGATGCTCTTTGATGAATCGGCGATGTACTCAATCTTACGATTGGTCAGCGTCCTCAGATGCTCTTGGTCCCATTCCAGATATTCAAAATTCGGTTCGCGATGTATCGTCTCGAATCGATTCGGAGGATCGATGTTGGAACCATGACGCATCAGGATTTCCTTAAATTCTCGCAACAGGAGAGATCCGAATACACATTCTACTGCGATCGCTTCCTTATTCCAATCCGGTTCAAGCCAACTCGCCGAACAAACACCGCGAGTAATTTCACCATCTTTTTTCGGGCCTGGGTGATCGTATACATGAACTTCAGGGGAATGGCCAGAACATGGAATCCAATCACATCAACCAGCTTTTGGAAGCTGCCAGGATCGTGTTGACAACGGTGCCGATTGTCATACTTCATGGCGGCTTTACCAGGACGTTCACCAGATTCGAGAAGGCGATGATTCAAAGTGACGGCTACTGGCGCTGGGGAAATGTTGAAAGTTAGTCTATGCTTACGAGGTCATCGAGGAGATTTTTCTGCATGACGACGCACATGACCGTTGGATTACAAATAGCCGGCGCAGTGTTCGAATCCCAGGAGTTCCTTGACTCATTGCGAAATACGATTGCGAATCGAAAGAAACGACGACTTGGCTGACCAAAATTCAATTTCTTACATCTACGCCGAAGTCACGCGGGCTGCCATTCTCGCGCTTGCGGTGAACCTGTCTTTGGGCACTGTAAAACTCATCGGTGGAATCGCGGGAAACTCTTTTGCGCTGATCGCTGATGCCGTCAATTCCATCGGCGATGTCGTGACGACTGTGGTGGTTCTTTTTGCACTCCGAGTTGCTCAGCGTCCAGCCGATGCCGAACACCCTTACGGTCACACACGAGCCGAAGGGATCGCTGCCACGAACGTGGCATTGCTCGTCATTATCTCGGCACTACTTGTCGGTTGGGAAGCGATTCAACGGATCACGATCCAGCATGACATCCCTCCGATCTGGACGCTCTGGATCGCTGGTGCCAATATCCTCATCAAGGAGGGCCTGTATCAATACAATGTGCGTGTTGGAAAACGCACTGGATCATCGGCCATCATCGCCAACGCATGGGACCATCGTAGTGATGCCTTGTGTGCGCTCGCCGTGTTGATTGGCCTGGGCACAATTCGATTAGGCGGTTCGCAGTTTATCTGGGCCGACGAAGTGGCCTCGCTGGTCGTGGTTGCCGCCATTGTCTGGTCTGGAGTTCAGCTGTTCCGCTCCAGTGCCAGTGAACTGATGGACGTGCAGGCCGATTCCGAATTCGTTGATCGAATTCGCGAGTTGGCGATGTCGGTATCAGATGTCGCGGAAGTGGAAACCCTCTGGGTCCGAAAGTCGGGCCTGGAGTTCTTCGCCGATATTCACATCGAGGTCGATCAACACCTCACCGTCGCCGAAGGACACCGCATTGGTCATCAGGTGAAAGATCAATTGCTTGGAGAATTTCCGAACCTGAGAGATGTGCTTGTGCATCTGGAACCGTTTCCGCATATTCACAACACGAAATAATGCTCCTGCCATCCAACGACAATCATTGCCACTCCCCTTACACCAAGAGGAGTCGGCGTAGGATCGCCCGTGTAGGCGTCAATCAGATCACCAAGCCTGTTCTGTATAAACACCCTATCGTGTGACAGGTCAGTCGCGACCGTTCCCGAAAGGTCGATGCCCTCCATGCTTTCGATTTCCCATGCTGAGTTACCTGGATTGGGTTACCGATTCGTTCAAGGGCCGTAACGACGTAACTCAAAGTCGACGCCAACGACCGCAACACACGCATCCGCCTTTGGCAGAATCACGCCATCTACCGCGCGATGGAAATGGTAATTCATGCTGGGGGCGCAAATCGTAAACGCCATGGGATAAAGCACAAGACGATCAGACCTGGTCAGAAATCAGGGTGATCATTGCGCAAAATGTCGGCCTCCAACGTCGATCAAAATGTCTCGCAATATTACCTCTGTTTTCCGAAACTTTTTGACCCCTTGGGGTATCTAACTTTTTGTCGCTATGATTTAGAAGGTATCTTAAAACCTGTTTCTCTAACCAGTACCGTTTCATGAGCCGTTGGCTTGAATAACTGGCACAATTTGACACTTCATCCGTACAATTGATATGACCCCCGTCGGAATGCGAAAAAACTGATCCTCGATGGGCCTCCCAGGGCGTCTTTTGCCAAAGGAGTTGTACAATCTGGTTTCCGTGCGAATTCAAAACCGTTTACTTCAAGACTGTTTTTTTAGGATATTTTCGATGGCCAAGCAATTGATGTTTTATGATCAGGTAGCTCCGGTTTCCCCACAGCGACACGGTAACTGGTGTGTTGAACCAGGTACCGAACATTTCGGCTTTGCCCGACTTGCCAATTCCGTACCATTGGCGGCTGTTGAAATCGGGCATGCCGCTCGAGAATACACCGTTGTGTTCGCGGCTGCCGGCGAAAACGTGATTCCGGTGGTTATCCTGAGTATCAAAGAGAACGAGAATCTGTATTTGACGGATGAAGGAGGTTGGGCTGCCAAGTACATTCCAGCGTTTGTCCGACGATATCCGTTTGTGTTTTCGCAAAACGAAGACCACACGCAGTTCACACTTTGCCTAGACGAGGATTGGGACGGCTTCAACCAGGAAGGACGCGGGCAGAGACTGTTCGATGATCAGGGTGAACGCACTGAATACCTGAACAGGTTGTTGGAATTCCTGAAGGATTTTCAGCGCGATATGGAACGAACCAAACTGTTTTGCCAAAAGCTCAAGGATCTTGAACTTCTGGAGGACAAACAGGCCAATTTCACGTTGGCCGATGGTGAAAAACGGTCGTTACGTGGTTTCATGACCATCAACCGTGAGAAATTGATCGCGTTGCCAGGCGAAAAGCTTCAGGAATTGGCAAAAACCGGTGAGCTGGATCTGATCTACGCCCACCTTCTGTCGATGAAGAATCTGTCGTTGATGCTGGAGCGGATCAAGGAAGCCGCCGTTTAACGTCCGTCAATCGACCAATCGGCTGCCGGGCGAACACTCATGATCGCCTGGCCTGTCGAAAACATGGCTGGTGATGCGCAAGCTTTCCGGACTCCGGGCGCTTGCGTCTCATTCGCTCATGTACAAGTTGAGCACCCAAGCTGGCTGACCAGGAGTGGTTTCTGAAACCGTCATGTCGTTTGTCCGACGACTTGAGGTCCACCAGCAGGCGAACGTTCCCGGATGTAATACATAAAGCCATCGACTGGAAGCGAAGTTGACGCCATCGTTGCCGATTTCAGGAGCGACGAGCCGCGAGGTATTTTTTTGACGGGTAGCTCGTCAAGGTCGAGATGAATTTTCGAATCCGAAGGACGAAAATGGGTTTGCGAAAGAACTTGTTGGGACCATTCTCGACTTCCTCGATTTCAGATCGACAATGAGAGCTTGGCCAGAAACCACCTGGCCGGTAGGATATACCGAATCGAAATTCTGTGACAACGGCTACGTTTGGAGCAAAGCCCAATCACATTCGGAGGATAAGCGAATGGCTAGCAGGTTGATTCGAAATCAATTGCCCAGCAATGGGTTGCGGGTTCGACCCCCGTGTCCTCCGCTGCAAAATCTGGCTCGGTAAAAACCGGGTCGGATTTTTTTTGCGCACGTTTTTTCCCGATTCTGAAAATTGGTGCCGGCATCGATGTTCAAATGATCGACCATCCTTTGGTCGAGGACTTGGCAGGAATGTCCGACCAGCAGAGCTACTGGGCATTCGACATTCCTGCGCTGATGATCAACGACACGTCGTTCATTCGCAATGGCAATTACCACCAATCAAGCAACGATATCGACACCTTGAGTTTCGACCCCATGCGTGAGGTGGCAAGTTACGTTTACCAGGCTGTGGCTGGCTTTTGAGCGCGCCGGTAATTTGTCCAGCTCAAAAGTCCTCGTTGTCGGACAACGTGTTTCGAGTTCAAAACAAAAATTCAAAATTCGGGAAGGTGCCGGACAGATGGCGTTCAAAGATCAATTGTAGTAACAATCGACAACTGGCATCTCGACATGACCGCCTAAAGCGTTTTGGTGATACCGGACTCGAGCGCGGCATGGTTGCGCGAAATCGCGCATGTTTGCGATTTCGCAAGCTAATCCAAGAGGAAGGCAAGAAACACGGATTCGCCTCCGCTGTATCTTCCGGCGATCAGGATTCCGGACATCGCTCCGCCGTCTCCAATCCGGAAAATCTTTCGCTCTTCGATCGCCGGGTCGTCAAAAGCGTTCGCCAATGCCTGCTTCGCTGCGGCTGGATCTCCGTGTCCTTCCAGCATGGTCGCCC
>JAHEBQ010000014.1 GCA_024642205.1 Planctomycetaceae bacterium | reverse complement strand
CCATCTCCGCCCCCGTTGCCAGGTCGATTACCGCCACCGATACCAGGCCGGTTACCATCTCCGCCCCCGTTGCCAGGTCGATCAGAAGTTCCCGGTAATGTCGTTGGCCGATTGCCGCTGCCGATGCCAGGTCGATTGCCGGATCCAGGGCGACCCAAATCAGCGGGCAACTTGGTCGGACGATCAACGTTTCCAAATGAAGGCTTGGTTTTGCCCGGACGATTACTGCCGCTGCCTGGCCGATTGCCAATATTCGGCCGATTGTTGTTGCCTGGCAATGATGGTCGTGTGGAGGGTTGTGTTTGGCCGATTCCGGTCGACGGGCGACTGGTGGGTTTCAAAGAACTTGGCGGTTTAAAACTCGGCCGGTTTTGTTTTGTTGGAAGTTTGGGTTTATTGCCACCAGGCTGATTACCGACATTTGGTCTCTGATTACCAATATTCGGTGTTGAGGGACGCGACACGTTAGGTCGCCCGCCGGCGCCGCCCAGACTGGGGCGTCCACCGCCGAAGGTCTTTCCACCTGCGGCACCAACGCTCGGCTTTTTCGCCGATGGTCGCGTATTGGCATTGGCAAACGACGGTCGCGAAGCAGTGGGACGAGAAACGTTGGGACGACTTGGCTTGGTCCGGGAAGCACTTGGACGGGCGCTGGGTCGAGCTCCACTTCCGCCCACTTTCCCTAACGAAGGCTTTGCGCCTCCTCGACTCTTTCCCTTTTGTGCGTAGGCTTGGTTTGAACACAAGAAAACAACCGCTAAAACCAATACCACGGTCGTTGAATTACGAAAAAAACTGCAATCGTTCATCGTTTGAATTCCTGATAATTCCGGGTTATTTTCCAGCTGTCGGAGGTTGTTTTACCACTGTGATCTCATAGTCATCCTCAAGTGCACCCCCCACATGGCGATTGGTTCCCGTCATGACAAAACGGCCGTTTTCACCAGGTGAAATCGATACGATTGCTGATCCGGTCATTCCATCGGGCAGCACGGCAGACGACCTCACAATCCAGGTATCATCGACCTGGCTCCAAAGCGCTTCCCCGTATCCGCCATCCGAATCAAAAATCCAGGACCTTGGCTGACCAAACAGGGGATCCCAGCCGATACGCTGCGAACTCTTCATTACGAACTGCTCGCCACGCTTCACCGAAAATTCACCCAAAATGAAGTTCTTGTCTTCCGACCAGCGATACTCGATTTCAACTCGCGCATCGGAACCTTCATTCAGCCATTTACCGACAATCCAATCCAGCGACTGAAGCATTTCGCCCGATGTTGGCGGCGTTTCATCCGCAAAATCGCGAACGGAAGCGATCTTCCAACCGGCAGCCGTTTTGGAAAGTACCGAAATGTAGCGAATCCGCGACTCAGTGCCATCTTTTGCGGTAAAGACACGAGTCCCTTCCTGAATCGCCACGGGCCCGACCAATCGCACGGACTCAATCTCATTTGCCATTTGCGACCCGGGGAATTTTTCAAAGAAACTTGTCAACAACGACTCGATTTCCTTTGGCCCCTGATAAACCGTTCCTTCTTCATCAATCAATTCACCTTCCGCCAGGAACGCTGCGGCGACGTCCGCTGCTTTTCCTGCATTGAACGCTTCGGTCAGTTTGTCCGATTCAGCCCGGACATCGGCAACCAGGGATTCGTCTTTTTCCTGACATAACACATTGCTGCTCAAAACAATCGAACCACAGCCGATCGCCGCGATCAGAACCACTATTCGCAATACCGTAAACCTACCCATATTTCTTGCCTCTAAAAATTTCGAATGAAACCGATTCGATGCCATGACCGACGTCTTGGATCGGAAACATCAATGATGTCTGGACCGAAGAAAAGTACTTTCCCCGAAGGGGTCGATTAACTTGCGCGGAAATTCCGGATTACGAAAACAAGCCACATTAACCGCGACCAAGATAATTCGTTAACACAATTAATCGGTTTTTTTGCTTGATCAATTCCGTGACTCGGAATCCCTTGATACAAACCGGCTGGACCTCAAGCGAATTCTTCCTTGGACTTGCCATTTTTCTCATGTGGCCTGTCACCGTGCAACCGGTAGAAATCGAAATCTACCAGCCAAATCTCCGAAGACCGACAATATACCCCGGAATCGCCTCGACAATCAAGGACCAACGATGGATGCTGCTGCTAGAAGAAGTTCGAGAGAATTTTCAGTTTTTCGAACGGAAACATCGGGACCGGTCGCCGACCATTATCGTACGCCATTTCACCGAAGATGGTGGATTTCCCGTCGCTGCAACGAGCGACTGCTTTCCGGAGATGGGACTCAGAAACCAAATAAAATGGAAATCCGACCGGTTTTCGCGGAGTGTCAACCCTGAAGACAACTGACTGTGGCGATCCGATCAGTTGCGTTTCGATCGACCTGGTCCGTAGTCGCGTTCGTGAACACGAAATACACCATTCAAAATCTCTGTGCATCGCGGATTGAGGGCGATCGCGACAGTCACGAATGACGAGATCGATTCGACGATGATGATCGCCTGGCTGCGGATTTCCTATCGCCAGGACTGCCCCGAACGGAGTGGGCGGGGTTTCCAGAATCGCGAGGCAGTGGATTCGTCCCCGTTGGGATCGGGTAACTTCTCCAGCCCGGGCTGCGAGTCCCGGATCGGATCAATCAACTCGAGTTCGTCGTCAAATTCACGCTTGATCCGATCCGACTCACGATCGGAATTGCTGCGTGGATCGGGTTGGGGTTCCAGATTTGAATCAGCACTATCACCGACAAAACTTGCATTAGGATCTGAAAAGATGGAACCGACACGCCCATACCTCGGATCGACACGTTGGTGTTTGCCACCAAAATTGGAATAGTCATAATCGTGGGGACCGCAGCACATGCTGCAGCCAAACGTGCTGAGTGTTGCAGTGAAAATGGTGAGCAATACGATCCAGCGTTTCATGGGACGACCTTTGTAACGAGAGGTCCAAATTGGGTGTGAGTTGATTGACGGCACGTGATCAGTTTGTTTTGATTCGAGCGGTCGTCCGGCCAACCGATGGCTCGGGGCGTTCCAACCCCAGCTTTTCCCACTGCAGATTGCCTGTTCGCAGGACAGCGTTCGTATCGGAAGACCGAATTTCAGTGACTTGAGATTCGGTCAGGGGCGTCTTGGCTTTCAAACGTTGCGTTGGCATTGGCGACGTGTCGCGTTTCGGACGCGTCGACAGGGCAGGTTCGACGGTTGCTCTTTGAATCGCAACCGGCGTCACCGTGGAAGGATCATTGTGCGAACCTGTCAACAATTGTGTTGAACTTGAATCCGGAGCGTTTTCGACATAGTCGACCTGACGAACCGTCGAAGCACCTGGTGCAAGGATCCTGGCTCCATGAGTTGCTGGCGTTGGGATCGCTCCCGGAGCCTCATAATAGGGCACGGTCTGTCCGTTGAAAGGAATCACGCCTTTGATCGGCGTCGCTTCGACGGGAATTCCGTCAATGATTTCGCCAATCGGTGCCACGTCGTAGGTCTCGCCGGTCTCGTTTTGCATTGCCGGGTTCGCATAGGTACCGGAAATGGTTCCAATGTTGTTGGCGGAAGGCGAGTTTTCGCCGCGACTGATGACTTCCGGCCGCGACCAACCGTAATTGATCTGGCGGCTGGCTCCACGTCGTCGCGCGTGCTCCTGGGCATCGTCGTATGCTTTGCCGGGCCAGGGGCCTTCAGCCAATTGAACTCCGCAATAGGGAAGTATCGTACCTTTACGCCGATGTGTCAGGGCGATCGCCTTGTTGTATTCGCAAAGTGCAGTGTAGAAGGAAACTTCCGCCTGAGCCCGTCGACGCTGGGCTTCCAATGCGACGTCCAGTGTTTCGACACCGGCGTCTTCCAGGCGTTTGAAGTGCTCTTCTTCAATCGTCGTGTCTTTCCACTGATTGAAGGAAGCCTGCATGACCATTTGATTGGCCGCCAGCGCTCTCATGGACTCGCTCAGCTCTTTGGTAATATCCAACTCCATGTCTTCAACCCGGGCTAGCTCGCGAGCCAGTTTTAACTGGGCATTTCGTACATTCGCCAGCTCACGACGGAAACCAATCGGCATCGCGAATGTTCCACCCAACTGAAGTTCCTGAAAATTGCCTCCATACAGTTCATTCAGAGCCGCACTGTCTGCACTCGGGAAATCCTGGCTATTACCGCTGGTTCCGTATTTGTTTCCCAACCCCAGCCAGCGGTAAAGCATGGAGACATTCAACTCGGGAAGCAAACCGTTTTTCGAATACGCCAGCGCAAGTTCTTTCTTTTTGACTTCCCAGCGTTCCTGGCGAAGTTCGGGGCGATACGTCAGCGCTTCACAAAGGGAAGTCGTCCAGTCGAATTCGACCGGTGCCATCACGGGTTCGTCGATTGGTCGCAGAAACCTTCCATCGGTGGATGCCCATCCCAACAGGTATCGCAATTGCCCTTCGGCGTTAAGCACGTTGTTGTACGTGTCGATGACTTGTGAGTCAAAGAAATGATACTGCCCGCTCGCCTGGGCCACTTGTTGGATATTGACTTCCGCGCCTTCGTCAAACTGGTCCTTGACGATCCGCCATGTCTCCAACGCGGCTTTCCGTCCAGTTTTGGCGGCTTCAAAATTTCGATAGGCACAGTAAAGATCCCAGTATCGAATCTCCACGTTGGTGACTTTGTTCTGCAACGCAGCATCCAGGTTCGCGATCTGCTGATCCGTTCCGATTCGCGAAATGACTACCGGCATGCGATTGATAAACGTCCCCCGTCCGCGGAGTAACGGCTGACGAACCTCGGCTTCGAAACTCGCCCGGTAAAAGCTGTCGAGGACCTGCAGGCCGTTCGGGGTGATTGGATTGTTATTTGACGTATACTGGTTAATGTTCCGGAAGAAGATCTGCGTCCCGTTGGCAGATTTCTTCGAGATTTGGGATTGCCATGTCACCTGGTCCTGCTGGAAGACGGGACTATTGAGTGGACTGGTGATGACACTATTGCGTGGCTCATCCGATTTTGCGTACGTGACACTTCCTGTCAGCTGAGCGTCGAAGTCGGCCAACGCGGCCTCCACTCCCTGGTTGCCGTCCAGACCACCGTTGGTCGTCAGGTTTGATGGACTGGATATCTGTCCCGGTGTTCCCAGGAAACCCGGCTCGCTTTCACGAATCGCCACGTCGTAGGTGGTGGTTGCCGCATTCGGGCCATTAGCCAGTCCGTCTTGCCCCGGAGATATCCGTGTCGACTGGAGTCCGGGCGTACCATAACCGCGAATGACTTTCGTATTGGAAAGTGCAATCGATACGGCGTCCTCAAGCGTCATGTCCTGAAAGGAATTGAAATCCGGATCGATCACGGTCATCGGTCGGTGGGCCTGGGTCACCTCGTCCAACGTCGGATATTCGACGTCCGGATATTCGATTTTTGTTGCCTGTTCAATGTAGTGAGACAGATCTCCGACGTCGTTGAGGTACAACGGTTTGGTCGGAGAACATCCCGATACAGCAAATACCAGGCAAACGGTGCAGGCCAAGATTTTCGAGGGGGTGAATCTCATCGGAAATATCCTGATGTGTGTTCGAAAAAAACGTTTCGTAGCTCGCAGCAAGCTACGAATACGTTTTGGTAAACAAACTCGGTTTACCATCGAACCCCCCGGTTCTGTCCTCCAATGATTCAAACGCACGTTGAAACGCGTTTAACCCTTCTTTGGACCAACACATGAGTTATCGGCCGGACAACCGTCAGACTTTTGCTAATCCGTAAAGTTTGACATCGAATTCCGACAATTGGAGGCCTAGGAAAAATGGCGAAACTGGCGTGACAGCAAATCATGTCGCTTGGTATATCGTTCTTACGCCAAACACGAAGGATTGAGCTGTATGCCTGCCTGATCCATTGCTTGGTTGGCCGCTTTGCTATCGGACGAATCCAAGCGAAACCCTGTTTCGAGGTGGAACCCATCCTGGGAGCTCAGCCCGACGGAAAGTTCGGGGAAGAGTTCGGGGACAGGCCAAGTTGGAGAGTTCGGGGGCAGAGGGCGCGAACAGGCGGTGAGATCGGTGACAGGTCAATCGAGAGCAGTCGGGAAGGAGAGTGGCTGGGGACAGGCGCAATAAACGAATTCCCGGGGCGATGCCACAAGGTGATTTATTGGGCCTTTCAGGCCGGCATTATTCGTGCCGAATACGGTTGGGACAGGCCTGTATTGGATCCCTTTCCTCATGAAAACGCAATATTTTCGACTGAAAAACCAGAATCAGCCGTTGAGGAAAGCCTGATTGACCGTTAAAATTCCGGATTGCAAAAATGACTCAGAAATCCGTCTTCAGGTATAGATCATGGCTGTTCCCAAAAGAAAACACTCAAATTCACGGACTGGCAAACGTCGCGCCAACGACGCGTTGAAAGCCCGACCACTGACACTTTGCCCCAAATGCAGCACCACAACTCCGACTCACGTGGTTTGCCCGACATGCGGGTATTATATGGGACGAGTTGTTTCTCCCGCCAAAGATGAAATCGACGTTTAGTCGAAACCTGGATCGGTCCATGCATGTGACCGATGGTTGCGGAACCGCATCGAGCCTTCTGAATGATTTCAGAGGGCTTTTTTTACAGATCCCGCCAGCTGACGGTGCGGCGTCATCATCAGTGAGAAACTGCGAACAATTCTGTTTAAATTCTGTCACGGAATAAAAATCACTTCCGTCTTTATCTCGCCAAAGAACAAGCATGGTTTCATTGAAAACTTGGTGGGGCCAGACCTGCGGACCAGCCGAAATCCTGGCGATTGCACTTCCGCTGATTGCATCCACGATTTCTTTTACGCTGATGCAATTCTGCGACCGATTGTTCATGAGTTGGTATTCCACAGATGCACTTGCGGCCGCGCTTCCTGCAGGGGTGGTTTCATGGACGATGACCAGTCTGCCATTTGGTATTGCCTGTTATGGCAGCACGTTCGTGGCCCAGTATTTCGGTGCGAACCAACATGGCCGCATCGGAGCGATTATCTGGCAATCAATCTGGATGGGTTTAATATCCATTCCCGTCTACCTGGCCATTGGCGTTTTTGGCGAACAGCTGTTCCTCGCGCTGGGACATGGCACCGAACTTTCCCGATTGGAAGGCGTGTATTTTCTGGCGTTGGCATTTGGCTCCGGCGCATTGATACTCGATGCCGGCATTAGTGCATTTTTCATCGGTCGCGGTAAGACGAACGTCGTGATGGTCGTGAATTTCGTCGGTGCCGGCTTGAATGTCATGCTCGATTTCCTCTTGATCTTCGGCTGGGGACCCATCCCCGAAATGGGGATTTGGGGGGCAGGAATTGCAACTTCGATTTCGATGTGGATCAAAGTTGCGATATTTGGATACCTGTTCTTGCAGTCGAAGTACGAGCAGTTCGGAACGCGATCCGGTTATCGTTTGGATTGGAAGTTGATGAGACGGTTCCTTTCCTTTGGGATTCCCAATGGAATTCAGTTCCTGATCGAAGGGTTAGCCATTACATTTTTTGTGGTCGCGATCGCCAAGATCAGTGAAACGGCGGCAGCGGCGTCGGCCATTGTCTTCAGCATCAACATGCTGGTCTTTTACCCGGTGTTCGGAATCGGGATGGCATGCGCCACGCTTGTCGGACAAAAGATTGGCCAGGGAGATGCGGCCATGGCCAGTCGGGCGACCTGGAACACGCTATGGATCGCCCTGTTGTATACCATTGCCTTCGTCGTCGCCTATGTCGGGATTCCCGGGTGGTTTCTGATTGCTCACTCGATCGAAGGCAATGACTTTGCAGAAATTGAAACGCTAACCATTGCGTTTCTGCGTTACGTGGCAATCTACTCTTTGTTCGATGCTGTTCAGATTGTGTTTGTCAATGCGATCAAAGGGGCCGGCGATACGAGATTCGCAGTGGTTGCGACCAGCGTTGCGTCGACCCTATTCCTGCTCGTTGGTATCTGTGGTTCGGTGCTGTTTCCCGCAGCCGAAGCCCAGGTGAATTGGTGGTGGATTTGCCTGACAGGTTGGGTTTGCCTGTTGGGAGTCGTCTATTTGATTCGGTTTTTACAGGGCAGGTGGAAAGAAATGACCGTGCTTGAACCTTCGCTACTGGTATAGAACAGCAATCGAATCGTCCGCAATCCGGGCCCGCCGGTACGTCGACGGATGCTATCCAAGTCAGCCACTCCCGGTAGAATCGGAACCGTGGGTGAGCCCGCTGAAGCCCTTTTTTGAAATCAATGACTGATTTGGGCGGGGCGAAGCTCAATGAAACCCGTTCAACAGGACCTGGCAATATCATGTTTCGAAATGTGCAAAACGTTGTGGCTTGTATTTTTTTTGCGGTACTTACGCTCCATGATCTTGCCCCAACGCTGCTTAGGGCTCGCGAAAATGATGCGCGCCCCAACATCGTCTTTTTCCTCGCCGATGATCTTGGTTGGCGTGATCTCGGCAACGAGGGCAGCCTGTTTTACGAAAGCCCGCACATTGACCGAATCGCGAATGAAGGGATGAAATTCACGCGCGGCTACGCAACGTGTCAGGTTTGCAGTCCATCTCGAGCCAGCCTGATGACCGGAAAATACCCGGCGCGGTTGAATATCACGGACTGGATTGGTGCCGCTGAAGGAGCGCAATGGAAACGGAATACGAAACTGCTTCCGGCGACCTACGATCACAACCTGCCGCTCGATGACATCACCTTGGCGGAAGCATTTCGCGAGGCTGGTTACCGAACTTTTTTTGCTGGCAAGTGGCATTTGGGAGGTGAAGGGTCATTGCCGACGGATCACGGATTCGAGTTCAACGTCGGGGGTCATCACCGTGGTTCGCCTCCCGGAGGGTACTTTTCGCCCTATGACAACCCTCAAATGCGAGATGGGCCAATCGGGGAACTTCTTCCGCATCGGCTTGGACATGAAACCGTCAAGTTCATTGAAGAACACAGAAACGAACCTTTCTTCGCGTACCTTTCTTTTTATTCCGTCCACGGACCGATTCAATCCACCGAAGCATTATGGAAGAAATATCGTGACAAAGCGGTCAAACAAGGTGTGCCAGAATCACGATTCATCATCGATCGCACTCTGCCGGTTCGACAAGTCCAGGACAATCCGCTTTATGCTGGCATGGTTGAGTCAATGGATGACGCGGTCGGAATGGTCCTGGAGACACTGGACCGGTTGAATCTTGCGGATAACACCGTAATCGTATTCACATCCGATAACGGGGGCGTATCCGCGGGAGATGGAAAAGCAACGTCGAACCTGCCGTTACGCGGCGGCAAGGGGCGCCAGTGGGAAGGCGGCATTCGGGAGCCGTACTATGTTAAATGGCCAGGAACGGTTTCGCCGGGATCGGAATGCGATACGCCGGTCATCGGTACTGACCTCTTCCCGACGTTATTGGAAATCGCCGGTTTATCCGCCCGTCCAACGCAACATGTCGATGGTGTGAGCCTGGTTCCACTGCTCAAGGGCCAGGAAATTGCCGACCGAGAGTTGTTCTGGCACTATCCGCATTACGGTAATCAGGGCGGTGAGCCTTCGTCGATCGTCCAGCATGGTAAATGGAAACTGATTCGCTACTACGAAGATGGTCGAAACGAACTTTACAATATCGATGAAGATATTTCGGAGCGAATCGATGTGGCGACCGAACACCCCGAGGTCGTTCAGAAACTGGCGCTTGATCTCGACAGCTGGCTGGGGGAAGTGGACGGCCGAAAGCCAACACAAAATCCGAATTTCAACCCAAACCAATACGCCCGAGAACGGAATGATATTCGAGACAGGCAAAAACCAAATCTTGAACGGGAGCATGCTGCATTGCTGAGGGACGATTACAAGCCAGCCCTGGGTTGGTGGGAAGAATCCGGCAAGTAATTCGTGGAACCGCTTTGGCAGCGAACGAATCTGGAACGCGTTTCCCGGATCAGGCAGGAACCCAGGCTTAGGCAAACTTCTTTTGACAACTGTGCGGTATTTTCCGCCAGTCGGGCGGCTCCCGATCGTTCGAGACCCCGTCGGTTTGCCGCGACCTACACAAGAATTTCCTTCACGACGTTGCCCGACACGTCGGTCAATCTGAAATCACGACCCCGATAACGATAGGTCAGGCGTGTATGATCGATTCCGAACTGGTTCAGCATCGTCGCGTGCAAATCGTGAACGTGAAACGGATTTTCGGTCGCGGCGTAGCCAAGCTCGTCCGTTGCGCCATAGGTCAGGCCGGGTTTGATGCCGCCGCCCGCCATCCAACAGGAAAACCCTTTGATATGGTGGTCGCGCCCGTTCCCCTGGGCCATGGGGGTTCGCCCGAACTCGCCACCCCAGATGATCAACGTCTCGTCGAGCATCCCGCGTTGTTTCAGATCCTGTACGAGCGCCGCGGAGCCCTGATCCACTAGCTTGGCCGTCACTTTGATTCCATCTTTGATCCCGCCATGATGATCCCAACCGCGATGATAAAGCTGAATAAAGCGGACTCCCCGCTCGGCGAGTCGCCGGGCCAGCAGACAATTGGAGGCAAAACTTCCGTCCGCCCCCTGGGTACCGTAGAGATCCAGAATGCTCTGCGGTTCGTCTGAAATATCCGCCAACTCGGGAACCGACATTTGCATTTTGAATGCCAGTTCATACTGGGAGATTCGCGCTTCGATTTCCGGATCGTAGTCCGACTTCAATCCGATCCGGTTGAGCTTCTCGACAGCCGAGACCACATCCTGCTGGCGTGTTCGATCAACGCCGGCCGGATTTTTCACATACAATACTGGTTCACCCTGCGATCGAAACTCAACTCCCTGAAATTTGCTGGGCAAAAAACCGCTGTGCCATTGGCGGGATGCGATGGGCTGGGACTGGCCGCCACCGACCGACGTCAGCACGACATAGCCTGGCAAATTGTCGGCCTCGCTTCCCAGTCCGTAAAGCAACCAGGAACCCATTGAAGGGCGCCCGGGAATGCCGGCTCCCGTGTTCATCAAGGTATGGGCGGGATCGTGATTGATCTGATCCGTATGCATCGAACGAATAATACAGATGTCATCGGCAATACCCTGTATATTCGGCAGTACATCACAGATTTCGTTTCCGGATTTGCCACATTTCCTGAATCCATGTTGTGGTCCCAAAACCTTTAACTTGTTGCGCTCGCCTTGCAGTTGGGCGATTTGCTGACCTTCGGTCACCGATTTCGGCATCGGCTGACCGTCCATCTCCGCCAGTTTCGGCTTGTAGTCGAGCGTTTCAAGATGCGAAGGCCCACCGGCCATGCACAGATGAATCACGCGTTTGCAATTGGGAGGAATCTGAATCCTGGATTCGAGACCGGCTCCCGGCAACGATTCCGCGAGCATCGAACTGAGCGCGATGCCACCGATGCCAACTGACGTCCGCTTCAAGAACGTTCGCCGCGATTGGATTCGGCGATGTTGCACGATGGTCTGCAGTATCGAATCAGGTTTCATGGCTATTTTCTCAAGACAAATTCGTGCATGTTAAATACGGCGCGACATACGGATGTCCAGGCCGCTCGTTCGACGGGCGTGGCCGATGTCTGGCTTGCATCATCTCCCATCGGTTGGCCGACCGAAATCAGCGTTTTCGCTTCGTCGACATGGCCGCCAAAATAGTCGAATTGTGACTGCAGCAGTTCTTCAACGACGGCTTCTTCCTCGGGGGCGGCCATTCGCGAAAAAGCTCGTTGAAAGATTGAATCAATCCGCGATGCCGAATCGGCGTGTTCCTGGATAACCAGATCGGCCAACGCTCTGGCCGCTTCGACGTAAGACGGGTCATTGAGCAGAACAAGGGCCGCCAACGGAGTACTTGACCGAGGCCTCGCCGCGGTGCATTCTTCCCTTGAGGGCGCATCAAATGTCTTCATGGCGGGGTGCAGAAACTGTCGTTGCCAATGAGTGTAAAGTCCTCGCCGATACTGGTCATCGCCAACACTTGCCTGGTATTCCCGGGTCGGGAAATTCAAATGCCGGTACAGCCCGGGCGGTTGATATGGCATCACGCTACGGCCACCCGATTTCTGGACCAGCAGTCCACTGACGGCCAGCGCATGGTCGCGGATAAATTCCGCATCGAGCCGGAACCGCGATTGTCTTGCAAGCAGTCGGTTTTCGGGATCAATCTCCCTGAGATCACCACGCAAGCTGGACGACTGACGATAGGTATTTGAGAGCACCATGTTACGAATCAACTGTTTGACGTCCCACCCGGATTCGACAAACTTCATGGCGAGTTGATCAAGCAACTCGGGATGGGAAGGAGGTTCGCCTTGCGAACCAAGATCATCCAGTACGTTCGAAATACCGTTTCCAAAAAACATGCGCCAGATTCGATTGGTGAAAACGCGGGCCGTCAACGGATTGTTCGCATCAACAATCCAGTTCGCGAGATCAAGTCGCGTAGCCCGTTTCGCCTCCAGATCTTTCCGGTTCCAGTTGGGACCGCCCAGAACCCTGGGAACCGATGGTGTTACAACAACACCCGACTTGTCCATCCAGTTTCCACGGGCCAGCACCCGAATTTCCCTAGGTGGGACTGCCACGGTTACCAGCGTTACCCGAGTATGTTCCTGGGCTGTCGACTCAGCCTCGGCTTTGAGTCTTGCAATTTGATCGCGTGTTGCCTGATACATCGGCGTGATCAAAAGGTAATAATTTGAGAGCTCCGTCAGTTGCTCGTCCGATCGATCGGCTGGCGGAGTTTTCACAATCGCTTGAACATGTTCCGGGAGCTTTCGTACCTGATCGGCAATTGCATTGGGAGCTTTTGCCTGCGACAACCGAAAATGCCCCAGCCCATGGGGTCCATTTTCATGTTGTTGCCGGATCACGATCGTCAACTTTTCTGCCAGGGGCTCGCCCTCGGCAACCTGGACCACCAACTCGTGTGCCTGGCCGACCTCCGGGAGTACGGCCCAACCCCAGGTCTTGCCGCGTGTATCCTGATCGATGGTGCTGGCCGCCGACCATTTCTTGTCCGGATGCTTTTCCGCACCATTAATTTGCTCAACCGTCGCTGTCGCGTTAACCAGCTTGACGACCTGGGATTGAAGCTCCGCTGGCCATTCGGAGACAAGCTTTCCCATTGTTTCAAGTTGGTCCGTATGTTCGCCCCGCAAAACGAGAAACTCGGTAACCACAAAATTCCCGTTGCCTGCCCGACCTGGTCCGTTCCTGGGAAGCGATGGGTGCGGGAGGGCTTCCAGCCGAAACGCCCTGGTGCCCGTGTCTGCCTCGACTGCCACCGCGTACAAAGCCTCCCCGGGATGATCACCACTGACCACGATCGATTTGTCGTCGAGCGATTCCATGGTCAGTTCAGGCAGGGTGGTGATCCCGATTGGGTCAAGCAATTCCCAGTCGACGTGAGAATTCTGAATAGCGGCTTCCCATTTGATGCGTTCAGTTTTGAGCTCTTCGGTTTCGACGATCTCCGATTCAAGCCGGGCAATACTCTTGTTGATCGGGGCCAGAAGGTCCGGTAGCACCGGGTCAGCAACGTCAATCGACGGGCCCCATTTTCCCGTCTGGTGTGCACCGGAGTAGAGCCCTTGCTCTTTGATATCCGCAAAGAATGCAGAAAATTCGTAAAATTCCCTGGCTGAAAAGGGATCGAACTTATGGTCGTGGCATTCTGCACATCCAAGTGTTATCCCGAGCCACACCGCGGTCGTCGTCCGCACCCGATCGGACGCGTATTTGATCAGATACTCATCGGGTTGGACACCGCCTTCGGCGGACATCATCCCCAACCGGTTGTAACCCGACGCAATCTGCTGAGACTGGGTCGGATTCTCCAGCAAATCACCAGCCAATTGCTCGCGCGTAAACCGGTCGAAAGGCAGGTTGTGATTGAAAGCATCAACGACATAATCCCGGTAGGGAGAAACGCTCACGTTCTGGTCGCCATGATATCCAACGGTATCCGCGTAACGGACCAGGTCCAGCCAGTATACGGCCATTCGTTCACCAAAACGTGGACTCGCCAACAGTCGTTCGACGCATTCCCGGTACGCTGGTTCGAATCCGTCGGACTCAATGGCTCGCTCAAACTGGCTGACTTCTTCCGGGGCAGGTGGCAGTCCCGTCAGGTCAAAACTGAGGCGCCGCAAAAGTGTGTGTGCGTCGGCCGTCGGAGAGGGCTCGATGTTCTGCTTTTCCAGCCGACTGAGAATATAATCGTCAATGAAGTTGATGGGCCATTTCGTATCGGCGACAATTGGAACGTCTGTCAACATGGGTTGTTGAAACGCCCAATGCTCTGACCAGTTCGCTCCCTGCTTGACCCAATCTACCAACAATTGTTTCTGGGATTCGGTCAGGTGTTTCCGGTAGTCAGCAGGCGGCATCACTTCATCGGGGTCGCCCGAGAGGATGTGCTGAATCAACAAACTGGATTCAACATCCGCTGGAACAATCACCGAGAAATCAGGATCCAGCGCACTTTCCTTTTGGTCCAGCCGAAAATCTGTCTTGCGTTGGGCTTCGTCCGGCCCATGACACGCGTAGCAGTTGTCAGACAGAATTGGTTTGATCTGAGAACCAAAATCCACCCTGTTCTGCCCCTTCGCCGGGAGCCCGGACCAAGCGACGATCGCCAGAACCAGCAAAACCGTCGCCCAACGGCGCCAGGGATGGCCGGCGACAATGGGAAGATGTTGTCCTGATGAACGGATCATGCTGTTCTCACAACTCGCGAAGAAGTCCGACTGAATTGGTTACATTAAAGTGGTTACATTCTAACCGAAATTTGGAATAAATTCAGGATGGCGGTGGTTAAATGCCTGACCACGCAGGAGCCTTGTTGCTTGCGTCCAATCCCCCTCCTCCGGTTGGGCATTGGATCAACGCAGGGTATTCTGAATGGCAGTTCACCTGCCGAAAAGCGAAATCAAGTTTGAATCAATCTCACGAAGAACACCTGGTCGGCCGGATTGAAGACGATCCGATCGCACAAAGCTTGCCGGAAAGGGCAACGTTTATTCCGCTGCGCAAAACGGACTTGCGCGCGAAACTGGTTTCAGAGTTCCTGCTGGACGGGGACGAGTTAAGCAACTACCAACAGTTGTGTGCCCGCCTCCAGGCCATCTTTCATGTCGAACATCTCTCCGCGCTGTTGAATCTCGAAGAATTATACGATGCGCTTGATCCGGACAGCCAGTTGATCGAGTTGGATACCATGGACGATGAAGTCCGGAACCAATTGGCCAATCGGCTGCTTTATCGGTTGACGGAATTGCTGCAGAGTGCCCATTACAAACGTCTGTCCCGGGAAGAACTGGAACGCGCAATCGAAGTCGGATGCAACTGGGGCGTCCGGCTCGATGTTGACTTTGAGCTGTTTGAACAACTGGAGATTTTTGCCAGGGGCTACCGCATGGTCCAGGTCAGTCGTCGACGCTGGAGAAACCTGTTCCGGGAAGAGTCGATTGAGTTGCCGGAATTCCAGCGACTGATCATGGCCTTCCGGATAAAACCCGAACTGGATGAAGGGAAAACAAGAAAGAAGAAAAACGACCGGTCCCTGGACCACCGCTTCATCTACCTGAAAACATTCAAAAACATCCCGGAAAATGACGTGGAAATTCTGCTTCCCGGCTCAAGAGTCCGTTTGACAAAACTTGACCGCGCCAGGATCCTGCTTCCCACGCTATCCGGCGTCGCGATCACCGTGTACAAGATCGCTCGCGGCGTTCTCGTTCTTTCACTGGCTTTTACCCTGGACCATTTGCTGGGCTGGATCATCCTGCTGGGTGCATCGGGGGGATACGTATTCAAGTCGATCCTCAGTTATTTCAGGACGAAAAACAAATATCAGTTCGGGTTGACAGAAAGCCTGTACCTCAAAAACCTCGACAACAACTCCAGCGTGATTTACCGGATCCTCAACGAGGCCGAAGAGCAGGAACTCTGCGAAGCAATTCTGGCGTACACGTTTCTGTGGAAGCATCCAAGCGTTCCGGCTCAGGGATTGACCGAGGAAGCGTTGGATCAAATTGTCGAGGCTTACCTGTTTCAAACCACCAAAGTCGAAGTAGATTTCGAAGTTCATGACGGTTTGGGAAAACTCGCCCGCCTGGGATTGGCAAGTGTCGATTCCAACGGCCGCTGGAGCGTGTCAAAAATCAATGACGCCACGGGGCTGTTAATGCAAAACTGGAACGAGCTGTTTGAGTCTCGTGCCAGAGCCGTCGTGATGGGAGAACCATTGGAAGATGATTTATTTTCAGGATAGAAACCAGGCAAGTCGATTATTCCGACGCCGAACAGACGGGAAAGGTTCTCAACCGGGTCTTGCGCGCCAGGAGTCTGTGGTGCGCTGCCGGATCTCAACGCCCTCCCGTTCATCAGCCATACAGGCCTGTAATCCCCGCAACAGCAATCAATCAACGGATCGAACGTGACCAGCCCACAACTCTTACACACCCAAAGCCAAATTGAATTTTCCCGCGCGAAACGGCTGATGCCCGGCGGTGTTAACAGTGCCGCGCGCGCTTTTGGGGCCGTCGGCGGGGACCCCCTTGTGTTCGAAAGCGGTCAGGGAGCCTATCTGTTCGATGTCGATGGAAATCGATACATCGACTACATCGGTTCGTGGGGGCCCATGATATTTGGACACCAGTTTGATCCGGTCAAAAAAGCCGTTCACGCTGCCGTTGACCGTGGGACCAGCTTTGGCGCGCCTACGGTTGCCGAAAACGAGTTGGCGGAATTGTTAATCGAAGCTGTCCCGTCAGTTGAAATGGTCCGCTTGGTCAACTCGGGTACTGAGGCGACGATGAGTGCGATTCGTGTGGCGCGCGGGTACACAGGCAGGGATATCATCATCAAATTTTCCGGTAACTATCATGGCCACGTCGATAGCCTGTTGGTCGCGGCCGGTAGCGCCGCCGCGACGTTGGGAGTCCCCAATTCGCCGGGGGTCACGGCGGGAACCAGTCAGGACACGATGGTGTTGCGATACAACGATGTCACCGGACTGGAAGCCGCTTTCCGGTCACACGGGGATCAGATTGCGGCAGTCATTCTCGAACCTGTTTGCGGGAACATGGGCTGTGTGATTCCAACGACCGAGTTCTTGAATTCGACGCGCGCGCTGACCGAGCAATTTGGCTCTGTGTTGATATTTGACGAAGTCATGTGTGGATTCCGGGTCGCCCGCGGGGGCGCCCAGGAGCGGTTCGGAATCACCCCGGACATGACGACGATGGGAAAAATCGTGGGTGGAGGGCTGCCGTTGGCAGTCTTCGGGGGAAAACGTGAAATCATGGAACACGTTTTGCCGGCCGGAAAAGTCTTCCAGGCCGGAACGTTAAGCGGAAACCCAATCGCAACAGCGGCCGGTATCGCGATGCTTAAATCGTTGCGAGACGAACCACCCTACGAGTACCTCGAGACGCTGAGTCAACGCCTGGCGGACGGATTGACTGCCGCGGCCGATTCGGCCGGTGTCGAGCATTGTCTCCAACGGGTCGGCAGCATGATGACGCTGTTTTTTCATCCTGGACCGGTGGCCGATTGGGATTCCGCGGCTCGTTCCAATACCGCACAGTTTTCGAGGTACTTTTGGGGATTGATCGAGCGGGGAGTTTACATGCCATGTAGCCAGTTCGAAGCTCTCTTTGTTTCGGCGGCTCACTCGATCGAAGACATCGATCACACCATCGCCATGGCGACGGAAGTTCTGGCGAATTTTTGAAGTTGTGTTTGCGCTACCTCACCCGACCCGTTCGCCCTTTGCCAACCGGGCCGTGACGTTACTGGCTGCGCCGTTGGCCCCGCATTGGCATCCTCACGTTGATGCATTGGCCGATGCCTTGCCGGCGGATCCCAACAGCTTTCTCTGGTAGCGGCTCTGCACGATATCCGTCAACACCAGGACGGCAAGCACAAAGTAGAACGTTGTTTTCGTCATTGGCTCAACCGCATTACCAAACAGATTCACGTGAGCCAGATGCCCTCCTTCACTGACCAGCATGATGCCCACGACAAACAGCACAAACAGTCCGAGGACTTCGTACATCCTGTTTTTGGCAAGGAATCTCGCAACGTGATCTGACAGCCAGACCATCATCACGCCACTGATCACAATCGCAGACGCCATGACCCAGAACACTTCCGACAAAGCCATTGCGCTGAGGATCGAATCGAATGAGAACACAACATTCATGACAACGATCCAGAAAATAATCGCGCCAAGCGATTTCTTCTTGCCTTCGCCTCCTCCGTGGTCATCATGCTCCAAACGGGTCATGTGCCAGATTTCCTTCATCGCGGTATAGATTATAAAAGCGCCGCCGGCCAGCACGATCAGGCTGTGCAGGTTGAAATGCGCCTTGAAAAAGGGCACATCAATATCAGGAAGCGACGTCTGCTCAAACCAATCTTTCAGGTAAACCAGGAAGCACAACAGTCCGATCCGGAGAAAAATCGCGATCCCGATTCCCCAGGCACGAACCATCTGACGCTTGTGCTCGGGGGCGTGTTTTGACTCAAGAGAAATGTAGAGGAGATTGTCAAATCCAAGCACGGCCTGAAGCAGGACCAGCAAGCCCAGTGTCGTCAGGTTCGCGATCAAGCCGACCGACGGGTTCCCGGCCCCTTCGGACGCAGCCGGCAGCGATTCCTGGACTGGATCGGGGTTGCCCGCGAATACCGCTGTCGATTCACTGATCACCGAAAGGACAACGAGGCTCAATCCAACCAACAGGGTCAATCGATAGGCGTGTTTCAGCAGGCGCATCCGCTATCCCCAGTCAAGACAAGTTCAATTGAAAACGCGAATTTTATCAAACCGTCCGGATTTGTTGAGTCCCGTTTGTCAAAAACGGGTTGAATCGGTTGATCGGGCCATATCGAGTTGACCGCCTGCTTCGCAGAAGGGTTCAAAGAACCCGGTCCAAAAGTCAAGGCCGAGAGTATCTGCTGTGTCATGCTTGGGCAACCTGCCCCTTTGCCGTTTTGATATTCGGTTTGAACAACTAAGATTGAGATTGGTTCATTCCTTCGATTCATCATGAACGGAAATCTGTTGATGAGCATTTTCAAAGCAGTAATTACGGCTGCAGCACCGGATCAGAAATCGTTGCCATTGCAAAGCCTGGTCGATCAGCAGGGGCACGACAAAACCGCGTTGCAACTCATCGCCGATGAAGCTGTAAATGCCGGGGTCGAAGAAATCTGTGTCGTCATCTGCCCCGGCGAGAAATCAAGCTACCAAAAAGCCGCGGGCGAACACGCGTCCCGTCTGACATTCGTGGAGCAGGATCACCCGCGAGGCTACGGTGATGCGCTATTTCGCGCTCGCCGTTTCGTCGGCAACGAGCCGTTTCTGCACCTCGTTTCGGACCACGTGTACCTGAGCCAACTTGAGCGGGGATATGCCGGGCAACTCGTGGACGTCGCGGCAATCGAATCATGTGCCGTCTCGGCTGTCCAACCGACGCGCGAAAACCTGCTTCCTTTTTTTGGCGCAATTGGGGGAATGCGCGTGGCCAATCGCGTCGGTCTTTACGAAGTCAAAAATGTCATCGAGAAACCGACCCCGACTCAAGCCGAGCAGGAACTGATCGTCGCTGGTTTGCGTGCGAGTCATTATTTGTGCCTATCAGGAATTCACGTGCTGACGCCCACGGTCATGGATCTCCTGGAGGCATCGATTAGTGCAGCGCCGCCCGGTCAGTTGATTTCATTGTCGCCCGCCCTGGAAACGCTTTCCCGGCAGGAACGATACCTGGCAACCGAGGTCAAAGGGACCCGCTACAATATTGGCGTCAAATACGGCCTGCTCAAAGCCCAACTTGCGTTGGCGTTGTCCGGCAAAGACCGCGACGAAATTCTGTCGGAACTTCTGGGGTTGGTCGCAGAAGGAGCCGGCACTGCCGTCCCCCTGCTTGCAACGGGGGAGCCCTGTTGATGGAATCTGCAACCAACCAAACGCCCGCTTCAACCGGGGATGCTAAGGCAATCGATTGGCAGGAAAACCGCCTGGTCCAGATCATCTGTTCCAATGCAGATCCAATCCGCAACCAGTCACTCGACCTGCTGTGTGAGGACTCTGAATTTGACGAGTTGGTGCGAGACAGTCAAGCGCTCGAATCCCTGTGGCGAAACTCGAGCAACCTGTACCACCAGGTACGCGCCCTGCTGTTTCTTTCCGCCATTCATCGCTACTACCTGCCGCGATTTTTTGGCCAGCAAGCGACCGGTAAGATTCCGTTCGGAAGTTACCAGCAACTGCTGGGGCGTCGATTCGTCGAAGCCATCGATTCACTGTTGGACACGCAGTCCAAACACGGTGTTGGCGACGCGCTTTCCAGCGCCCTGGCTCAGGCCTACCACGATCTCGCATTTCAGACCCTGGCCGACCAGGTTCGACGAAGCGTGCGCACAGTTCGCGGAAACCAATGGATGTTTCGGACGGGTCACCCCAGCGACCACCCGCTTCGATTTCGACAGGAGTTACTTCATCACGACATCGACACGCCTGCGTTTCCCATTTTGTCGGAGACGACCGCTGTCCGCATGGATTTCTCCCATAGCGGTTGGAGCGATATTTTTTTCCTCGGCATGGACTTTCCCGCCGGTGCAAGAGTGATCAACGCGTCGATCAACCTTGGCGTGCTGGGACGGGATACTGCTCCACGCCCGCCCATTGAATGTTACCTGCGTGTGATTGACCGGCCCGTCTTGCGACTGGTGAGTATCGATCTCAAAACCTCGGCGGAAATCGAGACAATCGCCGAAGTTTTTGACTTCGCACGGGATTACCTGGGATTATTAAAAGCGGCCGTCATTGCGGCCGGAATTGTGCCGCCGGGAATGGAAGGCTGTGGGCAATCCATGGTGACCCTGCTGAAACGATTGATTGGCCCGGGATTGGGATTGGAAATCGTCAGCAAGGTAAACGACATCCCGAAGGGTTCACGATTGGCCGTGTCAACGAACTTGCTCGGTTCATTGATTTCGCTCTGCATGCGGGCCACCGGCCAGGTCGCTTCCTTGCAGGGCGCGTTGAGTGAATCCGATCGCCGGATCATTGCGGCCCGTGCAATTTTGGGCGAGTGGATCGGTGGGTCCGGAGGAGGCTGGCAGGACTCAGGCGGCGTCTGGCCTGGTATTAAGTTGATTCGGGGAATCGAGGCCTCCGAGGGAGACCCGGAATTCAAAATCAGTCGCGGGCGCCTGTTGCCGCAACATTCAGTATTCAGTGAAAAAGAAATTACGCCGCAGACCCGACGCAAACTCCAGGAAAGCCTGGTTCTGGTTCATGGCGGCATGGCGCAAAATGTTGGTCCGATCCTTGAAATGGTCACCGAAAAATACCTGCTTCGCTCGCCCGTCGAATGGGCCGCTCGCCAGGAAGCGATCGAGATTCTCGATGAAATTACCGATGCGCTGCGAAGAGGAGACATCCAAGCTCTCGGCAACGCGACCCATCGCAATTTTTTCGGACCGCTTCAAAAAATCATTCCGTGGTGTACCAATTTGTTCACCAATTCGCTGGTGCAGCAATGCCAACAGGAATACGGTGAGCAATTCTGGGGATTCTGGATGCTCGGCGGCATGGCTGGCGGTGGAATGGGGTTCATCTTTGACCCGGCGATCAAAGCCGACGCGCAAGCCTGGCTTCAGGCGACGATGACGAGAACAAAGCGCGAACTGGAGATGCGCTTGCCGTTTGCGATGGAGCCTGTGGTTTATGAGTTTCAGATTAACGACCAGGGATCATGGGGCGAACTGGCGACCGTTGACTCGGCACGCATGCCGAACGAGTACTACGCGTTGACCATTCCGGGGTGGCTCAAGCTTCCACCGCAAAAACTTTCGGCACTTTCACGGCACGAAATGGAGCAGCTCGGTAGCGAGTTCCGAACCGACGGCCATTCCGCGGCGTTTCAAAAACTGGTCGAAGGAATTTTGCCCGGCCGCGATCTCGACAAAGGGGCATCCGAGTCATTGAATGCGCTGCTGGGCCGATTTGGATTTGACCGTGAACAACACGAACAGGTTCGATCGGACTTGAAATCCGGTCGCTACGGACTGTCTCAAAACCGATTGCCGCCCAATACAAGCATTACCGATGTTCAACCAGATGACGTCATCGATGCACGGAACGGGCTAAGTGACAAGTATCGAAAGCTGGGAGAAAACGCGATTCGTGATGGCAGGATTGCCGTCGTGACGCTTTCGGCAGGTGTCGGGAGTCGCTGGACCGAAGGGGCCGGCGTGGTCAAGGGCCTGCACCCCTTTTGCCAGTTTTCCGGATCCCATCGGAGCTTCATTGAGGTTCACTTGGCCAAAAGCCGGAAAGTCGGAAGTGAATTCGGGCGTCCGTTTCCCCATATCATTACGACCGGCTATCTGACCGATCGTCCCATTTCAAACCATTTGACTGCGACTTCGAATCATGGTTACCCGGGCCCGGTGATTGTATCACCGGGCCGCTACGTTGGACTGCGAACCGTGCCGATGGTTCGGGATCTTCAATTCCAGTGGGAAGAAATGCCTCAACAGGTGCTCGACGAACAGCGGGAAAAAATGCGCGAAAGCCAGCGTTCCGCGTTGATCGATTGGGCCCAGCAAACCGGCGAAGGCAGCGATTATCGAGACAATACACCCATGCAATGCCTGCATCCAGTTGGACATTGGTACGAAATACCCAACATGCTTCGTAATGGAAGGCTTGCCCGATTGATCAAGGAACAGCCGGAGCTTCAGACCTTGATGTTGCACAATGTGGATACCCTCGGGGCGAATATCGATCCGGCATTGCTGGGACTTCACATGGCCAGCGAAAAATGCCTCTCCTTCGAAGTCATCTCGCGGAGGCTCGAGGATCGAGGGGGAGGACTCGCCCGGGTCAACGGACAACCCCGATTGCTGGAAGGACTCTCAATGCCCCGGGAGGAAGACGAGTTCAAGTTATCATTTTATAACTCGATGACGACGTGGATTGACATCGATCAGTTGCTCACGGTGTTTGGAATCACGCGTGGCGAACTGGGAGATACAACGAAAGTCGAATCCGCGATTCGAAACCTGAGCCAACGGATGCCAACGTATATCACGATAAAAGACGTGAAAAAGCGATGGGGGCACGGGCAGGAAGACATTTACCCGGTTTCCCAGTTTGAAAAACTGTGGAGTGATATGTCGGGGCTTCCCGGGGTCACGACCAACTTCATCGTTGTTCCGCTCGTACGAGGCCAGCAGCTCAAGCAACCTTCCCAGCTGGACTCATGGTTACGAGATGGCACGGCGAAATACGTTGACTCGCTGTGCCAGTGGAGATGATCGCCTCGGAAACGTAAGAAAAACGACCAAGGTTGATTGTGCTGGAAATCTGGATCGCCGACGCAAGAACAGACAAGTTGTTGCCTCAGGCTCAGAACTTTGTCGCGTGATTGAATGCCTGGCAACAAGACCAACAAGATAATTCCGGTGTGGATTCATTCCCTTATTCGACCTGTTCTGCGGCCGGGGCCCGGAGCCAAATCCGGCCTTCAATGCCAAATCGGTCCACTCATTGCGCTACTAACCGGGCAGTGGTGATTTCCTGGCCTCCAAATTCGACGAACGATTCATCACCGAGCGGACGATCAAGAACACGATCAACATGTAACCCAGAAGAACAATGTTGAGAAATGCGCCTTGCACAACGGTCATGACAAAATGACTCAAAAAATCTCCAACATCATCCGGTGAACGGATGATGTTCTCCCTGCCAAACAGCGCCAGTATCCGACCGCTGACGGGAACTGAAAAAATACCGACAATCATGTCGAGATAAAACCCGATCGGGAATATGACTGAGATTCCGATTCTCGTTCCGTATCCGATCCGAGCGGTTCGCCGAACCGTTTTCCGCGTCAGCCATTTCCTGATCATTTTCGTGTGCTCAAGCAAGGTGTAGGCGAAAACGAAACACAGCACGCCGCAGACCATTCCCGCAATGGCCTCGGCAGCATCGCCGTCCAACATCAATCCCAAAACGAAACTGGGAGCCGCCGCGATGCCACAGACCGTCAACCAGCGGAAAAAAATCAGGATAGAATTCGAAACCGAGTGAGGTTTCACAAGCGGCGACACCTCAATCGGTTGATCGAAATGCCGGGGTGGTTGGTATGGACTGTCGATATTCCTGACCCTCCGGATTTTTGACTTTGCAATACAGAGTAAATGCGCCGACCTGCTTTGTCAAGTCAATTTGAAGCCGGAGGAAGGAAGCGGCAACCGGTTCTGCAACTCAGCGAAGACGAGCCGGCCAAACCTGAAACTCTGGATTGAAATTCGGGCTTGTGGGATCCAATCTCGTCTGCCCCAAAACTGCGGAAAACACCCAGCGACGTCGCCAATGGCTGGTCACTGGCCTGATTCGGGTTGCCAGGGTCTAGCTTTGGTTAACCAATTGGGGGCGATCCTCCCCAGTGACTTCGACTAGCTTGACCCGAAATCCTTCGCAAAGCGCCTGCATGGACGCCACATCCAGTTGTTCCGTTCGGGCGTCGGGCCCATGCCCCAGCGAAACCAAAACCTCGTCGACGTCCGACTTTTGCAACTGGCCCTTGAAAGCGCTTATCGCCACCGAACGCATGAATTTCCGACGGTGAAAAAACATCGCGCGAACAAACGCGTAAAAAAAATCAAGATCCGGAAATTGCGCTCTTCGGTGGGGGCGATGTTCGATGTGGATGATCGCCGAGTCAACCTTGGGACGAGGCCAAAAGACTTTCGGAGACATGATCCTCACAATTTCCACATCGCAAATACTCTGCACCCAAATACTCAGCGCGCCGTAGTCCTTGGCCCCCGGCGTAGCGACCAGTCGATCGGCAAGCTCTTTTTGGATTGTGACCGTCATTGTCGCTGGAACAACATCCGAACGAAGCAGGTTGGAAATGATTGGCGTCGCAATGTTGTAAGGAAGGTTGGCGGCCAGTTTGAAAACCCGGTCAGGATCCACAGCCAGGTGTCGTTTGACCGCCTCCATGACCTCCGGCGCGAACTGATTCTTGTTCTTCAGCGCGTCCTGTTTCAGCATTTCGACATTGTCGAAAATTTCAAGCTCTTCCGACGCCATCTGGAATAGATGTTGATCGATCTCAACAGTGATCACCTGGGCAGCCTGTTCGGCGAACAAACCGGTCAGCGATCCCATCCCGGTCCCGATTTCGAGGACGACATCGTGTTTGTTGAGCTGGGCGCTTTTGACCAGCAAATGCAACAGATTCAAATCGATCAGGAAGTTCTGCCCGTGCCTTTTATTCGGGTTCAGCCCGACTTCTTCGAATCGGCGCGAGAGGTAAGAGACAGTTTGTCGGTTTATTTTGGCCATGGTCTTACTTGCGGTCCATTTGCTGCTGGACGTATTTGGCCAACAAATCAGTTTCTATATTGACGGAATCACCAACGGCTCGATCGCCAAGCGTCGTGACGTCCAAGGTATGCGGTATCAAAGCGACACTAAAACGGTCAAATTCGACATCAACCAACGTCAAACTGATCCCGTCAACGGTAACCGATCCTTTCGACGCCAATTGGCGTGTGAGTTCATTCGGCACTTTGAACCAGAACTTCGCCCACTCGCCATCCTCGGTTTTCTGGTCGACGGTTCCCAAGGCATCCACATGCCCGGAAACGTAATGACCTCCCATCCGCTGTCCGACTTTTAACGACCGTTCGAGATTCACGGGACAACCTGTCTTCAATTCACCCAGGTTCGTCCGATTCAAGGTTTCTTTTCCAGCCTGAAAGGTCATCGTCGACCCATCGATCGCCACCAAGGTCAAACAACAACCGTTGACAGCAATACTATCGCCCAACGCAGCGTCCGTCGAAACCATCGGCGCGGCAATCGCGATATCGGCAGCATTCCCCACGTGGTTGACGTGGTGGACAGTGCCTTTTTCCTCGACAAGACCGGTAAACAAGTAATTTCCTCAAAATATTTCAATGGAATTCGGCCTGGTCCGATTCCCGCCCGGGGCCATGCTTTAATAGACGTCAGCGAGTTCAATTTTTCAATGACGGTAAACGTTGTTGTCCATGGCATTCCAACCTCCGAATTGGCTACGCCCCTGGTCCCCATGGCTGGCTCGTTTCCGCCCAGGCGAAACGGACTCACACACCGCTTTCGTCTGTCACCATTCTGCACAGCGGATGGGGCCGCTCACGGTCGACCGGTCCGTCAACTTTCCCCGAAGTTTCGTGACCCTGATCGCTTTGAACGTTATACTGTCGACTTGGTCCGTAAGTGTCCCGAAACCTGGTTGAGTCCCGTAAAATGTCACCGATGTACCGCGGCTTCTGCAGATTGGTCAACACGATCCTCTTTTCCAGTTGCTTCATCGCGATCGGCCAAGCAGCAGATGAAACCAGGCCTAATTTCATTATTATTTTCGCCGACGACCAAGGCTACAACGATCTGGGATGTTTCGGGTCAAAGACGATCCGGACGCCCAACATCGACCGACTGGCCAGTGAAGGCAGGAAGTTTACCAGCTTTTATGTGGCATGCTCTGTCTGTTCCCCGTCCAGGGCTGCCCTGCTGACCGGTTGTTACCCAAAACGCGTCGGTATGGAAAAGCACGTATTGTTTCCCTACAGCGATTATGGACTCAACCCCAAAGAACATACGATCGCCGACCATTTGAAATCAATCGGATATGCAACGGCCTGTATCGGCAAATGGCATTTGGGGCACCTTCCGGAGTTGCTGCCACGTCAACAGGGTTTTGATTCCTATTTTGGAATCCCGTATTCAAATGATATGAACCATCCGGACAACAAGGGCCAGCCGAAATTGACCAGCGACGAGCGCTGGATAAACCAGGAGTCCGCTCTCACACACTGGAACACGCCGCTTGTCGGCAATGAAACGATCATCGAACTTCCGGTCGATCAACGGACCATCACGCGTCGATATACGGATAAAGCGATCGAGTTTATTACTGCCAACAAGCACAGGCCTTTTTTCCTTTACCTGCCACATTCAATGCCACACATCCCGCTTTACGTTCCGCAAGATGTTTATGATCCTGATCCACAAAATGCCTACACTTGCGTAATTGAACATATCGACGCCGAGGTCGGTCGCCTGGCCAACACTGTCCGCGAACTCGGATTGGCAGACAACACGTATATCATATACACCAGTGACAACGGTCCCTGGCTGCAGTTCAAAAACCATGGCGGCAGTGCATTACCACTTCGCAGTGGCAAGGGCACGACGTTCGAAGGCGGACAGCGTGTTCCCTGCATCATGTGGGCGCCAGGTCGCATTCCAGCTGGCACAAGCACCAGTGCATTTTCATCGACGATGGACTTGCTACCGACGATCGCGGCAATCACGAAAACGTCGCTACCGGCATCCAAGATCGACGGGTACGACATCACGTCCGCCATGACCTCGGACACGACACCCAGGAATGAGCTGGTTTTTTATTCCGCGCAGGGAGATCTCAACGGAATCCGCATCGGTAATTGGAAGTACCTGGAGATTACCACCAGAAATCAAAAGCAGAAAACGTCAGAAACAAGAGCATATTTGTTCAATTTGGCGGACGACATCAGCGAAGAAAACAATTTGCTGGAGCAACATCCAGATCAGGTATCGCGTTTGAAAAGCCGCATGCAGGAGTTGGACCGGGAGATCACTGGTAACGCGCGCCCGGTTTGGCGAAAACCAGACTAGCGAATGGTATCGATCCTCGGAATGGCATGCGTCGTCTTTGCAAGCAAATCGGCCGCACAATCCTCACCAACGGGTCGTCATCACGACGTTATTCTGGACCGTGTCAGGTTCGGGGCCCATCCGCCGAACCCCTTTCGAAAAACAGCGGATTCAGGACAATGGTGACTCCGACAAACTCAAGAAAAAAATGCTCAAACACGGAAAATGAAAATGGACAGCATCGTAGAAATCAAGGGCCGTCAGATACTGGATAGCCGCGGCAACCCCACCGTTGAAGTCGACGTGACCCTGGCCGACGGATCGTTCGGAACTGCTGCTGTGCCCAGCGGTGCCAGCACCGGTGCCCATGAAGCCTGGGAAATGCGTGACGGCGACAATTCCGTTTACATGGGCAAGGGTGTCACCAAGGCTGTCGCGAACATTAACGGGCCTCTGGCAGATGCGTTGATCGGACTTCCCGGTTGCGATCAGGGGTTGGTCGATCAAACAATGATTGAACTCGACGGAACGGATAATAAATCCAATCTGGGAGCAAATTCAATCCTCGGCATTTCGCTCGCGACTTCCAAAGCCGCTGCTGTCTTTTGTAACCAGCCGCTGTATCGCTACCTCGGCGGCGCGGCTGCGACACTGCTGCCTGCACCGATGATGAATATCGTCAACGGTGGCCAGCACGCAGATAACTCGGTGGACGTCCAGGAGTTCATGGTCATGCCATTGGGTTTTGAGCGATTCAGCGACGCCCTGCGGTGCGGCTGTGAGATTTTTCATCACCTGAAAAAAGTGCTTCAGGACAAAGGGCTCAACACGGCCGTCGGTGACGAAGGCGGTTTCGCTCCGGATCTCGGCAGCAATGTGGAAGCCCTCGACCTGATCATGATGGCAATCGAAAAAGCCGGCTATAAGCCAGGCGAACAGGTGCGGATCGCACTCGACGTCGCAGCAACAGAGTTCTACGACGAATCCAAAGGCGTCTATAAGATCGATGGCAAAGAACTCGACTCCAGTGCGATGGTTGATTTCCTGGTTGATTGGGCCGACAAATATCCGATCTGTTCGATCGAAGACGGCTGCAGCGAAGACGATTGGGACGGATGGAAGATGTTAACCAACAAATGCGGCGACCGCGTTCAATTGGTCGGCGATGATTTGTTCGTGACCAACACGACCCGGTTGCAGCGCGGGATCGACGAAGGAATCGCCAACAGCATATTGATCAAAGTCAATCAAATCGGCACCTTAACGGAGACGATTCGCGCCATCCAGTTGGCTCACCGCAATGGCTACACCAGTATTTCCAGCCATCGGAGCGGCGAAACCGAAGACTCAACGATCGCCGATTTGGCGGTCGCCCTTTCGACGGGGCAAATCAAGACTGGTTCGGCTTCCCGCAGTGATCGAATGGCAAAATATAACCAGCTCCTCCGGATTGAAGAACAACTCGGATCCGGAGCCATTTACGCCGGACCGCTGTTTGGCAAGAAGCATTTGCAGCTCGCGACGGCATAGGTCGGCGGAAGGCATGGGCCAAATCGGGCGCATCTCGCGAATCGGTGGTCGTGTTGGACAGATGGGAGTTTCAAACCATGGTCCAGCGGCGTCTGCGTCGTAACCGCGTCACGGAATTGGACGGACTCGTTGCTGCTATTTCGGCCTGGTGCTGGCACGGTCAGCTTCCCGGTACCGTGGACATCAGGTTGGCGATTTCGTCTAGTGATGCGCCATTTGCCAGGAATCCAGCGATATTGTTCGAATCTGCTGACCGGCAAGTTCTCGAACCAAATCGGGGTCCGATTCAGGAAAAAACTGAATCGAGAACTGCCTTTCTTCTTCGACTTTCAAACCGGTAGAAAAACTGTACCTCAACCGGTCACACATCGGGTGGGATGCCAGGAAACTGCACATGAAAGCCAGTGGATTCGCCAATCCTAAAACGACGACGCGGTGGTGCAGGGCGACTGCATGGCCAACCCGTTCCGTTTCGCCAGCAAATTCGGACCGTGCTAACTCTCCCAATGACGCAAATGCTCTGTCTGGAACTTCCAGCAGGGGAAGGACTTCGGCAGAAAATGGTTGCAGGTTCATCAAGCCTGACGACTGAAGCACATAGGATAAAAGTGCGATGTTGTTGCGGTACAACTCCAATTGACTGAGTTCGAATAACACAACTTTGCTGATAATTCGCCGACCATCTTCCTGAAGTCGACCCAGTTCACCGACACTTCGCGACAAAGCATACGTGTCGGGATCGGGTTGAAAAAAATTGATGCTCTGCTTTTGACCATAGCTCAAGCCGCTTCGTCCGGGACTCCATCGACAGATTGCCTTGACAAGTGCATCGTCGATACCGTCGGAACTTGAGACCAGTTCGTTCTCTTTCAGCGCCCTCGATCCGGGCGAGCTCACAATCGCCTGTCGCAACTGCATCGTTCGTTACTTTCTGTCATGTGTCGTTAGGAGAAATGCCATTTGGGAGCCGTCATTTTCGCCGCTCATCTTCCAGCTTTTCCCAGCCCCGGATCAATTCCTCGCCGGCGGCTTGCAAGCGAAGAATCTCAGCTTGCCGGCTATTTTCCCAGGCCGCCTTTTCAATTTCGAAATCCGCGAGGATTTTCTGGACGATTCTGTCGTTTTCGATCGACTGATTGCATTCCGCGATCGCCTGGTCCAGCCTCGCAACCTGGCTATTCAAAAATCCTTCTATGCTTGCGACGACCTTTTCCAAGCGACGACCGGACCGGATTTCTGTTAGCGTCCGATCCAGCGATGAAGGGAACGAAACCTCGCTGGCCCCACGGTCTGGCGGAGATTCATGCACTTCGGATTCAACTGACGATGTATTCATTTGGCTCACTGATTCTGCTGACTTGAAAGTTGGAGAGCATTTCAAAACCTGACCCGTAACCGCTAGATTTAGACTAGCGCCCGGGAAAGGACAAACTTGCCGCCGCTTCTGGTCAAGGCTTACGCCTTCGGCTCCCGAACCTGTTGAAAAACAGGTTCAATAAAGTCTTTTGCTGGATACCGTGGATCAACGCCCCGTCGCCCCCAACAGACGCGAGATTCGTCCTCCCAGGCTACGCTGTCGCTTGGCTTCACGCTCGATTTTTTCCTCCTCGTGAATTTCCCTGAGGTGCTGTCGCATCGCCGACAGGCGGGCATCGCCATTACCTGTGTTTTTCGTTGACCTCAGCTTCTCCTCAAGTTCGCCTTTGAGAAGCTCCAGTTCCGCGCGCTGGCGGGACATTTCCGCTCGTTCTCGAGCCGTGTCAACCTGCTGCTGCAACAGCCTTTGCTCCATTTCTTTGAGTTCTTCGTGGGCCTGACCTGCGTCCGGGCCGCCAACCGCCTGCCGACGCAACTGATCGATTTCCGTGGTAGAGGCTTCGAGTCGATGTTCGAGTTCCTCGACCTGCTCACGAAACTTATGAATCAGATCAATCGAATCACCTCCTCCGGAGGCGGTTTTGGACTGCAGGACCTTTTTCAGTTGAACCTGGGTCTGCTTGTGGCGAGCCGTGACTTCTTCAAGTCGGTTTTTGACCCGGATTAGCTCGGCGTCGGATTCGGACTCTCTCTCGGCAACGCGTTGTTCAATTTCGGTTACCCAGGACTCCAGTTGTCGCCGCTCGTCGCGTTCTGCCTGGGTCGCTTGATCAGAAGCTCGCAACATGTCTTCGAGGCCGCGGACTCGATCATCCGAAGCCTGTAGCTCTTCCAGCAAATCTTCCAGGCGACTGACAAGCTGAATCGTTTGATCGTCATCTACCGCGGTTTCGTGTTCACAAGATGGCTCCCGAAATGCTTCCGACGGGGCATCTCGCTCAGCCAGTTCAAACCGAAGCTGATCGATTTCCATCCGCAGCAGTTCCATTTCTTCGTCCCGTGATTCGTCGAATTCGGCGGAGCGTCCATACTCTGCGAACTCGCCACCAAACCCGACCGCCGATCCGTCATCCTCAAGTTCGACTGAATCAAGGTCCGCCAATACATCGTATTCAAAACCTGGAAGTTCGGAGTTGGCGGACTGTTCAATGTCGACTTCAACATTCGTTTGCACGGAAAACGACTCGGACGGTGTGTTGATCTCGCCCGCGGACGGATGATGGATGTCGGCCAAATCCCGGTCCTCGGGTTTCAGCTTGTTGGCCGGCAATTTGAAGGTCGACTGGGGTGTTGAGTCCGGATGTGCGGGTGCGCCAGACAGGCGCACATGTACGTCAATCGAAAGCACAGCCACGATTCGATTTTCGCCAATCTTCAACTCATCACCGGATGCCAATGTCGTCTCGGTATTAGCCGATTGCCCATTGATCGTGAGGCCGGTCTTGGTATTCCAATCCTGAACACGTACGATCCGCTCTTCATTCATCCAGAACATGCAATGAATGGGTTCGACTCCAATTCCCCGCAAAACGATTCCACAATTCGATCCAGAACCTGCAAACAAACTGTTATTTACTTCAAGCGCTACGACCACAGGCTCGGCGCCGGGGCATGACACAAAAAGGTAGGTCGGATTCTCAAAACTCTTGATTTCATAGGGTTGCATGATTAGCCTTCGATGTTGGTTCCCAGAGCCGATACGGATTCCTGTTGATATTCGACCTGCGCCAAAGGGGCAGGTGAGTCGCGAACGTCGGCGGTTTGGTCAGCCTCCGGTGCTGCAGACGTGATTGCTTCCCACAATTGTTGTTCGTCGAAATCGTGATCCACCGTCGCATGGATTCCCGCAGGCACTTCATCATTCGCCCTGCTCGCTCCCTCCTTACGAACACCGACGATTCGCACACCATCCAGTGGATTGGATGGTTCTTCGATTAACTTTTGCAGGATGGTCTGATCACCGTCCAATTCAATCAGTAGAACTTCCGGCAGCGACCGGCGGAGTAACAAACGCAATGCCAGCCAGTCCTGAACGACTTTTCCGGATATTTTTCGCTTGCTCGACTGAAAAAAATCGTTAATTCTTCGTTCCACCTGCGCGTTGGCAATCACCCCAAAAACCTTGGTGTTTGCCACTGTTTCGGCTTGTTCGACCAGTTCTGCGAGTTCGAATCCATGGGCCACACGCCGAACTTCCTCGATTGGCCAATCCAACTGCTGAGCCAGTTTGGCGACAGAGACTGGCTCCGAAATCAGGCTCATCATTCTCATATGGCGACTGGAAAGTCCGGCGCGGTCGAGGCTTTGTCCCCGAATTGGCTTTCGAACAAAGCCGAGTTCGTCAGAACAGGGCGGCAAATCACTTTCTTCGCAAATCAAAGCACCATCCACAAGGAACGAAAGCAGGCTGCCATCGAGCGGAAGCTTCTGAAACAGTGGCGGTGGCACCTGGTGTTGGTCGAATCGAAAAGACTTCAGTTGATCGGTAAAGCAAAACCGCAACAGGACAGCGGCCTGCAACCTGAGCAACTTCTTCAGAAGCCGTGGGTCCAGAACCTTGTTATTCAGGAGTTCAACCAGTCCATCGACTTCTGACCCGCGTCGACCGGCGACCGTGAACTTGATGACCGGGGCCAATTCTGAAAGTGCTTCGGGCATGTGGCGGGCAACGAGTTCAGGTTTGACTCCGGAAGCCGTCACTGCCTGGATTCGGCCCTTGTCGACATGGACAAATACGCGAAAGCGATTCGTTTCGACTTCGAGGACTCCTGACTTGGATCCATTGTTCAATAAGTCCAGGATTTCGCGCAAGCCAAAGCAGCCAAACGCCCCCGCCAGGTCCGATTCACCCATCTCGTTGATGACTTCCGGAACCGCCGAACCGTCGCATTGAGATTGAACCACCATCTCGGCCGTACTGATCGCACTTTCGACTGTCGCGATCAATGCATCAGCCGTATATGGCTTGGGCAACATGTCCACGACGTTGTCGCAATCGACGTATTCGGCGTAGGCCTTTTTTCGGAGCGTCGAACTGGCCACAATGGGTATTTTCGCTGTCTCCGGAATCGCGAGCAGTTGACAGCAAACGTCGTAACCGGTGGTCCCGGGCAACTGGTGATCGAGGATAATCAAGTCAGGAGATTTTTCTTGCGCGATCGCAACACCGTCTTCCGCGGTCGCCGCCAGCAGGACACGATAACCAGCGTTACTCAATTCACCGTCGCAAAGTCGACGAATCGTGGCACTGTCATCGATTACTAATATGGTTTTTTCGTTCATCAAGTTCATCCTTTTGAGGTTTCAGACAACAACTGAAGATTGTCCAGCAGTTGGGTAATCGACAATTCCGAGACTGGCTTGGTAACATATTCCGATGCACCTACATCCATTGCTTTCGTTCGAAACGCTTCTTCATTCCGGCTGCTAACGACGACAACCGGGCATTTGCAATACCTTCCGCTTTGAATGTCCGACAATAACTCCAGACCGCCGAATCGCGGCATGTCCAGGTCCGTCAGGACCAGATCGAATTTTTCCTTGTGAAGCCTTTCAATCGCCTCGATGCCATCACCGGCTTCCGCTGTAACAAATTCATGTCGTTGGAGAAGTTTGACCAGTACATGGCGGGCTGTGAGGGAATCGTCAACAACCAATGCACGTTTCTTGTTGGACTGTTTGCGGGTGCCGCCAATCCCGGACTTGTTTTGATCGTCATGCTCACGGGGCTGACATTGTTCGCAAAACTCAAGCACACGTTCGCTGTTCAGCAGGAGGACTTTTTCGCCGGAGCCCGATAACGTTACGCCGCAAAACAGCGGGTGTTTCCTGAGCAGATTTGGCAGCCCTCGGACCACGACTTCTTCGGGACCGATCAATTCATCAACGGCCAACGCGACCTGCGATTTTTCTTGCAAACTGCCCTCGGCACCGCAATCATCATGACACCCGGCTCGCCGTATCAAGAGCACATCTTCCCGCTCCGAAGTGCCTTTAATCCGTGAGAAGGCTGCCGACATCGAGAGTCTGGCGATCTCGCCAATATTGGCATTGGATGATTTCGCCGCCGTCACCGATTGCATCGGCAGTGCAAACAGTTGGCCCCCGGACCGAAAGACCATGACGTGCTCAATGCCCGTTCGAAGGGGAATCGTCAACCGAATCGTCGTCCCCTGTCCGGCAACTGATTCCACATCAACCCTTCCGTGGAGTTTCTCGATCGTCTTCGCCACGATGTCCATGCCGACACCGCGACCGGATACGGCGCTGGCCTGGTCACGGGTCGAGAATCCAGGATGGAAAATCAGTCTGGCAAGTTCCGCGTTGGAGGTCCGATGGTTCGGCGAAAGCAGGCCCTTTTCGATCGCGCGCCTGCGCACCGCCTCGTGGTCCAGACCGTTTCCGTCATCTCGGACCTCGATCATCAACAACTGGGGACTCGATGAAGCTTCCAGGGTAATCGTCCCCAAGGCGTTCTTTCCTGCCTTGATCCGCTTGTCATTCGACTCGATTCCATGGCTCACCGAATTCCGAACAACATGGAGCAGGGACTCAAACAAACGCTCTTGGATTTCCTGTTCCAGCCCCGCGTTCTCGCCAATTACTTTTACCTGAATCTGTTTGTTTTCCGATTTCGCAGCATCCCGCGCCGCGCGTTGCAGTCGATGGAACAGTCCTGAAACCGGAATGCGCCTCAACTGCATGAGTTCCTGCCGAAAGTCCCGAATGAACCGGGAAATCGCCATATTGTCGATACTGACGGGTTTTTGAAGCCCTCGCATTCCGTTGGATACAGCCGTAATATCCTTGGCAACCTCAGAAAACGTACACGAACTGTTTCGAACAAACGGATTTAAGATTTCCGTCTCTCGATTAACATCGAACTGAGTCTGTTCTTCCGCGAAGCTGAGACGCGAAGCGCAACGGGCGAGCTCTTCATTAAATACGTTAAACTCGGCTACGTGACTCTCTCGGCGATTTCGTAACACAACCAGTTCCGCAAGCATGTCCATCAGACGGTCCAGTTTCGAGGCTCGAATTCGAATCGAAGATTCATCGTTGGCTGCGAAGGGAGTGAATTCCGTCTTGACGGTCGGCGCTTGCGGTACACCGTCAGGCCGGGAATCAGGCGCTGATGGAGCGTTTGATACAATGTCGTTTTTCTGCAGTGACCCGATCTCAGCCCGGACACGATCGACCGCTTCAAATAACGGCTCGGTCTTGACTTCCGGGGCCCCCCCGTCAAATGCCAACTCAAGCGCGGACTCCAGATCGTGCAGGTACGAGGCTAGTCCCGCCAAACCGACGGTTGCGGAGGCCCCTTTGAGTGTGTGAAGTTCGCGGCAAAACTGGTCAATCGGCTCTTTGGTTTCGGGCGAACCTTCTAACACCAGAGCAGCCTGTTCCATCGAACTCAAGCACCGCAGCGCGTCGTCCAGGTAGGCTTCCAGCATTTCCCGATCGGATGCCAGCTCCTGCTTGGCAGCCTCGTCCAGCACCGATTGTGCTTGAAGTTTTGAAACTGGTTGAGCTGTTTGTTCACGATCAGCATTGGATCCTGGCGAAACCTCAGACGACTCGGTCGATTCCCGACTCGAATCGGATAATGCCGCAAGCAGCAGCCCGATCTGGGAATCCGGTATTTCTTCAGCGTCAGCGTTTTCATCCGTCTCGTCATTCACAGGGCGCTGCAGGATTCCAACGTCATCGTCGTCCACAGGCCAACCGCCACCTGTCAAGTCGATATCATCGAGGAGTGACAGGTAGTCGTTCCATTGCTCTTCCCCAATCTCGACAAAGGAGTCGATTTCACCATTCGATTGGCCCGTGTTTGCGGCTGACATCAAAACAGGCACGTGTTGCTTGACAAAGCCGACCAGTTCTTCAACGAGCCCCGGGTCGTCCCCGAATTGCGAACACCAGCAGGCGGCCAATTCCAGGACACGAGAAAACAAATCAGCTCCGCGGTACAGTTCCATTGACGATGCTTCGCTGGCCAGTTCCGCGAATTGCGAAAATTCACTCGAAACCTCGCGCAAGCCGTCTTCGTCAAGCGAAACAGCCGAGAGTTTGATTTGGGCTTCCTGCAGAAATTCTGCCAGGATCAGATGTTCAGGGGTGTTTTTCGTCATGTCTGGTTATTTTTTTTTTCGTTGGCTGTTGGTTCCCGACAAGGTATTCCTTTCGCAATGGTCATTGAGAAAGTGCAGGCGTTAAATCCTGGCAACTGGATTCTTCCCGGGTAGATGGCAGCTGTTTGGGAATGGGGCGTTCCAGTTCCATTGCCCCGCAAATTCGGAATAGTTCCAGCGAACCTTCGAGCTGCTGGCCTACCTGACCGAGCGTTTTTGCCGTCCAGTTCGCTCCTTCAGCCCGACTGCGGTTCTTCCTGCAAGTTTCGGTGCTCCGTTCCAACGCATCAATGATCTCACGTGTCAGTTGCAATTGCTGAGTTGTAGAACTGGAGATCTCATTCAAACCGTCGGTTGAACTGCTGGCTGCATCAACAATATCCTGGAGTGACTCCAGGGTCTCGGTAACGCGTTTGATGACTCCGTGCATCTGATCGTGCTCACCCGATGCAACGGCAATTGACTGGTGAGTTTCCAGTTGGATCATCTCAATCCTGCGCGTGATATCCAGAACAGCCTGCGCGGATTGCTCAGCCAATGCACGAACTTCTTCAGCCACGACCGCAAAACCACGACCATGTTCGCCGGCCCGAACAGACTCGATCGAGGCATTCAGTGCCAGCAGGTCGGTACGTGAAGAGAGCGTTCCAATGGTCTGCACAATCGACTCAATTTCTTTTGTATGTTGGCCCAGAGCCTGGAGTTTTCTCTCGCGTGCCGCTGCGTGGTTGCGAACCTGTTTCATGTCATCCACGAGCTCCTGAAATCGTTGGAGTCCTTGGTTGGCGGTACTCTTTGCTTTACCAGACGATTCCAGCGCCTCTTCAGCGTTGTCGCAGACAGAAATAATGCGGGAGGTAAGTTGCTCGATCAACGACGCAGTGTTGTCTACGGAATCCGACTGGGCCTCCGATCCAATCACAAGCTCGTCGGTAGCTCGGTGAATTTCCTGACCACAAGCGATCGTTTGACGAATGCTTGAATCGATTTCGGTTCCACATCCTTTAAGAATCGAACGGAGCAGCGTGACACAGTCAGTGGGGTTCCCGTCACGGTCGCGTTCATCCTTGCGCCGGTCGAGCTTGGACAAAAACACCCTCAGGGCCGCCAGTTCGTTTGCCTCGGCTTCCGATGCCCGCCGTGTCTCGTTCATCCGCTCGGTGAACCGACGGCTGATTTCATCCAGCTCGGAAACACCTATCCGCTGATCGACGGCATCACCTGTCTCCGACTGTCTCCGTAGCTGACACAGACCCTTCCGAACCTTTAAATATCCCCCACCGGAAACCGAGACAGCCATCGCGATGGCAAATCCCAACAACGCCCACGTTAGTGTCGTTGAATCCTGCCAAAACGCCAGGATGCTCAGAACGCCCGACGCCGCACTGGTGAGACTGATCGTAAGAAATATTGAAAACGTGCGCATGATTTACCGTTAGAGGTTGGAAGTCAGTTGAAATTCCGGCTGGCCAGCAGATTGCCAGTACATGTCCAAAAGGTTGGAAGCGTAAAAATAGATTGCCGTAGGATCAAGAATCTGGAGAACCTGGCTCTGAAAGGTCGCCGAACCGAGAGTTACTTTTGACCAGTTGTCCTGATGATTTGAAAAAGTTGAGATCGAAGTTTCCAGGACGGCAAGCGACACGGCTTCGTCGATAAGCAGCCCCCAGGGGCCCTGCGGGCCGATGATCGTCAACAGTTGTTGTTCGGCGTCCGGCAGAGTCTCGTATTGAATTTGCGTCAGCGCCTGAAGGCTGACGACAGCAATGAACTCGTTTTGGATCTGGCAAAGTCCCTTGAGCATCGGGTCGCTGTGAGGCGCGGGAGTTATTTCCGGCCGGGGCGACACGCTGCGTACAGCCAGGGCTGGAATCCCAAACCAAATCCCGCCGCTTCGAAATACGCAGAAGCGTTCCGAATGGTCCAGGGAGAGCTGGCTCATGCTGTCTGGGTATTGATTCCTGCTTGCCGGTAAAGTCGTCATGGTCACTCGGTGTTATGATCAGTGGGATTTGGAAATTCGGTCTGCCAGTTGTGATTTGAGGTTTGCCAGTCGGTCATCATTGGGTGAATGACTGGTTGTTGTTGAAGTGAATGAACCGATACGGCCACTCGCCGTGGCGTCGATGTTCCTGGGACGTGGCGCATGGCCGTTGGAACACTCGTTGGAGAGTTCCGCAGCAATCGCGTTCAAAACCTGGTGGGTTGTTTTGACAAATGTCTGGATGTCTCGTTTCCATTGCTGGACGTCAATCACGAGTTTTGTGGGTTTTTCCATGGCTTGATGGTTCATCTGGTTTTCATGGGTGCGTCAAGTTGAGCTGGCGATGCTGTCCACGGCTTTAAGCCTTGAGACTCACAGGGTGTTTAATGACTCGTTGCGGGAGCTTGTCAGGTCGTCTGCGCCAATTGCTCTTCAACCACCGAAATAAGTTTCAATTCACATACTGGCTTATGGAGGTAGGCACCGAATTCACGGCCGAGTAGTTCAAGCGCTTTCGTTTCCAGCGACGTCAGGAACACAACTGGCAAGTTTTCGTATTTCGTACCGAACGCCCGAAGCTTCTCGCATACTCCGTAGCCATCCAGCCCGGGCATGTTGACGTCCAGAACGATCAACGACGGTTCTTCAATCAGTTTTTCGATTGCCTCCAGGCCGTTGCAGGCCGTGATAACCTCGTATCCGGCGTTGGCCAGAATACGTTTCAACTGGATACGAACCGATTGGCTGTCATCCACAACAAGCAGTTTTGGTTTCGACATCAGTGTCCCTTTTGGCGGCGATTCGAATCGGGTGGGGTGACAAACAAGTTTCAATCCCAAAGCAACGGTAGGTCACTTTTTCGCCCCGCGCGCCCGCTTTCGGTTAAAACAGCCAAGACGTTGTTTCTCGTCAACGTCATCCAACTTACGTTGACAAAACGCATCAAATCGATGGAAACGCAGCGCCCCATCAAATGCTCGAAAACCCGGGGAACCGTTGGAGGGAAACAGGAATTGATGCGTCACCAAAACTGCGAGGTATTGCAAACTCCCGCATCGACTTGAAACGGTCTCGTCCCAGAACCTGCGGCAAACAAATATTTCCGTCGGCTTGGCACCTGGGGACGGGCAGCAATCAACGGACTCGATCCCAACTCCGACCGTTATCAGGGCCGACTTGGCTTGCCTCAATGACGGAAACGACCGACTGTCCAGTTATCCGTTAGAAATCGTTGGCTGATCCATCGGCAGTTTTTCCGGCGCAAAAAACGGAATAGGTGAAGTTTGGTATAAATAATCTGGACTCACGCCAGACACTTTACGGAATCGCTGCTTACCAAAGCCGGGGAGAATTCGATGACAAGCTGGTTTACCGAGAATTCAACCGTTCCAATGGTCACGGGAATCATTCTCGTGATCATTCTTCTTGGAGCCGCGTATTCGTCCCGCGAACGAGTCATGGTCTACCTCGCCCTGGTTGTCGGAGTACTAACGGCAGGTACAGTGGTTTGCGAACGAATGATCGTCACCACCCAGGAAGAAGTCCTGCAGCGTGTTCATGACCTGGCCGATGCAGTGGAAGCGAATGACCGAGCGAGCGTGGTGGATTTCGTCAGCAAGACCAGGCCCGACACGATCAATCGTGTAAACGCGGAAATGCCAAGATATGATTTCGACAGTTGCCGAATCGTGGGACAGAACTATTTCAATGCTGGATCCGACGGCCCGGCGACCGCCGAGATCTGTTTCATCGTTTCGGTACAAGTCCGACTGGATGGAAAACCAGACAAGCTGTGGGCTTATCGAAAGGTCATTCTGCATTTACAGAGAGAAGCCGATGGACAATGGCGAGTCATTGACTACTCACACGAAGACCCTCACGGCGGGCTCACGATTTAGTTCAACGTTTGCGAGTCGACCCTTCGTTGCCTGTCAATTGGCCAATTCATCCACTATCTAACAAGTCTCGTCGGAAAAACCTTCCCAAAACAAATTGAAGCCTTGGGGCTAATCCTTCAGACTTTGAATGTAGTGCCAAATCGCGTCGAACTGTTTGTTGGCGTCCGCCTCAAAGACACTACGCAGCTTGGTGGTGCGCCCGTCCTCGGAAAGGCGAATCATCTTGGTTTTCATGTCAAATCGGGGTGGGTCGAGCATGAACCGTTGATACGCATCCCGGCGCATTCTTTCCCGGATTCGCGAAAAGTTGATTCCCGGCGCGATCGTCGTATCCTTGTCGCCGAGTGGTTTCGAATCCCCGACACCGTGGCATTGGCGGCAATCCAAACCCGTTTGCAACGAAAGTTTTTCTCCGATTTGCGCCAATTCGGGTTCGATCGTAAACACCGGTTCCTCTGCTGGATCCACCCCGTGTTCGGCAGCGAAACCGTGGGCAACGACCTCGGCGTAGGCAGGAAATGAGGGCATCCGCGATTTCAGCCAGGGACGCGACCGATAGGGAAGCCGTCCCGTCAACATCGACAAGGTCCAGTCGGGTTTTAGTTTTTCTCCTGACCAGGTCAACTCGGGTAATGATTCGGGAATTCCGCCACTTCCATCCTCGATCAACGTCAGCATCCGTTGAGATCGTTGTCCATCGCGATCATGGCAATTGGCACATTGAAGCTTTTCGAACAGTCGACGCGAAGTCTCAACGATATCGTTTCGTTGGAGGCTTTCGCGATCATGCAAAAGAAATTCCTGTAACGATTCCCGTTGTTCCTTGGTGAACGCAAACACGGGGGACTTGGACGCCCGTTCTTCCATCAGACATCCTCCTTTGCCCCCGGATTCATCAAGCGGAAGGTAGGGCTGTTTTACGGGTAGATCTCCATTGACACCATGGCATTGCAGGCATCCCTTATCGGACAACAGGTTTCGGCCTCGTTCCAGATTTCCAATCACGGAACTGGCCGCAATTTCTCCAGTAGATTTGCTGCGTACGAATGCGGTTAAAGCACCGGCCTCACCATCGTCAAGTCGGAAATCGGGCATTTGGATCGCAGCAAAATGTGCGGCTGGTTTTTTCAGGAACTCCAGCAGCGCACCGTCCCGATACTTTTGACCGACATAATACAGCGAAAGTCGATCGAAACCGTCGTTGACGTCCGGCCGACCAAAATGATGGCACGACAGACATCCAAGTTCTTCAAACAGCCTCTCGCCATTTTCCAGTGGACGGTTCCAATCTTCGACCGGCACCCGGACGTCTCTTGCGTTTTCCTGTTGTGAGACAAGAAACGCAGCAAGATCGGCCGCGTCCTGTTCTGCCTGGTGGCCGTTGCCCAGGACGGCCGGCATGTGTGCGTACGGACGAATTAAGCGCGGCGACAACAGCCATTTTTGGAGCCAATTGACATCGAATCGATCGCCAGCATTCGACAGGTCAGGAGCCTTCAGAGCAAGTTCAAACATCTCCTGATTCTCGACTCCGGTTTGGTGACACGCAACACATCGGTAATCCGCAAACCACTCTCGCCCCAACCTTCGTCGCTGAGCAACTCGAAGTTCACGAGATCCACCGTCATGAAAAAGCACATTCGGCGGTACAGGCTCCCAGCCAAAGTCGTGACCTTTCCAGCAAAGCAGCAACTTCGCATTTCCATCTCGAGGGCTTGCATAACGGATTCGAATTCGGTTGTGGCCCTTCTGCAGCAAGACCGGTTCCGCGGTTATTTGGTTCTCCTCAGCTTTCAGAACAGGAATATCGTTGATCCAGACCTGAACCTGGTGGGAACCATCAATCTTGAAGTCAAAAAAACCGCTCAATGGTGTTTTTACGGTTCCGGAAATTGTCAACTGAAACGGACCTGCTGGAAGAAACGGTGTCGGCGAGGCTGAAATCGCCTGATTGAGCGCCACAAGCCGACCAACCCGACGGTCAGTTTGACCCGCTGCCGATGACTCGAATTCAAACTCCAGGCCGGACTTAAGCCTTTTCTCCAGATCAACCGAAATCGTGCGAGACATCTCCCGTCGAACAATCTCCTCTTCCGAAATCGTCGTTTGCGGTTGGCGGTTGATCGTATGAGCAAACGAGCCCCGAAATTGCTCGCCGCTGGCTGATTTCAACAACCAGCTGATATTGATCTGATTGACTACTTGCCGACCAGGTAATTCCAGAAAAATTGCATAACCGTCTTCCATCAATGTTGCAGACCTGACCGAAACTTCATCTCGGCCCTGTTGATCCGGGTTTCGGACCGAGAAATCCGGTGATCCGTAGTCCTTTGAAAACTTGTAATTCCACTGTTCAACGAAATAGTTTTCCGGGTTTTCGGCAAAGTCCTTTTCCAGCCTTTCTGTATAGGTCAATTTGATTCCGTTTGAATAAGTCTCCACTTTTACTGGCAAGTGTACGGGCCGACCGGTATATCGGACCCGCTGCAGGCAACCATCACGGATCGAACGTGTCTGCCAGCCCCGAAGCCCACTTACGTATAACTGTCCATCCCGCGAATTGAACCGTCCTCGCATGATGCCGGATTCAAAGTCACCTGGTGTGGTAGGAAACTGAATGGTGCCGCCTTGAAACTGCCCATCCACCTGTTCGGTCAAAGCCAGCAACATTCGGCATTGCCCATATGACAGATGCAACATTTTTCCTGACAGAGGCCCCCAACGATCCCCTTCCACCCAGACTTGACCTCCCCCGCTGTTGTCCATGGAGCGAGGAATGAAACACATGGGAAGATCCCAGCCCGTCGGACGATCCTTGGTAATCTTCGGACCGCCAAATCCGTAGTAGCCCCCTTTTTCGACAATGATCAAACTTGACTCGGGCGTCCAGTTACCCTGTTGTGGGGCGGCAGAAATCGTCCCGTCAGGAGCTACTCCCATCCCGTTGGGGTTGCGAAATCCAGACGCGATACTGGCCAAGGTCGATCCGTCAGCTGCAAGCTTCATCACGCCGGTTCTGGCATGAATGAAATAGAAATTTCCTTCTTGATCAGTGTCGAGACAAGTCACGTAGTCATGGGCCCGTGGGGAAATGATGATGTCGTTGTTGAAGTTCTCATAATAATCCGCTTCGCCATCATCATTTCGATCGTGAAGCCGCGTAATTTGATTTCGTCCAATCACGTAAACTTTGTCATCTAAAATCTTCAAACCCAACGGTTGGTGAAGACCAGTAGCAAAACGGCGCCATTTGAGCGATTGGAGGTCGCGATCAATTCCACTGAGCGTCCATACGTCACCGTGAACCGTACAGACGGCTGCCGTTCCATTGGAATAAAAATCATGTCCAGCCGTGAAAAACAGCGCCTTCCAGGGGTTCTCAAAAGGAAGGGTCAGCGTGTCGATAACATAGGGCTCCGAGGACTCCGTGACCTCGGTTGTTTGCCCCTTGGTGAGCAGGACATCCGGAAACCGCCCTGGATCGTGCTTGATCATTTGCGACAGGTCTTCCGGTTGCCCCGCCGTTTCGCGCAGTCGATTGATCGAAATCGCGTTTGCGTCTTTTCGCGTGATCAACAGCTTGACGCGAATCGTCTTTTCGTGGGGCGCAATTACAAGGATTGCTGTTTCATTGACGTCCTTTACGCTGACATCCGCGCGACCGATAATTGAGAATTGAGCTTCCTGGCCGGCGACGACCATTTCCAGCGTGCCGTCGGACGGACCAATTTCCAATGACCGAACAAAGGCGCCTTGATCATCCGCGTTGACGTACCAGGGTGATTCAAGCACGCTGGTCTCGCCCACCGAGTAGGACAAAATAATCCGGTTGCCGTTAGCATAATGGCCCCTGTAGTGAGCCCAGTTCCTGGGCAACCGGGTTTCGGTTTCGATGCCCTGTTCGTACCATTCCGAAACATCCGGATGAGTTATCTCGCCAGCTTCCGGCTCGAAGCGACCTTGAAAGGCCCAACCTGCCATTTTTTTCGTGGTGAAGAAAAGCTCTCCGTCAGCCTCCGGAAACTCAATCAGACCGAACCGTCGGGCTCCAAATTTCAGGAACCCCCCGGTCCAGGCCGAACTGATTCGCATTCGGGCGGTGTCAAAACAAACTGTGGCTTGACCTTCTTCGCCAACCCGAATGGCGATCCCTTTCAATGTATGATCGTCTTGGCTTAAGATCGAACCAGCCAGAAACGGTCCGACATCCGTTTTCTGCCACCGGTTGTCCTCCCATTCGGATTCATTTTGTAACGCGATTTCCTTGGATGGACGAGCATATTCCTGTATTTCTTCGTCTTCAACCGTTACTTGCGCGAAAATCGGCGCTGGCATAAAAACGAACCAGGCGAACAGGTATCGCCATCGAAAACCAATCTCAGTCTTTTTCAGGTGAATCATTGATTTGGACTTTCGAATTGCGGGCATGGCCTGATCGGATCGGCCTCAGCACCAACGAGGTTTTCAGACAAACTCTGCAGTTACCAACTCGAAAAACAAATGGCCGCCAAGACGACCATCGTCTGTTCATAACTTGTACGAGTATCGCAACGCTGTCCGGTGTTCAAGCGTGCGTTCTCCCGAAGTAGAAAAGTCAGTCACTCTTCTGTCTACGGCTCCAGGCGACCAGATCATCATATCTGACACCCTTCCCACCAAACAGATCCAGCGAACTCCCGACCGTCACGTCGACCTTGTAATTGCTGTACGAGGCGACCCGATCAACGTCATCCATGTTCTCGACACCGCCGGCGTAGGTCATCGGAATCTTCCCCCATTGGCCCAGCGTCTCAACCAGGTCCGCATCGATACCCCGGCACAGGCCCTCGACATCTGCGGCATGAACAAGAAATTCGGCGCAATGATCGGCCAGCAAATCCAATGTCGGATGATCAATGTCGAGGTCGGTCAACGTCTGCCAACGATTCATGGCAACCGTCCATCCACGAGGCGTTTTCCTACAACTGAGATCGACCACGATCCGGTCGCTTCCTACCTCCGCCGCCAATTGCACCAACCTGTCCAGTTGGAAGCAACCTGACGGATCGAACAACCACGAAGTAACGATCACATGACTGGCCCCTGCGGCGAGCCACATGTTTGCGTTGGAATCTGTGATCCCACCTCCGATCTGAAGTCCCCCTGGGTAAGCCGCCAAAGCCGACTTGGCGGCGACTTCATTTCCAGGCCCGAGTTTAATCACGTGCCCGCCCGACATCCCATCCTCGCGATATTTTCCGGCAAACCACGCGGCGGATTGATCGGCAACGAAATTCTCAACAGGACCCCGGATTGGTTCGACAACATCGACTCCGGGGCTGTCTCGAAGGGTTCCACCTACGATCTGTTTTACTTTTCCATCGTGCAAGTCAATGCATGGTCGAAACTTGGTCATCCCCGAATTTTAACGGACAAACAAGAAAGTAACAGTTGCGAGAAGGACCGGCGAAACCCCGTAGCTTGTCTACGGATTATTAATCAATGGAAACCTTTTCACGACCGTTGCGAGTTCCTAGCCCCTGAAAAACCGAGCTTCCAATATTATCATTGATAAAATGGGTGGATCCATCGACCAGGGTTACATTGATACCAGTCGCGTGATTACTGCGAAAATCTTCGAAGTGGAGATCTGGATGGTTCGGGGCATGATCGGTAATTCCGACGATCCTTGCAAAAGGCTCGTCGACCTTTGGCACCATTCCGACCCATGAAATGGGTCCCAAATCGTTTCGCCGTTCGCCGACCATGATCGTGTTGCTCGATCCGTCCTTGACATCGCGCATTTCGGTACGGCTGTTTGCGTAAAATACTCCGTTACCTTTCAACGGACTGTCGTCAATCTCGGTACTGCCAAAAACGCCCGAATAGTTGCTGCGGCTTACCAGCAACTCCCCATGATCATGTCCTTGCTTCGGAGCCTGCCCAACCAAATGTCCGCCATGCTCAACGTGGGCGTCGAGGTTTACGATCTCCTCGATCGTCTCGGAGGGGCAAAGAAAAATGGGAACAATTTGCGATATCGATGTCTCGTGAATGGGATCGTCGATCGCGACTCCAAAGTCAATTTGCTGGTAGAGATTTCCAGCATCGACAAACGGGAGAATTTTTGCGGACCAACCCCAACCCGGTTCTGCCAGAGCATTGGTCGAATCGTTTGTTACCCAGCCAGCAGGAAACGATTGATGCGAACTTTCGTAGTTGAGGAGAGCCAAACCCATTTGCCGACTATTGTTTGCGCATTGAGTTCTTCGCGCCGCTGCCCGTACTTGCTGAACGGCCGGAAGCAGCATTCCAACCAGAATTCCAATGATGGCTATTACCACCAGCAGCTCTACCAGGGTAAAGCCTCGTCTTGATTTCATGTTAACACCTTGAATTGAAGTATGAATGATGGAGTGAAGCTTTCTGAGATGAGCCAACTCGGACCCGGACCGTGAGCGAGGGATAAAGGCATCCACTTCCTGCGACGAACTCAAACGTCGCTTGGAAACGCGCTCGGCGACGGATGAATGTTCCCGGAACGATTCACGCTTTTAGGAAAGGCCGTTTTTTTCGGCAAACCCGTTATAATCGTTACTGATCCTTGTAATCTTGGCAGAGCACGACTGATCACCGCTATCAACCAACGGTGGGCCGCGGCTTTGAAACAGACGGCTAAATTCGAGAGCCACGCTCGATGTTTCAGCGACGGCCAGGAAATTGACCATCGAATCCAATTCAAATTCAATTTTCGTTGGCACATCAGACTGAAACTGGGAAATCAATCGACACAGCAAACAGTTTCCAGGGTCCTGGTCTTCGTCCGTAGGATTGTCCGATGGCTGATTCAAGGGGGCGTGCGATTGGCAGGTGCACACCGTAAATGCCAAACTCGACCCACACATCTGCCCCGCGCAACAAATTCCATGCATCGATGCGATGAGACAGGAAAACTGCAACAAGACAGCTATCAAAAGCGTTAACAAGATGCGGCAGGAACGAGCCATGAACTGGAGCCGAAAGCGGGTGGGAAATCCTCTCAGTTGGTTTACTACTCGGTAGGTTGAGTATACGCCATTGAGTATACGCCAATCGCATCAATTTGTTCAGGCCACGAATTGGCTGGCTCCTGGCCAGATTCGCTCTTTTTGGCATCAAATCTCCAGTGGAACTGGAGAATCGTCGTTTCCCGAACGAAATTTCGCAAATCAACAACCGGGGCCCCGATTCAATTGATTGAATCGTCCGTCTGGATTCGCGACCTCGGGTTCGCACACAATGAAACCCACGCAACGGCGGCCCGGAAACCTGCTATAGTTTCCTCAACCCATTTGTAAATTGAACAGGAGACCACATGTTCCCTCGAGCCATCTTTGCTGCATTCATCACGTTGAACCTAATTCCCGGAAATATCTTATTCGGACAGGACATGTTGGCAGACAAAAGCAGAATCGTGTTTTTGGGGGATTCAATAACGCAAGCCGGGGTTGGGCCCCACGGTTATGTGACGGTTATCAAACGCGAGATTGCCAGGCTACATCCTGATCGCGAAGTCGAAATCATCGGCGCCGGCATCAGCGGCAACAAGGTGCCGGATTTACAACGGCGTCTTGAACGGGATGTCCTGAGAAAAAAACCAACCCTTGTTTTCATTTATATAGGTATCAATGATGTTTGGCATTCGCAAAATGGCAAAGGGACATCCAAAGAGGACTACGAATCCGGCTTGCGGGATATCATTCAGCAGATTACTGACGCCAGGGCGAAAGTCATTCTATGTACGCCCAGTATGATTGGGGAAAAAACTGACGGATCCAACCCGCTCGATTCAATGTTGGAAGAATACGCGTCGATCAGCCGAAAAGTCGCTACGGAAACCGGATCCCAGTTGCTTGACTTGCGTAAACAGTTCCTGGACCACCTGAAAACCCACAACCCCCTGAATCGATCCAAAAACGTCCTGACGGGGGACGGCGTTCATCTCAACCAGGCCGGAAACGACTTTGTGGCCCGCCAGATGCTCGAAGCCGTAGGCAGGCGTTACGAAAGCTCTGCCGACCGGTCGCTGATGCGTCACATCGTTTTGTTCAAATTCAAGGATGACGTCGAGCCGGCAGGCATTGACGAAATCGTCGCCGCCTTTGATGATTTGCCGAACAAGATCGAACAGATCATCGATTACGAAGCCGGCACAAACGTCAGTCCGGAACAATTGGATCAAGGATTCACCCACGCATTCGTCGTCACGTTTCGTGACGCAGCGGCACGGGATGCCTATCTTCCGCATCCGGCACACAAAGACTTTGTGACATTACTCGGCGACCGCCTTGAGAAGGTGCTCGTGATTGACTTTGCAACCCAATAGTCGCGTCACACCGACGGAAATGCCGTCAAAGTCACCCACGCCGTATTGTGCTGGCAGAAAATTTTTTGATGCATGCGTTGCGACGCCTCCAAACGCTGCCTGCACTTTTAGCGGTGATTTTCGTGTGATTGGCACAGAGCGTCCGATTGTTCGAGCTGATTTTACCGAATCAAGGCTCGCTAGCCCTACGATTGGCGAAAGTTTCTAAAGAAACACCCTGTGAATAAACGAAACATAAGGCAGGAAGTTACTTCGGGTTCTTGTTGAGACATCCGCGTCTCAGTGGATTTGTCACGAGAACACGAATTGATGACCTTGGGGGGAAATCAATAACTGGACGTTGGTCCGGTTAAAAATCTGTGCGTCTTTACGACCCATTAGATACGCACGGGTTGCATTTCTTCTTAGGCGATATCTTCGTCACTGTGCAGCGTCAAACTGGATATGAGTTTGCTGATTATACGGGGCCGATTAATTGACCTCCAACGATCTTGGCGAATTCAAGCGATGGTTTGATCAAGTATAGCCGATGTCGTAACGGGTGAGTAAGTACGGAAACGAACTCAACCAAAAAAAGCGATTACGTGTTTATCCCGACCCAGATGTTCGCAACGTGCGGGCAAAGGGATAAGCAGTTACACAATGAGAGTCCTGTTCAATTTGAACCTGATTAGCGTGTGTAGCGAAAGACGATTCAAAGTGTTTATGGAGAGCCTGCGATGAAGGTGTTCACAACTGGACAGGTCGCCAAGATCTGTAAAGTGGCCCCGCGCACGGTAAGCAAGTGGTTCGATTCGGGTCGCCTTAAAGGCTACCGAATCCCCGGCTCGCAAGACCGTCGTATCCCACGCGAATACCTGATCAAATTTCTCAAAGAGCATGGTATGCCTTTGGGCGATCTCGAAGATGAAGCGATGGCAAAAATTTTGATTGTCGCTCAAGATCAGGTGTTAATCGAGAATCTCAAGCGGGAGCTGCCTCCCGAGAAATCTTTCAAAGTAGCAGTGGCTGCCAGCGGCTTCGAAGCCGGCATCCAGGCTGAAAGTTTTCACCCCGACTGCATCATCACCGATTTCTCGATCGGTAAAGTAGAAGCGATGCAAATCTGCCAAAACCTGCGTAAGAATCCGGACTTCACGGAAACGATTCTGATCGCACTCCTGCCAGACGACGGACAACCGATTTCGTTCGACCGTTCGGCAATCAACGAAACGTTTAAAAAGCCGTTTGATGCAAGCCTGCTTGCCGAACGACTTCGCACACTGATTGGTTCACTCAAAGAATTGGTGTAAGCCCGACCCGCGGTTTTATTCGCCGCCAATTCGAAGAACCACTGAGTATGCTCGCCGTCTTTCGCACAGACCGCTGCCTGATGATCCTCGGGCAGCGGTCTTTTTTTGCCAGTCAACTGATGCTTTTTCCGGCCACCAGCGAAGACAGAAAGTTGGATTGGAGATGCAACGGTTGATTACGACAACGTTCTTTCGATGGATCCGACGTCGAGACGGAAATCGGACTTTTGACGTGCCCCCAATGGCAGAGGTCTCCAAAAGGCGCCATTTCTTCCATTTTCACCTAATCGGACAAATTCTCCCAGGCTCCAATCGGAAGCTCGTTTTGAAGCCCCGCCGCTGTCTTTTCGTGAACGTTTCGGTTATTCTTGTCCGTTTTCATCGGTTAACAACGTGATCCAGATCGGCTGTCGCCGGCGGCCCCATCGACTATTTCACATGGATTTGTGGGCCGGTTTGGAAGTCTGTTGATCGCACCTGTTGTTCCTGAAAACCTCGGTTAGTTGCTTGAGCGAGCTTCCACATTTTGACTCCGAAGGGCATTCGCGAATGGTGGATGTCGGTGAGAAGCCAATCACACGTCGTGTTGCAGTGGCCAGTGGAATTGTCCGGATGGACCCAGCCACTTTAACGTTGATTCGTGATCGAAAGATTCAGAAGGGCGATGTCCTGGAATTGGCTCGGATTGCCGGCGTGATGGCAACCAAACGAACGTCGGACTTGATTCCGCTTTGCCATCCTTTGAGGTTGGATTCAGTGCACCTGGCATTTGAATATTTGAGCGAAACTGAAATTGGCGTGGAAGCCACAGTGGGCGCGACCGATCGGACTGGTGTTGAGATGGAAGCACTCAGTGCGGTGGCGATCGCTGGACTGGTTATTTACGACATGTGCAAGAGCGTGGATCGAGGCATGACCATTACCGACATCCAGCTCGAAGAAAAATCTGGTGGTAAGAGCGGTCACTTCCAGCGTAACCGGCGCTCCAACGACACTTGAAAACGGACACCCTGTCTCGGAACGAAAGATCCCTGATGGGAGCGACAGGGATTTGAAAAGGATACAACAGTGAGTCACGCTACCGGTCGCGGAACCCAATCCAAAGAGGAAACTCAACCGGCAACGACCGCGGCGCTGGCCAACGTTGGCTCAAGTGATTTGCAAATGGTTTATGCTCCCATTCGGAAAGAACTCGACGCCGTCGAAGTGATTTTGAGAACGGAACTCAGCAACGAAACGCCTTTCGTTGATCAGTTGTTACATCATAGTTGGCTGTTAGGGGGGAAGCGAATTCGCCCGGCATTACTCTTGCTCTCGGCCGCCAGTTGTGGGAACCTCAACCCGGCTCACCTGCAAATGGCGGCAGCACTGGAGATGATCCACACTGCAACACTTGTGCATGATGACATTCTCGACGAAGCCAGAACGCGCAGGCATCGTGAGACCGCCAATGCAATTTGGGGCAACAAGATCAGCCTGCTGCTTGGCGACTATCTCTTCACCCATGCCTTTCACGTGGCAAGTCTTGCCAATTCGGCGGAAGGACTGCGAATGTTGGCCCGGGCCAGCAACCGAGTTTGTGAAGGGGAAATGCGGCAGAATGCCTGGCAAGGTGATTTTGACCTGTCCGAAGCCAACTACCTTCGCATGATCACAGAAAAAACGGCGGAACTCTGTGGAGTCGGCTGCCGGTTGGGCGCTTTCCTCTCCGATGCGGATCACGACCATTCCCTCGGCTTTCAAACGTACGGCCGAAGTCTGGGCGTTGCGTTTCAGATCATTGATGACGTACTGGATCTCGTGGGCCGACCGGAAGAGGTCGGCAAAACACTGGGGACCGATTTGATCAACCAGAAACCCACACTCCCGGTCATCCATTGCCTCGAACAATCGGACCGACGTGAACGCGCTCAGCTGAAGAAGATCCTGGTGGATCAGGATTCGACCACCGAAGATGTCCTGCCATTCCTGTCCCGAACTGACTCCCTGCAATACGCCCGCCGTGTCGCCCAAAAGCACGCGCGCTGGGCCACGAACTTCGCCCAGTCGCTCGCGTCGAACGACTGTTCAATAGCGCTTCATGATCTTGCAGAATTCGTGCTCCAGCGGACCCATTAGAACTACGCAGCATGAGACACCGAATTCTGGCCTCCCTCCCTGCTGATGGATCGGGCTAAACTTCCAACGCAGCTTGGCCGATCACACTCGACAACTCGACCTCAATTGGCTTCATTGGATCGGCGCCCAAAGTTCCAACCAAATTCGCAAGATATTGGTCGGAACGGACATGTTCGAGTTTTTCAATGACGTATCGAATCCTGGAGTCAATCTGCAGTTTTGCTTTGAGGTGCTGGTGAATCGAGTCCGATTGCCAAGCTTCAATATAGTCCCGACAACGCGTCCAGAACTGGACGTCAACCTCCTGTTTTTTTGCCAGGCGAGCGCGATACCAATCGCTGTTGATCAAATAGGTTCTGCTAAACATTTGCCGAATCTCCGGACTGCTGGCGTCCAGTCCGTTCCACGATCCTGACGCCATGATGTGCAGAAGCACCTGCAACGGGGGGCAGGCCAGGGCGATGCTGTTGTCATCCAGATATTGCTGGGCCTGGCGTTGATATGCTTCGGTGATTTGAAGAATCCCATCCGCATACGAATCGATGTCCTGCAGACTTGGGTCGAGAATCTCCTTGGTGAACACCTTGACGGGGTTATCGAATACACGCGACAGGTAATTGGTCAGGAAACGTTTTGTGATGCGATAGCCAAGGCGACTGGCAGGAATTCGGACGCCGTGATGATCGAAATCCTCGACCTTCTCCAGCATTCGGTTCTCGATCAGGAATTTGGGGTCACGTTCGTTGGGACCCATCCGGCACCAGACTTCGGGAATCATCAAGCTGATATCGTGCCCCACTTCCAGATCCGGTCCAATATGTCCAGCGGGCGTGCTGAAGCCACCCAGCCCGGTCAAGATCATCGCCACCAGCGATGCATTCAAGTCGATAACGGGTAACAACATGTTAAACGGCCGTTTGGTCAATGCTCCTTCGCTTCCTGCTCCCGTTGTGCTGGGGCTTTTTCCAGTCAACGAGCAGATGTAGTCCATCATCAGTTCGGGCAATTCCTGGTAATGAAGCGGACTATAGACCGCAAGTGAGCGGAATCCATTTCTGGGATCCGGTGGATTATTGCGACGCCCACTCAGAATGGCTCCCACCGGTACATGAACGGGTTCATCAACCGGCAAGCCACGAAACAGGCGCATTCCAATTTGCGCCGTATACGTCTCTCGCGACCGCACGAGATCAGGCCGATCCTGCAAGTAACGCGGATTTTTGGTCGTTGAGCCGTCGGGCATCACGCGGGGGTGGGCACTGCTGACGACGAATCCTGTTTCACGCTGACTGGCCGTCCGGAGGAGTTTCTGCATCGGCTCGGTGTACATGTCAAAGTCAATTACGTCGTCCACCAACTTCCTTGCTTCAGCCACCGACAGTGGTTGAAAATTGCTGATAAAGCTACCCGTACGAGACAAGTCCTCCTCGGTCTGCTTGTCCAAGCCTCGATGAACCGCGTCATCGGGACGCTGGAACAGTCGATATTCACAATTCGCCGCGAACTTGTAGCTTGGAGCAGGTGCGACCGCGGGACCCACCGTGTTGATCCGGCCGGCCGGGACAACCGTCGTTGCACTGATGTCGTCTTCGAACTGAACTTTCGTTGCCGCCATAAAATCCTGTCGCAACTTGAACGTGCGCCAGGTCGAATGGGTAAGCCCGACCCTCAGGTAGGTTCCCACCAGGCGACGTTCTCTCATTTTCAATTCGTGACCGGGAACGCCATTGACGATGTCGACGCCAAAATGGTCTCGCCATGAGCCCTCCATGCCAACTGTCGTAAACCGCTTGATGATCAATGCCAACGCGTAAACATGATCGGGTATCGATTCCAGCCAATCGTTGTATTGCTGCGTGAAATCCACGGAGTGTGAAAGCATCTTGATGACGCTTCCCAGTGACCGTTTTGGATCAAGAAAAATCCGGCTCGGCGCATCGTGGTACAGCGGCTTATCGGCATAATCCTCGCGCCATCGGTCCTGGTAATTTCGGTTGAAGATTTCGTCTAGTTTGGCGAAATCCCGTTCCTGATCGACAACGAAAATGGGACCGTACAACATATAGTCATTCAGACTCTTGCTGATTTCACTTTTGCCACCGCCGCTGACAGTACATGGCTTATGACAGAATATGCCCTCACCGACCGTCCCGATCAAACGCCAGGAAGGAGCCGCGGGGTGTTTCTCCAATTGGATTTGATAGCCGCTGGGCGCGATGTAGGTAATCTCAGGCGACAATTGAATCCGAACTTCGTTCCCGTCAGCACCGTTCCACCGAACACACCTCTCGGTAAGAGACACATGCGCGTTTTCCGGAATGTAAATCAATGAAGGAAAATTCTTATCGATACCGAAACCTTCGGGCTGAACATCGATAAACGAATCGTAGTCCCGGGCGACATCCAGAAATGTCCGGCCGTTGTAGCGGCGGCTATTGACCTGAAACTCGTCGCCCAACGAATAGGCCGCGAAAGCCAACGCACCGCCGGCGTGTTCCTCTTCAACACCGCCCATCAAGTTCGCGGCGTAACTGATCTGCGTTTTGACTTCTTTCTTGCAATATCCGTAATAGTTATCGGCGATCAACGTAACCACAACGCCACTTTCATCGCGACACGTCAGTTTGAACGGCGTGCCATTGTTGTACAGATCGTCTTCCTCCGTCCAGCACATTCCGTCCTGTTTCTGGCGACCCGTTGCTTGATCCACATGCGGTAAACCAAGTTCTTTTTTTGTTAATTGGGTCAGGTGCGGCGCCAGGATCACGCACCCGGTGTGCCCACTCCAACTTTCAATATCCAGGCCGGCGTCTTTGGAAGGTACCAGTGGATCGCCCGCATTGCCGAAGATGGATTCAACAAAATCAAGGTTGCTAATCAGACTTGCCGGCGCAAAGAACCGCGTTTCCATCGTTTTGGCCCGATAAACTCCGGGGACCTCGGGACAAACCAGTGGGCGCAACAATAACGAGACCCAGGTATGCGCCGGACGAGTCGACTGGGACGTGTAAGGAAGCTTCAACAAGTCCTGGGGCGGTTTGAGTGCGGCGCGAAACAGGTTGACGAATACCGGTTTGGGGACCGTCAATTTATCCCCGGGTATCGGCAGTCCACCATCAACGATGTGAAACGTTCCCGACGTTGTCCGTCGATCATGGACGGGGTTATTGACGACGCCGTTAAGGGTCCGATGCGATTCGACATATTGATTGCAGAAACAATCGCCATCAGCAGGCAAACTCAATTCCCGGGCCAATCCGTGCCGATCAAGAACCAGCGTTGGAGACGGGACCTTCAAAGCAAGGCCATGATCGGCGTCCCGGAAATATCGCGCAAGGAATGATTCAATTCGCTGATCGACCGGTGCGCGATACCCACCAAGAAGCCGGTTTTTTTCCCGCATGTTCTCGATCATGCCGATGGAAAAATTGGCCAGTGAATGGTCCTCTTCCGGCGGTAGCATCCCGGCCGTGGCAAGCTGAAGGGCGATATATCGACGCCGATTTTCGCGTTCGTCCGGTTCAATCTCAAGCTGACGATCCCATCCAAGTGAGCGTTGCAGCTTCTCTGACTGTGTTTCCTGTCCTCTCATAACCTCGTTCGTCCTGTTGCGTTTTGTCGTTGGACCCAATTTGTGAATGACAACCAGGTTGTCAGCTTATCAGACTTTTTCGTCAACGTTGAACTCTCGGTCCATCTCGCGAGAAACCCGACGGCACGGGAAACGAAATCTCCCCTGCGCCACGTTAATGGCTAAGGCGAAAATATCGGAAGCCGGGTTCGGCTCGCAGACATTCGAGTTGACGAAAGCTCTAAATCCGTCATCCAAGCGATCCCGAATCGCCATCAAAGTGCAAGTTGTTCTTGTCGAGAATTGGACGGACCTCTTCGAAGAAATCATGGATGTCGCGGAACTGCCGATAAACACTGGCAAATCGAATGTAAGCCACATCGTCAAGTTCGACCAGTTTTTCCATCACCATTTCGCCGATGACTTCGCTGGCCAACTCCGACTTGCCATACATGTATACGCCCTGGATGATCTCGGTAACGACCTGCTCAACTCGGTCCGTCGCGATTGGACGTTTCCAACAGGCACGCTCCAATCCTCGGCGAATCTTTTCGGGCCGGAACGGCTCGCGCGATCCATCCTTCTTGACTACTCGAATCTCCAATTCCGCAACGCGTTCGTAAGTGGTAAATCGTTTTTCACAATTCACACACATGCGTCGACGACGAATAACGAAACCGTCCTCCCCCGAACGCGAATCAATCACTTTGTCATTATCAGTTTGGCAGTAAGGACACTTCATTTGGGACCGGAATCATCGGGGTTGAAGGGCAGGTCAGCCATCCAATCACTGTCGTTCGTTCAAAGATCGCCAACCGCACTATAACCCAAATTTGAACCGCTCAACAACAACTCCAGCGGATATCAGATTCAATTTGACGAGAGCGACTTCAAAACCCGAATTTCAATATATTCGTTGGCCTTGGGCAAATCTGCCCGCAAAAAGTCGATTTCGGTGACGCAGACCCCCGATTGAAACCGATGGCGGTGATTTTGATTTGCCCTCGATTCATTTTAATTTCCAGTTAAACTGCCGTTAGGACTCATCTATTCAACCATGATTCATCCAATTTTCAAGATTCGAAATTAAAGTGGCGATTGCATTCGGCGACAAAAACCCAATCGAAAACGATGCAGAGCGTATCATCTGGCGGGGAGGTTACTCCTCCAAAAACATGCTTGGAGCATTTTTTGGAGCCGTGGTCGTGACGGCAGCAATACTGTTTGCCGTGCTGAAAATCCAACCACTTCAGGAAAACAGGGCAGTTTGGTGGACGATGACGGCATTGATTGCGCTGATCTGGATTGGATTGATCGGAGTTACCGGATATCGCAAATTAAGCCGACACTATGAAATAACATCGCAGCGTCTGAAACACCGAAAAGGAATATTTTTGCGTCAAATGGATCGGATTGAAATGATTGACATCGACGATGTCAGCTACCGGCAGGGTCCAATTCAGGCACTTCTTAACGTCGGTACGATACAACTCCTCTCGAGTGATACCAGCCATCCAAACTTGTTGATGCCTGGAATTTCCAACATCGACCAAGTTGCCAACCTGATCGATGATGCAAGACGTTCGGAACGTCGCAAACGTGGAATTCATGTCGAGAGTATCTAGTGTCAAACGCCGACGCGGCCGTTGAACCACGTTGCCGGCGCTCGGGGAAAAAAGACGAACCACCAACAACCGATTATGGTGTGGGTGGGTTTACGCTGGACGGTTTGAGGGTCACATTGTCCGGGCGCGTTCCACAGCCCGAGTTCTTGCTGCAGCGCATGCTATCGTAGGTCCGGCGACAACCCGCGCACTTGATGAGATGGGATCCGATACGTTTCTTGAGATTCTCTTCGGATATCTGGCCGGCTATAAACCTGGAAAGATGCTCGACGACAGTGATGCAGGCGATCCCGGCCGGCATCGTCGGCGCCTTTTCCTGGTTGCGATCCGGAAGCTCCGGCAAAACCAAGCTGGCAGCCACCACGCCTCCAACGACGCCAACCACAGCACCGGATGCCAGAATATGAAACAACCGACGCCGTGAGACCGCCAAGTCCTGCGCGGCTTCGTGGATTAACCCGGGATGACAAGGATCCCAATCGTCGTGGCAACTTTTTCTGTTTTTCATCGGTGCACAGATTAGATCGAACGGGATTCAATGCGTGAACCCCAAAACTCAACGACGCCATTCTGTTTCAAGCAATGACGGTCCGCTGTATGGCAGGTTACACCAATATCGATCTGCCAAAAAAAACAGTATTCTCATTCAACCGGGCTTACTGGCCGGTGAGACGGGGCACAAAATGAGTTCGATTGACGGCCGGCTCGAAAAGTCGAGGAGCCACTTCGTTGACTTCCGATGCGAGTTTGTCGAGGTTGGTGATGATAACCCGCCGGCGAGAAATTTTGAGCAATTCTTCTTTCTGGAGATGGCCCAATACCACCGTCACTGTCTCTCGCGTACTCCCAATGATACAGGCCATTTCCTGGTGTGAGAGGCGAATGTTCAAAGCAACGCCGTCCTCGGTCGTTTGCCCGTATTTTTCGCAAAGCTCGAGCAGTAAATGGATCACTCGTTCCCGGTTGGAGCGAAACAGCAGATTCCGAAGCCGTTTTTCGACCCGTTGTCTCCGGTTACCAATCAGTTTGGTTACGCCCAGCACAATGTCAGGATATTTGCGAATCACATGCTGCACTGCCTGCTTGGGGAGCAAAACCAGAGTTGTTTTTTCGGTCGTCTCAACGTACTCATCACGTCGCTCGCTTCCGAGTAATGAAAGCTCGCCAAAAATCTCACCGGAATCGATAAATCCCAGAATGGATTGTTTGCCATCGGGAGTCGCATGACAAATCTTGACTCGACCCTGGGCCACCAGGATGACACCGTCAGCCTGCTCATTTGGTAGATAGACCGGCTCACCCCGCTTGAGTTTTCGCATCCTGGATTGAGATTCCAATTCGGCAATATCGGATGCGGATAATTGAGAAAAAAGATTGCAATTTTTGATGTACCAAAAGCTGTCAGCCATTGTATTCCTCGGTTTCGGTGCTGAGTCCAAAGCGAATTAAGTTGAGCCTTCGATAACCGGTTAACCCGCCATTTGTTAAACCAGAATCATTGGCGTCCCGGAAATACAAAACCAGGCGTAATAGTGATGGTGCCTGTAATTGTTTGTACCTGTTTCGGTGAAACAGAGACGACTCCCGGCAAATTTCCTTACAATCGAAAGTGAGTGCCTGTCGTCATTCCAACGACAGAATTGTGTTCATGCATTTTCAAACTGGATATTTCCCATTTGGATGTACGAAAACAAACCAAAATGGATCCCGACATTTTGCCAAAACTGCACAAAAACGACAAAAGTCCAGAAAAATCACTCCCCCGCCAATAATCGAACCGGAAAACACTCCGCTCGCGACCAAGCCCCCGGATTCTACGACAAATTCTGGAGACTTGTCATTCGTAGCCATTATCCCTGGGCAGCGTCACCACCAGTGGCCGTTTGACGTTAGCCCCCTCGTCCGCCACCACCGCCGCCGCCAAAACTTCCACCGCCAAATCCACCCCCACCTCTGGAACTTCCGCTGCTGCCGCGAGAACTGCCGCCCCCCGGCCCACCACCACGAGAACTTCCGCCTCGCGAACTTCCGCCTCGCGAACTCGGCTGGCCAACTGACTGGGCTCGAGCTGCGTTCGTCATAAAGGTCTTGATTGCATCGGCCCTGGCTTTTTCGGCCGCATCGTTGGTCGTGGAAGGTGGTTTCGGATCACCGGAACTGGTGCCATTGGCAGCAACCGTTTCTCCGCTTGTTTTGTCAATGACTTCGATCTTGTCACCAAACATGGCCCGCAGTGTTTGAATCTGTCGGTCAATATCCCCGACGTCGGTCATCAACTCATAGACCGGAGGAATGCTCAGGTCGGCCTTATCCAACTCGGTAACACGTTTGAGAACTTGAAGATAGATGCTCTTGGGACCGGTGACGAGCAATTTACTGGTCGTAGGATCGACGCCAAGTTTTGCCTTGGGTTTGCTTTTTTCGTAGTCCGTCGAGCTGCCACCCCGTCTGCCGCCACCTCCGCCTGCCAGTTGCTGCATCATTTTCATCATCTGGGCCGCTTCCTGATTTTGGGCTGCTCCTCCCTGGGATTTGTCACCGGTGTCGAGCAAATCAGCCATATCAGTTTCGATGATCTCCTTCAGTTCTTTGGGATCCCGATGAATTACGTCGATCGTATAAAAATCGCCGATCAATTCCGGATTGTGGGGAGGCTCAGGCTGGTCCAGGGTATCGATCAGGGCCGCAATCTCCTCAATGTCGTTGCCAGTAGCACCGCGAACGTAGACCATATTGAATGGCATATCGACACCGAACTGAACATCACCTTCGAGCATTGCACCTTCTTCGCTGCTACTGGAACCACCCAGCAATCCACCCAGCAAGTCTCCGGCGCCGCCGCCCATCATGTTGTTCATCATGCCTTGCATCATTCCGCCGGCCCCACCACCTCCACTACCACTGTCGGCCATTCCATAATAGGTTTCCAAAAACGCAAGCATCTCGTCCGCGCTACGGTAATTCAGCGGAAAAAACTGAGGCAATTGCACCGTGGATTCCACATCGAGTCGTCGATAAATCTCGTCTTCCAAGTCATCCAGTGCATCAAGATCCTGTGAATCGAGGACGATTCCAAATCGGGTAAATCTAACTTCAATCGGCGCACCCGGAATCGATGGCATCTGTTGAGCAGGCCGATAGTCACCTTTTTTCTGGTTGCGCGCCACCTCATCACTGGTACTTCCAACTTTGTCCTGCCGGGGTAACAGGAAACTCGAAAACGCAAGCGGGTTAATTCCCAATGCCGAAGACACAACAACCATTGATTCGTACACCGTGGAACGCAATTGGCTGGTTTTGTCGTTTCTGGGCCGGGTGTTAAGCAACGGCTGACGTTTACTTGACTCTGGAATCTCCAATAACGATGGCGTGCTTTCGGGAGGTCCCGTACGGATCCGGGATCGAATATCTTTGCGATCTTCCGGCATCACGATATTGAGGGGATTGTTGCGTCCTTTGGTGTACAGCAAATCTTCGAGGATTGGCATGATCTCCTGTTGATCACTTTCACTCATGTCGATCATCCGGTGTCCTGTCCTGGGCCCGGTCACCGGAATGGTGGCGTTTTCATCCAAGGTCATTACCATTTTCTTGACCGTCGCGACTTCTTGAGGCGTTCCCCGGACGAGGATCTGGTTGAGTTCCGACTGGGCCATCATCACCGGCCCGGTAGCAGAATCTTCCGATGTCTGTCGAAACATGTTTTGGAGAATCACAATCACTTCCGCAGGATCTCGTTGACGCAAAGTAATTATGGCGAAATCTTCGCTATCGACTTCCGCGAGCGCGTCAAGGTAATTCCTGACCTTCTGGTGAACGTCGGTTCTTGCCAAAACCGAAATCGTACCGGTGATTTCATCCTGGTCCATTTTGACATCAAGCCCCTCAAGCATCGTATCGAGGATATTCAAGGCCAGCTTGGGGTCAGTGAAAACCGAATACGTCTTGAGATAGGGTTCAGAAAGGACCGTATCACCGCTGACAGGTTCTGGTGCGGCATCAACCATCAAGGCGACTTTGTCGAATTCCGACAGCATTTTTTCCGTGCCACGGACGAACATTCGATCACCGAACGGATCCACCGAGATCGAAAGGTTGTTGTCAGGACGAGCGTTCTGATCTTCACCCATCCCCAGTAATGGCCTGGCTAACAACAGGAACGATTCGGAATCCTGATGCTTCAAGCGGTAGGGCTTGATCTGGATCTCGTCACCCGCGATTCGGTTTTGAGACGCTTTGAGCAAATCCCGGATGTCACGAAGTTGTCCGCCCGTCTCACGAATATGCAACTGATTGGCGGCAGGAAATGCGACGAAGTAATTCCGATGAACGTCGCTGATCATGGGACGCAGCTGCTCATACATATCCTCCACGTTCAGGTCGCCGACATCAAAAATGCAGCTGACGGTTTCATATTTACCACGTTTGTCGAGATCCTCTACTTTGACCGTCTCTATCAAATCGTTCGGAAAATTCGCGTCACGAGTCTTCCACAATACGAGCATGTCACGGTTACGAATCAGCGTAAAAGGTTCGGGACGAATCAACAAAGCGTGATTCAACTGGTCGAGTGCCTCGAGAACGGTATAGTCGGAATCGTCTTTGAGTGTAAACGTTCCCTCTGGCCAGTCGGCAATCGGCTGCAAGGAATACCCCGCCTGTTCAGCAAACCAGGGAATCACGTCCTGCCAATCCTGTTCTTGAAATGTGAAACGGATCTTCTTGTCTTGATTGGCTGTTTTGTCGGCCACTTTCGCGGTTGCCTCCGGCGATGTCACCTTGGGAGCGTCCACTTGGACACCAAAGCTGTGGTCGCCGAATGCAGCAAAAAGGCAAACGATGGCAAGCGTTGAAAAGAAGAAGTTCTTCATGATTAAGAATCTGCTCGTAAATGGCCTGATTTGGATTAAAACCCCAGTATTGCTTGGGGTTAGCGGGAAAACTACGGATTCGAGAGTAGGCGGTTCAAGAACTGGATCCAACGGCCGGATAATCGGCTTAACACGACAAAATCAAAGGAAAACCCAAACCCGTCAGGATTCAGCACCCGTTTCCCCCGACAATATGATTAAACTCACAAATCCAGCGAATGTTTCGACAATCGGCCAAATCCAATCATGAAAATTCTATGTATCGAGACAACTTGCGACGAAACGGCCGCGGCCGTCGTTACCGATGATTTGCAGGTTTTGGGCAGCGTCGTCTCGTCTCAGGAACAACTTCACCAGAAATTCAGCGGCGTCGTTCCCGAAATCGCCGCCCGTGCGCACGTCCAGCGGATCTTGCCAGTCATTGATGAGACACTCAATAAATCTGGGGTGCAACTGTCCGATCTGGATGCCATTGCCGTGGCCAATACCCCCGGGCTATCCGGCTCGCTCCTTGTGGGTTTGGTGGCGGCGAAAGCACTCTGCCTGGCTTACGACCTCCCCTTGATCGCCATCAATCACCTTCACGCCCACGTTTATGCCTGCCAACTGGAGTCGCCATCACCTGTTTTCCCGTGCGTTGGACTAATCGTCAGTGGTGGACATACCCATCTGTACAGTTATCGCGATGCATTGACTTCGTGCTACTTGGGCGGCACGATTGATGATGCAGCGGGCGAAGCTTTCGATAAAGTTGCCAGCATGCTCGGCCTTTCCTACCCCGGCGGTCCCTCGATCTCCAAAGCAGCGATTGCAGGCGACCCGGGAGCCTATCGATTTCCCCGAAGTTTTATCCACGAAGACCGCCTGGATTTTAGTTTCAGCGGTCTAAAAACCGCGGTTCGATACGCGATCGGTGGACCCGGAAGTGGCGATGTTTCCAATATCGAATTGAGTGACCAGCAAATCGCAGACCTGAGTGCCAGCTTTCAACAGGCTGTCGTCGATTGCCTGGTTTCCAAGTCACTTCAGGCAATTGAACAAACCAACCTCACAAACCTCTGTGTTGGAGGGGGTGTCGCAGCAAATCAACTGCTACGGGCCAAGCTCCAACAACGGTGCGACGAGAAACAGGTTTCGCTGTTTATCGCGCCGCTGAAGTATTGCACCGACAACGCTGTTATGGGTGCGATAGCGATTGAAAGATACAAAGCCGGGTTGTTCGAAACGCTCGAATTGGACATCAAACCCGGACTTGTTCGTCATTAAGTTGACGCTATTTGGAGATCTGCAGCTGATTGACCACCTTGTAAACCCCGGGTTCCAAACGCAATTGTCGGACCAATCGCTCGCTTTCCGCCAACGTGCTGACCGAGCCATTGAGAAACGCTGTTCGATCCCGAATGTCAATCGAGTAACTGCCCGGTTGAGATTGAGCCCCGGGTTGGAGCACAAAATGGTTGCCGAACCGGGTGGACACCTGTGCTCCACTCATTTGCGGTGCCGAAAAACTTGGTCGAACCGCAGATCGCAGGCTTCGGCGGGTTATCGTAACGCCGTTTCCGGCAGCACTAAAGCCGGTCACGCCCCGCCCGGCGTTTCCTCCGCCAGTCGTTCCTCCACCGATATTAATCGTACTTTGAGTTGAGTCATTGACTCCACCTCCAAAGCTTGACCCGTCCGCCATCGGTGGAGCGATCAATTCACCTGGTCGCCCGACAAACCCGAATTCTTGAATCCGTGCCGCCGTCGCACCCACAAAGCCCTGATTGCGATTGTCCACAATATCATCCAATTCAATCGCATTTCCCAAATCCCCCACGCCCTGACTACTATTGCTGACGTTGCTGCTGCCACTGCCGCTGGTCGAGCCTGTCGATTGACCGCCCGTGGTTTGACCCGTATTGATCAGACCGCCCGTCGTCCCATCCACCTGGCCCGTGCCTCCGGTACCAACCTGGCCCGTACCACCCCCCGTGCCACCGATACCTCCCGTACCACCCGTGCCACCTTGAGCTAATCCCGTTGATTCGCACAAACCAATTCCGACAAAAATGCCAACCGCTAGAATGACTGCTTGGTAGATTCTTGAGAACATGGGATCGCCTTTCAAAGCTCTGACCATCCTGAGTTGAATCAGCAAACTTCAGCGTCGGTTCAGGAACTGAAGTCGATGGTATTTCGATTAAAACACCATCCGAACGGATAGGTTTTGGCTGTATTAGGAGAAATTGAATTGATCCGTTCCAGAGCGTCACTGGACGACGTGCCGTACCAAATTTCCATTTCCCGGATAGACTATTTATCGACTAACCTTCGACTTGAGTCAAACCAACTCGTCTCAGAACCGGTAGACAATGCAATTGGCTGTCTTCGGGCAGCAGAAAATGTAAACTGACCCCAACCAGAAAAATCCCGATTATTGTCCCTCCGGCGAAACTACGCCCGCAATAAGCGGGTTATTAACCCTAGTTGAACTATTCCGAGCGTTCGCCAATCGGTGTCCACCGATGAATTTACAGCACCCCCTCACAGGAAAGACCATGCGATTTCGAATTCCAACCAAGAATGATACGTGCCTTACCCGGCCGATGTGGACAACGGCGATTTGGACCGCGGTTTTTCTCTGCTTGGCTGTCGGCTTTGTTCCCCATGCATCGGGACAAATTGACCCCGCAACCAGGCCGTCGACACAGGAACTTTTGCCGGAAACCACGGTCGCATTCGTTCAGATCGATGATTTCCGCGACTTGATGGGAAAAATGAGCGAGTCCTCGATGGGAAAACTTATCAAAGACGAAGCCGTTGCTCCGTTGCTCGACGGCCTTTGGGATGAGGCAAAAACTGCCTACAACGATGTCAAAGACCAGGTTGGTGTTTCACTTGAAGATATTCAGGCTCTCCCGTCCGGTGAAATTACGTTCGCCGTGATCTTTCCCCGACGTGCCAAGGAGCCCGAGTACATGTTGATCGTGGAACTCGATAACGAATCAGGGGCCGTCGACCGCGTTCTCGATCGTGGCCGTCAACTGATTACTGAAGAGGCCGGCGAAGAGATCACGAACGAAGAAAGCGAAGATGGAATCGAGTATGAGTCGTTCATGGTTGATGGCCAGAAGATCAAATTTTTCCGCAAAGATGGGTTGATGGTCGGGTCAAGTTCCGAAGATGAGCTCACTGCCTTTGTCGATCGCTGGATGGGACGAGAAGTCGAAGGCGTTCGACCGCTTTCCCAGAATCGAAAATTCGTCACGATCATGAACCGCTGCGCCGGCACAAAAGACCTTAGGCCGGAAGCCCGGTTTTTCGTCGACCCCATGTCGATCGTCAAAATCGCCAATCAGGGTGTTCTCAGTCCTGTCGTCAATTTCACCCTGGATGCGATTGGACTAAATGGTCTGCTCGGCGTTGGGGGTGCGATGATTTTGACCGAAGACGAGTTCGAATCAGTCGTGCATGGGCACGTGCTGTTGGCCAATCCGCGAAAAGGCATTTTCGAAATGATCGCCTTCAAGCCAACGGACTACCAGCCAGAATCATGGCTTCCCGCAGACACGGCGACTTACATGACGACCAGTTGGGATATCGATCAAATGCTGGCCGAACTTGGCAAGATGATTGACATGGTCCAAAGTGAAGAAGGCGTTGTGGACACGTGGCTTGAGGACAATCTGAATAAGGAAATCGGACTCAATGTCAAAGAGGACATTCTGGCGCATGTTTCCGGACGAGTGACCTACGCCGAGTGGATCAGTGAACCCATTCGGATTAACAGCCAGGTTCAATTGTTCTGCCTTGAACTTAAAAACCCCGAAGCATTCGCAGAATCATTCGATAAGATCATCGAGCGAATCAATCGCGAAGAAGAAGCAATGCTGGAAGGCGAGTACAAGGGTTTCAAAACATGGTCGCTTTCGACGGTCCGATTGGAAGAACAAATGGAACGCCGGCGACAACGTCGCGCGGAGCGTGGCCAGGACATCGACGGCCTGGAACTCGAAGCCGATGTGTTGCCTAAACCGGCTTTGGCCATCGTTGGCAATTATTTTCTGATGTCATTCTCTTCGCGAAGTATGGAGTTCATCGAACATGCCATCGATACTCAAGAAGGAGACTCGGAACCTCTTGCCAACGACGAATTATTTCAATCGGTTTCCCGAAAGATGACCCGGTTGTTGAAAACGGATATGCCTTGCGGAATGACGTATCAAAATCCGGAGCATGCATTCCGTTTTCTGTTTGAATTGACAAAATCCGAACAGGCAAAGGGTCTTATGTCCAGAGGTTCCGAAAACAACCCATATGTGGCTGGTATTCAGCGACAGTTCGAAGAACACCCGCTCCCCGATTTCGACGACGTCAAAAAATACTTCCGACCCTCCGGTGGTTTCGCCGTCGCCGACGATACTGGATACCATTTCCTGGCCTTCAACATGCGTGGTGAAGAGGAAGATCAATCCAGCGGCGACAACAATTGAGTCGCGCCACCGGAATCAACGGTTCCGTATTTTCAATTGTTGAGCAGGTGGAACACGAACTCGACGGGCACGACGACCGCATGCGGCGCTCGTGCCCTCGATTCGGTTCGCCTTGGGAACCTGACCGTTCCATCACAATGACCCCTTTTAACTGGTCTCGCAACTCGGTCCAATAACGGATCGCCGGAATGTTGATTCGGCTTAAATCCGCTATTTCCTGAGAGGCATATGAATATCGTGATCCTTGGCGCTGGTCGTGTTGGATTCTCCATCGCCGATCTGCTATGCCGTATTGAACATAGTGTCACGGTAGTCGATACCGACCATGAAAAGGTGGCGAGAATCAACGAGGAACTTGACGTCCGCGCGATCGTCGGCTCGGCTTCCCAATCCAGTGTTCTGTTTCAGGCAGGAATTTCCAGTGCCAACATCTGCCTGGCGATGACCGGAAAAGATGAAGTCAATATCGTCGCGGCCAGCCTGGCGAAATCTATGGGCGCCCACCGCTCGGTCGCTCGCGTCTATGCGCCCGTTTTCCGCGACCTCAGTACATTCGATTACCAGCGGCATTTTGGCATTGATCGAATGCTCTCCCTGGAACATCTGACGGCAATGGAACTCGCGAGAAGCATCCGGGAGCCCGGCTCGGTCGTGGTGGAACAGTTCGCCCGTGGAGGACTGGAAGTCCAGGAATTTATCGTCGGACAGGAAGGCAAAATCACTCGTTGCAAAATCCGTGATCTTGGGCTTTCCGCAAAAGTCAGGATTGGCACGATTCAACGCGAAAACCGCATGTGGATTGCTTCGGCAGATGATCAACTCCAGATCGGTGATCGGGTCACGGTTTTCAGCCGTCCCGAGGATATCAAACCGGTCAAGACACTCTTCAAAGCCGGTAGCGCGAACGCCAAACGCGTGGTGATCGTGGGTGGAGGGGAAACTGGTTTGCATCTGGCCCGGACGTTGGAGCGAGAAGGTTTCAAAGTCATGATCATGGAGCGAGACGCCGATCGATGTCACGTGCTGGCGAACATGCTGGAATCCACATCCGTGATCCACGCGATTGGCACCGATCCGGAAAATCTCGAAGAACAACGGGTCGGCCATACCGACATTTTCGTCGCCTGCACCGGAGACGATGAAGATAATCTGATGCTTGGCGTCAAAGCCAGTGATCTGGGCGCCAAACAGGTCATGAGCGTGATCGGTCGACCGGATTATGCCAGCGTCACTTCCCGATTGGGCATCGACCTCGCCGTCAGCTCGCGCGATGTCATGGCCCGACAAATCCTGTCGTACCTGAACGAAGGTATCGTGATCTCGCGAGCCAAGATGAAAGGCGGATTGATCAATGTCATCGAAGTCGACGTACTCCCTGGCTCGCCAGCAACTGAAGCCACACTGGTTGACCTGGGCCTGCCCGAACGTTGCTTGATCGTCGCGGTCATCCAACTCGACTATGTCCGGGTTCCCGGTGCCAACGATCGTCTGAGACCAGGCGATACCGTCATCCTGATTGTTGAAGACGACGTCGTTGAAATCGCACTGGACCTGTTTTCTGCATGAAACTCCAGTCCGTTCGACCGCAAGGGCCTTGAATTCGTGGTTTGATTTGGCGAAAAATTCAGTTCGAACGGTTACCGAATCCAACGAAAGGCGCTATTTCATCGCGTTGTCCGCCGGGGCGACTTCCGGTTCCGCGTCCCTAACCTCGTTCTTTGCACATTCAAGCACGATTCGAATCTGATCGTAACTGACCTGTTCGCCGAGCGCGACGAAAATCGGCTTCAACGGCCCGATCCCGACTTGATCGATGGCTGCCCGAACCTTTTTGATTGTCTCCGAATCGACCCATCTGGATGCGTCACTGATGTTACGATGCCGGATATAATCCTGCAGGTAGCCGTGCGTCGTCGAAATCGCCCGATCCAGTTTGCTCGCCACGTCTTCAACCGTCATCCCTTGAGAGAAAAATTCGAACGATCCGAGCGATGCCGGATTCGGCAATTTCGGCCTTTTCGCCGAATCAGTCTGACCCGGATTCAACTGGACTGCGGAGGGTTTCACATCCATGGAAAGCCCTGTTGAATTGCAATGCCGTCGAATCAGACCAAGAAACGACTCACCAAAATCCGTCAGCTTCTGTCTGCCAACACCATTGACTTCTCGAAACGCCTCCAACGTCGATGGCCGGAAACGTGCCATGTCTCGCAACGCGGTATCACTGAACACAACGTACGCCGGAACCTGACACCGTTTCGCCTCGCTGCCTCGAAAGATCCGGAGCTGGTCAAACAAGTCGCGGTCGACCCCCTCCCAGGAAACGTGACTGGGAGGGGTCAATTTCCCCTGAGATTGCTTGATCGCCTTTGTCAATTGCGGAATCGACTCTCCGCGTAACAATTCTCGTCCCTGCTCGCTGATCGTCAGCACGTTGTACTCACCTGATTTGACCAGAAACCCCTGTCCGACCAGCTGTTCGATCCAGGTCCGAACATCACGTTTGTTTTCCGTCGCGAGTAAACCGTAGGTGCTGACGTTTTCATGCCCGTTTGCGATAATTCGCTTGTCACGGGATCCTGTCAGGATTTGTGAAACATAATCGGCTCCAAAGCGCTGCTCCAATCGAAATACACACGAGACAATCTTCTGACCCAGAGTAAGGGGATCATCCACCAGATCAGGTTCGTTGAGGCAAACGTCACATGCATGGCAGGTCTCGACGTTCAGCACCTCGCCAAAATGCGCCGCCAACGCGACGTGTCGGCACACGGCACCATTGCAAAAATCACTGATGGACTTGAGCGAATTCATCGCGGCTTCGGCTCCGCTTTTCGTTTCCGATTGATCAATCAACCGCTTCCAAGTCACAAAATCGCCACTGCTGAAAAACATCCAACATTCGGCTTCAAGTCCATCGCGCCCGGCTCTGCCGCTTTCCTGTTGATAGGCCTCAAGTGACTTCGGCATCGAGGCATGCACGACGTACCGCACATTCGATTTGTCGATACCCATCCCGAAGGCGACCGTGGCGACAATAATCTGCACGTCGTCCCGCAAAAAAGCATCCTGGTTTTGCCTGCGAACCTCGGCACTCAAACCGGCGTGATAGGGCAGCGACGAAAAGCCCAGATCATTGATTGCGGCACACGTCGCTTCAACCTCTTTTCGGCTGATGCAGTACACAATCCCCGATTCGCCTTTGTGTTTACTCAAAACGTCGACAATTTGGTCTCGCCCTGGCTGCCGCCTTTGAATTTGGTAGTTCAGATTCGGTCGATCCATGGACCCGACCAGGATTTCCGGATTCACCAGCCCCAGCTGCCTCGTAATATCATCGCGGACTTGCACCGTCGCGGTCGCCGTGTAGGCATGTACCGAAACGCCCGGGTATTTCTGTTTCAGTACGTTCAGCCCCCGATATTCGGGCCGAAAATCGTGTCCCCACTCGCTGACACAATGGGCTTCGTCGATGGCAAAAAAAGAAATCGTGGTTGTTTGAAGCAACTTCTCCATTCGAGCGGTGAGCAACCGCTCCGGTGCGAGATAAAGTAATCGAAGTTCGCCGCAACGTATCTGGTTCAGGATCTGGATTTCTGCCCCTGGCGAAAGTGAACTGTTCAGGAACGCCGACTCGATTCCACAGGCCTGCAACGCATCAACCTGATCTTTCATCAGCGAAATCAGTGGAGAAACCACGATCCCGAGGCCCTCACGGCAAACGGCCGGAGCCTGAAAGCAAAGCGATTTCCCTCCCCCGGTTGGAAATACGACCAGTGAATCCCGTTCATTTATCACCGCCTGCATCGCTTCCAACTGCAATGGAAGAAAACTGCCGAACCCCCAATACTGCTGCAGCGAATCAGCAAGCCGGCGTTGGTTATTCAAACTCGAGACGGGAGAATCGGATCGTAAGTCGACGGCCATGGACAAGACGCACCCTTCATTGACGAGCAGAGCAGCTGCAAAAAACAGCCTTAATTCTTGCGTACCAAGCACGATTTGGTACAAATGTATACCATATCACCAAACATGCAACCTGCCTCCATTCATTGCAAATGACTTGCTATACGGACACACAACACACAGATCGCGAGACGAAGGAAACCAACAGAAATTGGCAACCATGGCCGCCGGCGTGATTGGGCCTCCACGGCATATCCTGAGAGATCCGCCGGAGTCGCTGGGGATGTCGCGCCAATCACAATTGTGACACGCTAGGCCGACTTCGAAAATTGGCGCGACGTTACAATGCCGTCGTAAACAGACAAGTACTTTTGAGATTGTTGACCGAGTTCGAATTCCCGCTCCATCATCAATCTCGCCCGCTCTCCCATGACCATCCGGACTTGCTGGTCGTTGATCAACCAGCTGATCCGCTCTGCAAGGTCGGATTCGTCACCCAGTCGAGCGATCAGACCCGTCACCCCATCGCGCACATACTCAGGTATTCCACCGGCATTGAATGCCACGACGGGTGTTCCACAAGCCATCGCCTCCAGTCCGATTTGCGGTTGGTTGTCCTCCCGGGAGGGCACGACCACAATGTCTGCAGCCGAGTAAATAAGCGATTGTTTTTTCGCCGAATCGACATAACCGAAATGATGGATTTTAGGTACGCCAGCGATGGGTTCAATCTCTCCAGATCCGAAAACCACACATTCGACGTGATGTTCGGTTGTCAGTTTTGCTAATGCCGGCAGCAGGTGTTGCAGGCCCTTGCGGCGGTTATTGATGTCTTCGGCGCCGAATCCAATCAGTATTGCTTCGCCATCGATTCCCAATTCGCGGCGTGCCTGTGATTTTGAAACCGGGTGAAACGCATGCAAATCGAACCCCAGCCGAATCGTTTGAAACGACGTCTGCGTGGGCCAGACCCTGCTTTGCATGGCCAACTCCCGCATCCAGTCGCTGGGCGCCACCACGTGAATGTTCTTGTGTTTCAGTGACCTCTGCTTGACCTTGAAAGTGCTGACCGAGACATCATTTCTTCCGCTTTGGGTGATTTGATGACAGCTACCACAACCGTATTTGAACCGCGTGCAGCCGTTGGAATAATGGCAGCCACCGGTGAACGCATTCATGTCATGAAGGGTCCACACGATTGGAATGTGGTCGGGAATTGAACCAAAAAACGACGGGTAGTCGGCGAAGAACGAAATCCAGTGCAAATGCACAATTTCGGCATCGATCGAGCTCCAATCAAGCTTCGTCAAATTGGGCAGCTGCGCCATCGAAAAGGTCTCTTCGCCGGCAGGCCGAAGCGCAATGTGGTCGTTGTAGAGTTGATATACTTCTTTTTGTCTCCGGCGCTGGATTCGTTTTTGAACAGCTCCAGTAAAGGCTCCGTACTTCGGTTGGGAAAACCCGATCGGCTGAAAGCTCGAATCGTTCAACTTGCCTTTCTCGTTCCGATGAAAGTAGAACCGACTGTCGACACCATCTTGTCGCAGGCGTTGATGCAGTCGTTTGGCAGCGGTCGCGGCACCACCGTACGGAAAGGTGTTGAACTGTGCGACTTTCATGTTACGCTTCCTGGCAATCATGCCACGCGGCGATTGGGTTGATAGTAAATCGCGGGATTTTCCGCTTCGAATTTCTGCTTGGCCAGAAACATGTTTTCCAACATTGCCCGATGACCTCGCCGCACGAACTGGACTCTCAGCTTTCGCCTGGCCGTTTCAATCTGATCGAATACCGGGTTCCAGCCCTTTCGACTGCGTTCCCGTTCGGTCAGCGGTTTGAGACACTGCTCAATAAACGCGTCCTTTTCCTGCATGAAACCATGCAACAGGACCTTGTTCGGATCAGCCATGTCTCGGCGGACGCGATCGAGCGTTGAAAACGAAATCTGCTGGGTAAATCGCGCCCGGTTCGACTTGCAGGCGTACTGATAGACCGCCATATCAAACACGCCTCGTCGAGCTTCTTCCGGCATCTGTCTCGCGAAATCCATCGCGTAACAGGCGCCACCGTTGATATGTGGGTGGAGGATAAGTTTCGGTTTCTTGAAGACGCGGTACTTGTACACTTCGGGGACAAAACAGCCCATCATGACCGGCGGCTTGGGTCCGCTGTACCACTCTTCGGATAATCGGTCCATCCAGTCGGGCTTGATCGGAGCCATGTCCGATTCCATCCAGAGACTGAATCCGTCAAAGCCCTGATAGCGTTGACCGATAAATTCCATGCAGTCCCAGAACATCGCCCCAGGACCCTCGGGATACCCAAATATTTGGGTTGGGCATGCAAACGGGATTGCCGTGCCAAGTTCGGAATAGGCAGCAACCAGGGCGTCGTTTGTCGGCGTACGCGGACTCGAAGCAAGCAAGAAGTCGCAATCGACCCCCGGGACGGGAAACGACTTCAGGCGGCGCGCGATACGCAGATACCGGTTCACCTCTTCCTGACAGAAGTACGGCAGAATGATGATGTGTTTCTTCTTGGCTGACATTCGGTTGACGACACGGTAGAAGTAAATAAACCAGAATTGGTTTCTATGGGATTCAAGGGAAAACCGTCAATTGCAATCCGCTGCTAGCGGCTGGGCCTCATGGTTGGGATCTCCCGGCCATCGGGGCTGCCGTACTTCAACCCGCCAGACAAAAGCGATGTTCGCTCAACGAGTTGGAACCGCCTGGTCGCAAGCGTTGATTTCGACTCACCATCACGTAGTCTGGGCGGGTCCACAGTTGAGACCGCTTTGATTCCCGTCGGAGGTTGCAATTGACGCCTTGTCGTTTTTGCCACTACCATCGGCCGAATTCCGCACCACAGACAATTGGCAAGGCTTGCCTGACAAGCCGACGCCAGGGAGCCGGCCCGTGGCCAACTTTTTTCTGATTGATCATTCGCTATGCAAGCCGGGAGGTCATCATTTTGATTACGTAGACTGCATCGCACGGGCGGCGAACGAACTTGGATTCATGACAACCATCGGGGTTAACCGTGCATTCAAGCGGAAATCCACAAGCGAGTCCGCAGGCATCGATCGCCTGGGAAACGTTCGCCGGGTCTTTCGTGAAACAACGTATCAACCCGTCAGCTTTCTGGCGGGGCTTCAGCATTTGACCCGCAGTGATGGCCCCATACCGATGAATCAACAGGTTGCGAGTCGACGCCGGCGCGCCTGGAATTTACTCAAGCGATACCGGCATTGCCGCCGACGCGAAGGATTTGTCCGAAGATTCGCCACCGATTGCGAGCGATTCTTTCATCCCTTGCTGCAATTACCAGGCGACCACGCGTTCTTGACCACCGTTTCCGAATTGGAATTGATGGGTCTGGCCGTCTACCTTTCGAATCACCCCAAGACTCGTCAGACGCATTGGCACTTGCAGTTTCACTTCAACCTGTTCGAGGGCCGGACCCCGGAGTACGAAGGCCAGGAACACATTTCGCGGGCGATTCGTTCGTGTTTTCTGGCGGCGCTTGCCAGGTTGTCGTCACATTCAATTCACTTTTACGCGACGTCCGATATCCTGGTCGATCAATACAGCCAGCTGGGAGTGGGCGATTTTGAACTTCTTCCCTATCCCGTTTCGCCCGAATTTTCTCCAGCCCGCCGCGAACCGATTCTTGCCATCCGCGAACACGACCTGGCCAACGTTCTTCATCAATCCGAATCTCGTAGAAACCTGGACTCGTCACCCAGCTATCCGGGTGGGTCCCGCACGGATCCATCCGACCCAAATCTGGAGGCAATCGCCGCTGCACCTGCCGTTGATTCCATCCAAACACCTCCTGCTGAATTTCGCAAACCGTTACGAATCACTTGTCCTGGAGAAGTTCGACGCGAAAAAGGCCATCTCGAATATCTCCAACCATTGGTTGAGAAAATCTGGCCAAACCATTTATCGACGGGAAATGTTCAAGTCGTTGTTCAACGACCGTCCAGAAAATGGTATGCCAAACATGAAAAAATCGAGCTGACGTTGCCGACTGAAACGGAGGATGCGTTTCGAAAAACGGAATCACCCATCAAATATTTTTCACACCCGCTGGATCACGACGACTACGTCAATTTGATAAAGTCGACCGATTGCGGACTCCTGTATTATGACAGCCGCGTATATTTCAGTCGTCGCGCCGGAGTGCTGGGCGAACTTCTCGCGTGCGGCAAGCCAGTGATCGTTCCAGCTGGCAGCTGGTTGGCCGAACAGATTGCTGAACCGATCTTTCAACACGTCGACGATGTGATGGAGCATGCGAGTTCACGGCGGACAATTGATTCGCGCGACTTCGCCTGGAACCGCCAAAATGTACCGCTGCCTGGTGGCATACTGTCATTTGACCGGCACAGTCACCCGTTTGATTTTTCGGTGGAGCGGGAGCCCCATGAAAACGTGATGGTGCTCGAATTCGATTGGCATTGGCCGAAAAAATCCGGCATCTACTGTCAAATTGAATTGACCCAGAAAAACGCCACGGGCCAAGTGATCGGAAAATCCCGTCGTGTACTTGGCTATCGAATTTCGACGCAAAAAGTCAACTCCCTGTTCCAATTTGAATCCGAAGCTTGTCTCGTCGAGTTTTCGCTGACCAATGCCTTCCACGATTCGACGGCCAGCATCAAACAGGTCAAACTAAGAACCTTTGAGTGGCCGTTTGATGGTGATTCTCGCCAGCTGCCAATCGGTCGAGTGGGCGTCGTGGCCGCCGGCCAGGATGATTTGCCGGACTGCGTCGACGAAATCGTCAACCATTTTGACCATTACCGCGCGACAGCCCTGGAATTCTCACGGCGATGGTATGATCAGCATGACCCCAAACGGACCGTAAACCACCTTGTCTCCGCGGGCCAAGTTGCGGCTGCCCCGTTTCGCCGTGTGGCCTAGCTCGATGCCGGTAACTGGGAGCATTTGGGAAATTGAGCCTTCGACCGAACAGGGCCAAAGCAAAAAACAGGTCTCGGTCGGCGCCTCAACTTCCCAAGACCAAATTAACAGTCCAGAGCCTTAACAAGAACCAATTCAGCCTCGACGAAGCCACTCACGACCCCGTTTCGAGCCAGAATGTGATGGGAATCCGAACTCGGTTAGAATAATACGGCAGCTTTTTGGTACTTAGTCACCCCAGCCGGAAAATTGGATTATTGCGATGAACGTGTTGGTCGTTGGTGGGGCAGGGTATATTGGCTCGCATATGGTTCGCCAGTTGGACCGGGCCGGGCATCAAATCGTCGTACTTGACAATCTTTCAACGGGTTTCGCTGCGGCCGTGTCGGCAGGCCGGTTGGTCATCGGGGACATGAGCGATCGCCCGTTGGTGAAACAGCTGCTTGTCGACCACCAAATTGACGCGGTGATGCATTTTGCGGCATGTGCACTGGTGGGCGAATCGGTCATTGCACCAGCGAAATACTATCAGAACAATGTGGTAGCAACGTTGGAACTGCTCGAAGCAATGCGGCAGTGCGATGTCAGGAAACTGGTATTCTCAAGCACCTGCGCAACGTATGGCGAACCATCGGTCCTTCCGATTTCAGAGTCCGAAAAGCAGGAACCGGTGAACCCCTATGGATTTACCAAGCTGGTGATTGAAAAAACGCTTGAGGACTATGCCCGGGCGTACGGTTTTGGGTTTGCGGCATTGCGTTACTTCAACGCGGCCGGCGCTTCGCCGCTGGGCGGAATTGGCGAAGACCACGACCCCGAATCGCACTTGATTCCGATTGTGCTCCAAGTCGCCCTGGGGCAGCGCGAGCACATCACCGTGTATGGTGACGACTGGTCCACTCCCGACGGAACCTGTGTTCGCGACTACGTCCATGTTGACGATCTGGCTGACGCCCACTTGGCAGCGATGGAACGCCTCGAACCCGGCAAAGGGATCAAAGTCAACCTTGGAACCGGCAACGGGTACAGTGTTCGACAAATTATCGACACCTGTCGCGAGGTTACCGGTGTCGCGATTCCAGAGGTCATCGGTGCCCGCCGCCCAGGCGATCCACCGGAACTCATTGCAGACGCTTCGTTGGCAAGAACGGTATTGGACTGGGAACCGAAGTACCGATCACCGAAGCCCATCATCGAAACAGCATGGCGCTGGCATCGTGAAAATCCGACCGGGTATCACAAGCAATAGTCAACTCTAAACCAACAGGGAAAACGCAATTGCCATGATGATGATACCGATCACAATTGCAACAATATTCTGAATCAAGCGGCGTCGCTTTTTCTCTTTTTCCGTCATCGCAACCAAGGCAACTTGAGTACCTTCGTGCTCGACTCGCACCAGACGCTGGTCGATCTGCTTCATGCCACCGTTCCCGTCGGGCAGGATGACCTGAAACTGGCCCTTTCCCGTTTTGAGTCGCATCCGGCTGGGATCGAGCACGTCGAATCGGGGTGGCAACCAGTGGTCGATCGAGCCAGGTTGATCGGTTGTTTCCGGCTGGTCGGATTCCTCATCGGGTTTCACTTCCGGGACTGACCGATCGGCTTGATCCAACTCGGCCTCGGGGCTCGCGACATGAGGCACCCCTGGTTTGATTGGGGTGCTGGACAACGCGCCCGGTACACGAGCGGTTTCGGGCGACCCGCGGCCATCCTTTTTTCGCGGCTCAATGGGGTCGTCGCCACGTTTTTTGGAAGCTGATTTTGAGCCCGGTTTCCGGGACGGCGGATCGATGTCCTCCCGATTTCGATTTTCGCTGATCGGCTTTAACACTCCGGAAACCGCCGGTTCGCTGCGTGCCGGTTTGAGTCCATCTGAACGACGAACGGGAGCCAATGGTAACCTGGAATCCGATGTCGTCGCGGGCTCCGATTTTTCAGCGCCGGGTGCAAACGCGTCTTTCGAATCACCCGGCTGGGTGCGTGACTTCCAACGCTGACGGGTCCTGGTCTTGTTTCTGCCAGCCGTGGAGTCGGTGATGATTGCAGGTGCCTGCAAGATCTCGGGCGGGGAAATCGGCGACTCCACCAGAACACTGGCTTGACAGTGCGGACAACCGACAGTTTGTCCCAGCATATCGGGCGTGATACCAAATTGCCTTTTGCAGATTGGACATGAACAAACCGGCTGTCCAGCAGCCATGGGTTGAATTTCCACGAACGTGTTGACTGGAATTTCGACGGATTGAGTACAGGAAGGGCAATGCACCACCTGGCCGGCTTGGGTTTCGGAAACCTGAAACGGCTGGTGGCAACTGGGACAGCCAAATACCTGGAACTTCATTCTTGGTGGACCGTCACGATCTCATGAAAAAAAACTGAACTTAACATCGCTAAGGGAGAAAATTGATCGCGTTTTCTAATTCGTCAACGACGGGTTGGCCCTGGGAGTCACCCGGTCGTATTGAAGATTCGATCGCCGGCGTCCCCCAATCCCGGAACGATAAATTTGTTTTCATTTAGCCGTTCGTCCACAACACACGTGTAAATTTCCATCTCGGGAAACTCGTTCTCCAAACGCTCGATGCCTTCCGGTGCCGCGATGATGGACAGCATTTTGATCGTTCCAACTCCCCAGTCAATCATCTGCTGGCATGCCAACGCAGCTGACCCACCGGTCGCCAACATGGGGTCCAGTATAAACGCCACGTCAACAGGGGATGAATCAGGCAGCTTACTGTAATAGTGGACCGGTTGAGCCGTTTCTTCGTCCCGATAAAAACCCAGATGCCAGACTTCGGAACCCGGGATCAGGTCCAACATCGGCTCCACCATCGCAATCCCGGCTCGCATGATCGGAATCAGGCCAATTCGCTGAAGCAGTTGTCGGCCGATCATTTTCTGAATCGGAGTTTCAATGGGAAGCTCGGCCGTTCGCAAATCACTGGTCGCAGCGTAGGCCAACAATGTGGAAAGCCGCCCCACCGACCGACGGAATTCCACCGGGTTCGTTGACTTTTTTCGCAACGTCGTCAAATGGCAATTTACCAACGGATGGTCGAGTATTCTGATTTCACTCATTTCAATTTGCCTGGGAAGGATTCAACTCGATTACCGCTACGGCACCTGATAGAATCATAGTGCGCAACGGTTCATTCTTAAACCCACCGGATTTATTGCGATCCACCCTGATGACAACCGGCTCACGAACAACCGATCTGACCAGCATCACAGGCATCCTTTCACTCCAGCCAGTCGCGCCCAGTCGTCGCAATTTCACTCGATCTCTCAGCAGCCTGTTCGCAACATTAATCGTTGTCTTCATCATCGGATGTAACGACGCCATGCCCCGAACGGGTAACGTAGTCGGGAGCTCGATGAGTCCCAGCATTCCGGGTGAACATTACGTCGTAACGTGTACCGACTGTCGTTTTTCGTTCACCTGTGATGCTGAACAATCCGACAAACGTCAGCATTGGGTTTGCTCCAATTGCGGTGGCAACATTGATCCGGCCAATGGCAGGAAACACGCAGCCACTTCGGTCGACATTCAGCAGAATCCGCTTCCGATCGAGCGGTGGGACGTCGTCGCGTTTCGCATGTCGGCAGATGCCGAAACTGACAAACATCCGTTGGCGGGTATCAAACGCGTCGTTGGCCTTCCCGGGGAGTCGATCGAAATCCGAGACGGCAATCTGTGGGCCGACGGAAACATTGTGCGCAAAAGCATCGAACATCAAAAAGCGCTGAGGATTCCGGTGCACGATTCTGCGTATCGCCCCGCACACGATCGCCGCTGGGCCTTTGACCAGGGAACGGGATGGCAAACGCATCCATCATTCCGATTCGATCCGCTCACCAGAAACACCGGGGTTGATTGGCTCAAGTTTGTGAACCTGCGAAATTACTCTCACACGGTCAGCACGAGCCAGCCGGATGAATCGTCTCCAGTTGAGGACTTTTACGGATTTAACCAATCGCTTGGTCGGGACCTGAATGCGATGGACGACGTCTTCCTGGAATTGGATGCGACAATGTCGTCCGGCAGCCTGCTGGCTTGGCAATTTGACCATCGCGGCACCATTTACGAGTTCCAAATTGATACGTCACGTTCGGCAATGCTGGTCACGAGTACCGGGGCAGCCCTTCTGCCAGGCATGGTTTCGATCGACGCAGGCAGACTTGCAAAACCAGATTTGCGGATCGAGTTTTCTTCGTTCGATCTGCTGTTATCGGTTTGGCTTGACGGAAACCAGATCTTTCGTCACGAACTGGCAGAATCAGCAGCGCCAGTTTCCCATCAGCTGTTAAAAGTCGGGGCCGCGAAGAATCAACTCGTTTTGAATCGAATCCGGATCTGGCGCGATCTGTATTATTTCCCGGTCCCAGGCCCCGCTCCCACGGGTCCGACAAAAATCCGACAAAACGGCTACTTCGTCATCGGCGATAACGTCCCGATTTCAGTGGACAGTCGGCACTGGCAATCGCCGTCATTGCTTCGGTCAGACGTCATTGGCAAGGTAATTTCCCCTTGAAAGCCACATTTCGTTGACCGGTTTCGCGTAGGCCTGAAATCAAAAAAACGCTACAATTATTCGTCGAACCCAACATCTATTTCCTGACATATCCGCAATCCAGCAGACCCGCGCCGATGGCCAAAAAACCGAAACGACGAAGTGCATTCCCACCTTTGGAACGTCCCAGAATGCCCGACCCAACGGAAAGGCTGCACGCCGATCAACCGATGGGTGGGGTGTTTGGCTTCTTTCGTGAGTTTGGCGTGCGAGAAACGATCGAGTCGATTATCGTCGCAATTGTCCTGGCATTGATGTTTCGTGCCTACGAAGCGGAAGCATTCATCATTCCCACCGGCTCAATGGCACCGTCGCTGCAAGGTCAACATATGGATCTGGAATGCGAAAACTGCGGGTTTCGATATCGGGCTGGCGCCAGTCAGGAATCGGCAACCTCGCAGTACCGGGATAGCATCGATAGCACGTTCTGCCCCATCTGCCAATATCGAACCAAGATGGACAAACGGAAGGCTGATCACAAGTCCAACAATGGTGACCGGATCCTGGTTAACAAGTTCATTTATGACTTCAGCGAGCCTCAACGATACGATGTAATCGTTTTCAAGAATCCAAACAATGGAAAACAGAACTATATCAAACGGCTGATTGGACTGCCGGGGGATAATATCCTGATAGAAAACGGCGATGTGTATCTGATCGATGACACGGGCGACGGAAAACCCACCAAGGAAATCACTCGCAAGCCGCCGCGAAAACTGCGGCATGTTCTTCAGACCGTTGACGATACGAATTACATTGGCAAACGTCTGAAAGTGGTTGCGTGGCCTTCGCGTTGGCAGTCGTTTGGCAATGAAGGAAACTGGACCATCGCCCAATCCGGCGACCATCCCAGTTTTCACTCGGAAGCGACGTCCGATGAAAATTGGATGCGCTACCGACATTTCCAGCCTTTCAAACAGGAATGGCCAGAGATCAACAATGGCACAATTCCGAAACGATTCGAAGGTGCCAAGCTACCTGCTGGCCGGTTGATTGGCGACCAGTACGGATACAATGACGGACTTTATCGAGAGTCCATCGACAATGACAGGATTCCAGATCAAAACCTGGGTCTGCATTGGGTTGGCGATCTTGGTCTGGAATGCTGGACAGAAGTAAAATCGTCTCAGGGACAATTGCTGTTGGATCTTGTCGAAGGGGGTGCCCATTTCACCTGCACGATTGACCTTGCCAACGGTGAAGCCAGGTTGAAGTGCGATGACGAACAGGTCGACACGAAGGTCACGTTTCGCGATTCAGCCGGTCAAGCCGTGAATGAGCCCGTTGCCCAAACCAATCTCCGAGGCCCGGGCGATTACCATATCGAATACGTCAACGCAGACGATCGAATCAATCTCTGGATCAACAACCGGCTGATCGAGTTTGACGCGTCAAACTATACCCGAACCGGGATCCCAATCCCAACGTATAGCCAATCCGATCCCGGTGACGCGGAGCCCGCAGGCGTTGGTACCAAAGGGGCGGACGTTACGGTCAGCCGACTCAAGATCCTCCGGGACATTTACTACACCTCGGTTAAACGAGGTCAATTGTCCAACGGCTCGCTGGAGAATGAAACCGGCGAGGATCCTACCAGAATTGAATTCTTCCAGCAGTCACCGGAGAGCTGGAGTACACCTGAAGCGCAGTCTTTTTTCCGATTGAAAAAGGGCCAACAAGATCCGATGTTCCAACTGGAAAAAGGAATGATTGCAGACCAGGATCAATTCCTGCCAATGGGTGACAATAGCCCGCGCAGTCTCGATGGCCGGGTTTGGGACGGTGACAATTACGTTGAACGTGACATGTTGATCGGCCGCGCGATGCTGATTTACTGGCCACACACAAAGAACACGCCGATCAAATATTTTCCAAACTTTGAACGAATGGGATTCATTCGCTGATCGAACTGCCGTAGTCATGTACTGAAACAGACTGGCCTTGGGCAGGGAACAAAGAGGGATGCGAACCACCGGGGATCGACATATTTTCATCGATCACACGAAAAAAACGAAAGTTCATGGAGGAACACGATGCCAATTCTCGAAGCCGAAGGCTTGGTGAAAATCTACGGACGACGACGCGTCGTTGATGGAGTGTCGTTGCAAGTCGAGCCGGGAGAAATTGTCGGTCTACTCGGCCCCAACGGTGCTGGCAAAACGACTTCGTTTAAAATGATGTGTGGATTGGTAAAACCGGACAAAGGCAACGTGTATTTGCAAGGTACCGATGTGACGCGGTGGCCAATGCATGAACGCAGTCGAAGTGGCTCGATGGGGTATTTGCCGCAGCAAGCAAGCGTGTTTGGCAAACTTACCGCCGAGCAGAATTTAAAGGGAATGATGCAGTTGCTGGGGTTCAGTCGCAAACAACAGAAAATTCGCTGTGAAGAACTGCTGGATCAATTCAAAATCGCTCATATTCGAAAAACCAGAGCGGGCTCACTTTCCGGTGGCGAACGAAGGCGACTCGAGATTGCCCGCTGCCTGGTCTCCGACCCCAAGATTATTATGCTCGACGAACCTTTCGCCGGCATCGATCCTGTCACCGTTCAAAATGTCCAGGTTGTCATTAAGGAACTGTCTCAGGCCGGGATCGCAGTTCTGATTACTGATCATGCAGCTCGAGAGATTCTACAGATCACCGATCGGACATACGTCGTGAGTGAAGGAAGAATCCTCTGTAGTGGTACGGCGGAACAGATTGTGGCCCACGATGAAGTCAAAAAGAAATACCTGGGCGAAATCGACATGCCCTCCACGAGGCTGGACATCGATCCAGATGGTACCGCAACAAGGAGCGCCAGCCTCAGCGCAAAATCTGGGTCCACTCCAAACCCGCAAACGTGGTCGGCGGGCCGGCAATCGTCGGTGCCCGAATCTACCCCGACAGCCTCCATTCCTCAAGCTCCGGAAATGCCTCGCCTGGATGCGGTGGAGCAGCAAGTCATCTCGATCCTCAACTCGGTCGGTCAAAACGCAGTCGCTGCTGAAGGTGAAACCAAAAGCGATCGACCCAGAATTGTGTTCTCCAAGCCACGTCGGAGCACTCGTAACGTTGCTGCTCCATTCAAATCGACCGACCTGGATTAACGAATCGATGCCCAAACAATGCCACATTGGCCGGTTCGCAAGCCCATGCATTCGCCCGGCAAATTGCCGGCTGTAGTCGACACGTCGGGGCTTGGCAGACCAGGGACCCGCGCGTTCCGCCTGTTAACCCTCCACCAACGGCAAGTCCTGCTTCGCCAGCAACTTCTTTGACTCCGATTTGAGCTGACCACACGCCGCCAGAATGTCTCGGCCCCGAGGTGTTCGAATCGGCGCAGGTAACCCTTTGTCGTTGAGATAAGCCGCAAATTTTTCGATCGTCTTCCATTCAGAGCATTCGTATTGGGTGCCGGGCCAGGGATTGAACGGAATCAGGTTGATTTTGGCCGGGATGCCGGCGAGTAACTCAACCAATTCCCGCGCATCTCGAAGACTGTCATTGACACCCTTGAGCATCACATATTCGAAGGTGATTCGCCGTGCGTTGGACAACCCCGGATAAGCCCGACAGGCTTCGATCAGCTTTTCAAGTGGATACTTCCTGTTAATGGGTACCAATACGTCCCGCAATTCATCGCGCGTGGCATGCAGCGAAATCGCCAGCATGACTTTGACTTCTTCTCCCGTCCGGTAAATACCGGGGACGACGCCGGAAGTTGACAGCGTTATCCGCCGGCGCGACAGACACAAACCATCGTTGTCGAGCGCAATCAGTAACGCCTGTTTGACGTTCTCGAAATTAAATAGCGGTTCCCCCATTCCCATCATGACAACATTGGAGATTTTTCGACCTTCCAGTGGAGCTATGATCCCAGGATCGCTATCCATACCCAGAAAATCACCCAGCCGATGTCGGGCCAGCATGATCTGGCCAAGAATTTCTTCCGCCGTCAGGTTTCGCACCATCTTCTGCGTGCCAGTATGGCAAAACGTACACGTCAGCGAACATCCCACCTGGCTGGAAACACAAAGTGTACCTCGGTCGGTTTCAGGAATGTAAACCGTCTCGATCTCTACGGGAGCCCCCGCCCCCCGTGGCGGAAAACGCAACAACCATTTGCGCGTGCCGTCGGCGGAAATCTGTTCTTCAACAATTTCCGGATGACCAATCGTGTATTTCTGCCGAAGCTCCGTTCGCAAGTCCTTGCCGATGTTCAGCATTTCGTCAAAGTCATCGACGCCACGAATGTATAGCCAGTGCCAAAGCTGGTTTACGCGCATACGAGCCTGTTTGGCAGGAACTCCGACGGATTGTAGCTCCTGGCCAAGCTGCTCACGGTTAAGCCCAATCAATGGCTGTTTGGATTCGTCCATAGGTTTGAATTCAGTTCAGGTAATCACTAGCCCGCACACGCCAGCGTTGGAGCGACGATAATTCACCAGCGACTGCCGGTTATCAGACGACTCCGAATCTTGCTTCCGCCAGCCCTGCGACGTCCCGCATCCCGTTCCAGGGAACTGCAATTACCGGACCGAACGCGAATTTACTGCTTCGCTTTCAAATTAAAATCGGCTGGTCTCAAACCCTTGGTAAACGATCCAAATCCGAATTCCGTTGGTTTGTAATCGTCAACGTAGTCGACGTTGGCCGAATCGGGAATGGACGAAACCATGTCAAGGCACCAAAAACTGGCATTTACGATCAAACGCCGCAGCCCCTCACTTTCAAAATCAGTCGATGCCCCCATCGTCGTACAGAAAATCCTGGATTCGACGCCGAACTTGCTCCGAAATCCCTTGGTCCAGGCCAGCGGCATCATCGGGTCGTTCTTCGCACCCTCGACCGGTTTGTCAGCGGGACTCATTCCGGACAAGACAGCTCCCATCAGCAGGACATTGGCAGTGTCCGGCAGATTTCTGATTCCGTAGACGTCCGACGGGCCCCAAACATCCGTGACGCCTTTGAGGATCGGAGCGTCTTGCTGGCCGTCGGCGATCACGCCGCGACAACTCTCAGATTTGTGACCCCCATGATGATTGATCCAGGTATCACCGAGGACCTGTTGCCCAAACCCGCCTTTCCAATCTTGAGAGTTGAAGCTGTAGTGCTTGTACTTGCTGTTCGAATCATTGGCGTAGTTGAATGCATGCGTGGACGTCCGAGTTCCAATGATCGGCTTGCCTGCATCGACGTAATCGACGAAATGCTTCATTTGATCGTCAGGCAAATGCCGAAAGCGGAGGCCGAGAATAACAAGATCGGCAGAATCAAGATGGTGCATGCCAGGAATGTTGTCCTGACAACTCGGGACAATCGTCCCCTCGTTGGGATCAATCGGAAACAGTACCGTACATTTGAATCCGTGACGAATCGCGAGAATCTTGCCCAGCATTGGCATTGCCTGTTCGCTGCGGTATTCATCGTCGCCCGCAATCAGGACGATATGCTTGCCTTTACCGGGTCCATTCTGGCCTTCGTATTGACACCACAATTGTTCCTCTGGCTCCTGCGCCGTTTCAGTCTCCGGCCGGACCAATTTGTTGACAGGGGCCTGGGCACCTTGCGCACTTGATACAGCACCTAGACAGCCGCACAAAACCAAAACTGCCCCTCTGATTGAGATATTCGTTAAACGATTCATGAAGTTTTCCTGATTAATTCCGTGGTGTCCTGAATAGTTAATTCTGATCGCCGTGAGCGATGCCCCTGAACAATCTGGTCAAATTTGCCTCGATCTCAGCATGTTGATCAATCAGGTTATTCCGTTCACCAAGGTCGGCATCGAGATCGTAAAGCTGGTACGGCTTCTTGAACGGCGTACCCTTGGGAAGTTCGCGTCCACCCGAACCATTGCCAAAGACCAGCTTCCAATTCCCGTCCCGAATCGCAAACATGCCCGCCGAGGAATGGTTGATAACGCGGGGCCGAGGTTCCGGCGGATGGTTGGGATGGATCAACGCCGATGGCAGAAAGGAAAAAGTGTCCTCCGATGCTATCGAATCATATTTCGCACCGCTGGCCTCGGCCACTGTCGCGAGGATGTCCGTATGGCAAATTACCTTGGCCACCCGGGCACCCGGTTTGACTTTGCCCGGCCAACAGACGAAGAACGGAACCCGATGGCCAGCTTCGTAGACGTCCGCTTTGGTTCCCCGCAGCGGGCCGTTGGCGCAATGATTCTCCGCCCGAAATCCCTGGACCTCTTCGTCGTCGATATGGTCAGTTTCGCCCGCCTGATCAAACCGCCGCATGAACGAGCCGTTGTCGCTGGTGACGATCAACAACGTATTTTCAGTTACCTGGCTCTCGTCCAGCGTTTTCAAGACTTCGCCAATCGTCCAGTCGACCTGGGCCACAAAATCGCCATATGAACCCAGCGGCGTCGTGCCTTGAAACCTCTCCATGGGGATGACGGGCTTGTGAGGCGATGGCATGGCAAAATACAGAAAAAACGGTTGGTCGGTTTTTGATCGCTCGCGAATGAAATCGTTTGCCTTTCCCATCAGATGGCTGAGACATTCAACGTGCTTGAACTCCGGGCTGATCTCGCCTTGGCGATAGAATTTGGGAAACTTGCTTGAAGCAATGTTGCTGTCAGGAACCGACGTCACCCGATCGTTTTTGATATACACGTAAGGGCTCATGTCCAACGACGCAGGAATGATGTAGCTTTCATCGAATCCATGATTCGTTGGTCCATCGGTCAGGGCTTTGGAATAGTCAACCTTTTTCTGTTCACGGGAAACGCCCTGGTCGTTGATTTTCTCCGACGACGATTTCTGCCATTGCCATCCCAGACCCAAATGCCATTTTCCAACACAACCAGTGTAATAGCCGGCCGATTTCAATACGGCACCGATTGTCTGTTGGCTACTGCTGATCAATGGCTTTGAATAGCCATTCAACACGCCACGTTTTAGTTGCGTCCGCCAAGCGTAACGTCCGCAAACCAATCCGTAACGTGTCGGTGTACAAACCCCCGAACCCGAATGGGCGTCGGTAAAAGTAACGCCTTCCCGGGCCAGGCGATTGAAGGTCGGCGTCGGAATTCTCGATACCGGATTGTTTGGCGTTACGTCACCATAACCAAGATCATCGGCAAGAATGACGACGATGTTTGGCGGCCGATCCGCAACTGCGATTTGGAGGTTGACCGTCGCCAGAATCGCGACGTGGGCCAACACTATTTTGAAGCAACGCATGACTGGATTTCTCGGGGACGGTCGGATACCGGAACAAATTGTAGCGGAAATAAATCACCGACAACTGTCTCAACCGCGAATGTTCGTTTTGCCAACCTGGTTTTCAAACCAAACGCCGGGCATTTGCCGCCGGCCGATGGACAGAAAACCGAATACCATCGAGTTGCGACCGGCGATGCCAACCTAACTTCAAGAAAAATCAGGGACTTAGCTGTAATCCACCAGGCTGAACAGCGGATATTTTCCGAGTCGTTTATCGCCATCAAGAAATTTGAGGTTGATCAGAAATGCACAGCCAACAATGTTGGCTTTGCAGGCCTCGATCATTTCGCAACATGCCTGTACCGTTCCACCCGTTGCCAGCAGGTCGTCGATCACCAAAACATTTTGGCCTGCCTCGATGCCATCGATATGCATCTCAAGCGTATCCGAACCGTATTCCAGTTCATAACTGTGAGAATGGCGATCGAAAGGGAGTTTTCCGGGCTTGCGAATTGGAACCATCCCGACGCCAAGTCGAAGGGCGAGTGGAACGGCAAACAAGAACCCTCTCGCTTCGGCAGCCGCGATCACGTCGATGTCTTTGTCTTTGAACTCCTCAACGAACCGGTCAATGCACTGCGAAAGCGCCTCGTGGTTCCCCAACAACGGTGTGATGTCCTTGAAAGTGATTCCCGGTTTGGGAAAATCCGGAACATCACGGATGAAGTCCGCGAGGTCGAGCGAGTTGGAAGTTTCGGGCATGGAGCTCTCAAGGTCAGGTTCGTAAATGTGAAAGTCAGAATTGAACATGATTCAAATCATCAATATCAATATACTGTTGGATTGCAGCACGTCCTAGCACCACAATTGCCACACGGATTCACGAGATTGCGGCAATCGCCAGCGATGCACCCATGCCAGTATGATCCGTCTGACTTGGTCCCACTCCTTGCGGAAGACCAGTCCGGGCAGGTGGCCGATTGGCTCCGGGCAGATTAAACTGACGGTTGAAATCAAGCTCAGGAAAGACCGGTGGGGAATTCGAAAATCAAGCGATACGCCTACGCGATCGTCGGTATTTTGCTCGTTTGTCTGGCTGGAATTGGGGCTGTGCTTCCAGGAATTCCGACCGTCGGACCATTGATGCTGGCTTCGTACTTTCTACTGAAAAGCTCTCCTGCACTGGAAAAACGTCTCGTGCGCAACCGTTTTTTTGCCCGGTACATTTATTATCTGGACGGCACAACTGAAATGCCGATCAGAACCCGGGTATCGTCGATTCTGATGATGTGGATCAGCATTTCGATCAGCGGATTGTTCATTTACCAGTTCGGCTCGGGACAATCATGGCTGCTGGTTACTCTGGCGCTTGCCGGAGTGACAGGCACGGTTTTCATCTGGCGGTTTCGACGTTCGTCTCGCCGGTTCAATACTTGATACCGGCAATTGAGTTGGTGGCCGAGTCGGTTTCGCGTGATTCGGCAACCGGTTGACGGTTGGCCGCGGAAACCGAATTCAGAAATTCTCCCAGGGCGATATGATAGGCTTCCCCCGGAGGCGAACAGTGCCCGCCTCTGAGTTTCATGAACTGCACCCGACTGGAGGAAGTTGCGGCCTGAGCCAGACGAACCCCCTGGGAATAGGGCAGTGCCCGGTCCTCGATGCTGTGGCTGATAAAAACCGGTCCTGAGAACGAAGCGATTTTGCATTCCGAGTCAAAACACGAAACCAACCGCGAACCCGAGAGCAGGCCGCGAGTGTGATGCTTAAGCACGTCCGGAGCCGACGTAAAACTCGATTCGACAATCAGTGCTTTGCCGCCGTCCCGTGCCGCCAGATCGATCACGGTCGCTGCACCCAGGGAATGCCCCATTAATACGACCTCCGATATCTCCACACTCATTCGGTCAGCTAACCAGTTTCGAGCTGCTGTGACGTCCTGGTAAAGCCCATCTTCACTCGGACGTCCGTCGCTTTTTCCGTACCCTCGATAATCAAACAGAAAAACCGCCGCCTGGTACCGCCGGACAAAAGTGAGCAGTCTTTCCTTGTGTGTACTGACGTGGCCGGATCGGCCGTGAGCAAACAGCACGACGTTGCTGCAATCCATGTTCGCAGGTTGAACAAACCAGCCATGAAGCCTGGTTCCATCGAGGCTCTCAAAATCCACATCTTCAAAAATCAACCCCGAAAGTTCACGGGAACAGGGTACGTCCCATGATGAGGGATACCGCTGGGGATTGTATACCACCCGGTGTTCGATCACCTTGCATCCGGTCGCTGATAACGCAACCAATAGCAGCAGCGCCCCGAGAATTGTCCGGGCAATGGGAGGTGCGGATAACAATGACTGGTTTTTGGCTTCCATGCCAGAGCCTCGTCAAAACAATCGATCTTCTCTCAAAGATCGGTTTTTCCGTAAACTCAAGTCAAATATTCGATGCAGTCGCAAATCAACCGGGGCAATCGGCGGGAATGGATCAAGCCTTACATCTTGCCATATCGACCGACGCGCAGGGAAAGCCCGAAGTGTTGCCGTCTGGGCCAGCAGGAATGCTCAACACCGCCGATCAGGCAGCGTCTTCGTCGGATCTTTGCAAGGCTTCGTCCGAAATATGGCCGTCTTCGCTGACATCCTCGAAGCGGACGCTGACGCGCTTGGAGACACCGGATTCCTGCATCGTGATGCCGTAGAGCGTGGTTGCAGCGGTCATGGTCTTTTTTGAGTGGGTCACGATAACGAATTTTGTCCAGCCCAGAAAACTCTTCAGAACATCGATAAACCTGCCAATATTTGCCTCGTCAAAAGGTGCATCAACTTCATCCAAGACACAGAACGGACTTGGGCGAAACTGAAAAATCGCCATTAACAGCGAAACGGCTGTTAACGCTTTTTCACCACCACTGAGCAGCGAATTACTGAACTCGGGTTTGCCAGGTGGCGTCGCGATAATGTCCACGCCAGCCTCAAGTGGATCGACATCGGGTTCAAGAACAATATCCGCTTTGCCACCACCAAACGTCTGGCGAAACAGCTTTTGAAAGTTGAGCCGAATCGCTTCCAGCGTCTCGACAAACAACTTACGGCTGTCATTGTCGATTCGAACAATGATTCGTTCAAGCGTCTCCTTGGCTTTCACCAAATCCTGATACTGCTCATCCATCGACAGGTAGCGTCCCTCAAGCTCCTCCAGTTCATTCAGCGCGTCGAGATTCACTGAGCCGATCGTCCCGATTTTCTTGCGAAGATCCGTGATCTCGGCGTCGATCTGTTCCCGTTGCTCCAATTCCTCTTCGGTTGGTTGCTCTTCGACCGAAGCGATATCGATCCCGTAGTCATCCTGTAGCCGCTCGGACAGTTGTTGCCGCTGCATGTTCAGCTGTTCGATTCGCAGCTTCGACTGGTGGACTTTATCCTGGGTCGCTCGCAACTGATCCCGTTGGTTATTCAGTTCAGCCGCGATTCTCCGTCGTTTGCCATCGACCTCCAGTCGGTCCTGCGTGAACCCGGCCAGCACATCGGCCAGTTCATCCTTTTGGGTGGTCAGCTGCAATCGTACCTGCGTGGCGTTTTCAATTTCTTCGATCGCCGCGGCAGCCGACTTGTCATCGGCCAGTCGTTGTATTTCCAATTGGCTGGACGCTTGCTTTTGCTCGTCATATTCCTGGCGATATTGAGCTACACGTGCCTGGACGCCCTCCAGCACCTGCTCCGCTTTCGCCAGCTTCACTTTCGCGGCTGTCGCTGCCTTTTCAATCGCAGCCCGCTGGGTCTGTGACTCCGCGACCTGAGTTTCTTGATTGGAGATCAATTGCGTCAAACTGGACAATTCCAGCTCTTGAGCGGACAAATCATTGCGATCAGCAAGTAGTTTGCTCTCGACTCGCGCCAATTTGGTGGTTGCCTGTTCAAGTTCAACGCTGGTTTGATCGAGTTGGGTCCGGGATTGTTTGATTTGTTTTTCCGCGGCCCGGGCTTGCGACGCCTGATCAGACAACCGCGAAGAAAGCTCCGAGTTTTCATTGATCAGCAGTCGAATTTTTGCTTCCGCGTCGGTCTCCTTGCGAGTCAGTTCGGCCACTTGGGCACGGCACTGCGTGACCTGTTCTTCCAGACGAACCAATTCCCGCTTGAGTGCGCGCAACTCACTTCGGCGAGAAACCAGACCCGACGTAACGGATTTTGGCCCGACAACGACAGCCCCGTCGGCCTCGACGATTTCACCGTCGAGCGTAACAAATCGAACGTTACCTGCATCCTGGTGATTGGCGTGAAGATGCAGGGCATCGCCAAGCGTTTTGATGACCCAGGTTCCACCCAATAGCTGGCGAATAAAGGTTGAATACCGCGGTTCTACCTGGACGAGACGATCAGCTCGTCCAATCACTCCCGGTGCTCCATTAAGATTGACATTGGGGTCAGCCCCGAGTGACGGCGGCGAATCCAACTGAATCAGCCCCACGCGTCCGTTAAGTTTGATTTTTTCGGCGGCGATCTCGTTGATCAACGCGTCCCCGTCGACGACGACAAATTGAGCCATCTCCCCAAGTGCGACGTCGACAATGGCAGCATGTTGAACATTGACGGCAACCAGGTCCGCGACCAGTCCGATCACATCGGACATCGGCCCGGCCGCTCCGGATTGGGCGAACTGCAAAAGTTCCTTGGCACCGGCGTTGATTCCCTCAAGGCTTTTTTCCAGCTCTTCAATCACGTCGGCGCGCTGCGCCAATCCTGATTGCTGACTGGACAAATCTGACATTCGCTCTCGACGTCCGGCGAGTTCGGTTCTTGTTTCGTCATAAACCCGTCGCGCGTCAGCGAGAGCCGAATCTCTCGATTCCGCCTCGGCTTGTAACCGATCGCGCTCGCTTGTGAACTGTTCAAATGTGGTTCGATGGTTGGCAAGCGCAATCTCCAGTTCATTCGCAACATTGGACAGTCGGGTTCTGGATTCAACGAGTGTTTCAACCTGCGATTCGGCTGCACTCACCATTCTCCCTACCTGGGTTACCAGCTCCATCAACTGGGCAGCCTGCGACCGTTTGGCTTCGCGACCCGCTTGAAGATTGAGAATCTGTTCATCCACGCTGGCCAGCTCAGTTTCCAGCTCCATCAGCCGCTCGGACGCTTCGCGGTAATTCAGCTGGGCATTTTCAGAATCTTTTTCTGCGGTCTGGATGCGGGCTTGAAATTCTTCGGTACGTCTTGCGGAACGTTCAAACTGTTCCGACATTTGAGATTTGCGTTTTTCGAGGTCATCGAGCCTGGAACGATTGAGTTGGAGGTGGGACTCGGTCTGTGCCAGTCGTTCACGAATCTGAGTTGCGACTTCCTGGTGGCCGGCAAGTTCGCTTGAGATTTCTTCCAGTCGCGCTTCCACCTGTTTGGCTTCGGCATCCTGTTTTTCGATCTCGGCCAAGAGTTCGTTTGCGGACTGATTGTCCTCAACGAATTGACCATTGATTTTTTCCAGTTTATCGGAAAAAGCACGCCAGTCCTTCAACCCGACGTAAGTCCGCAGTTGTTGCAATCGATCCGAATACTCTTTGTAACGGGCTGCTTTGGAAGCCTGGGATTTTACGCTGCGATAGCGGCTACCGACTTCGTCGACGATGTCGGCCAGTCGAATCAGGTTGCCTTCGACTCGAGCCAAACGCCGCTGCGCGTCAATTTTCTTGGCCTTGAACCGGCTGATCCCGGCGGCCTCTTCAAAAATCGCCCGCCGATCCTTGGCATTGGTCGAGAGCATTCGCTCGACCTTGCCCTGTTCAATCAGGCTATAGGCATCGGTTCCGACCCCCGTTCCCCGAAACAATTCCCGAATATCCTTCAATCGGGACGTTTCACCATTGATCAGGTATTCCGATTCACCGCTGCGATAGACGCGACGGCTGACGTGAACCTCGTCCGCATCGAAGGCAAACCGCCTGTCTGCGTTGTCGAGGACAATTGTCGCGGTTGCGGCGTTGGCGGGTCGGCGCGAATTGGCCCCCGTGGATCCCTTGAAGATGACATCGGACATGTCCTTGCCGCGCAAACTCTTGGCGCTTTGCTCACCAAGTACCCACTTGATGGCGTCAACGATATTTGACTTTCCTGACCCATTGGGACCAACGACAACCGTTATTCCCGGCGGAAATTCAAATCGAGTTTTGTCAGCAAAGCTCTTAAAGCCACTGAGCTCAAGGGCTTTAAGCATGCGTACTTACTGTCTTCATGGTGAAGTTGTTATTTATTCTCCATTACCGGTAAACCAACCCTTCATTTTATCCCAACTCGACTCGTTTTCATCGTCGTTTTCCGCCTCGATGTCGCCCACCGTCTCTTCGTCAAGCCGGTGCAGGGTGGACTTTCGTTCATTTCCCGTCCGAAACAACTCCGGCAGGGCCTCCGCGACATAATTTTTTGACTCCTCCGGTGGCAATTCATCACCTTCCGGTGAGTAAGTCCGACCGAGCTTGGGGACCGCGTTCACGACTAATCGCGTGTTGAGCATGTCGGACTGCTTGGCTGCCCGAAACATCTTCAATTGAGAACCGTAACCATACCCCAGTTTAGCCAACGTGCGAATCACGTCACCCACGCGTGTTGAACAGATTTTCTTTTCTTCGTCGAATTCCGCTGAATACACGGTGATCGAAACCGTTCCGTTGCCATTGGCGCGAACCGTCAGACCCGTTTCAACATGCAGGAAATCGTCGGATACCGTTTGATGGTCACCGAAAACGACGATCTCCGGACGTTTTGATCGCGCGAAGTGGAGAATCGGTTCGGCTTCCGACGGGATCTCGTGAAGGAAAAAATCACCTGCCAGCCAGTCACCGGAAACCAGTGGATCGCCCGGCGATTGAGCCCGCAACGCGCGAAACGCACCGTACCGAGTCTCAGCGCTTTGCACGTGTAGCAGGTCCGTCAATGCGACAGAGGCAGAAATGTCGTCCAGGGACGAAAGCGCCGTAAGCGCGTTCCAGCGGAATGCCGGCTCTTCTTTGGCAGCTCGTTTCAAAGCGTCGACGCCGTCGGCCTGACCGGAATAGGCCAATGCCTGGGCGGCGTGAAACTGAACTTCCAGATCATGGTGACGAAGTGCCCGCTTGAGGGCTGGAATTCCATCGGTCCCCAATGCTTCGAGTCGAATCGCAGCCAAGCCAGCCTTGGTTGGTTCACCGATTTCGCGATCCAGACGTTCCATTCGATTGACGCGATCGGCGACCGGTTCGGCATAGGAAATATTCTTGATAACACCAAGGTAACGGCCAATATTCTGGCGATAGTTCTCCGGCACGATTAATACGATATCCCGATTCGTTTTTGGCTCCGCAACGCCCTTGCGACCCGCGACGTCGACGGTTGTGAATCGCGCGTTGATCGCGCGCGACATCAGTGTGGTTGTGCGCGCCGAGACATTTTCCCCACGGACTTTCAGTCCTAACGGTCGATCAACCAGGGCTTTGCCGCCGCCAAGCACAATTCCCTTGACCTGATTCGGTTGATCCTGGCGTGACTCAAACAAGGCGTCGACGAGGATTCGACCTTTCCCCAGTCCGGTGGTATGTCCCTTTTTCAAGTCACCCCCCAGACGTGCCATCGGTTGCATCCGCGTTTGCAGAATCATCCCGTTTTCGAGGCTGGTCGCTTCCGAGTTGCCTACCGTCACGACTTCGAGATCATAGTTTTCCCCTTCACGAATGCCGGGAGGGAGCATACCCTTGATCACCACAATCTCGGTATCGAGACTGGCGACCAGACTGTTCGCGTTTTCGACATTTGGGTTGGTGCTGAGCGACTTCAACACCAGGTCTCGCTGAACATTGGGTTTGGCTGCGCTTCCGGTCCGGTCCAGCCCCACGGCCAACCCGACGCCTTCGACCTGGGCAAAATTCAACCCGTAGATACCGCACAAGTCACCAATGTACTGCGTGCCTTCTTCCTTCTCATCGTATAATTGAACCAGAGAATTGCTGTCCGGGCTTTGCCCGCGACGAATCATGTTCTGGCAACCCGAGACTGAAATTACCAGCACCGCCAAAGACACACAGATACCGATCTGGATCAGCGTCCCCGCTCGTTGAACCGATTTTCGATGCAAGTTTTCGTTGTGCCTTGTCATACCGTGCCTTCCCTGGCTGGCGGACGTTCTCGTTTTCGACGCACCGTTTGCGCAGATAATTAGGTCGGGAAAGTAGGAGCATCCGGTTGGCAAGTCAATGTCAAACGCCTGCTAGCCAGGCATGGCTGTCACCCCTTGAAACCGATCGCACGGGCACCTGATTTCCTGTACCAGGCTGCCTGGAATGACCTTGCCGATTTGATCGAGGCAGGGGTTTCAGGCGATACTTCTGGCGACAGCAAAAATCACGTTTTCTTTTACAACTGACTTCGCTGTCCACTCAAACTCGATTTCCTCACGGCTTTTGGTGATGTACCGGTTACGAAAATGGACAACTGGAAGACCCTCAAGTAATTTCCGCATCACATCGGTTGTCTTTTGTACATCCTCGGGATGAACAAAACTAATGAAGGGACGCGCGAGTAATTCATGTTCAGAAAACCCCAACACCCGGGTGAAATTGCTGTTGATTCGGCGAAAGTAGCCGTCAAAGCCGGCGATACAGAAAAGGTCCAGGGAGAGCTCGAAAAACTGGTTGATGTCGCTGCGCAGGCGTTCCAATGCCGATTCGCTGTAACTCACCATCTCATTGGCCAGGACGGTTGCATCCCAAGGACGGTCGGTCGGGTCGACTTGAAGGCAACGCTTGACGAGCCGAACCAGAGTTTCCTCTTTTGATGACCGGTCAATTCGATCGAACGCAGGTTTCAGGTTGGCTTCACGAGCCATTTTGAGGACCTTGGCACGGCCTTTTGCCCAATAGGGTGGAAAACCCGTCAGGATTTGACAAAGAATTGCACCCAGGCAAAAAACATCCGTTCGCTTGTCGACTCGCTCGCCGCGGGCCTGTTCCGGCGCCATGTACTGCAATGTTCCATGAACTCCGTTTTTGATCTCCGTGTCCGCCATCCGCCGATTCTTTCGAACCCGTCCGCTGGAAAGCGAATAGTCGATTGTATCGACGGAACGAGCCAAACCCCAATCCATGACATGGATTTCACCGAACTCACCGACCATGATATTGGATGGTTTCAGATCCAGATGGATGACGTGTTGAGAATGTGTATAAGCCATCGTTTGACAAACATGCGAGAAAACACTCAACAATTGGGCGTTGAGTTGAATGGAAGTACCACGTTCATCAAGCAACGCCGCAAGAGTGGTCCCCTGAACGATCTTCATCGCGTGGAATGGCTGACCGGATTCGGTGGTTCCGTAGTCGTAGATATGAGCGATGCCGGGGTGTTGCAGCATTCCCATGATCCTGGCTTCGTTGATAAACTGATTTGCCGCCTTGCAGGAAGCCACGAATTCCCTCAGCAGAATCTTGATCGCAACATCACGATTGAGATCAAGATCACGGGCCCGGTAAACCACTCCCATTCCACCTCGACCCAACTCCTGCAGGAGGTGGTATCGACTGGTTGCATCGATGAATTCCGGCGGGTCAAAACCGATCTCGATAAACTCTGACGAGTCAGAGTCCGGTATCAATCCGTCTCTTGTCGAATCCATACTCGGCCCTTTACTTCATCCAGCAATTCCAACCAGGAAGAACTTCCGTCAACCCGGGACCGTAGATCATTTTAGCCGATCACGGTGCCAAGTCCATGTAAAACAGCGTCTCCGATCCGCTTCACTGGACCTCCTGCTTGAGGCGACCATTCGCCACGGGATGCGGCTATGCAGCGGGGAATTCGAAAAAAAGCCAATACTCGCGGATTTTCGGATCTCGCGAGCGATTCAGCACGGTTCAATTCAAGATCATGACCAGAAAAAAAGCTCACCCATTCACCCGCCTGCCGCAGGGACTTGAAGCCACCGGAGGGAATCCAACCCGCTTACACTCCTCGCGGTTTTTGATAGTTCGGATGCTCGGCTTTGCCGGTCAACTCATACAGAAATCGGCTGGGTTTGGTGTCCCGCGGCTTGCCCCATTTCATGCGCGTCAACGACATCGACATCGTCAGTCGTTCTTCAGCGCGAGTCACACCGACATAACACAGGCGACGTTCTTCGTCGATGGAGGAATCACTTTCAAGTGATCGGTGATGGGGTAAGATCCCTTCCTCCAACCCGACAATGTAGACCTCCGGAAACTCCAACCCCTTGGCGCTGTGCATCGTCATCAAGGCGATCGCGTTCTTCTTCAGCTGTTTTTCCTTCTCGTCATTGGCGTCTTGTTCTCCCAGGAGCAACCGGTCAAGGAAATCGCCCAAGTTTGGTTTTGACGCAGACTCTTCGTATTGGCCCAGGGCGGTGACAATCTGTTCAACGACAGACCATCGTGCCTCGCGTTCATCAGGTTCCGCGTAGATTCTGTCCAATTCGGTTCTGTACCTGATGGTTGTAATCAGGTTGCGCGCGATATCAACCAGCGAATCATCTTGCGTCTGATACTGAATGTCCTGAATCTGGGCTGTCAGATCGTCGAGCCCGCGAATCGTCGCGGCATTCAACGGCGGTCGCATTTCCGCGCCCGTGACGAGGTCCCACAGCGGAACTTTCGCGTCGATTGCATAATTCAACAACGTCTCAACCGACTTCTTTCCGATCCCACGAGGAGGCGTGTTGATGATCCGCAAGACGGATACTTCATCCGGGTTTCCATCCAGAAGCCGAAGGTACGACAATACGTCCTTGACTTCCTTACGATCAAAAAACGACATGCCGCCGACCAGAATGTAGGGCAGCTTGGCCTTTCTCAATTCAGTCTCAAAAATCCGCGGCTGTTCATTGGTGCGAAACAGAATGGCAAAGTCGCGAGGTTCGCGACCTTTCTGCTCGAGTCTCCTCCGTATGTCATGTACCGTTTCCTGGGCTTCGACCGTCTCGTTGGGAAACTGGAGGACGCCCGGTCGTTCGCCACCGGGTCGCGCCGCGCGCAACACTTTGTCGTGTCGCGTCGCATTGAATCTGATCAGGGTATTGGCAACTTCAATGATCGCCTCCGTCGAACGGTAATTGTCTTCCAGGCGAACCACTTTCGCGTCCGGCCAATCTCGATGAAAATTCAAAATGTGCTCAACTTCCGCACCTCGCCACCCGTAAATCGATTGATCGTCATCTCCCACAACACACAGGTTTCGATGGTCGGCAAGTGCTTTAACGATTCGGTACTGGCTGGTATTGGTATCCTGATATTCATCGACCAGAATATGGTCGAATCGAGATGCCTCCAGAATGCGAATTTCCTCGTGCTCCTGGAACAACCGCTCGGTCAACAACAACAGATCATCAAAATCGACGGCGCCCTTCAGCTTGAGTTGACGCTGGTACCGCTGATATCCGACGGCCGCCAAATGCTGTGCGTCGGTATCGCATGCAACAATCGCCTGCTCCGGCGACATCGATTTGCATTTCCAATTTCCAATCCAGAACAACAACTGGGAAGGAGCCAGCAGTTTGTCAGCGACGTTCAACTCTCTCAGCACATTTCTCGCCAGGCCTTCCTGGTCGCCCCGGTTGTAGATCGCAAACTTTTTCGGATAACCAAGCGGCTCGATTTGCCGGCGAAGGATTCGAACGCACAATGAGTGAAATGTGGAAATTGTCGGAATGTGGTCGTCCTGGGCCGGTTTTTTTTTCGCGGTTTTTCCGCTTGCCGTCCCTTGGCCGAGCATCCTGCCGAGCCGTTCCTTCATCTCATTGGCGGCTTTGTTGGTAAATGTCATTCCCAGAATTCGCTCGCCCGGCACACCGGACTTGATCAATTTGGCGATCCGGAACGTGATCACACGCGTCTTTCCTGTCCCCGCTCCCGCAAGGACCAACAGCGGTCCCGAGAGGGTATTGACGGCATCGTATTGATCGGGATTCAGGCCACTCATGGGGGAATTCTGGTGTGAAGTCGGTGAAAGCCCGTTTTAGTCGTGTACGAGGCCGTTTTCTGGCTGGTTCGACAACACCTTTTCGATCGTCTCGTGCAAAGTAGTTTCCGGGATGAACATGTTAACGGACCGCGTGCCCGAAGATGAGGGGTCGCTATTGACCATCGGTTCAAAACGCCCATATACTAGCTTGATTGTGACAAACTAATTCGAAATGGATGCGATCAAGGACCGATCCTGCATGAGCCAAGCAATGAACCAAAAAACGGCGACCAACCCCAAATCCAGAAAATCCCGACTGCCGGTTGTGGAAACACCGGAAGAATTGTCTGGCGCGGAACAGATGTTTGAAAAAGTCAAACCGCACCTGACAACAATCGGCTTGGTGATCATCGCCGGTATCCTCGGTTTTATTGCCATCGCTGTGTTGTTGCGAAGTCGGTTTGATCAAAACGCGGCTCAATGGCGCGACTTGTCCACTGCTTCAGCGATCGCGTTGCGAACCGGCGACATCAACAGTTTGAAGACCGTTGCCGATACCTACCCGGATACCAAGGCTGGACTTTGGGCCCTACAAATGGCTGGCGACCAGCAGCTGCGGATGGGAATCGAACAACTCAGTAGCGACCGGGAAGCTGGAAAGCAATCGATCGAAAAAGCAATCAGCAGTTTCAAACAGATCGTCGAAGCTCCGCAAGCAAACAAAACCACCATGCTCGATCGACGCTCAAATTTTTCGCTGGCATACGCCTACGAGAGCTTGGGACAGTTTGATCAAGCCAAAGCGATGTACGAAGAAATGATTGCTTTGGCTCCCGATTCGGCATTCGCGGATCCAGCTCGACGCGGTTTGGAACGAGCCTCCAACGCGAAATTTGTCGACCTTTATGCCAAGTTCTCAAACTTCGAAGAAGAAGTGATTGGTGACGCTCCAGGCCCCGCGTTACCCGATCGACCGATGATCGAATTCCCGGAAGCGCTTCCCGCCGGTCAAAAGCCCCCAGCCGATGGTGCGTCCAATACGGAATCCGGCAATTTCGTCCCAGCCACGACGTCAACCGACCCAGGAGCAGCAACCGACCCAGGAGCAGCAACCGAAAAGGGAGATGGAAATGTTCCGGACCCGACAACGGCAGCCGCGGAGTTGGACTCGCCGGCCGAACCAGTCAAGAAAGACGAAAACAAATAGATCAACGTGCCATCTTAGACCAGGGACTCGGTTCAACAGGATCCACTGTTTGAATGGAGTCCCCTTTTCATGTCACGATTTGTCCGACAGCTGATTCGGAAACTAACTCTATCGCGGCCAGCTGTAAAAATCTATGACCGCTTCCTGCCAGCCTGCACGCTTGGCCAGCGGGGCGAACGAGCCGCGGAACGATTCCTGTTAAAACAAGGCATGGTGATTGTTGCACGTGGGTTTCACGATAGATTCGGTGAAGTCGACCTGATTGCCGTTGACGACAAAACGATTGTTTTTGTCGAAGTCAAGACACGCTCCGGCGACCGGGCCGGTAAACCGGCCGAGGCGGTGGATGAAACAAAACAGAAACATCTGACGCGGACGGCATACGGCTATCTCAAATGGAATCGCCTGACGGCGTGCCGGGCTCGCTTCGACGTCGTCGCGATTACATGGCCGACCGAGAAAATGGACCCTGAAATTGTGCACTTTGCCAATGCGTTTGAACCCGTGGGGCAATTTCAGATGTTTTGAGTTACCCTTGTTCGTAATCTCAGAACCGGCCGTTGATGCTTGTCCTACCGTCCCCAACTGGCCCCGAATTTTGATCAACCCCGTTGATCGGCTAAACTGTGACTCCCGACATGGGAGCATCTATTTCATGGAATTATCACCACCCCCCGATTCCGCTTGGCATTCCATTACACCGGAAACTCACGATGCCTGAAAAACGTTTTAAGATCGTAAATACGAATTCCCTCAATGCGGTCGTCTGCCCGTGTGGGACGGCGAAACGGGCCTTCACCGATGACCCGGATCGAGTCGCGTCGCTGCATGTCGTCGAGATCAGCCAGAAATCAAGGGCTCATTACCACAGGAAAACGACCGAGATCTACTACGTGCTTGAGGGCAACGGGCAGATCGAACTGGATGGATTGCGTTTCGACATCGAACGTGGTTCCTCCGTCCTGATCAAACCAGGCTGTCGTCACCGCGCGATCGGAAACCTGAAAATCATCAATGTTCCAATCCCCGCATTTGATCCGCAAGACGAGTACTTTGACGAATAACGAACAAACCGAAGTCGCCAGCCAGTCGAGTTCAATCCAGGATGGACACTAGTTTAGGCGCCGGGATCAACACCCGTATTTTCGCGACTTATCATCATGGAGTTTCGTCAATGCACTTTGAAATCCCATGACATCAAACAGGAATTGAAAACGTGCTACCGAGTATCGTATTGATCTGCGATGTCGTCAAATCTGATCCATTGGCCATCAAATTGGTCGATAAGCTGACGTGATCCAGGCCAAGGTTATGGGCGATTTCATGGGCGGCAACTCGGGCGACGACATTACGTCCGCTCGCAAATCCGACCAGGTTGTCACCAATGTGAATCGTGATTCCGTTGCCACCCACAAATGCCAATCCATTGGCCACGTCTTCGCCAGTGTCAGAAAACCCGGCGGCAACCTCAACGAAGTACATGTCAATTATCAACGGGCTGGAATTCCCGATTCCGCGAGTATCTCCCTGGCTGATGACGGTTCCCAAATCACCCTGGGGACGGTTGGTTCTGTTTCCCACGTTGGCAAACGTGTCGTTGTAGTTTCGCGGCGCCAACCAGGCGATATCAATCCCGGCTTGCAAATATATCTGGTCAATCCGAAGCTTGATGTCCGCTTCCTGTGATGAGTTTCCGAAATACTCCGCGGAATTCGTTCCATTTGAGTTCGAAACGACAATTGGCTGAATGGTCACTCTTTGTGTATTGCCATCGACAGCCGGTCGATCACCATCGGCAAACCGTAAATTCTCGGTAGAATCGAGGAAGTCGATACCATCAACATCCTTGCTGTCATCCACAGCCAACTGAATTCCGGCGGTGGTTATTTGGTATCGACTGAATGCAAAATTGAAAGCCACGAAATCATTTCCCGCCCCGGCATCGATCACGTCATCGCCAAAACCCGGCAGGATATAATCGTTGCCCGCTCCCGCCCTGATCGTGTCATTTCCGACTTGACCAGCCAGGTAATCGTTGGATGAGCCACTGTTAAGTTCATCATCGCCGTTTTGGCCATGCATCCGGTTTTCGCCGTCACCCCCCAGAAAAACATCGTTGCCATCGCCGCCATAAAAAACATTCAATCCATCGCCGCCACTCATCGTATCATCACCGCTGCCACCGAGAACCAGATCGGCCAACATCAGATCGGTGGCGCCCGGAGTGCCACCGTTTCCGAGTGAAACGACGTCATTGCCACCAAGTGGGAATAACTGGTCGGCGCCGTCGTCACCGAACATCGTGTCGACGTCATTGCCACCGAACATCAAGTCATCGCCGGACTCACCATGCATTTCATTGAGCCCCTCTCCACCAAACATCTTGTCGTTGCCAGCGCCACCATAAATTAGGTCGTCCCCGTCTCCCCCATACAGACGGTCGGGCCCCGTCCCTCCGAAAACCTGATCGTTCCCGCTGCCTCCGTTGATCACATCGATCCCCGTTCCGCCGTTGAGGATGTCGTTTCCTTCGTTGCCCAATATCAGGCTGGTAACACCCGTCAGGTTGGAAAAACTGTCGTCACCGGCAAATCCAATGAATGTCACCTTGGAAACGGTCGATGCGGCAAATGTCTGGTCCGGAAACCCATTCAGCGTCGCGCGCAAGGTGGTTGAGTTAACCTGCAGAAAACTGCCGGTATCATTTCCAGCCGCACCCGCAATCGTGACCTCACCGGCATTGAAAAAAATTCCGGCAAGCAAATAACGCGGCTCGAGGGATTGAAAGGAAAAGCGTTCCGGCCCCCCGCTTGTACGACGTTTGGTGCGGTTTGCTTTTAACGGGTGTTTGTTCCCTGAACGACCAAACAACGACTCAAAAAACATAACTCCGTTCCTTCATTGGGTCAGATATGGCGAACTCAAAGAGGCAGGTTTAACGAGACATTGGGGAAGATGACACAAGAATACCAGATCCACCAAATCGGAAATAGATTCACTGTCGTGGAAACAAGACCTGATTCGCAAGCAGCTGCTGTCTTAAGCATGCAGCGGAAAATTCTCCGGGCAGGAACGAAACCGGTCATTGAGGCCGTTGACAGCCACCAGGATGCTCAAAGAAACAGCTGCTTGTCATGAACAATCGCCCGCGAGCCCTTTTCATTCGCTTCCTGAACCATTCGCTCTCCCTCACCACGATGAGCGTAGACAGCATCACCGGGACTGACCCATCGGTTCCAGTGTTTTTGAAAGACCAGCACATCCGATTTGTTTTTTGCCAGCTCGGACGGAACAGCATGCAGCATTGCCAGCTCGGTTCGGTTCTTTTGAAAATACCGCCCAACAATTTCCGGCAGGAAACCGGATAGCCAGGTATCGTAACGCCGAATTACATTCCGGGGAATGACATAGCGAGGACGATCGAGCGCACCCAGCACTTGCTTCATCGCAGTCGTAAACAACCGGTTTTCGCCCGAATTTGCCGACTTCAGAAAAACCCGAATGTAGCCGCCCGACAACTCGCCGGTTCGATGTTCGAGGTCCGGGCGGAAAAAACCCAGCTCGGTAAAACTGGCGATGACGGTTTCGGCAATCGCAGAGGTCAGGGAATGATCTGTCCACAGAATGGGACTGCGTGTCACCGAAGAAAACGCGGGTTGCGAACCGGCATATCTGGCTTCCACTGCGTCGATCGTTTGAGCCAGAAATGGCTGGCCGATTTTCCAAAGATCACGAACGTGATTCCTTCGTTTGCTTCTCCCTATCATTTCGGCATTGAAAACCGTAACCGAACTCTCCAAACCTTCCGGTTTGATTTCGGTGAACGCAGGATGAACATGTCCGACTCCCTTTTCGATCGCCCCGTCGTCGGTCACGCCAAACAGATTCCTGTGTTTATTTTTGAATCGTTGATAATCATCAAATCCCTTGCTGAACTCGGGAGCGAGGCAAACGACATCCCAGTTGTTTGCCAGTTTTTCTCCCCACCCGGGATCCAGCCGGAATGAGCGCCCCCGCAGTTGATTGATACTCATGCTGGTTGTGACCGTCGTCAGATCAATTAACACGTTGATCCTGTTCGCATCCCATCCTTCGCCCAGCAGCCCGCGCGTTCCAATCAGGCAACGCGTCAGACCGGCCTGAAAGATTTCGGTTACCATCTCGACGTAGACGCGTGGAGCCCAGTCACTGCCCGATCCTACAATCTGATGGAAGTCAGCTACGTTGCGGGACTCCAGTTCAACTTGCAGTGAGCGGGCAACCAACCACTCCCGGCTGCGCCGAAGGAATTCCGCTTCAATTTCGTCGTCAACCAGTATGGTCGAGCCAGTCAACAACACGGGTTCGAGGAGGTCCGTTCCAGGGTCGGTTAACAACGTCTTGAAGGCCGCAATTGCGCCACCAGTTTCGTCGTCCATCAGGTTTTTTAATTGAGCCGTAACCGCCGATGATCTTTCAAAGTCGGCAATGACAACCGCGCGAATTGAATCACCGAGGTTCGCCCTTTCGGCCGCCAGAATAGGAATGAGCGCCTCTGTTTTGCTTTTCGAGTAAGCCAACACTCGACCCACCGGCGACACACAGGGACGCGTTCCAGTATCGGTAATCTGAACTCCCAGCGTCCGCAGGCTCTGGGTCAACTGTTTGGCAACCCGCTGATGATTTTCCTGCGGCGAACGCCGCAGGAAATGCCGAACAAAGCGGTCAATGACCGGCACCCAGTACTCCATCGCTGGCGTCGCCGTACAGGATTCGTCAGGCCCCAGGTGGGGAACATGGTCCGGTAACGGCAATCCTCGACTAACCAGAAACTGACGAGAGGCAAGGCCGAACATCGGATCGCGCCGGGCAAAACTTCGCCAATCCCTGGCGACCCCCGTCGGTAGCTGGAGGTCCGTCAGCGTCTTCGTGATCCACTGGGTGATATTTTCCGGTTGCATCGCCGTCGAATCGGACCTCGTCCCGGACTCAGTCATTAGAAACCCCGGCGAACAGACTTCTTCAACCAGGTCATTCAAACGCTGATCGGCCGAAGCAATGAACTGCAACTCGCTGTGAGTCGGTCTGACAAAATAAGCCAGGTCCTGGTAGGGCGCGAGATATCCATCCTTGACGACTGCAGGGACAGGGACCTCGAAATCGACTTCTCCAAAAAATTCATCGTACCTGGTGACATCCCGTTCATCCTTGCCATCGCGATCCGGTGGCGTCGCCGTCAACCCGATCACAATGGGATGACCCAACAGCGGCAACGCGTCAGACAAGACCCGTCCCCAATGCCCCAGTAAATGATGGCATTCATCAAGTATGATCAGGCCCACATTTTGATCGGCCAGCCGTTCCAGGGTCGCCCGGGATGAAGGATGCAACAAAGTCATCGAATCTCCGCTTCGGGCTGTCTCGTCCCGGACTTTTTTCTTGTATCCCCCTAACTGGCGCTCAAAATATTCGGGGTTATTGACACGCAAATCTTCGATCCAGACCTCTGCTTCCTCCGGCGATTCAACTTGCTGTTGCTCCATTAAATGTTCGGCCCAAATCACAATCGCCTGTCCGTCGACTTCTTCCAGTTGCCGCGCTGGCAGGGTCACTGATTGATAGGTCAATGAAGTCAGGAGTTTCGGCCGCTCGGGATCGGTCGACACGAATTGGCTTCGTTCATTCGAAGTCTCAAATAGGTCCGTTCGAGCAGCCCACTGCGACTGAATGGCGGAGTTGGGAGAAAAAACCACGCAAGGTTGACGGACCAATTCAGCCCAGAGATAGAGCCCGAGAACCGTCTTGCCCGATCCCGGTGGCGCCACAATATGCAGACGACGGTGACCCGTCTCCAGTTGCTGTTTTGCGATCCTGACAACCGCCCGTTGGGATGGCCTCAACTGGCCGGCAAAAACGATCGAAGGAAAAACAGGCTCGTTCAAAAGATCTTCTACTTCGCGGTTTGGCGAATACGGTTCAATCGATTCGTCGAATCCCGGCGTTCCCGACGGTCGTGGACGATGGGTCTGGATGACAGGCAAGCGGTCATTTCAATACCTGTTTCTCATGCGTTGGTGATCCGAAGGCACCGGCCTGGTGGCGCTTACTTAAACCACGGACGGGGCGCTGGCAATGTGCACATCACAGAGGACTTTTCTTTTCGACACAGAAACGACCAGTACAAAATATAATCGGTTTTGTAGTGCATGGTGTGCGTGTTTTGTTATTTTCGGACACGCGTTGCGATCGAATTGAGAATCAATACAAAAATCAAGTGGCATTTCACTCTATGAATTGGTGCTCATTGACGGGAGAGAATGGCCACACACGCATTCCCCGCCATGCTGAATGGCTTTCCATGAGTTATTAATGATTCACTGCCCCGAACACCAAGCCGAAACAAATTGGCGGTTTGGCGTCGCAGACTCGCCGGACGTTGCACGCTTTGGCGGCCAGCAAAATCCGGGGAATCTGGCAGGCTGGCATGGTCGGTTACCTGCAGTTGGCTCGAACGAAGATCAGGAAGCTGAAAATAGGTGCCGCCGATATTAGGCTTGGACCGGGACTGCCGCCCAATGTCGCTGCTTGCGACGTTCGACGAAGCCATTGCTTAAGGCCCAAGGCTCAAGTTTGGAAATGCCTCTAGACTTTCAGCGCCAATTTCTCAACGCGGACCGCGCAGACTTTGTATTCCCCGGTGCCGGTGATGCTATCACCTGCGTCGTTAGTCAGTAAATTTGCGCGAGACTCGGCAAAATGCATCGGCATCCAGATGCAACCCGGACGAACGCGGGGTGAAATCCAGGCTTCGGCTTGAACGTCACCACGTCGTGAACTGACGCGAATCGTTTCCCCATGTTCGATATTCAACTTTCGAGCGTCACTCCGATGGATTTCAATAAAGTTGCCACGTTGTTTTGCCACCGGTCCGGGATCACGTCGCGTTTGGGTTGCGCTGTTGTAGTGGTACAACGTTCGGCCGGTCGAGAGAACCAGCGGATATTCATTATCAGCAAGCTCCGCGCTGGGTCGGTAGTCGACTGCCTGAAATGGTGCTTTGCCGATCATGGGTCCGCTTTGATGCAGCGTCGGTGTCCCAGGGTGCGATGAATCGGGGCAAGGCCATTGAAGTCCCGCAATATTCTCCTCCAGTCGCTGGTAGGAGATCCCCGCAATTTTGGGCGTCAAGGAAGCGTACTCGGCGAAGACTTCACCGGCGTCCCGATAATGCGGCATGTCATAGCCCGCGGCCCGCGCGACGTCGCAGAGGATTCGCCAGTCCTCACGGGCATTGCCGGGTGGATGAACGGCTTTGCGAACTCGTTGAATGCGGCGATCACTATTGGTAAACACGCCATCTTTTTCCGCAAAACAAGATCCCGGCAATACGACGTCCGCGAACCGGGTCGTTTCGTTATGGAAAATCTCCTGACAAACGACAAACTCACACTGGTTCAAGCCCTCTTCGACTTTCGTCACGTTCGGTTCGGAAATGACGATGTCTTCGCCCATCACATAGACCGCCTTGATGTTTCCCTTCGCCATCTCTTTCATCATGACATTGAGGTTCAGGCCATCGTGGGGTGAAAGAGGGACACCCCACGCCTGTTCGAATTTCAGCCGAACCTCGTCGTCGGTCACCTTTTGATAGCCCGGATAGTAAATTGGTGTTGCTCCCGCGTCATTGGCGCCTTGTACATTATTTTGACCACGAAGCGGGTTCATCCCCGCCGCATGGACCCCCAAGTGCCCGGTCATCAACACCAGGTTCGCGAGACAGTAAACATTGTCCGTTCCGTGGGTATGTTCGGTGATGCCAAGCGTGTAGTAGATGCCCGCATGCTTTGTCGTCGCGTACCACCGGGCCGCCGTGCGGATATCCTCCGCCGGAACACCGGTGATTTTCTCGGCTTGCTCGGGAGTATATTCTGCAACCTTGGCCACGACTTTTTCGAATCCTTCCGTGTGGGCATCGATAAATGCCTGATCGTGCAGATTCTCTGTCACAATCACGTGCGCCATCGCTTGCAGCAACCAGACATCGGTTCCCGGTTTCAATTGCAAGTGAATGTCCGCCATTTCTGCCATCCAGATCTCCCGCGGATCGGCAACGATCAATTTCGCGCCTTTTTGCCGAGCCCGCTTCATTTCCATCGCGATAATCGGATGGGCTTCGGTCGTGTTGGAACCAATGATAAACATCAATTCCGAGTCGCGAATCTCGTCGATCGAGTTGGTCATTGCACCTGCACCGAACATCGTCACCAGACCGGCAACGGTGGGGGCGTGTCAGGTCGCGGCACATTGATGAATGTTGTTGGTCCCGAATGCTGCCCGTGAGAGCTTCTGCATCAGGTAATTCTCCTCACCCGTGCATCGGGATGAAGAGATGAAACCCAATGCATTTGCCCCGTACTTTGTCTTGACGTCCAGCAATCCCCTGGCGGTTAGGGCTAACGCTTCATCCCAGGTTGCAGGATGGAGCTCACCATCTTTTCCACGCACCAGCGGTTCGGTGATGCGGTCTTCGTGATGGATGAAGTCGTAGGCGAACCGCCCCTTGACACAGAGATTTCCATCGTTGAGCGTCTCGCCGGGTTCGGGGCTGGTGACTTTCACCACGCGATCATTGTGGACGTGCAGATTCAGTTGACACCCAACCCCGCAGAAATTGCAGGTTGATCGAGTCGTTTCGGTGTGCAGCGTCACCAGGTTCATCGGCGCTTTCTTTTCGATCAATGCGCCGGTCGGGCAAGTGTCAATGCATCCGCCGCACAATTCACAAGTCGTATCAAGCAGGCCGCGTTCGCCGGCCGTCGAAATGGTCGTTTCGCTTCCCCGAAAGGCCAACGTGATTGCGTTGACGGACTCGACTTCATCGCAATACCGCGTACAACGGGCACAGAGAATGCAGAGGTCCGGGTTGAACTGGATGTACGGGTTGATGTCCTCCGGTCGACCGACACGCGGGGCATCTACCGGCTCGAGGTTCATCGGTTCAATCGTCCTGCAAAGTGTTCTCAACTGGTTTGTGTTCGCAGTTTCAACCGGCAAACCATCGGCATCCAGCTCGTGGTCCGCCATATACATGCTGTAGAGAACCGTACGATGTCTTTGAATTCGATCGGACTCTGTCGTGACCTTCATGTCAGGGTGGACTTTCCAGGCACACCCCGGCTGGAGGCGGCGCTGGCCTTCAACCTCCACCAGACAAACACGGCAAGCACCAGCTGGCTCAAGCCGGGTGTCATGGCATAACGTGGGAATGTTAATTCCTTCTCGCCGGGCAACATCGACCACGGTTTCGCCGGTCAGGGCCTGACATGATTGCCCGTTGATTTGAATCGTAAATGTATCGACTTTTTTGGTTGTGGGATAATTCATTTTTAATCGCGGAATTTTTCCATTAGTTAAATCCGGAATTCCTGCCAACAGGAAATCCGACGTTTCCCAATCGTGCGCAACCTGGGACGATGCGGATAGGGTTTCGGTTTTCATTCGGCTCTCGGCAACCAGCACACGAAATTTCGCGTCCCGTCACAAATTCCCAGCCTCTGCCTGATCCTCAATCTCTTACCTTAAACGCGTCAGGGAAATGCTGCCGTGCCGACTCCAGCGGTTTCGCCGCGACCATTCCCAGTCCGCAGATTGACCCCTCTTCCATCTCCCAACCGACGTCTTCGGCTTGTTCGAGTGAACCGGGATCACCAAGTTGAATGTACTTGTCAACTTGCCTTCGTATGTATCGTGTCCCAATTCTACACGGGGCACATTGACCGCAACTTTCTCTTTCGAAGAACTCCAGCTGCCACGCGGCCGCCAGCGCCATGTCCACTGAATCATTGATCACGACCACCCCCGCACTTCCGAGCATTGACCCTGCTTCGGCCAGGTGCTTGTAGTCGAGCGGAACGTCCTTTTTTGAAATCGGCAGGAAACCCGAGGATGCCCCTCCCGGAGAAAATGCGATTGGTTTTCCGACATATCCACCGGCGGCCTGGACGAGTTCATCAAGTGAAACGCCCAAAGGAAGTTCATAGACACCTGGTGCGTTGACGTGACCGGAAATGCAATACAGCTTCGAACCGGCTTCGGTCTTTCCCAACGATCGAAACCACTCTCCGCCCCGGTGAATAATCGAAGGAACACACGCGATCGTCTCCACGTTGTGGATCAGCGTGGGTTTTCCGCGAAACCCTGATTCGGTCGGGTAGGGGGGCTTGAGTCGCGGCATTCCACGCTTGCCTTCGAGCGACTCAAGCAACGCGGTTTCTTCGCCACAAATGTACGCCCCATGGCCCTTGACGATTGTGAACTCGAAATCGGCAAGCTGCCGCGAAGCGTCGGCAATCGCTGTTTCGATCGCGCGATATTCGTTGACATACTCACCACGAATGTAGATGTAAATCCGTTTTGTTTCGACAACTGCCGCAGCAATCGCGAGGCCCTCCAGCATTTTGTGGGATTGCCTCAAAATCAACTCGCGGTCCTTGAATGTTCCTGGCTCGGCTTCGTCTGCATTGCAAACAACATACCGTTCCGTTTCCGGTTGCTGGCGCAGAGCTGTCCATTTGAAATGAGCTGGAAATCCAGCCCCACCGCGACCTTGAAGCCCGGATATTTTCAATTGCTCAATCACCGCTTCCGGGCCCAGTTGTCCTGCTTTGGACAACGCCGAATAACTCATGTCGACTTTGCCCCCCAGGTTCATGGCGAGCTCGGGATCGTCCGATGTGACAGCGGTTTTGCATTTTCCATAGGTCACCAGCTCCATCTCTGCGTCAAGTGAAGAGGGAGCAAGGTCACATTGGCCGAGGCAACTGACTCGTTCGACTTCTTTGCCACTGGCACGAAGTTCTTCCGCAAGTTGGTCGGCACCGAACATTTGGCAAGTCAATCCGTCGCAGAGGCGAATTCTCTTGCCCGGCCTGTTGATCAAAGTGTAGAACAGCCCCGTGCCCCAGATGTCGGCCTCCGGAACGCCGGTTTCATTTGAAACCTCACGAACCGATTGTTCCGTTACGCCCCCGTGGTGTTCCAGAAGCTCGATAATCCGTTCCCGTTGTGCATTCGGTTTTTGCATAGCCTATCCTGTGATATTAACACTTACAGGATATAAAATTGTGCGGATGTTTGCACCGCTAATTCTCTTACATTCGCAAACCGTTTCCAAATTGTTGCTTTTGTCTCACCGAATCGGGTTTCAACGTGAATCGAAACATTGAATCATACCCTCGAATCGTGATCAAAATCGGTTCCGCATTGCTCGTGAATCAGGATACCGGACTTAGGCGCAAGTGGCTGCAGTCGCTTGTTGAGGACATTGCGGCGATCAAACAGGGCGGTCAAGAAGTCCTGATTGTCTCCTCCGGTGCGATTGCACTTGGCCGTCGCGAGTTGAATGTCACGGGCACCCATGGGACGCTAAAACTGGAAGAAAGCCAGGCAGCCGCCGCGGTTGGTCAAATTTCGCTCAGCCGAGCGTATGCGGAAACGCTCGGTCAACTAGGAATGATTGCTGGCCAGATTCTGTTGACGCTGGGTGATACCGAAACACGGCGGCGTTACCTGAATGCCCGGGCCACGATCAATGCTTTGCTGCAATGGGGCGCCGTACCTATCATCAACGAGAACGATTCGGTTGCCACCTCGGAGATTCGGTACGGAGATAACGATCGTTTGGCCGCGAGAGTTGCTTCGATGGTCGGCGCAGATCTACTGTTACTGCTTTCCGATGTCGACGGACTGTATACTTCCGCTCCAGAAACCAACGTTACGGCTGAATTCATTCCGGAAGTCGAGTCGATTACGCGTGAAATTGAAGCCATGGCAGGCGAGGCGACCACCCTGTTTTCAAGGGGTGGGATGAAAACAAAAATCGAAGCCGCAAAAATCGCCACGGCTGCCGGTTCGACGATGGTTATCGGCTCCGGAATAACCGATCACCCGCTGACAGCAATTGCCAACGGCGCGAGGTCAACCTGGTTTGCCCCCTCCGCCAATCCGATCAACGAACGAAAAAAGTGGATCGCAGGAGGACTGGACGTTTCCGGGTCGGTTCAAATTGACGGCGGGGCAATGATGGCGCTTGAATCGGGCAAAAGCCTGCTGCCTGCAGGCGTGACCGAGGTCATTGGTGATTTTTCGCGCGGCGACACAGTGGACATCCTCGGACCCTCCGGTCACAAAATAGGTCGTGGGCTAATCGAATACGACTCAACGGACGCAGGTAAGATCGCCGGATTGAAAAGTTCACAAATCGAGAAGCTGATAGGCCCCAGCATCCGATCGGCGATGATCCACCGGGACGACATGGTTTTGCATGTCTAGCGTTGTTCGTCACAGGAACCGGATATCACGGGCATTCTGGTTAATGTCCTGGATACCAGGTTTTCGGGAAACCAGGTTAACCGAAAATATCTTGAACGGTTTTCTGGTAAAATCAATGTTGGTCATTCACACGAAATTTGAGCCAACCAACCACAGGGCGCGGACCGACCCATGCATGCCGACTCAACCATTCGTTTCTTCCGCCTGCTTATTTTCGCGATCATGTTCGGATGGTCGGTTGGGTCGCCAATTCTCGAATCTCAACGCTTACTGGCGGACGAACAGGCGGTTCGTGAATCCATTGCCAAAGGCCGCGACCTGATTCTGAATTATCGTTTTTTGCCACGTGACTTTCATCAGGCAACCTTCGACGACACGTGGCAGGATTGGCCCGAACCGCTCCGGTCTCAGGCTGAACATCTGAGTCCCGAAGGTCGGCGATCAATGGCGTTAAAGCGATATGGATTCACGCCGCGGCCTGACGACCCGACCAAGTCGATGCAGTTCAGTGTGGACGCCGAAGGCTGGTGGACCATGAACTGCTTCAGTTGTCATGGCGGGGCGGTCAATGGAAAGATGATTGAAGGTCTTCCCAACGCCCAGATCGCCCTGGAAACACTTTACAGTGACATGCGACAAACCAAGCGCCGCCGCGGCGAGACGCTGAGTCAGATGGACCTCGGCTCAATGGCTGTTCCGATGGGAACCAGCAACGGCACCAGTAACGCAGTCGTGTTCGGAATCGCCCTGATGTCCTTCCGCGACAAAGACTTGAACCTCAAGCTCCCATTTCGCATGCTTCCCATCATTCACCATGACATGGATGCGCCGGCGTGGTGGAACGTGAGTAAACGGGATCGCTTGTACATTGACGGTTTTGTACAGAAAAACCACCGAGCCCTGATTCCGTTTGTGATGGATCAAATGAACTCAGGTGAAACGATGCGCGGATGGGAGGATGAATTCAAGCACGTGTTTGCATATATCGAGTCGCTTGAACCACCCGTTTACCCGAACGCCATCAATGATCAACTGTCTCACGAAGGTGCCGAAGTCTTCGCCCACCACTGTGCGGCCTGTCATGGCACTTATGGCCAGGAACCGACCTATCCCAGCCGCCTGGTTCCGATCAAGAAAATTGGCACGGACCCGGTTCGTTTGACAGCGCTTACGGAATACGATCGGAGAGTCTATCGCGACAGCTGGTTTGCTTCCTATGGTGCCGATGCAACAGTTCTGACTCCCCAGGGCTACCTCGCTCCGCCGCTGGACGGCATTTGGGCCAGCGCACCTTATTTTCACAACGGTAGCGTTCCGACGATCGAAGGCGTGCTCGATTCCAAATCCCGGCCGGTTGTCTGGAAACGTATCGCAACAAGCCATGATGTTCACAGGGTCGGATTGTCGGTCGACAAATTCGAGTCGATACCGGGCAACGTCAAGCGACCGGACGAAAAACGCGAGTATTTCGATTCGACGATACCCGGGAAAAGCAACACGGGGCACACATTTGGTGATGAACTTTCAAAAGCACAGCGGGCGGCGCTACTTGAATATCTGAAAACACTTTGACCCGAATACCATTTCCCATGCAGGATGCACTCGAACACCGGTGAGATATACCGAAAAAGGAGAAAACGTGTGATCCGCCGCAACTCATTCATCCCATAAGTTCGCGACCGTATACGGACCTCCTTCCATTTCCCAAAATCGCCCGTGGACGTAGCGATAACTCATTGTGATCTGGTTGATCGCATTCATCTCATCGGCAGTAAGTTCGGTGAATCCAGCGGCCAGGTTTTCAGCTTGCCGTAGCGGATGGGCAGATTTCGGAATCGCAACCGTACCTCGATTAACCGCCCACGCGAGAATCACTTGTCCGGCCGTGAGGCCGTTGGTCGCCGCGATCTCCAATATCTCTGGAACTTCAAAAAGATTTGGGTCTCGCTCGGAACGCATCCGATCGGGGCGATCCCCTGAGCCCAATGGAGAATAGGCAACCAATTGAATTCCTTCGCTTTGACAAAAGTCCAGCAATTCGTTCTGCGGTAGAAACGGATGACATTCGACCTGGTTGGCGGAGGGTTTGATCCTGCAATCCGCCATGATCGTCTTCAATTTCCTGATACTGAAGTTACAGACGCCGATGTTCCGGCAAAGGCCGGCTTCGACGCAATCCTCCATTGCCTTCCAGGTATCGCTGAGCGGCATTTCTTCGAGGCTGATAAAATCTGTTCCCGATTCCGGTCGATGCACGTCCGAGCGGAATACAATGGGCCAATGAATCATGAACAGGTCGAGGTAGTCGATCTGCAGATCGGCCAACGTTTTTTCCAGCGCTCCTCGAACCAGGTCAGGGCGATGCCGGTTGCACCACAATTTGGACGTGACCCATACATCATTGCGGCGTATCTCACCGGCCCGGAACACGTCGCCAAATGCCGCGCCAACATCGGCTTCGTTCAAGTAGATCGGCGCACAATCGATATGCCGGTAGCCGAGTTTCAAGGCGGACGCGACGGCAGCAGTTGCGGAACCTTCATCCAGCTTCCACGTGCCCAATCCAATCGCAGGCATGGCCCCCCGGGGGAATTGGTAAGACTTCATTTTTGATTCCTGATCGCGTTACGAAGGCTTCCTTTTTATCGTAAGATGCGTTTGGCGCCCACGATGGAAACCCTGAACGCGATTTTTTTAATGAACAATGAAACAGAACCCCGGATCTCTGTCCGCGAATTGATGTCCGAGATCGGACATCGTGCCCGGCAGGCGGCGCGCTTGCTGGCGACAGCCGATTCCGAAGCCAAATCGACGGCACTCTTCCAGGCGGCCGACTCGATTCGACGGAATGCCGGACGGATCCTTGATGCCAACGCAAGCGATGTTGAGTCCGCTGAAAAGCAACGACGATCCAAATCAATGCTCGATCGCTTGCGTCTTGACGGACATCGAGTGGAAGCGATCGCCAACAGCCTGCAACAGATTGCGGAATTTCCGGATCCGGTTGGCGAAGTGATGGCCAGCTGGGTACGGCCCAACGGATTGCAGATTCAGCGCGTCCGAACACCTCTCGGTGTGATCGGCGTCATTTACGAAAGCCGCCCCAATGTTACGGCCGACGCTGGAGCATTGGGGCTCAAGTCGGGAAATGCGGTCATTCTGCGAGGTGGTAGCGACTCCCATCATTCTTCACTTGCGATTCACGCCTGCCTGGTTGAGGGTTTGGAATTTGCGGGGCTTCCCGAAACGGCCATTCAACTGGTTCCCACGATCGACCGGCTGGCTGTGGGAGAAATGCTGGCTGGATTGAACGGCAATCTTGACGTCCTTGTCCCCCGGGGAGGCAAGAGTCTCGTGGCCCGCGTTCAAACGGAATCGCGTGTACCCGTTTTTGCTCACCTGGAAGGCATTTGCCACGTTTATGTGGACCGCGACGCCGATTTTGAAATGGCCAAACAGATTGTCCTCAATTCAAAAATGCGGCGTACGGGAATTTGCGGTGCCGCAGAAACGCTGTTGCTGGATCGACCCTGGATCGCCGAAAATCTGGAACCGCTGCTCGGCGCGCTTCAAGCCACCGGATGCGAAATTCGCGGCGACGAAACCGTGTGCAGATTCTTGAAAAACGTAAGCGCCGCTACCGAGGACGACTGGTCGACCGAATACCTGGATGCGATCCTCTCGGTCAAAATCGTCGACGGCGTCGGCGAAGCGATCGACCATATTAATCGCTACGGATCACATCACACCGAGTCAATTGTCACCGAAAACGCGGTAGCCGCCACGCGTTTTCTCAACGAAATCGACTCGGCAATTCTGCTGCACAACGCGTCGACGCAATTCGCCGATGGTGGCGAATTCGGAATGGGTGCCGAAATCGGAATCGCCACCGGAAAAATGCATGCCCGCGGCCCGGTCGGCGTCGAGCAACTCACGAGTTTCAACTACCGAGTGCGCGGGGCAGGGCAGGTCCGAGCAAACTGAGCCGCAGCATTGCGATGTCGCAGCGTGACCAACCTATTCAATGCGACTGACTCCCGCATAGGTATTGAATCGCTGATTCGACGCAAACCCGATCAACGTCATGTTGAATTCCTCGGCCAGCTCAACCGCCAGACTCGACGGGGCACCGACGGCGACGAGCATCGGGATTTTGGCCATCAGCGCTTTCTGCATCAATTCGAAACTGGCTCGTCCACTGACAACCAGAATTTTCCCCGCCAGTGGAAACTCGGCATCCGCCTCAATCAACTGGGAACCGATCAGTTTGTCGACCGCATTGTGACGCCCCACGTCTTCGCAAATCGCGATGAATTCACCTTGTGGATCAGCCAAGCCAGCCGCATGGAGCCCGCCAGTCCGGTCAAATACGTCCTGCTGCTCGCGCAAGCCCTCGGGCAACCGAAAAATCACGTCCGTTTCGACCATCAACGGATCTTCCAGGCGCTCGACGCCTTGACTGCGAACCGCGTCCAGAGACGCCTTGCCACAAATTCCGCAACTGGAGGTCGTGTAGAAATGACGTTGAAGTTTTTCCATTTCCAATGGGACCTCGAAGCCAAGTTCCACCGACAGCGTATTGCCATGGAAACCATGCTCTGGAACGGGGCCAACGTGTTCGAAGGAGATAATATCCTCAGGTCGGCTGACGATGTTTTCGGAAAGCAGAAATCCTGCTGCCAATTCAAAATCGCGGCCTGGCGTTCGCATGGTGATCGAGAGGCTCTTGCTACGGCGTTTTTCCCTGGGGCCAAACACCACACGTATCTCAAGCGGCTCTTCCACCGCGAGAATATCGTCACGTTGTTGCCGTCCATCACGTGTGACTCGCCAGATCGAGACCCGTTTCTCACCCCTACGTGGTTCCCCTTTGTTCAATTCACCCTCACATGGCTTGTGTAATCCACCCGACGACAGCAACACCCGTCCAGGACGATGGAAATGAGTGCAATCTCCTGAATTCCAATCGCATCACTGGGCCCCGACCGGAAGCTTGACATCGACGACCTCTTTTTTTTCCTTCAAGAGATGCAGTCCCATCCGCTCCCAGTCAATCCCGGCCGACCAGTCCAGCAGCGCCGCAACACTGGCATAGTCATCGGTCCATCGAACCGGTTTGATATCGACGGGCCAGGGTCGCTGCAACGACTGTACTGGTTCCGATTTGATCACGGCTTCGTTGCGCGTCAGTAACACCCAGCGAGTCTCAACCTTTTTGTCGGGCGACAGGTCGTCGATCAAGATCGGTGTCATCCGGTTCTCCAACGCATGTTGCAAGAGAACTGGCTGCAAGTCAATAAACCGGTTGGTGATATGGGCGATCAGAATGCCATTCGGTTTGAGTCGCTTCAAATACAACTCAAAACACTCAGCCGTCAACAGATGGACAGGAATCGAATCGCTGGAAAATGCGTCCATGAACAACAAGTCATAATTCGGCGAGTTTTGCCGGGCGGCCTCATTTTGAAGCTGTATCCGTCCATCTCCCAGCTTGACCGACGTTTTTCCCAGACAGTTTCTCAAGAAACTAAAATGCTCTCTCGCGATCAATTCTACCATGGGATTGATCTCATAAAAAACGATCTCGTCACCCGACTCGATCCAGGTTGTCATGGCACCGGCACCCAATCCAATCACCGCGACGTTGAGTTTCTCATTTGTTTGCGATCGATAACTGTCAAACGCCACGCCGACACCGCTAGTGGGAACGTAATAGCCGTTGTGTTCCATCATTCGATCGGGCTCCATTCGTTGACCGCCGTGTTCGATCCGACCATTGATGAATCGCCGATACGGCCCATCTTCGACCACCGAGGCGAGTCCATATTCGTTCCGACCGCGAAAGATCAGGCCTTTCTGGTAACTGGGATCCAGAAAATACAACATGCTGCACAACACCATTGACAGGGCGACGAAAATCCCCATCGCCATGGTGATGGAGACCAGTCGACTTGGCCTTGAAGATTTCTGCCCGGAATCGCTACCTCGATCAGGTCGAGGCCACAGGATTGCGGAAAGGGCCACGATCAAACTGACGATCAACCCAATGTGAAACTCGAGAAAAGCGGTGAAAATCAGGGGCGCCAGGACACAGACAAAGACTCCACCCACCGCGCCACCAAACGCAATCCACAAATAGAACCCGGTAAGGTGATCCGTTCTTGGTTTCAATCTCTCCAGTTCGCCGTGGCAGGTCATGCTGGCGGCAAAACAAACGGTCGCCAGTCCAGCAACTTGCAATAGAAGTCCCGCAAAAACGCTCAAATGAACGACCGCGACGGAAACCGCTGTTCCACCTACCAATAGCGGGAAGAAAACGCGACGCTGGTATAGAGTCGGGCGTTCAAAGCAAATGATGAACGAGAGGAGGTAGAGACTTAAAGGGAGAATCCAGAGAAACGGAATCGAGGCAACTTCCTGGCACATCAAGTTCGTAGTGGCCAATAGAATAATCGAAGCGGTCATCGCGAGCACAAACCACAACAACGTACGGCCAATTCCAGGGCTTGCGGCGTTCCCGCAGGGGGAGTCCGAGGCCGTATCCAGTCGCTCCTCATCGACCCATGCGTTCCGCCCAACCGTCTGCCAACCGCACCAACAGCAAAGGATCGCAAACAGGCAAAACCCAATCATCCAATACTTGGCTTGCTCCGCCATCGGAAAAAGCCGTTCGATCAGAAACGGGTATGTTACCAGCGCCAACATGGAACCAAGATTCGATAGCGCATACAGCCGGTAGGGTGATTGACCGCCGTGGGAACTGGATTGCCAAGCCTGGATTAACGGACCGGTGCTCGAAAGTACGAAAAACGGCAATCCAATGGTCATCGCCAGGACGCCGATAATGGCAAGCGTCAAATTCTCGTTACCCGCCGGCTTCAAATTCTCCGGTGGGACGATCGCTGCAAATCCGGTAGCGATCGCCAGAACCACCAGGTGCGTCAACCACGCATAGCGAGGTGAAAACAGACGCCGTAGCATATGGGAATAAAGATAACCGAGCAGGAGCACCACCTGGAAGAACATCATGCAGGTCGTCCAAACCGCGGCGGTTCCCCCAAACCACGGCAGAATAAAGCGCGCAATCATGGGCTGCACTTGAAATAGCAGGAACGCGCTGAGAAATATGGTTACCCCGTATCGGATCATCCCGACCATGGTAAACACGAAGTTGAAGAATCAACAGGCCGCTGCCGCCAGTCGGTTTGGACCCGACAATCCCTGGTTGGGCACCTTCCCAGCCAAAAAGAAAAATTGGCCAGAAAATCCGCCCATTTGAGTTCACTTGACGAGGACAGGTGTCGTATACGCTCGCTCGATGATATCACCAGTGTTACTGAGATCAGGATGCGGGCGAAGGTCGCCATCATACATGTAGGATTTTCTGACAGATACCGAGGAATTATGGTTGCCTTGCCAATCTGAATCAACAATCTGGATGACACCCCAACCGATAATATGAAAATCGAAGCTTCCTCCCTGGCCAGAAAATGTATCGAAAATTGGCATGAGTTTATTGTGACCATGCGAAGCCCGAATCGACTCTTTTATCCCGGAGGATAGACCAGTATCTCCATTCAAAGTCATCGCAGCCTGGCTATCGATATGGTCATTGGTTTTGATGATTCCGTTGGCTTGCAGAAAATCAAGGTCATCCTGCCGAAGTCCATTATCGATTTGATCGACGAGTGTCGAAGCGCTGTTGTTCGTGTCTCCGACATCTAACGTACCCCAGTTTCCGGGGACCGAGTTTCCCTGAAAGTCCTCGATACGCCCATCTCCGTAAACTGACCAGATGGAGTTCAACATCTGCGAATTCCAGGCGTCAATCGAAACGGCTATCGGCAAAATGTCACTGCCATCGGCTAATAGTTTTGCCTTTTGCATGACTGCCGTCGCGGTCGCAGAAACGTCAGCTGTATCGTTCCCGAATATACGAGCAAAATACAACGAAACCGAAGTATTGGCTAAATCATCCCGGCGAACCGTTATGCTGACCGTGTCAAAAATGCCATCATTGAGTATTTCAAAATTCGTGTAAACCGTGGCCGGATTGAATCTCCCAATTGTGATATCCGAATCCAGGACGGAAAACTCTCCACCCGCGTTCAACTCGACATACTCGCGCAGTGTCGCGCGAACTTTGGCCAGGTCCTGAAATCCGTCGGAAGCGGGTTCGAGATCTCGCACAGCAGCCAACACCGCCTGATCGGCAGTTCGTTGCAGGTCTGTCCGCACGTAAAGCAGGAATCCATAATCGACCGACAACGCGACGAACCCAAACAAGGCCGGCAAAAGCAAGCAGATCAACACGACAACGTTGCCGTTTCGTGAGTTTTTCCGTTTCCCGATTGACTTCATAGTAAGCCCCCGATTCCCCTGTTTGATATCAAAAAATGAGTTATTCGCGGCGACCAATCGTTATTGATTGGCGGACATCGCTACCCAGGTAGTCAAACCCCTTGAACCACCTGACGGCGTCGAAGTCAAAAATGACTTCCACCGAAACGGGGTCTCCCGATTGGATGCTCGTTAAGTTGCCTTCGTTGACCAAGCTGCCATCGAAGTGGGTTACGTTCACTTCGATGGCCGAATTCAGGACTTCCGTCGGAGTCTTGGGAAACGACTGTTGAAAAAACGCTCGTACCGCCGTTTCAACTTCCTGGATGTTTTCCGTCGTGTCCCGGCAGGCGAACCGCGATCCCTGTCGGGACGCGTTGGTCACGGATTGTGCCAGGTTGATATACTGGGCAACATCGGTTGAACCCAGCGAAACGACGATCAGGATTGGCAACATGATTGCCGACTCCACGGTTGCCGAGCCTCGCCGTTGACGAAACCTTGGGTGATTGCATTTGCGATATTGATTGGAGATCACGATACTTACCTTTTTCCAGAACTATTCCCGATTCATGCAAGCGACACCGCGCACCTTGGCACCGGCAAACAGCGTTGCCGGGAGCCATGAAACATCTGCGCAATCGACTTCAACCAGTGCCTGTATTTCGGTTCCCGATACAGGGCTACTTTGAAATGAGGGTGTAATGGTGACTCGTACCATACCTGGATCCTGACCGTCGGCGACTGTGCCTTTGAGCAGTGCACGGACGACGGTTTCCGCGGATTCATGGTCGCGACTGGTTGCCAACGTAGCATGGCGACAACCCTCGCGTGCCGCATTGGTCAGCGTTTGCTTGACCATCATCATGCGGGCAAATTCAACCGATCCAAAGATGATAAAAAGAATGAACGGGGCAACCAGCGCCAATTCGACCGTCGCTGCGCCGAGTCGGCTGTGCGCGCGTTTGGTCGCGGGGTGTCGATAATTCGAACGGACATGTTTGTCGACCGACAAGGACCCGGGATTCTGACGGATCTCAGCCGACCCACCCTTCAAGGATTCCATCGCGGATTGCCGGTGCGAAAACCGACTCGAACTTCTTGCAAACAGCATTGGTAGCTCCAACGCCTGATCCAGTTGAAACGCAACTGCATTCAGACTCAACGGTTGTTATTCCTAGGTAGCCTGGCGATCTCCCAAACTGAGACCCATGGCTTTGCGTCCCGATCTCGCGACCGGTTTGCCTTTTTCTTAGAACTCCAACGAGCTCCAAGGATGTTCAAATTTTCCTGGTTTTGGTCGATTGATCTTTATTCAGGACAGCCGGCAGACGACAGCTTTCTGTTCAACCTGCGTCCTCGATCATTTTCGACCTGGTCAAGTTTCAGTTTTTCGAGTTGCTTCATTCGCGAATTGATTTGATTGAAATGGCTGGACGATTCGATCAAGTAGTCGCCAGGACGGAAATGCAGGTCCGAAACGTCGTCACCATCGGCGAGTTTTTTCAGGCTTTTTCGCAGGCGAAGTAATGGTCCGGCTAACCGGTTGGAAAATCGCATGTTATCTAACAGCACAATTGGCAAGAACAGGCATGACACCACAATTGCCGGCATAATAAATCTCCACGGAGAGCCATCGGATACATCCGCAACTTCCTGTTGGCCAGCAAGGGCCAGAAAACCAAAAATGGTGGCAACCATTGCAACCTGGCAAACCAGCCAATAAAGGCAAATGCGAAGGCAAAACTTGCCTTGTAGATCCCAATCCGCGAGTAAGCGATATCTTCGTTTTGTCGAATTCATCATCTCTTCTCAGCAATCGTATCCAGTTCACCTAGCCAAATAAAATCTACGTCAACAATCAGATGTCGGCTGCGAGAAACCTTCGAAATCTCAAAAGTGACGGAACCCGGATCAAAAACGGCAGAAAAAATCGATAATCTGCGGGATAAAACGAGCCATTGCGACCGATCCCATTCAGCTTCTATCAATCATTCCGGTTTCATCACCCGCCCGAGACCGGGGCCCCCGGCGACCCAGCAAATCAACTCCAGTCAAAACCAGGTATCCGATCGCACCGCCAATGAAATAGGGCAGGAAGTCGTTCCAATCAAATCCGCTGCCCAACAGCGCGGCTCCCAACCGGGTGGATCGAAACAGTGTCAACCAATCGGGTTTCCACAATTGCAACACTTCCAACAGGCAGGTGAACGAGACCGCAAACAGGCAGATCGGCAAGATGCAACGACGGAATGGAAAAACGACAAACCAAAATGAAATCCAGAATACAACATAAGCGATCCCACCTCCGTGCCCGCGCCACCAAGCCGGCAGGTCAGCTCGAAGACTGGCATAGGCCAAGCAAGTCGCGACTGAAACAACACAGATCGCAACCGCCGCTGTTCGATTAACGTCCGGAACCGATCGGACAAGTTCGTTTTCCATGATTCCGCACCCGGGGACAATCGAGAATGCAAGGGATTTTACCATCAACAGCGGACGTTGGCAGAGCGATTCCGACCGCTTACTTGACCATTTCGTGCGCGTTATCATCGAGGGATGAACAACGAAAAAATCTCCAATACACTTTCGCAACTGGCTGACCTGCTGGAATTCACCGGCGCCAATGCTTTTCGGCTGCGCGCCTATCGCAATGGCGCTCGGCTGATCAAGGAGCTTCCTGATTCGATCGAGTCGATGATCGAAGCCGGTGTAGACCTTACGAAACTGGATGGGATCGGCAAGGGTGTTTCTGAGAAATGCCATGAACTGGTGGCGACTGGCAAACTCAAACAGCTCGATGAGATACTCGAGACCGTTCCGAGAACCGTTCTCGATCTTCTGAAAGTCCCCAAGCTGGGTCCCAAGAAATGCGCTGCCCTTTTCAACGAATTGGGAATCGAATCGCTGGACCAATTGAAAGCCGCTTGCGAAGCCGGCGCAGTCCGTTCGCTGGCCGGGTTCGGCGAAAAGACAGAAACAGCGATATTGGAAGGCATCTCGATCGCCGCGGCGGCCAATGAGCGAATTCTCTGGGCGAACGCAGACAAGATTGCCCAACGGTTGCGCGAACACATGATATCCTGCAAACAGGTCAAACAGATTGAATTTGCCGGAAGCTACCGCCGGGGAAAAGAAACGGTCGGTGATCTGGATGTGCTGGTCGACTCCAATGACAGCAACGCCGTGATGGATCACTTGGGGAATTTCGACGAAGTCAGCTCCGAGATCGCCAGGGGCGAAACCAAGATGTCCGTTCGATTGGAAAACGAATTCCAGGTGGACCTGAGGGTCGTACCCAAGAAATCATTCGGCGCTGCACTCCAGTACTTTACTGGCTCGAAAGATCACAACGTTCTGGTTCGTGGCCGCGCGAAACAAATGGGACTGAAAATCAACGAGTGGGGTGTTTTCGATACACGCGGGGGTCGGGAAAAATGGATCGCCGGAAAAACTGAAATCGACGTATATGAAACGTTGCAC
>JAHEBQ010000057.1 GCA_024642205.1 Planctomycetaceae bacterium | reverse complement strand
TCCGTCACATTGACGATCGTCTTTCCGACACGCGGCACCAGCGTCCATTCGACGCCGACTTCAAAAACGTCTGCTTTTCGTGGAACAGCCGTGATGGTAATCGACTGGGACGAATTGCCCAGGATCCTGTCGATGCTCCAAACCAGCCGAGCCTGATTCTTGCCGTCAGTGATCTCTTTACCACCAGCCGTCAAGTTTACGTTTTCGATGTCGATCCATTCGGGCAGGCTGATTCCGACCAGAATTCGTTCGGCCAATGTGCTACTTGTATTGCGCACAATGACTTGATAATTGGCTGCTTTGTTGATGCCCACTGTCGGAGGGCCATAGCTTTCGACTTCCAATGCAGGAGCACTGAGCCGGATCGTCGGCTTGGTTTGGTCGGTGATCTCTTCGGAAGAAACGGTTCGGACCAGCGGGTCCTGAACCGGTTGGCCATTGAACGAATCATTCGCCAGTTGCATGACGGCGGGAACCTCGTCCGTTTGTTTGACAACCAGCTTGGGTGCGGTGTTGTTATCCTGAGTCGGAGCCTGGGATTTCTGGGGTTGCTGAGCGGCAATGTTACCAATGAATTCCGAAGCCGAAATTTCCTGTTCCGATTCAGCTTGGTGTTGCGCCATTTGTTCGGCAGCAGCGTTTTCGGTGGCAATTCGTGATGCAGCCTGCTTTTCAGCTTCCTGACGATCCGCCGCCATTTCAATTTCGCTGGATGGGTTATTTGCCGCAATCGGTTGTTTCGTGGCAGCTGGTTCGGCCTCACGCTTTCCGGCTTCCAATCGCTCGTTTTCCCGTTGCCCGGCGGCGGCTTGAGTCGCCAGGGCCCGTGCTTCGGCTGCTGCTCTTTCTTCGGCACGACGGCGAAGCTCAGCCATTTGAGCGCTGACGTCTTGCGACTGGGATGCTAGTTCACCCGGAGCGACCCGTGGTGAGCTGCCACGAACCTGATTCATCGCCGATGCAAAGTCGGCAGGTGTTTTTCGTGGAACTTCATCAACAACCGGAACATTACCGGACGTTGAGGGAAGCTGAAACTGTGAACTTGGAACCGCCGCTGGCGTGGAGTCTCCAGCCAGGATCGCTGGAACGGCCGGTGAGCCTTTGTCATCGACTTGGAAACTCGTCTGCTGAATCATGCCGTTTCCGATCGCGGATGAGGCCGAGTTCCGAATTTCGGATTCAACGCGGAGCTCATTGCCTCGTGTGGCGGTTTGATCCGAAAAGGTATATCGAGCGCCGGCAAAGGCTGGTTGTTTTGCGTCCGTTCCCGATTGGTCCAGTGGGCTGGCAGTGCGAAACTTCGGTGGAAGCTTCTGCGTTTGCTGCGGCGCCACGTGTACCGACGGCGGAGCGAATCCGTCTCGGACAGGCTGGTACCGTTGCGAAGGTGTTTGCTGTCCGAACGCGGACCCATTTAACAAAGTGAACGTACCTACCAACAGCAAAGTCAGTCTGAGTTTTGATTTTAGAGCTAGCATTGATTTCTTACCCTGATTACGTAAAGACGACTACGTCCTTGTGAACAATCGACTTTGCGGGCTGGGTAAGTTTAGAAGAATATCCGGATTATTCTAATTTGTTTAAACCTGCGGTTGGGTGGCCTGAAACTGGTTTAAGCTGGGGTGACTTGGAGGCGCGGGTAAGAATTCGATCGGAAATGAGGAAACATGCCAGCTTCTTTTCATGAGGTCCAGTTTGGCTTCCAGTTTCCGGATTTCGCCGAGAATCGTCTCGCTTGCGCCATCGTCGCGCTTCAACATTCGACTAATTCCGGACCAATCACGAAATCCAGGAATCCTCAAGTGACGTTTACCGGTAATCGTCCCGAGCCGGATGAAAGACATCCAGAATCCTGCAGTTCGTGACGGCGCGCCCGCTATGCGTGACTCCTCCGGGAATGATAAGCACGTCACCTGCCGATAATCGGTACGGCAATCCATCGACGGTCAGTTCGAATTCACCTTGAAGCATATTGACAACTTGTTCGTGGGGATGAGAGTGCTCTGGGAGCACTCCATTTTTGGCGATGGTCCAATAAGCAAGCGTCATATTGTCAGAGTGAATGAAACGCCCATTGAATCCGGAGATGACTTCTTTTGCCTCAACTTCGCTGAGGGGAATCGGAGTTTTGACGGGGTGGTTCAAGGGTTTTTTCCATGGATGTGGGGGAGATTAAAATTTCGTTCACAGAGTCAACGTAAAACGATCATGTTTGAGACCAAGCATGGCCCGTCCCCTGCGAATGACGGTACTAGATCCGGTCTCTCCCCGGTCCAGGAGACCGAGAATTGCCGACGACTAGTTTTCCCCGCTAGTATCCAATACCACACGCGTGTTGGAAACCAGATCGTGGATCGATCGCCCCTTTGAGTTGAACGCCATGAAAGCGATGTCGAACATCAAGAACAAAAGAGAAAGTGCATAAATCGATGACAATAGCACGGAGAACGCGGTTCCCGAATTCGGTCGAAAAAGTTCCAGGCAGATCACGACCCAGGGAAATTGCATTCGAATTGCACTCCGCAACACCATCGCGCCGGCGGTCGGCCGCATACCAAACTGGTTTACAACCCGGATGTGCATCAGACTTCGGCCGATCGACTGACGCCAAAAATAAACCACCATCGTATAGGCAATGATTGGCAGGAAATTGCAGATTTGCAGCAGCAGGGCCACTCCGGGATGCTGGTCGCGCAGACTTTGCCAGGCCGCGAATCCGATCCCGACCTGAAGTACGATGGCCAGCGAAAGTGCACTGGCCCAATCGATTCCTGCACCGATCAGGCGAGGGAAAAATCTTGCCTCGATTTTCGAGCCCGGCTGTAAAGACCTGATGTCCGCCAGCAGCTGATTGTAGCTTTGATAACGATCCTCGGGGTTCTTGGCCATCATCTTGGCCAGGACCGTTTTCCAAATCTCAGGAAGTCGGGGTGGCCAGGGAGTTGGGAAAACCACTTCGCTTTTCCTGTGAATCTCGATCCAGTCCGGAATGTTCTTTCCGGTCATGGTGAGTGGCAATTTTCCAAACGTCATTTCAAAAAACGTCACGCCAAGCGCGTACATGTCAGATTGAACGGACGGCAATTGGCCAACCAATAGTTCGGGAGCCAGGTAATTCGGTGTTCCTCCGATGTTTTTCCCGCTATCGCCAGACGCGCTTCGCGACATCCCGAAATCCGAGAGTTTGGCTGTGCCATTTTTTGTGATCAGTACGTTCGATGGCTTGATGTCACCGTGAATGATGTCCAGGTCAAATGAATAGTTCAGGGCATTGGTGATTTCAAGCGCGACCGGGGCAATTTCATCAAACGGCATTTCGACGGACGTCATGCGTTGGCTGAGCGGTTCACCATTGATTAATTCCATTGCGAGGAAGGGATTGCCGTCCTGTTTCCCGACATAATAAATCGTTACGATATTGGGGTGCGTGACGCGGGCCTGCGAAATCGCTTCTTGAAGCAGTTTTTCAACTTCTTCGTCCGAGCTGCGCAACGCCGAATTAGCCCTGCCCATCCCGCTGCGCAACAGTTTTACCGCGGCATAGCGTTTGAGGGATGTGTCAAATGCACGATAGACCTGTCCCATTCCTCCGCGGCCCAGCGGCGTAATGAGTTCAAAATGGCCAAACATCTGGCCAATGAGTTCCTCTGGTTCGGTAAGCCTGGAATCGCTCGTGTCGACTGGCACAACCGTGAATCCATCGGCGCTCAAACCGCCGGTCATCGTCTGCTCCAGACCTGCGTTTTGCTCGTTGAGCGAAACGGTGACCCCCAAATCCTGGTTGAGAAGTTTCGGAGAAACATTTCGGTCGCACCGGGAACACATACCACCGATCGACGGATCCAGCACAATTTGTTCACCGCATGTGCAGTGGTAGAGCACTGAACGATCAGGAATTTCTCGAGCTTCGTTTTGGTCCATAACTGGGTTTGAAAAGGGGGTTGAGAGTCAGCCGGGCGGAGGTCTGCTACCACCCATCGCTATTTTGACCAGTCTCTACTGTAGCCGTTAAACCGTACATCGCGAATGACCAATTACCCTTCGTTACGAATTACCGCGATAAAACACTGGCAACGCCGTGTGACATGCGACAACCGGCGAAGGAAATTCCGGAAACGATCGTTTGCTCAAGTGTCAGTTCCCGTAATCAGGATTTCAGTGCGATGGATAGTATTCCGGTTTCCGGTAGACTTGACGGACATCTTTGAAACCGACTTTCATTAATTGCCATGCCAACTCCGAAACAGTTTCCTGCCTTGGTTGTCAGCAAGATTGCGTCCAGCGAGAACGCAGTCTTGACAAGTGCGCCCCTGTTTGAAACGTCGATCCGGCAAATCACGATTGGTGATCTCGACGCCGGCGAGGTGCTGGTTCGAGTCGCCTATTCATCGCTGAACTACAAGGATGGCATGGCCGCCAGCGGGCATCCAGGTGTCGCGAGAAAATTTCCCCTGGTACCGGGCATCGATGCGGTAGGCGAAGTGCTTGCTTCGGACGATAGTCGGATCCGGGTGGGAGATCAGGTATTCATCGCTCATGCGAATTTCGGAACATCCCACGATGGCGGGTTTGCTGCGCTGGCGCGTGTCCCCGCAGATTGGGTATATTCGGTTCCTGCAGGAATGACCCAGAAGCACGTTGCTGCCTGGGGAACCGCAGGTTTCACGGCGGCTCAATCGGTCGAACAGATAATGAGGCACGACATCGTCCCGGAATCAGGCGATATTCTTGTCACCGGGGCTTCCGGGGGAGTTGGAATCTTCGCCGTGGCATTGCTTTCCAAACTAGGGTACCGAGTGGTCGCGTCATCCGGGAAGAAAGACAAAACAGAATGGCTCAAACGACTCGGTGCTGCCGACGTTATTACGCGGAATCAAACACTGGATGACTCCGCGACTCCCTTGCTGAAAGGCCGCTGGGCCGGAGTGGTCGACACGGTTGGGGGAGCGACGCTGGCTTCGGTGATTCGCGCAGCCAAGCTGCATTCATGCGTGACCGCCTGTGGGCAGGTCGCCGGCCACGAGCTTGGCCTTACCGTTTACCCTTTTATCCTGAGAGGCGTTACGCTTTGCGGAATTGACAGTGGCAACATCTCACGTGAAACTCGAATGAATCTCTGGAACAAAATTGCCAACCAGTGGAAGCTGGACCTGACCGGGTTCTGCCATGAAGTCGTGCTGGAACAACTCCCTGGCGAGATCGAAAAGATCCTGGCCGGCAAGTTGTTCGGAAGAACGATTGTCAAAATCTCTTAGCCCAGGAAATTTCGGCCTGGGTTTTCGATATCCAGTACTCCTGTCTCAATACCAGAAACCTGAAACTGATATTCGTGTCAAGACAAATTCGATTGCGAAACGTTCGGGTCAACAATCTAAAAGGAGTCGACCTCAACATCCCCCACGGCGAGTGGATCGCCTTTTGCGGACTTAGCGGAAGTGGCAAATCGAGTCTTGCCTTTGATACTTTGTACGCAGAAGGCCAGCGGCGGTACATCGAAAGTCTGTCGCCGCACACGCGTCAGTTCATCAGCCAGCTTGACAAACCCGATGCCGACCGGATTGAAGGGATTCCCCCGGCAATTGCTGTCCAGGCTTTTCGCGGCCACGTGGGCAAAAAGACGACAGTCGGCACCTCGACGGAAATTACTGAGTACCTGCGCTTGATGTTCGCACGAATGGGGGAAGTTGTCTGCCCGTCCTGCGCCGTTCCGGTCTCACGTCACAGTCCACAATCGGTGGCGCAAATCATCAGCGAGCTGGAAGATGGGCTGCGCTATCAAATCGTGTTTCATGCGAATTTGGAGGAGGATTTCGGCATCGCGCTAATGGGCGCGAAGCGAAGCGGGTTTTCTCGAGCGATCGTCGACGAAGTTACGGTGGATTTGTCGAATCCGGATTCGGCTCGACCTGCCGGTCGTCCACGAAAGACCGGCGCAATTCGGATTGTGGTTGACCGACTGACCTCGGGAATCTCTGCCCTCGCCAGAACTCGCGAGTCACTTGAGCTTGCGTTTCAATTCGGGTGCGGGCAATGCGAGGTTCTGGTGGATTCGAGGGTCGACGACTCCTGGCAAAGCAATACCGTCGACGGTCGGGATTGGTTTTCGAGGACGTTTTCCCGTGAGCTCCGTTGCCATCAATGCAATCGGGCATTTCCTTCGCCGGAACCTCGGCTGTTCAGCTTTGCCAGTAAATATGGAGCCTGCGGGCGATGCGGGGGAATAGGATACAACGACAACGCCGAGCTTGACAAGTGCGAGTTGTGCAACGGAAGTCGACTGAACACAGACGCCCTCAGTTTCAGGATTGGAGGGAAAAATCTGTTTGAGATCGGAAGCCTGAAGATCGAACAAGCCGTTACGTTTATTGAGTCACTGACATGGAACGAATTTGAGTTGGCCATCCTGAGGCAGGTACTGCCCCAGATCAAAACCCGGTTGAACTACCTGTGCCAGGTCGGCTTGCCGTACCTGACGCTTGAACGCTCATTACGGACGCTCAGTGCAGGTGAAGCGCAGCGCGTTTCGCTGACGTCATGCCTGAGTTCGACACTGGTCAACATGCTTTACGTGTTGGACGAGCCATCGATCGGGTTGCATGCGCATGATACTGGTAGCCTGGCGGCGGCAATTGGCAAACTCCATCGACGCGGCAACACGGTTGCGGTCGTTGACCATGACTCGAGAATGATCCGTTCGGCTCAGCGCGTCGTGGAAATTGGACCGGGAGCCGGTGTTTTGGGAGGCGAAGTTGTTTTTGATGGGACGGTCTCCGAATTGTTGAAATGCGAGACCAGCATTACCGGTGAATTTCTGGCAGGGCGACGAGGGGTTCTATGCGGTGCGGGAAATCGGCGCGCTCCACGTGGTCGATTGAAACTGGTTGGTGCAACAGGGCATAATCTCCAGGACCTCGACGTCGAATTTCCTTTGGGTTGTTTGTGTGCCGTCACCGGTGTGAGCGGCGCGGGGAAGAGTTCTCTCGTCCAGCAAACACTGTACGGCGCCATTTGTAACCGCAAAGAAAAAGCCTGCGATCCGCCGCTCCCTTACCGGGAGGTGTTTGGCGACAGTCAGTTCGACGAAGTTGTGCTGGTGGATCAGTCTCCGATTGGAAAATCCCCCAGAAGCAACCCCGTAACTTACGTCAAGGCCTTTGACGATATACGCCGCACATTCGCGGAAACTCTGGATGCCAAAACACACAATATCAAAGTCAGTCAATTCAGTTTTAATGTCGCCGGTGGCCGTTGTGATAAATGCGAAGGCGCCGGACAGATTTCAATCGATATGCAATTCATGTCGGATATTTACATCGTTTGTGATCAATGCCGAGGCACTCGCTATCGCGACGAAGTGCTTTCGGTAAAATACCGGGGGAAGAGTATTGCCGAAGCGTTGGACCTGACCGTTCGAGAAGCGTTTTCGTTTTTTCGAGGTCAACCGAAAGTCCAGGCGAAACTCAAGTCGCTGATTGACGTCGGGTTGGACTACATTCGGCTCGGGCAGCCCGCAACGACGCTGTCATCGGGAGAGGCCCAGCGGCTGAAGCTTGGTCATTACCTCAATGCGTCAAAATCGAAGCGTGCGTTGTTTATTCTCGACGAGCCGACGACGGGTTTGCACATGAGCGATGTCGTCAAGTTGATGGAGTGTTTTGACACGTTGTTGTCGGTTGGGCATTCGCTGATTGTGGTCGAACATAATTTACAATTAATCAAGAATTCGGACTGGATAATCGACTTGGGTCCCGGGGCAGCCGACAAAGGGGGACGGGTTGTTGCCCAGGGGACACCGGAAACCGTCGCGGCAAGCGAAGGATCTCTAACGGGGCGGTATTTGAAGGAAGAGTTGGAACGGCTTGACGACGGAGGGTGGCAGAACCCGACGACCGTGCAGTGAACTCAGTAAACAAAGTACCTATTGCCGAACGATGACAACGGTAAACGAAAGCTTGATGCGATACGGAACGGTGGTTTATTGATGAGCGACTTGAATCAACATGCCAACGAGGACTCGGAGGTTTCGAAACCTGAGTCGCGCTATGCGCGGCAGATTCGGTTTCCACCGATTGGTCCGTCGGGTCAGCTTAAATTGCAGCAATCGCACGCGCTGATCGTCGGTTGTGGTGCCCTGGGCTCGGTCATCGCCAACACGCTGGCCCGGTCTGGCGTCGGCAAACTGCGATTGATTGATCGTGACTTTCTGGAAAAAAGCAATCTGCAGCGCCAGGTTCTGTACGACGAAGAAGATGTGAAATCGGGATTGCCCAAAGCGGTCGCCGCGGCCAACAGGCTTCGCCGGATCAATTCGGAAATCGCGATCGAAGCAATTGTGGCCGACGTCGATGCTTCCAATCTTGAAGCGTATTGCGCTGACGTTGATGTGATCCTGGACGGCTCGGATAATTTTGAGATCCGGTTTTTGCTGAACGATGTGTCGGTGAAGTTGTCAATTCCGTGGATCTACGGTGGTTGCCTCGGTGCCGACGGGCAAACGATGACGATTCTGCCCGGCGAAAGCGCATGTCTCAATTGCTTGATGCTGGACGGCCCTCCCCCACCGGGAACAACTCCAACGTGCGATTCCTATGGGATACTCTCGCCGATCATCAACGTGATTGCGTCGATTCAATCCAACGAGGCAATCAAAATATTGTCGGGGAATCGGAATTCCGTCAGTCGAAAACTGAATGTGTTTGCCTTGTGGGATAACGAAGTGCGTCAGTTGGATGTTTCGTCGCTTCGCGACCGCGTCGATTGCCCGACGTGTAAACAGCACACCTACCAGTGGCTCAATGGCGATCGCGGAAGTCACTCGGCGGTGCTTTGTGGCCGCAACGCAGTCCAGTTGAGTTTTCCGGAACGACAAACGATCTCGCTATCGGAGTTATCCGCTCGCTTGAAGGAATTGGGGCGAGTCGAATCAAATGCGTTTCTGCTAAGATTTTATATCGAAGAATATGTGCTTACGATTTTTCCCGATGGTCGTGCGATCGTGTCGGGAACCGACGACGTTGCAATGGCGCGGAAACTCTACTCCCAATACCTGGGCAATTGACAGGATGGCACGAAAGCCTCTGCTGAGAGAGCGAGAATCCGGAGTCACCGCAGGATCGCTTCGCATGCACGCATCTTGGAGCTGGAATACCGGATTGCGATCCGCTAGATTCCAAGTTCCGTTTTGGCTTGTTGAAAACATTCAACAAGTTGCTGGAAGGGTTGATCCAGAATGTCGGTATGGGATTGTTTCATCGCCTCTTTCTCGACCGAGTAATCAAACGTCCAGTGAAATTCGATCATGTTGGATTCGATGACAATCGTTCCTTCGATTCCGTGTTGATTACAGTACCGCGTGAATTCGGTTAGCGGTGATTCCAGTTTGTCCAGCAACTGGACGATCTTGGGGGCTGGCACGCGCGGGATGCGTGACATCCAGCCGTCAAATTCCCGATACCCTTTGTGGGTCACCCAGACTTGCCCGATGCCGTAGAAAAACCAGATGGGTCCTCGAAATGTCGAGACCAGGGCGTACGGCCTGGGCAGAATATTCCAACTGCGAAGTTGCGTTCGAAAGATCAGATGCCTGCCACCCAAGCGCTTGATGATCCGGTTCAGCGCCCTTCCATCGTCGTCGGTGGATGGGCGATTCGACAATCGATCCGCCAAATCGATTGGCGAGCTGGGGTTAGCGGTCGACGGGCTTTCTTGACGATGGGTCATGCAGGAATTTTAGCCTGTGATGTTTTGACTGCCTATGCAGGGTGTTGCGAGGTGCAAGGATAAGACTGGCGTTTGGGATCCGGCCCTAAGTCCCGGGACCTGAAAACAGTTCGACGACATGTCGATCGGGGTCGAAAACATACAGTTGCAACGCACCGTCGGGTCGTGTTTTGGGGCCATCCGCGACTTCGATCCCCAGGCGATTGATTTCCTCATGAGCGATATTCACATCAACGACTTCAAAGGCAAAATGGTGTCCGCGTGAAAAGCTCTTGACCTGGCGATCACCCCAACCGGCCTGCCCAGCCAGTTCGCTCGACACGGTAGCGTGAATCTGGACGCCGCCAATGCCGAACCAGGCGCCGGGGAAATCAAAATGCGGTCGAGTTACTTCGCTCATTCCCAACACGTCGATGTAGAAATTTCGCGTCGCATCGAGGTCCGAAACGATCAGTGTAATGTGGTCGAACGCGTGGACTTGCAACGGGTTAATCGGGTCCATGATTACGTTCTGATTTGCGGGCTTGGGACTGACTCAATGCGCCCAACTATAGCAGAGCATTCGCTGATCATCAAACTAACGGTTTCGCAAGGTTGATTTCGTGGAAACGCGCGACTGGCAGTCACAGCAATTCACGAATTCCTGGTATTTGAAACAGGACCAAACAAACCGGGCTGGCGATCTGGCGCCAGCCCGGTTTTGTTTTTGGTTAACCGATCGAACATCTCGCTAGCGGAAGATCTCGAAACCCACCGACAAGCCATTGAAGAACATTTCGCCCGAATCACTTGTGTCGGAGCCAGTTGATGGTGTGATGGAGGCCGGGATGTTATCTGAAACGCCAGCGACATTACCAAGCCAAAATGCTGTGTAGCCGAATCGAAATCGCGACCTTTCGGATAGTTTGTATTGTCCCTGAAGACCCAATTCGATGGTACCACCTAACGCAACGTTGTGATCGGAAAGATCCAGGAACTGGGCACCCGCATTAAACAACTTCGTTTTGACAGCGTTGGGATTGGCGTAGATTCCGAATTTACCAATCGTCGAACAGGACAGTCGGTAACCGACGTCGTAGAATAGCTCATATCCGATTTGCGGACCAATCAAGTTGTTTTGAGTGGTCAACTCGAACTGCCCCGTCTCGTCAGCGAGGTTGCGACTGGCGATGGCGAATTCATCTTGGACATAGATGTACCGCAAACCGACAAACGTTCTCATAACGTCCCAGCCCCAGTCATTCTTGTTGAATTCGACACTTTGAAACATGGTTTGCTTTTTCTGTGCCTGTTCGACGGCATTTCGAAACGCCGTCGTTTCCGGGCCAAATGTATCCCCTGGTCCGGGAAATCCTCCAACAAAGATTCGGCCAGCCGGGTCCGAGAAGACTGCCGACTGAGACATCTTGGCGGTACCAAAGTAGACGAGTTCGTCGCCGTTGGCTGCGTCTTCTCGCCGACCGAGGGTGATTCGTGCACCATACAGATCGTCTTCGAAGTTATTCAATCCTCCGAAATTGGTCACGGCAACCGTGCCGTCGTAACGGTCGATGTAGAGGGCGTCCACGATCAGGTAACGTCGAGCCCAGGATACAGAGCCACAGGCGTTGAATTGACGGGTGACATCGTCTCCGTTGAAACACCCACCCGGACCGCAGGACTGGCACCCCGCGACATCTCCCAGGGCAGTTCCGGCGACACCGCATTCAGGGCAACCGGCCCCTCCGCAGCCGCTACACATGGAACTGCCGGAGCCGTAGACCGGCGCTTCCATTGGTGGATTTGAAAAATACGATTGACCCTGGTTCACCATGACCGAATTCATCGTGTCGTTTGGAACTTGAGCGGATGTCATTGGCATCGGAGAGGATGCCAGTACCATGGGTGCCGAATTCATCGGTGTCGATGACAATGGGCTGGGAGCATACGTGGCGAGTGGGTTCTTCGGATAAACGACTTGACTTTCGGAGCTAATTACCGGAGGCATGGGAGTCGAACTTGCCGCTTGGGCAATTTCCGGGTTATCGACCGGAGAGACGACGTAATCTCCCTGGACGATTGGAGGCAACTCATTATTTTGGGATGTGTAACCTACCGGAAGCGCCTGAGGATACAAAGGTACACCCGCGGCCGAAATACCTTGGGCCAAGTGGTTTTGCGGAACCCCGGAAGGCGTATTGTCGAACGTCGTGTCGAGTTCCGAATCGACGGGTGTCATGCTGGCTTGGATCACGGGTGCAGGGGAATACGCCATCGGAGCGTTTGATTCGGGGAATTCCCCAGGTTGGATGCTTGGAACCATCGGTGCGAGCATGCCCCTGGCAACCTGCCGATTCTCACCACGGTTGGCGAATCCTTCCGGGTTTTCTGCTTGTCCCGGATAATCCAGTGACGAAGTCGACTGAGCTCCGGACTCGGTAGCCTTGAAGGGTGAGACAATTGGGGGCAAGGTCATAGGTTGCTGTTGAGGAGCATAGTTGTTGATCGCATATTCCGGCGAGACGATCGGTGGAATGCCACCCGTACTTGGGATTCCATCATAGGGTTGGGCAATTTGAACCGCCCCAAAGGCACCATCGTAGGTACTCCCCGCGGGTTTAACGATGCCGCTCCCGATCGTGCCGATCGAATCAGCATCGACTTGCATGGCGTGGCAGGTTCCCAGCGCACATCCGGACAATGTGGCTATCAGGGCAACAAGTTTGAATTTGAAGTTGTGATTCATAGATCATTCGACGCAATTAGAGTCATGTTTGGACGTGAACATTCGTGCCCAATCATGTTTTCGGCTGACGGCGATGGGGACTTTTGCCGATTCTGAGGATTTTCGCAGATATGCCGCAGATCCGGGTTTTTCACGTTGTTCGTTTTGGCTCCACACAGGTGTCAAGATAGGAAAGCAAGTGCCTCCGGTTTTGTCGACGGTTTGTCAGATTCCGGGAGAATATGGAATAGTGCCCCAAATCATCTCCGGCCATTGGCGTACCAAATGAAATCCACGCGTCAATGTTGAGTGGATAAAAAAAGGGGATTCAGTTAAAATAGATTGACTTTAATGGTCAATTCGTGTGAATGCCGATCGAGAATCAACACGAGTTCTTTCCCGTTTCCTGCAACTCTTGCTGCACGTTTTGATTTGTGTGGTTGAGCCGATCAAAACGCTATCTTCAACCCTAGTCCTTCACCTACATCGTGAATCACGTAAATGAACTTCTTGCTATTTCATTTGAAGCGTCTGGTGATGCTACCGTTTCGGCTTGTCTCGTCACCCGCAGAGATGATCAGTTCGCTTTGGAATGACTCGGGTCGTAGTCGAGCTCTATTATTGGGTTTGCCCTCGATCGTGTTTGCCCTTCTTGGCATTGGATTGTTATTGTGGGCGAAATACGTGGTTGCCGATGCTTTGGAAAACCGATATGTGGCGGAGCTTGAACAAAGCAGTTTGGACAAAAGGCAGGTGCTGGGCGAGCTTCGCAGAGAAACGCGAATGCTGGAGGCGTCGCAGCCGACGGGAGCTGAAATCGACCCGACGAAACCGTTGATTCCCGAGGACGATCCCCGGCGAGTTGAATTGGAGACGTTGCATAACCGGGAAAAGATACTTCTCGAAAAGCTGATTGATCTTAATCCCGACGAATCAGAGTATCTTTTTCAACTCGCGCTGGTTGCCTACGAAAAGAGGGATATCAACCGCTGCCTGGCATTAATGCAAATGACCGCGCCGGTTAACGAGCCTGGCTACACGAAGAGTCATCTGTGGCTGGCGAAATTTTTCATGGAATCGCCGGCCAAAACGCGCAATGAACAGATTCGGAATATCGGCTTGGCACTCACGCATGCTGAGCAATGCCTGAAACGCGATCCAAAGAATATTCCTGCCAATTTGATCAAAGCGAATTTGCTGTACCTTCAGAATCGCAACCCCGATTCGGCTTTTCAAAGTCGAGGCCTCGAAGTGGCGTATGGCATTTACGAAGACCTGTTTCAAGAGAACCCCCGCATTTTTGTTCGTTTGGTAGAAATCAACAAGCTCCTGAGAAAAGCCCAACGCAATGAGAAGGTCCTCGAAATGGCGATTGAGCGATTTGAACAGCAGCTAGATACTGATTCGTTGAATATCGCCGAACAGGTTGCAGTGTTGCGGGATTTGATGGCGTGTTTTCTGGAGAAAAAGCAATACGCCCGGGCTGAGAGCAGGCTGTCGGAAGAGATCAAACGTTTCTCGGAATCGGAAGAAAATTCCGGGCGTGTTTGGGCAGAACGGGCGCTGGCGGACGTGTACATGGCCTGGATCGGAGCCATCGAAAAAGACGATTCTGAGGTTGAAAAAAAGAAATTGGCGCTATTGAAAAAAGCCTATCAACTTTATCCCCGCAACGAGTCGCTGTTAGCGCAGTTGACCCGTCTAGGAATTAGCAATAATGCCGAGGTCGCCCAGGAGGCGATCAGCATTTACGATGCGACCAGCGATCCGGATGCGCCTGCGATTGTGTTGAACGAGATTGGATCGCAAGCCTTGGCGCGTTCCGACTATGTGACCGCGCTCCGGAATTTCGAAATGGCCAGGAAGAAGGCTCCAAGGAATCCGGAGATACTGAACAATCTTGCCTATACCTATATCGTTGGTGACGATCCGAATCCCAAACGTGGGCTCACGATGGTCGACGAGGCGTTGCGTCGACTTCCCAACAATTCCGAGTCAAAAGGCATGTTGACCTTTTTGCGAGACACTCGCGGCCAGGCGTTGATGCAGCTTGATAAATGGACGGAAGCAGCTGCAGATTTCGAATTCGCGCTGATTGATCGTCCCAAGAACAAGAAAATACTGGAAGCATTGATCAAGTGTTACCGTGCCGACGGACTGGACCCAAGTGCGTATGTCGAACGACTGCGAGCGGTTAACGAAGAAGAACCGGAAAACGAAGAACCGGAAAACTCCCAGGATCAAGGTGGCCAGTCATCTGATCAGTGATCTCCTCCCTTAATGAAGTACTGCACTCAATATGATTTTTCGACAAAGCGATGATGATGGATTCGGTGATTCTTCCGTCTGGCGGAGATTGACATCTCCTTTCCGCTCGGTCGCCGGATCAATTGCCGAACTTTTTGGACACGACGATTCGATTTATGTCGAACGTTCGCTGGTATCACGGGTTATTGGTTTTCTGACATTTCCCTTTCGATTGCTTTGGGGATTTCTTGTTTTCATGGTGCAAGCCTGGCCTCAGTCTCGGTCAGGCTTTGCCTTCCTGCGGGGAGTTCCCGCGATCCTGGGGCTGATGGTTTTCTTTGGTGGTCTATTGACCGCCGACCTGTTGTTTCCTGAAGCAAAGCGGATTGGATCAACTACCGGATACCTGTCGTACCATTTGGCGAACTCTCCCGAGTTCCCCGAATACTCGTTGATATTTGCGAAGAAACTGGTGGAGCTTAATCCGGATAACCCCGAATACCTGTACCAGTTGGGTTTGACTCTCGACCGGGTCGGCGAGCGGGTCAAGGCACGTGACGTGATGTCGTCCATCGCTTTCGATGATCGCCCTGGTTTTCCTTTGGCCCATGTTTGGTTGTCGGAATACTATGTCCGGTCGGCTGCCCTTGAAATGAGCCCAGAAGAACGTGAAACGCAAGCGCGAAAACACCTTGGATTTGCCGTCGAAGTTGCTCCAGAAAATCAGTCGGCGAATTTCGAACTCGCCCAGCTGTATCTTGCACAAGCGAATCGATACGAAAAAGGTTCGGACGAATACAATTCGGTGCTGAGATCGGCAATCAAATGCCTGACAACAGTTGCCGACGGAGAAACCACTGGGCTTCGCTTAAGGGCCGTGCCGAAACTGGCCGAACTGGAAATGGAACTGGGGATAAATGACCCCGATAGGCGCCTGGACAACGAGATCATCTACCTTCAATCATTGGCTCGAAAGCGTCCCGAAATATTTGAAATCTGGGTGGCCATCGTCAATTGTGCGATCCTGCGCAAGGACTACCAACAAGCTGCGGACATCGTTACCGAAGGAATCCGTTTAATCGAAGAAGATGATTCCAAGCGCAACATGTTGGAGCTCGCGTCGCTGATTTATGTTGAAAAATCAGACGATTTCACTGACATGAGCGACCGAAACCAATATGCTTTTCGGCTCAACTCGCTTTGCCAGGCTATTGGACTCAATCCGACGAATCGAATCATCTATCTGAAATTACTCGACTTCATCGCAGAAAAAAGCCCGCCTGCAGCGTCCAGTGGCCAAAACGATGAGACCAAGCCGTCGGATCAAGCGTCAGGAACGGTACTGGATTTTTCTGTGTCCGACGCGTTGTGGTTGGGTGATTCGATCGTGGGCAGTCCCGTTCCGGGTGTCATCCACGCTCTATTGGGGATGCGCGAAATTTCCAAAGGTAATGTTCGTGAAGGAGAAAAGCATTGGAGAATCGCCGAGAAACAATATGGCAGAACGCAACTCATCGTTAACAATCTCATCGATGTTGCCGCCAAAGAACGCCCGAATGAGTTTTCCAACATGCTCGATATGATTACGCTCGGAATCGAGCTTTTTCCGGATCAACCGGTTTTTTATCAGACTCGGGGTGTTTACCTGATGAAACAGGGAAAAACCGAGGACGCCCTCAAAGACTTGTTGTACGCAAGCCAGGAAATGCCGAACATGTTATCGCTCCATAAGTACTTGATCGAATGCTACGAAAAACTGGGTCAACCAGACAGAGCACTGGAGCAAAAGAAATTGCTGGAGGAATCCCTGACGTTGCTCGACGCGGACGAACGTCGGCGAATGAAGGCGTCATTGGAACGACTCGATTAAACGAAACATTCTCCAATCCCATGCGCTGCTCAAAAGCCGCAGGTTTCACGCCAAACCACACAGTCTCGAATTGATCACTTGGCTGCCGTCCAGCGTGGCTCGGTTCACTGAATGGGCGACTTTTGTGTCTTGGTTCATCGAAAACCTGATTCAGAATGTCGCCGGCCGAACCGTGCATTGTGACCGTTTTCTCGAGGCAAACTTTGGGTTCCAATCCTTGGCGAACCCGAGCCGATTAACCATAATGTGAATTGACTTTTTTCTTTGCCTCTTCGGGAGCTGATCCCCTGTTTTCACAACTTTCAAAATTCCAGCTTTGCCTGACCTTCATTTTCTTGATGCTGTTGCGGATCGTAGTGGGTTACCATTTTTACAAAGAAGGTACCAACAAACTCAAATCGGGCAATTTCAGTTCACAAGGATTCCTGGCCAGCGCCAAAGGACCGTTTGCACCGTACTTCAAACGGATGCTGGACGATCCTGATGGCATGAAAAAGCTGTGTATCAAAGAAACGGCCAACGCCGACGGGACAAGGTCCTATTTGGTGGATCCAGAGCTGACTTTTCTCATCTGGGACGAAGGGTTTGCCGATGAAGCAGCCAACTATTACGGTTTTGGAAGCGAAGAACTTCAATCGGAACTCGCGTCGCGACGAGACAAACTCGCTGAGAAAATAAACCAGGCACGCGGTGCCAAAGACAAATCGGTTAATACGGCCGAACTGGAAGCTCAACGAGCCATCGACGAACAGAATATCCTGCGAATCCGCGAGCAGCCTGCCCGTTTGAACGAGATACTTGCGGACCACAAGCAGCAGCTGATGGATTGGCTATCGGACAACGAGGTTGAATTGATTTCGCATTTTTCAACCGCGGATCGACTGGATGGGTTTGAGCGTGACGGGGAAAACCGCGAACAGGTTGCGGTATACGTTGATTCGTTACGGGGACAAATCGACTCAATTCGTGCCGATAGAAACAAGAAACTGTCCCGTTGGTCGAGTGAAGTCACCGGAATCTGGGACTCGCTCGAGGCACAGGTCAACGCTCTGGCGGTCGACAAACAGGCCGAACGCCCCAATTGCGTCCTTCATCGACATTTTGATCAAGAGAACAGTTTCAACAAGTGGATTGACAGGATCATTCCCTGGTTCGATACCACTGTCGGTGTACTGTTGATTATCGGACTGTTTTCGCGGTTAGCGTCTCTGGCTGGCGCCGCGTTTCTGGTTTCCGTTATCTTGACGCAGCCACCGTGGATTCCTGGCACAGCACCAACGTATCTCTATGCGGTCGAATTAGTGGCACTGTTGGTGATTTTCGCAACTTGTGCCGGAAGAATGGGGGGGCTGGATTATTTTTTCAGTGCTTCCTCCAATTCCGTTCAACCTGAACTTGAGGATTAGTCATGATCAACCTTACACCTGAAGAACGCGAAGTCGGTCGCGAGAATTATTACTCAGCCGTAACAGCCCATGACAAAGTCAGTCGTCGCGATTTCCTGGTTCGTACCATCGCCGCCGGCGGAGTCACCGCCGCAGGTGTTGGCGCCATGTACTTTGGCTACCAGCGACCCAACCGACCGGTGCGAGTCTGCGTGATTGGAACCGGTGACGAAGGCAGCGTGCTGATGGGCGCGATCAACCCCGACTATGTTCAGGTCACCGCGATATGTGATATTCGTCCGTCGAGTGTGCACCGGGCCTTTCATGGTGATTGGTCCACGGACAATACGATCAAGGTTCGTCCGGGTTTGATGCACGTCTACAATTGGAAATCGGAAGACGAAGCACGGCGCAACATTACGGTATATACCGAGTGGCAAAAAGCGGTTCAGGATCCGAACATCGATGGCGTGATCATCGCGACGCCGTTGTTTCTGCATGCACCGATCGCGGTCGGAGCAATGAAAGCCGGTAAGCACGTCCTGTGCGAGAAACTGATGGCTCATAATGTTGCTCAGTGCAAGTTGATGGCTCGCACGGCCGATGAGACGAATTCCTGGCTTTCCGTGGGACATCAGCGTCACTACAGTATTCTCTATGACAATGCAGTTAACCTGATCAAATGGGGTTTGCTGGGAGAAATCCACCACATTCGCGCACAATGGCATCGCAACAATGTTCCCGGGAAAGATTCCTGGGCGCTTCCGATTCCCGGCGGTGAGATTACGGAGTCCGGCTCGCGAGTTGACGAAATCCGTGATCAACTCGATGCCTTCATCAGAAATTACGAAGATCCTGCCACTTCGCCTCAAGAGCGATTGAAGTTGGAAAAACAAATCGTCCAGTGGCAAACCTTGGACCAGGACAAGTTCGTTGCGGCCAACAAGTTCGGCTATATCGATCGAGATAACGTCTACAGCGGTGGACGAGTTCGGTCGGCGATGGAAGAAATGGTTCGCTGGCGATTGTGGGATCGCACGGGTGGCGGGTTGATGGCCGAACTGGGCAGCCATCAACTGGATGCAGCCAGTATCTTCATCTCGGCACTTTCTCGTAAGACCGGTCATCACGTTCATCCGTTGACGGTCCACGCGGTCGGGGGGCGTCATGTTTTCCCGCAGGACCGGGATGCGGATGACCATGTCTATTGTAGTTTTGAGTTTCCTGGCCAAGGCTACGATTACAACTTTGATGTCGGTTACCGCGACAACACCAATGCTTATCCGCCAAAGTCAGGAGTGCCTTCGTTCGATGAAGATCACAACAAGAAAGTCGTAGTAACCTATTCGTCCATCAACGGCAACGGATTCGGGGGATACGGTGAGGTCGTGCTCGGTACAAAGGGAACGTTGGTTTTGGACCGCGAGAAAGAAGTCATGCTGTATCCGCTGGCCGGAACTTCCTACAAAGCTCGCGTGAAAAAGAAGGGCGACAGTGCCGTTCTCGATACTTCGGCCAGCGGCGATGCCGCACCGGCAAAAACGGCCGAGGGAGCTGGCCCCGTCAGTCGCGGTTACAAAGAAGAAATCGAGCATTGGGCCTGGTGTATCAGCACCGGCGACTTGCGCAATCAGCCACGTTGCAACGGAACGGTAGCGCTGGCGGACGCGGTCATCGCGCTGACAGCAAAACAGGCAATGGCCAACTCGCAAATCCCGGGCGGCAACGGCTTCATTCAATTCCAGCCCGGATGGTTCAATCTGGCCTCCAATGAGATCCCGGAAGTAGACGGGAAAGCGGAACAGGACAAGTACTTCGATCAGGAGCGGAAGAATTTGGGGCTTTCCTAGTTCGGATTTCCATTCAGCCATCGGGGTGTGAACCTGTTCGCGACCCCGTTGTCCTTGATCAGGGCAGGCTTTTGCCTGTCCTTTTTTGTTGATTTGGATGAGTCTGTTCCGAGCTGACGCCACGACGGATTCATCGAACTTTCGTGCCGGGAACCGGCAACGCGGATAGCGGCTGGCAAGAACCCATGAACAAAAAGCAACTCATCAATCTCGGGGTACCCGCGGATTGCGTGGCCGAAGCCATCACGTGTGCCCAGCTGGCGGCCCGTGCGAGATCCGATGATGCGCCCAGGAAGATGATTCCGAAAGTCGTTGCCGCACCTGAGATCTACCTGGTCGACAATATTTACGGTGAACTTGCCAAAGCCATTGTCCAACACAGGGCGAACGATGTCCCGTTTGCGGAAATCGACTACGAGAGTTGGGGATCTGATTTCGACCAAGAATCGATCCGACAAATCCGAAATGCCTGTCGTCTACCGATTTCCCGTGCCGCAGCCCTGATGCCCGATGCACATTCCGGTTACGGCCTGCCGATCGGCGGGGTGCTTGGATGCGAAAACGCCATCATTCCCTACGGTGTCGGCGTCGATATCGCGTGTCGGATGAAACTGACGGTTACCGACCTCTCGGTCGAGACGCTCGCGGGCAACGATCCGTTGAAATGCCGTGAACTTGATCGGGCTCTCGAAAAAGGGACACTTTTTGGAACCGGTCAAAAATTCCAGCGACCACATGAACACGCAGTGCTCGATGAAGACTGGACAATTACTGCCATTACTCGCGAGATGCGTGAACGAGCCGTCGGGCAACTGGGCACCAGCGGAAGCGGCAACCATTTTGTCGAGTGGGGCGTGTTGACGCTTTCCCAATCCGATCTCGGGCTTCAGGCCGGCAAGTATGTTGGGTTACTCAGCCATAGCGGTAGCCGCGGACCGGGAGCGATGACTTGCAAACGCTACACCGATATTGCCCGCGCGATGGCTCCTGCGAAAATCAGGAACGACCCTCAGTTGCGACACCTGTGCTGGCTGGAACTGGATACTCAAGAAGGCCATGAGTACTGGTTGGCAATGAATTTGATGGGCCGGTTCGCGTCGGCCAATCACGAGGTCATTCACCGAAACGTCGTCAAGCTCGCTGGTGCCGAAGTCCTGGCCACGATCGAGAACCATCACAATTTTGCCTGGAAAGAAGAGCACAACGGCCGTGCGTTGGTAGTTCACCGCAAAGGGGCGACTCCAGCCGGTTTAGGTGATCTCGGCGTGATTCCCGGCAACATGGCAGATTCCTGTTTCGTGGTGCGTGGTAAAGGTCATCCCGGCAGTTTGAAGTCGGCCTCCCACGGGGCCGGTCGACAAATGTCGCGGACCAAGGCAAAACAGCAATTCAACTGGAAACAGTGGAAGAATCACCTGAAACAAAAAAACGTCCGTTTGCTGGCAGGTGGACTGGATGAAGTACCCGGCGCCTACAAAAACATCCACGACGTGATGGCCGCCCAAACGGACCTGGTCGAGATCGTCGCCGAGTTCATGCCCCGAATCGTGATGATGTGCGGAGACGGAAGTCGCGCGGAAGACTGATGTGCGGCGAACAATCATCCATCCTAAGTCCGCAAATTATTTGGCAGGCGTTTTTGGAAACGCAAGTCAGCGGTGACGCCGCCGAAGTCGCAGGCAAGCTGCAAATCGGGCTTGGCCCGGTTGACCTGGCCAAATCTCGGTATCTTCGACGGCTGCGAACACGAATCGACGAGGCAATCGGATTGGTTGATCGGGTGCCCGAACATTTTACAAGTATCTACTTATTCGCCATGATTCACCATGATTCACCGTGATTCGCCGTGATTCGCCGTGATTCGCCGTGATTCGCCGTGATTCGCCGTGATTCGCCGTGATTCGCCGTGATTCGCCGTGATTCGTTTACAGAGTTCAGTTGCATTTTGCTCTGCAAGGTGGCATTTTGCTCTGCAAAATAGCGCAGGTTTGCGGAGCAAACCGCCACAGACATGCTTCTTGAGAAGCACTCGCCTCGTTAACGAAAGGTAGAGACTTTAGAATCTACTGATCTCTCCGCCATCCAATTCGGTCGTTTTGAAAGCCCGATGTGTCCCTTGAAATCCTTGCTTACGAGCCAACTTCACTGGGTGTGCTTTGTTTAAGGCGTCGCGAATTGCTTTCGCGACCGGGGACAGTGGTCACCGAAGTCACGCTTAATCATGAATTCCTGATGAGCAGCTATCTGACGGAGTCAGAAAGTGCCTTGGGCGCGATCGGAGTTGCGTTGGCACAGGAAACTGCGGGCCAGCGAAAACTTGATGTCCTCGTGGGGGGATTGGGTCTAGGCTACACTGCGGCGGCCGCACTCCAATCCGAACAGGTTGGGTCGGTCGAAGTCGTTGAGTTCTTGCCGCAAGTCATCGGCTGGATGAAGGAAGGCTTGGTGCCGCTTGCCGCGCAGCTCAATTCCGAACCTCGATTGAGAATTTCCAACGGCGATATCTATGCGCGACTGGCCGAACCCGCGATGCAATCATTTGACTTGATTGCGATTGATGTCGATCATTCGCCAGACGACGTACTCGGCGGGCAAAGCGAGGGGTTTTACTCGGTCGCCGGCCTGGAAACGGCGAAAAAACATTTGACACCTGGTGGTGTGTTGGGCGTCTGGTCGTATGCGGCCAGCACACCGCTGTTGGACAACCTCCAGACCGTTTTCGCGGACGTTCGCGTCGAGCAAGTGACGGTGATGAATGATCTGATCCACGAAGAGCAGACGGACTGGCTGTTTTTCGGGAGATGAAAGCCGGAGCCGCTGCAAAATCTGGGTTCGTCGCACGTCACTGAAACCAGACGAGCGCACTACGATATTCGAGAGATCAACCCTGGCGATCGACGCAAAACCGGGCGGGCGAATTCTCGGTCCGGTTGGTTTGAGATTCCGGGTAACTGCCACTTGAAATCAAAAGCGATTTGGTTTGTGTCTTTTCCAATCCTAATCGTTCGCTGCGGTAGGGAGTTCTCCCGATCACCGGAGAATCGGAGCAACATCGAAACATCATCATTTTTGCTTGAGTATCCTTGTCACGATTCGATCCAGTTGATTGGCGAATGCCTGAATGTCTTTCGAATTCAGTGGTCTTGGACCGGACGTTTCCATTCCGGCGGATCGGAATTGCTCCATCAGGTTACGAGATGCCAATCGACCGTGCACACTGTCGTGATCGAAGAGTTCACCACGAGTTCCGATTGCGAGTCCTCCCTTTTCGACTACTCTGGCGGCCAGTGGAACGTCTCCAGTAATCGCGATATCCCCCGGCTTGACCAGTTCGACGATTTTATTGTCGGCAATATCTGCCCCGTGGGGGACCATGATGATTTCGATCAGATCGGAAGAAGGAATTCGCATGGATTGATTGGCAACCAGAACGATGTTGACTTGCAATCGTTTTGAAGTGCGAAAGACGATTTCTTTGATCGCTTTGGGGCAGGCGTCCGCGTCAATCCAGATGCACAACGGGTGTTGGAATGTCCGGTTTTCGGCTGAGTCGTTCAAAAGTCTGATCGCAGTAAGGCGATGGCGGTAGAGATTTTCATGCGGTGTTTGGAAACGACGGGTTTTCGATAATTCCGAGTACATTTCCAAATGGATCCAGCACGTCTGCGACCTTGATTCCCTCGCCGACTTCCTGGAGATCGCCCCGCGGCGATGCACCCAGATCGATCAGTCGCGAGAGTTCGGACGCGGCATCAGTCACCCCCCAATACGCGACGCTGTTTCCCTGCCCACTATCCCCCGATTCGAGGGGGTGTAAACCCAACTCGAATCCGCCGACGTTAAAGCCGACATAGTACGGCGTGTCAAAATAGGGTTGAACCTGCAGGACTTGCGCATACCAGGACTTGGCTTGTTCCAAATCGGCAACGTGATAAACGACAGTTCGAAGCCCCAGGAAAGAGGCAATGGCCCTGGTCATGTGGGACACCTTTGGATCCAACTATTGTTCAGGAAGTCATTTCTGCATTGTCGGCACTGCTTTTGGCGGCGCCATTGTCCGTAACGATCGGTGGTCTGGCTGGTAAGTCGGCTTCCCTTTCTTTGTGAACCGAGGGGCCGAGCAGATCGGCAATTTGGTGCCGATCGAGTTCTTCGTTTTCAATCAAGGAAGCGGTCACTGACTGGAGGCCGTCCTTGTGTTTGGTCAGTAGTTCCATCGCACTATTGGAAGCGGCTTCGAGGATGAGGTGAACTTCCTCGTCGATAACCTCCATTGTATGTTCGCTGAACTGCCGGCTCTTGTGCATTTGGCCGCCCAAAAAGGGGTCTTCATCGCTCATCTTGTAGCTTACGGGTCCCAGTTTGGTACTCATTCCCCAATGGGTGACCATCCGGCGGGCCATCGAGGTTGCCCGCTCCAGGTCATTTTCCGCACCGACGGTCAGTTCATCATAGATCAGCATTTCTGCAGCTCGGCCGGAGAGCAAAACGATCAAGTGATCAATGATTTCCTGCTCCGACATATTCATGCGATCTTCGTCGGCCACCATTTGGGTGACACCCAGTGCACGGCCGCGCGGAATGATCGTAACTTTGTGAACCGGGTTGGCTCCTTTGAGGTTCCACGCGGCGAGCGTGTGGCCCGCTTCGTGGTAGGCCGTTCTTTCTTTTTCCTTGTCGGTCAAAATCTCCTCACGCATCGCGCCCATCAGGACCTTGTCATGGGCGAAGTAAAAGTCTTCCATTTCGACTTTGTTTTTGTCTTTTCGGGCAGCCCAAAGTGCAGCTTCATTGACCAGGTTCTGAATATCCGCGCCGGTCATGCCTGCGGTCGCCTGGGCCATGACCTCCAAATCGACATCGGCTGCCAAGGGGACATTGCGGACATGGACCTTGAATATTGCCAGTCGCCCCGTTTTCGTGGGTCGGCTGACCGTCACGTGGCGATCAAATCGTCCTGGCCGTAACAGTGCTGGATCGAGAATGTCCGGACGGTTGGTGGCCGCCAAAATGATCACCGACTCATTGGCCTGGAAACCATCCATTTCACCAAGAATCTGGTTCAGTGTTTGTTCGCGTTCATCGTGACCACCACCCAATCCGGCGCCACGCTGGCGTCCGACCGCATCGATCTCATCGATAAAGATAATGGCCGGAGACTGGGCTTTGGCCGTTGCAAACAGATCGCGTACCCGGCTGGCACCGACACCGACAAACATCTGGATGAACTCACTACCGTTGACACTGAAGTAGGGCACTTCGGCTTCACCGGCCACGGCCCGGGCCAGCAGCGTTTTTCCGGTCCCCGGAGGTCCAATCAACAAAGCCCCTTTGGGAACTCGGCCTCCCAGTTTTTGAAACTTGGTTGGATCTTTGAGGAAATCAACGATTTCACCGAGGTCGGCTTTGACCCCTTCGAGTCCGGCGACGTCTTTGAAGGTGATCGGCTGGGCCGATGCTTCGTATTTTTTCGCGGGGCTGCGAGAGAAATTCGAAAGGAAGCCACCGCCACCCATCATTTGGTTTTGCGATCGCCGGAACGACAGAATCATGAACAACAGCAGGCCAAAGGTAAACATCAGCAAAGCTGCGTAGTACCAGGCGATCATGTCTGAAACCGGCTCGACTTTGACGCTTGGGACCGATTTGTATGCCGCCTCGACCAGTGCGGCACGGCTGACGTCATCGCGAGGCAGCTCGACCTGAAAGTTCCTTTTCAATGTCGCATCTTCCTTTGGCTTAATCCAATCCCCCTTCTTTGTATCGTAGGTTGGCTCGGGTCGGGGAAGCACCTTGAATATTCCTTTCGCGCCTCGGCTGGTGAATTCCACTTCTTCAATGATGTCCGAAATCGGATTGCCGTCATCGTCGGATATGGGTTCGCCATAGAAGTCCTTTCCGGCAAGCAGGTTCTTGAAATATTTGGCGGAGATCGTTGACGTCTGATCGTTTCCCCATTGCATCAACATGTAGAGCATTAAACCGCCGATGATCAGCAGCGGGATCAGCAGATTCGGGTTTCGAGAAGGAGGCCGCGCGCGTCGATCATCCGTTTTCCTGTTGTTTTCTCGTTCGTTGTCCATTGAGTTCCTTGGCTGGATCTAAGCCTTGACGGCGTACCGCGGCGTATAAGGTGAGCTTTCGGCGATCGATTGACTAGTTACGAGGGGCGGATTGACCACCCACCCGGAAGGTGCCCGGGCAACATGCCTCGGAGCTAACCGATCTTTCACCAGTTCATTTTCCGCTTTATCGATCAATGACTTGATAAAAGCGAAGTAAAAAATTGTAGCCCACTTCTCGTTTGTTGGCGATGCGTGATTTTCGAGTTCATTTCAACATAATTCGATCCTGCACCTCGAACCGTAACCAAAGTCACAAGCTCCGCGTTCGGTCTGGTTGATTCGAGTCTCGGTGCGGTTTTCGGAACCATCGAAAATTCGGAAGATTCGCCAGATTTCAAGTTGGAGCGTCGGGCATTTACTGCTGAACACCGCCAAACCGTGATTTGTTGACTACAACGGTTCCATTCGGCGATCGACGGCTCATTTCGCAGATTGACATTTGAGAAAGTAAATCAGCTCTTGGGGCAGGAATCCGGTGGGGAGCATCGAGATCAGGTTCGATTTCCGTTCCTTCGGATGTTGGCCGACGAGCCTTTCTAACGCCCGTATTTTCTCTTCCGTCAGCAGCCAGTGAAGTTCCCCTGGTAAGTCACTCTCCATTGCCCGAATGGCGTGATCAAAAATCGTCTCGGCATCCATTTGCCGGACCTGCCTAAGATGATCCAGCGAGTATCCATCGGCCAATAATCGCCAGGTCCAGTAAAACGTCGGTTGGATTTGCGCCGGGTCTGGCAGATCAAGCCTCAGTGGTTGGCCTGCGTTGGTCCCGGGAAGGGCCGGTGCGAACGATGTTGAAGAAGCCGGTTCATCCTCAATCGCGTGGTCTGATTTGGCGTCGTCATCCAGGGTCGCTTCGTCTGAATCGTTTTCGTCGACCTGTTCACCAAGATCATCACGATCGGACCCAATTTCGTTTTCAAGAGACCTTGCCAACTCAACCTTTGACAGGTTGGGATTGATCATGTGCAATCCTCCCACCGATTCTTCGTTTGCAGATAACGAAAAATTGTCGGGTTCAAGCTCTACCTCCAGACCTGGATCAGGCGCGAACAGATCCGAATCCCACTGGTCAGCGGAAGCCTGATGGGATTCATCGGTCTCGGCTGAATGCCTGAGCGGCATTCGGTGCGGTGTCTTGCCACGGAGTCGGATCGACAACGCGTTGACCAAATCGCCCGGCATCAACGACGGCAAGTCAACCGAAGTTTCACCGGACATTAACCGTCGTCCTGCCGGAGAAATCGATGTAACCGGCCGGAACCTGGTCGTTTCCATCTGGTTGATAAAACGATGTTGAATCAGGAATTCCATCAGTGCCACAACATCGGATTGCCGAAGACGCTCAAGCAGACCGAAAGTGCTTAATCGATCCAACGAAAGCTGTTTGATTTTCTTGGAAGTCGAGCCGGTCAGCATTTGGGCGATGAGCGTTTTGCCAATCCGTCCGTGAGTCCGAGCCGTACCGCTGAGCGCGACTTGGGCTGCATACATGCATGCGTCAGCATCCGAATTGGCGGCCGATCCAATTTTCGACGGAGGATGCTTCCGGCAATTGTCACAAATGCCGCACAGCTGACGGTCTGAATCCCCAAAATACTCGAGGATTGCAAGTTGGCGGCAGCGGCGATTGGTCGCGAACTGGATGACGCTCTGAAGTTTGTCAAACTCCGCCTGTTGACGACGTGCCAGTTCCGCAAAATCGATGTCGAGTTGGGCGAAACCCCGCTTCCGATCGACCACATGAATCGCCCGTCCGCGAAACGGAGGAATATAGTCCAGCATCGGAAGCTTGATCAGTTGTCGAATCGCCCGGTTAACGGCTTCCCATTTCATTTCCAGTCGCTCAGCGAATCGCTGAGGTTGGAACAGGATTCGCTCGCCGCGAAACGAGCCGACAATCTTCTCAAGTCCACGCAGCACATGACGCTGGGTTCGAGCGTCGCGAGGAAGCAAATCGATGAGGGTTGGTAAATCGGAATCGATCCGGATCGCGGCCGAGTTTTGTTTACTGTCGAGACGTTCGATGGCGTGAGCTTTTTCCAGTAAATTCTCACAAGTCGCGATTCCGGTGGTGCCTATCGAGAGTCCGAGATCATCTTTGATTTCCTGAAGTGTCGTTTCAATCGGGTCGCCAGGCTGGCCACACAGGTATTGATAGACTTCCCGGATCGTCTCGCGTGAGGGGTAGGAATTATCGATGAAAAACTCTTGAATGAACTTGTCTTGAAACGAGTACAGCATCAGGCATTCCGCAGGTTGTCCGTCTCTCCCTGCCCTGCCCGCCTCCTGGTAATAGGCCTCGATGCTGCCTGGCAGGTTGTAATGCACAACAAATCGAAGGTCGGATTTATCGATACCCATTCCAAAGGCATTGGTGGCGACGATGACGTCGATTTCGCCCGACATGAATTTCTCTTGAACCAGACGGCGCGATTCGGTCGGAAGCCCGGCATGATAGAACGCGATTTCGCGCCCAATTTCGTGCTCCAGCAATTCCACCAGGTGCTCGCAGTTTTTCCTCGTCGAAGCATAAATGATTCCACAGCCTGCGTGCGTATTCAGAAATTCGATCAGCTGGTTGTCTTTTTCGGCATTGCCATTTGGCGCATCGACACGCAATGCCAGGTTGGGACGGGCAAAACCGGTTACAAATGTCGCAGGTTTTTCCAGTTCCAGGATTTTTGCGATGTCATCCTGGACCAGTTTCGTTGCGGTCGCGGTCAAGGCGACTGTTTGAGGATTACCCAATCGCTTGCGAAACCGCCCTAACCTGGCGTAATCGGGCCGGAAGTCATGCCCCCATTGGCTGATACAGTGAGCTTCGTCTACCGCCAAGAGCTGGACCTGCGTATTCTGGACTGCCCTCATGAATGAGTTGCTTCGCAGTCGCTCGGGAGCAATGTAGACGAGTTTGTATTCGCCGTTTGTCATACCGTTGACCCGGGACTGTTGTTGCGAAGGAGCCAGTGAACTGTTGATGAATGTTGCGGGAATTCCGGTCGCCATCAGCGAGTCGACTTGATCTTTCATCAGCGCAATCAATGGCGAAATTACGATCGTGACCCCCTCGCGGGCGATCGTGGGTAATTGAAAACAGAGGCTTTTGCCGCCACCAGTGGGCATGATGCACAACGTGTCTTTGCCGGAAATAATCGCGTCAATCACGTTCCGTTGACCCGGGCGAAAGCCGTTGAGGCCAAAGTTGCCCAGCCAGTTTTCGGGATCAAGCGTTGTTTCGTTCACGTTGGTTAACTGACCGGAAATTATTCGGTTCGACTGGGAATTGGTTGTCGCGAGATTATAAACGACTGATAAAAATCGAACAGACAACGATGCTCTGCTCAACGTGCAACCAGTCGAAATCCGCATCCCACGGGGGCAGCCTTCTGCCATTCCCGGGTTGGGGATCCGGTCGAAACTCGACGACAGGAGCGAGAGTCGGCGGAGGTTCGACCTGAAAAAAATCCGTTGACTTTGGCGTTTTTCGGCGGTGGTCAACGTGAGTCCTGGAATTCTACCCGACGAAATGCCAAAAAGTTGCCTTGCGTTCAAACACTCGGTTGGGTTTTCGCGTAGGATGTTGATTCAACTGATAAAACGCCGTTTTCGGCCCGGTTACCGGCCCGGTTACCCATGATTTCGATTCATCACCTCAGTAAGTCATTTCAATCCGGCCGAGAAGCGATTTTGGCAGTCGATGACGTTTCGTTTGACGTTCGACCATCTGAGGTTTACGGGTTACTGGGACCCAACGGTGCCGGTAAAACGACGGTGATGCGGATGATTCTGGGGTTGCTCAAGCCCGACGACGGGTTCGCCGAAATCAATGGCCATCGAAGCGACCAGCAACCCGACGAAGTTAAGCGTCAGGTCGGGTTTGTCTCGGCCTCGGCGGGAGTCTACCAATGGCTGACCGGACGCGAGATGTTGGCGTTTTTCGGAGAGATTTATGGACTGTCTCAACAAGAAATTGAAAGCCGCGTCGACGAGCTTTCAGAACTTCTCCATCTTGGTCAGTTTCTGAACCAGGGCTGCGCGACGTTGAGTACCGGGCAGAAACAACGGTTGAGTTTGGCCCGGGCCTTGATTCATGATCCTCCAGTCATGATCCTGGATGAACCCACGTTGGGACTGGATGTTGTCGGCAGCCAGGTGATTTTCAACTACATCGAGAATTTGAAGAACCGAAACAAGGCAATCATTTTGTGTACGCACCGACTGGAACAGGCGCAGCGAGTTTGTAGCAGATTCGGCTTGATGTACCTTGGCAAGCAAGTGCTGCAGGGGACAATGGGGGAATTGAGATCGCAGACTGGCCGTGAGGACCTGGTCGAGATTTTTGTTGACTTGCTGGAAAATCGTTCCGAATCGCTGACCGCCGGGATTGTCAATCTGCAATGACAAACGACCACGCAACTTCCCCGGACCCTCCCGCGATCGATGTTGTCGAACCGACAAATCCACCGTCCCGAAGAAAATTCCGTCTCAGTCGACTGGCGCTCAAAGAACTGCGTGAGACGCTGCGGGATCGCCGCACGATCGTGACACTCGTGTTGATGCCGTTACTGGTTTATCCAACGCTAAGCCTGATTTTCAAGACTTTCCTGTTGACCAATTCGGGTATGTTCGGAGCCGGCGAACCGATTGTTTTTCAACTTGGGTACGCTGGTAACGCTCCGGCGGAAGAGGTCCAAAAGGCGCTTGGATTCATCGGGCAAGGCATTGAATTCATTCGCCGGCAAAAAAAAGAGGCAATCGAAAACGAACTGGTGGATCAACCCGAGGCATTGGCTGGCAATCCGCCATCCACCAGCGTTGGTCGGGGGTCAAACAAACCGCTTGATACAGTGGCTGACGCCGACGACGTCGATTTTGCATTGCAAAAGTGGTTTTATGTTGCGCCCAATTCACGAGAGTCGTTACAGCAACTGGTGGAATCGGGGAAGTTGGATGCGGGCGTCAGCTTTGATCTGGATGGTCGCGCGTGGTGGGAGATAGGAAAAGTCAACCTTGTTTCGAGAAATGACGATTTGTCGGTTGCTGCTGCGGACTTTTTGTTGGAACAGTTCAAGGAGTTCAATGAATCCGACCGTAAACTCAGGTTGCGGAAGGCCGGAATCGCGGACGGTCCAGCGGTGATTGTGGGCGAAACATTGGTTGGTCCCGAACCCAGCAAGAAATCTCGGCAAGCTTTCCCGTTGGCGTCGCTGGTGCCGCTGATTCTTGTATTGATGACCATTACGGGGGCAGTCTATCCCGCGATTGATCTCACGGCGGGAGAGCGCGAACGCGGCACGCTGGAAACCTTGATGGCGGCTCCTGTACCTCGAGTGGGAATCCTCGTTTCAAAATTTCTGGCGGTGCTAACCGTGGCGGTGTTGACGGCGATGCTCAACCTGATCGGGATGTTTGCTACCGTTTGGGTGTTTCAGCTGGACAAGCAATTTGGTGGGGGGATGTTTAACCTGACTGTCATGGTCCAGATATTCTTTCTGCTGATGCTGTTCGCCGCGTTCTTTTCAGCAATCCTGCTGGTTGTGACCAGTTTTGCAAAGAGTTTCAAAGAGGCCCAGGTCTATTTGATTCCGATTATTATTTTATCGCTTGGCCCGGGTTTGATGGCGATGGCTCCCGGCATGAGCCTCAACAGTGTCAATGCCGTGACCCCCATGGTCAACATCCTGTTGCTTGCGCGGGACGTAATTAACAACGACGTCGCCTGGGTTCCGGCGACGGTGGCGATCGTTTCCACGTTATTGTATGCCTATCTGGCGATTCGGCTGGCTGCGCGGATTTTCGGTTCTGATTCCATTCTGTATTCAGGTAGCGGTAGCTTTGCCGAGATGTTCCAGCGTCCTCGCGAATTCCATCGCGTCGTGCCGATCATGGCCACAATATTCTGCCTGGTCATGTTATTCCCAATCAATTTTGCTTCGATCGGATTATTGGGACGTCTGTCAGGCGAATCGGCAGCGGACCTGGAAGCAAGATACCTGTTAATGGCCCTGTTTACGTTTCTGGCTTTCATGGTGTTGCCGTTGATCGTTGCCAAACACCAAAATACTTCAATCCATATCGGTTTTGGATTGCGATTTCCCAAGTTGATTTATATTCTGGCCGGAGTGCTGTTGGGGATCAGTCTGTGGCCCCTGGTGATGTCGCTGACGTCGGGCTGGCATGAAGTCTACGGGTTCTTATTTGGCAGCGAAAAACAGGACGCTTGGCATGACCGTCTGGTCGAAACGACGACACAGCAGGTTGCGCGAATTCGAATGGTATCGCCCTGGATTATTGCGATCGCTTTCTCGATCGTGCCGGCAGTTTGTGAAGAGTGGTTCTTCCGCGGCATGCTGTTGAGATCGTTGTTGAAGTCAAACTCGGTCTGGAAAGCGATCGTGACCTCGGCGATAATTTTCGGCTCGTTCCACGTACTGTCCAATAGCGTGATTGCGCTCGACCGACTGGTGCCATCGACGCTTATCGGTTTGATGTTGGGATATCTGGCGTACAAATCGGATTCGATTTGGCCTGGTGCCATTTTGCATTCGTTAAATAATGCGATCGTGGTTTTCCTGGCCTACTATCAGCCTAAATTGAGTGAGTTGTCCTGGTTCCCTGGCGAAGAGGAATCCATTCCGTTGTGGTGGGTTTTCGTGGGGTTAGTCGTCGCTGCCATGGGGGCGGCATTGGCCTGGTCGACAAAGCGTGTTGAGGCGTTGCCGATGCAGCCACGGGAGGATTCAGTACCCATGGTCGAGACCAACCGGCATTAGAATTTTGAACCGATTGTTGTTTTCGAGTAGAAACATGAATGGTGAGGGAACCATTGCCGGGCGTGTCCGAATTGGCTGCCTGATCTTGTTAATGGGCGTTTTTCCCGGCTTCGCGGCGGCTCAGTCAGTGCCTGGCATTGAAGTCCCAGCGGGATTTGAGGTGATCAGGGTCGCCGGCGACGATTTCGCCACCAACGTCTACAGCCTGGCGGTGAGCCCCCGGGGCGACACGTATGTTGCCGGGCCCGGTTATATCAAAATGCTGGTGGATTCCAACAACGACGGCATCTTTGACGCGGTCCGCCAATTTTCCCGTCGGCCCAATTCCGGCGCCCAGGGAATCTGTTTCGACGGAGCCGACCTGTTGTGCACCGGCGACGGTGGCCTATGGCGTTATAGCGATGCAAATCAAGATGGCGTCTCAGATGGTGAACCCGTCAAGATTTTTTCCATCAAGACCGGTGGAGAGCACGACGCGCATGCCATTCGAAAAGGCCCGGACGGCTGGTGGTATTTATTGGCTGGAAACGGTACCCCCATCCTGCCGGAATTCTTTGCTGGAGCAACATCGCCGGTAACCGAACCACGCGCAGGATTTCTGATGCGGATTAGTCCGGATTGGTCGGAAAAGGAAGTTTTCGCCCATGGTTTTCGCAACGCCTACGATTTTGACTTCAATTCGGCTGGTGACGTTTTTGTCTATGACAGCGACGGAGAACGTGATATATCGCTTCCCTGGTATCAGCCAACGAGGCTTTTTCAGATGCGGTCGGGAGACGACGCCGGATGGGTTGACGCCGGATGGAAGCGGCCTGGTTTCTACTTTGACATGCCGATCGAAATTGGAGGCCTGGGGCGCGGAAGTCCCACTGGCGTTGTGGCTGGTTCGTCACGATCTTTTCCCTCCAGTTACGATGACGCAATTTTTGTCTCGGATTGGACTTTTGGTCGAGTCATGGCATTTCGGCGCGATGCCGCGTCAGGAGCCTATGACAGGGGTACCGATTTCGCGATCGCAAACGGGCAATTCGGCTTCGCGGTTACGGACCTGGATTTTGCACCCGATGGCAGTTTGCTGATCAGCACCGGTGGACGAGGAACCGAAGGAGCGATTTATCGAGTTCGCTATGTTGGACAAACAGAGCGCCGACCTGTCGCCAAGCAATCGCCCGAATTCGTCAGGATGGCGAGGTCAACACGACTGAGAGCCGACGTTCTGTTCCAGGCGCTCAACGATCCAAGCCAGGCGATTCAAATTTCGGCACTCGAAGCGCTCATTGGACGTCGCGACATTCTTGGAAAGGGACTGGTCTCCAATGCCGAATTGAAAGGGCTTCTAGCCCGGGGATTGCAGGAACTCCTAATGACGGCCGAACCGAAAACACTCGGGATGCTGATGCGGGTTTTGAAAGAACTTGATCCATCCGTGCTTTCGTCGATCGACAAAAACGGCTTGCCGGTTGCTTCGCAGCTGATGTTGGAATCAATCGTCCTGGACCCTTCCGGCGAGGGATCCCTGAAGTTCTTCGAAAAAATTGCCGGCGTCTTGGCCAATGAAGAATCGGACTCGTTGCTTGTGACGAGGATTGGCCAGTTGGCACTGGGCGGATGTGGTGCCGAAGGAACCGATCCAATGTTTATGGGCTACACTGCACGATCGCCCGTGAGAATTCCAGCCCAAACAAGCAAGTCGATTGCCGATCAATTGGCGGCGGCGCTTGGACGAATTCGGACAACTTCGGAGAATCCGGAAATCGACGAATTTCGGATTCAGGAAATCGGCCGCTTGGCTGCGATGTTGGAATGTAGTTCGAGTGGATTGCAATTCGAAATGGCAGAGTTGCTGTCGCGAACTGACTCGACTGCCCAACAAGACATCCATTGGCTCAACTGCGTTTGCCAGATCATCGCTGGACCAGAAAATCGGCTGGATGAAAAACTCGAACCCAAAATTGCGGCTGGCCTGGTGGGTGTAAGTGGGAAAATTCTGCGTGATCATCAGAATATCGATCGCAACTTCCATCCTCGGATGCAGAGTCTGACAAGTCGGATTTGCCAACGGATTGGCTTGGAGTTTTCTTTGATGGTCGCGACTCAATTGTCGGGACGCGACGACCAGGTATTCCTGTTGGATGCGCTCAACGGCATGTCCAGGGATGTGGCTATCCCGCGATTTGCAGCCAACGTCGAATCACATCCCGAGCAGACGACAGCCGAACAGCTGAATGTCATCGCATCTCACTCCGGAGGGATCTATCTGCCGTTGGTACGCAAGTTTTCTGATCGACGTGAATTTCAAGACATAATTGTTGCGTCGGTGGCCAGGTCTCCCTCGGCCGTAGACCGTCGGCTGTTTGTCGACGGGCTCAAGTCAGATAATCTGAAGACGGTCAAGAACTCGGCAATCGGTCTTCAGCGTTTAGCGGACCAACTCACCAGTGATGAGATTGTAACGGTTTATGCTGCCTTGCGGAGGTTAGCATGGGAAAAGTCTTCGGTTGCCGTGCGCGATCAGTTGATGATGCTTCTGCAAAACGAAACGGGCCAGGATTTTGGCTACCAACCGAACCGGAATGCCCTCGTCCAGGAAGATGTCATCGAGCGTTGGCAAGAGTTTCTTCAAACCAGCTATCCACAGGAATTCAGTGCAGAATTCGAAAAACATGGGGTACGTGCGTTGACGCAGCGTCTGGCGGAAATTGACTGGGCTGCGGGAGACTCGGACCGGGGCAAGAAGATCTACGTGAATCTCAAGTGTGCCCAATGTCACGATGCCGGATCGCGATTGGGACCTCGTTTGGAGGGTATTACGAAACGGTTTAGTCGCGAAGATGTTTTTCGCGCAATCACGTTGCCAAACGACCAGGTGCCGGAACGCTACCGCGCCATCGTGATCGAAACGGTCGACGGCCAGTTTTTCCAGGGTAGCATGGTCTACGAATCGGTCGACGGCATCACGTTGCAGGAAATCGACGGGAATACCGTGCGGATCAATCGTAACGTAATCGAAGCGCGTGCAGTCTCGGACAAATCGCTCATGCCGGATGGATTATTGAAAGAGGCTTCGGACCAGGATTGGGCCGATTTGTTTGCATACTTGAATCAATAGTCCGTTAGTCGCTCTCGGCAAACAGTATCGAACCATCGGTCGGGTTGCCGGCGGATGCTCGATCATCCGTCGGTTGAAAAAATGTCCATGCGAATGGTGCCAGGATCAGGTAAAGTCCCATGGCGATCATCAAGGCCCCGACGGACCCAACGAAAGTTCTGGCATGCATTCGTCCTTTTGATTCGGCAATGATCCGGGCGATCTTCATCTGGAAAAACCAACCCTGGTCAAGAATCGACGTTGACAACATCATGCAACCAAGCACAAGTGCGACGGTTGCTACAAAAAGGTCGCGAAGTTCCATCGTGTGGCCCCAGTCTGGTCCTCAAGCGGGATGCAAAGTCAAAAATACCGGCCCTGGCGTAACGGATACCAAGCGAGAAACGCCGAAGGAATTGTCACAGTGCGAATGATCTTTCTATCTGGACTTTATTTCGTTTTTGGGAGGTCGTTGCTCCCGCTGAGACTTTTTCCTGGGTAGACATATTTCGGCAGGAGCCTCAATCTCTCGATTACGGGATTGAGTCTAGTCTAATATAATCATGGAAACCGGAGCTTCCGAGAGAAATATTTTTGTTGCTTCCAGGCGAAATTCTGTGTTTCGCTTCGCGGAACGCGATTCCTTTCCGGGTTTACAAAAAAAACACGAGCCTGAACCGGGCCCGTGTCTTTTGGTTTTGAAATTGAATCATTCGTCAACGCAAATCTGGCTGACGGACATTCACGTTAGTTGCATCCACAGGGAGCTGGAGCATCACAACATGGCTCTGGTTCACAGCAGCTTTTCGAAGCGCAACGTTCTTTTAGCCGGGCGAAGCAGCCCTTTTTGCAAGGATCAACCGGAGTCTCGACACATTTCAGTCGCTTGACAGTGACACATTCTGTGGATCGGACGAATTTCTTTTTGGTGCAACCGCATTCGTCGGTAACGCATTCGCGAGTCAGACGGCAGCGTTCTTTTTGTACGTCAACCAATGCGAGTTTTTTGCGTGTCTTGACGCAACACGGGTCCGGTTGACTGCACCCGCAGTCTTGAGCCGCACTCACCATTGGAAAACACATGGCGACGCACATGATTGCTGGGAACATGAATTTGAACATGGTAACCTCATTTGTTTTGAAAACGTTGTGACAACACCCTTGGGCATAAGTATCGCGATTCTCACCATCTCAACTTAACCCACAGTTTAATTTTGAAGCTTGAGTCTCGAATTTTTTGGCCGGTATAAACGAATTGAATGGTTGGTAATTCGGTCGACAGGAATATTTGATACAACCCATTCCGGCAGTCGAGACTTGCAGAACTCGGTTTTCAAATTTCCGACGTCCCGCTATTTTCACTTTCGAGAAATAGCGCCTCGAGCCGTATCATGCAGACCCGGAACGCCACGATTGGCGCACCAGAATATTTGTTACAACCGGCTTGATTGTCATGTTGGGCTGCCAAGCGTGTTGCGGGACATGAGAAACACTGCGGCTTACCCTCTGGCGGTTTACTTGAGCGAGCCCTTTTCCTGTCCCGTCGCCATTACCTTGGCAGGTCTGTCCAGTTTGACGACGGCAGTGACGGGAAAGTGGTCGCTTGGGAACCGGCCGTCGAACGAGCTCCGGTCAATGTCGGCTTGGACAGTCTCAATACTTCGCGACACCGCAATCCAGTCGATTCTGGCACCGGTCTCGGTGCCCTTGAATCCGTTAAATGTCCCGCTCGGGGAATCGCCTTCAGGATGGACGATTCGAAAGGAATCAATGACAGGAGATTCCGCGTCTTCCAGCGGACCGAATAAAGCCCGGTAGGGTTCAGAGTCAACCGTCGCGTTAAAATCACCGGTAACTACTGCCTGGGCATTTGCCGGAAGCTCTTTGATGAAATTGCGAATCATGCGTGCACTTTCCACTCGAGCCTGAGGACCGCGATGATCGAAATGCGTGTTGATCACGTAGAAGCTTTGCGAATTTTCCCGGTCCCAGAGTTTTAACCAGGTTACCATGCGAGGCAGCGATGAATCCCAGCTTTTGGACCCGGGCCGATCTGGCGATTCGCTCAACCAAAAGTGGCCTTCAACCAATCTGTCGAAACGAGAGTTGCGAAACAGGATGCCGCACTGTTCGCCGTTATTATCCTGTTGTCGTGAGCGACCGACGTAGGTGTATTCAGGTAACTTCTGTCGAAAATACTCGGCCTGAAAATTCCAGGTTTCCTGGGTTCCGACAAAATCGGGATCGAAGTTCCTGATCGTCTGGATTACGAGGTCCTTGCGATTGTCCCAATGGTTGTCACCGTCTTCGGCGACTCCCAACCGGATGTTAAAGCTCATCGCGCGCAACGGCTTCGTGGAGTTTTTGTCTTCGTTCTGCGCGTGGGCCAGGTGCCACGGGAAACATGCCCCGAATGCAATGACGAAGACCAGCTGGTTTTTGAGCATTCGAAAACGGTTCATGAGGGTTCCGAGCAAATGGGTGAATCTGGCGGTAGCGGGGGCCACCCTATCGTATCACAGTTCAAATACGATGGCGGAATTCAACCGGTTGGTTGTGGGGCCAGAGCAAAGCTTGTACGAGCGGGATTCGATCCCGGGTCCGAGGCAAAGAAAAACGCCGGTCGAATTTCGACCGGCGTTTCTTATGGTTTCCATCCTTTCTTGTCATGGGAAACAGCCACAACAAGGTTTGGGGCAGATGGGCCAAGCCCCTTATATGATCGCAACTCCCGAAGGGCCTTGCGTCTAATACATATCCTGATCACCACCGTGGCCTGGAGTTTTTCCACGCTTGGGCTTTTCGGCGATCAGTGCATCACTGGTCAACAACAAAATCGAGACGCTCGCGGCATTCGAAAGGGCTGTCTGGGTGACCTTGGCCGGATCAATCACACCGGATTTCACAAGGTCTTCGTACTGATCGGTCAAGGCATTATAACCAAAGTTCGCCTTACCGCCGAGAACTTTCTCGCACACGATACCGCCATCTTGTCCGGCGTTTGTCGCAATCATGTGCAATGGAGAACGGCAGGACTTGACAACAATGTTAAAGCCTGTGACTTCATCGTCCGACATTTCGGTCGATGGAGCAACCAGGCTTGCAGCTCGCAAAAGCGCGACGCCACCACCAGGCAGAATGCCCGATTCGACGGCCGCCCGGGTTGCGTGCAAGGCATCTTCGACGCGAGCTTTCTTTTCTTTCATTTCGCTTTCGGTCGCAGCGCCAACATTGACCTTGGCGACTCCACCGGCAAGCTTCGCAAGACGCTCTTCGAGTTTTTCACGATCGTAATCGCTGGTGGTGTTGTCGATTTCACGTCGAATCTGGTCGATGCGGCCTTTGATTTCGGTGCTTTTTCCGGCTCCCTCGATGATCGTCGTCACGTCCTTGCCAACGATGACTTTCTTGGCCCTACCCAGTTCGGTCAGACCCAGTTGATCCAGCTTCATTCCAAGGGCGTCGAAGATCGCGCTGCCACCGGCAAGGATCGCGATGTCCTCCATCATGGCTTTGCGGCGATCGCCATAGCCTGGGGCTTTGACTGCACAGCAATTAAAAGTGCCACGGAGTCGATTGATCACGAGAGTCGCCAGGGCTTCGCCTTCAATGTCTTCGGCGATAATCAACAACGGTTTGCCCTGTTGAACGACTTTCTCAAGCAAGGGAACGAGGTCCTTGATGTTGGAAATCTTCTTTTCAAATACCAGGATGTAGGCATCTTCCAGAACACATTCCATCGACGCGGATTCGTTGACGAAATAGGGAGACAGGTATCCCCGATCGAACTGCATCCCTTCGACCCATTCCACCTCGGTGTTCAGGCTTTTGCCTTCATCAACCGTAATCACCCCGTCTTTTCCGACTTTCTCCATGGCGGAGGCCAGCAGTTCGCCAATCTCAGCATCATTGTTGGCCGCGATCGAAGCGACGTTGGCCATTTCACTTTTGTTTTTGATTTTGATCGACATTTCAGTGAGTTTGCCACAAATGTCGGTGACGGCGGCTTCGATTCCCTGCTTCAACTGAATCGGGTTGACCCCCGCGGTTACGGCTTTCAGGCCTTCGTTAAAAATCGCCTCGGCCAGAACCGTTGCTGTGGTTGTTCCGTCGCCGGCAACATCACTGGTCTTGCTCGCGACTTCGCGAACCATCTGGGCACCCATGTTTTCGTAGGTGTCTTCCAGTTCAATTTCTTTGGCGACGCTGACGCCGTCTTTGGTGACGGTGGGAGAGCCGAAGCTCTTTTGCAAGATCACATTGCGGCCTTTGGGACCAAGAGTGACTTTGACGGCCCGGGCCAGTTTGGAAACACCGCGGCGAATAGATTCGCGGGCTTCTTGTTCAAAAGCAATCATTTTTGCCATGAGATGGAACTCCTGAGTTCAGGTTAATTTTTTGAATTTGTGAGATGGAATGGTATGGCGGATCCAGGTCCGTCAGAATTACTCGATGATGGCCAGAACGTCGTCTTCCCGCATCAGCAGGTACTCGTCTTCACCCAGTTTGATTTCATCCGGGCCATAGGTCGTAAACAGAACGACATCGCCAGGTTTGACTTGCAGCGGGCTACGGGTGCCGTCGCGAAGCATGCGTCCTTCGCCGACGGAAATGACGGTTCCGCGTGAAGGCTTGTCTCGAGCCGATCCTGGCAGCACGATGCCCCCGGAAGTTGTTTCAAGTGATTCCTCGCGTTCAACGACAATTCGATCGCCCAATGGCTGGAGCGTCGTTGAATGGGTAGATTTACTTGGTTTCTTTTTCGCAGTCACGGCCATGGATCAGCCTCCTAAGTTTTTGTTGCAGACCATTTATTGAATCAGTTTCGGCCACGCCAGCTTCCGATTGGTTGAAAATCAAATGATCGTTTTCCAATCGAGTAAGCCTGGATCGCACCTCAAGCCTGACATTTTTGCGGATTCAAAAATGAATATTCCCTATTAGGCAACTGGCGCGCCAAAACCAGCAAACTGTCGACAAAACGAGTCGGAATTAGAGAATAATGCTTTTGCACAGAGACTTTCCTTGGAATCAGACGGCAATCACGGTCGTTCTTTGGTGACGCCGATCTGGAAATTGTCAAATCCTGCCCAGGATCGCGAGCCACGATTGGCGGGACCTGTGCGTTTCTCGTTTCATTGGTGAGGTTTTGTGACAGATTGGCAGAGCATGCGAAGGATCCAATTCGATTGGTTTCAAGAGAAATTGTTTTTGATTGTGCTCATCAATAACTGTGTGCGGTGGCAATCTGTCGGGAAGATGTTGCAAGTTAAACGGATGTTTGGCTTTTTTTCAATTCAAAAATGTCATCTAATCTCGAAGGATAATTGGCCTGGATGTCACGATGGACGGTTAGCATTCGAGCCGAGCCGGTTGATTTATCGAAAATCCGACCCAAAAACGACCGTTAAATAGAATATAATGGATTGGGTTGGACGCAATTAATGCGGAAAATGGTGGTCAAAACACGACCCTATCACATAATGGAATAACCTTGGGCGACGGCGTCCGAACCGAAATTGGAATTCAGGCAGTACTTTCGAGACCAAAAAATGGCGATTAACGTTCGATGTGGCAGTTGCGGTGCCGGATTCCAGGCAAAAGACCAACTTGCCGGGCGACGGGTAAAGTGCCCGAAATGCAGCGTACCGATCCTGATTAAAGCAAAATCGCCGGCCAGACAGACAGCCACGGCGACGGCCAGCCACAATCCGTTGCTGGATTTGTTGGACGAGCAAAATGTCCGCTCCGCGACGCGGGGTCCGGTGTGTGAAAACTGCGCCGCTGAACTTTTGCCCAATGCAATCGTCTGTGTCGAGTGTGGTTTCAATAATGAAACTGGGGTGCAACTCCAGACGGAAGCCTACGAGGACGACCTGAATGCCCAGGCTTCGGAAGGAGCGATGAGCGACGCGGAACGGATCATGGCCAAAGCAGAAAAGGACATTTCCGACATGCCGGTGACGGCGGAAGGCCAGGACTTTGGTGACGGCGCAGACTCCTATTTGATCGCTGCTGTTGCCTTTGTCGTCGGTGCAATCCTGATCGGGATTGGGTTGGTAATCGTCTTTACCATGGAGTCCATCACTCAATATGTCGCGTCATCGGCCGTCAGTTTTATTGCGGCAATGGTACTGTACGTGTGCATGGGACTCTGGATTACGTTCGTTGGATTCATTCAGAAAACCAGTCAGGGCGTCGCCTGTGTCTGTACAGCATTTCTCTGGTGCGTCGTGTTTGGATTCATGCAAGGCAGGCAGTTAATTGTGCCTACAATTGTCTTGCTGGCGTCGTTGTTAATTGGCGCGGCGTCCGGGACGTACACTTATTTCTATGGCTTCACACCGGGTGGTGGTGATGGTGGGTAACAAGATTCTGTGAATCGCCCATCCATTTGTTGAAGTCATGATGTCTGTCGTTGGCCACCGACGAACCTTGGCGACGGTGGTGAGACGGGACGTTTCGCGGCTGCAACTCCGTGGCTCCCATGACCGGTTCAAGCGGGTGGGCCCGGAATGCCTGGGGCAATTCTGACCAAGTGGCGTCAAGGGGTTTGTTCAATGACCTGGCAGCGATCGCTGGATCTCTGGCGGCCAGCGGCGACAACTCGCCGGCAAAATTTCTTCCAGTGGGTCAACTCCAAACCCAAACGACCCTCAAAGATTCGCAAATTCCATTGCTTTCCCAGCTATCAGTCACTTTTTTCGCGAGCTTTGACATGGACTCGGAAATGTCAGGCCGGTACCCTTTAGTGGACGTTTCGACGGTTATTTCAATCGATTTATTCCGGGTTGGTCAGGTAATGCCCTTGCCGACATCAATTTATGACTAAGCGATTTTTTTCGGTACCGGTTCCCGTATTTGGCAGCGTCGCCATGGTGTTGCTTTGCACCGTGTTCTTTCTGCTGCCATTCGCGCTCCGAGGTGCTCGGCTCGGCTTGGCGGACATGCAGAACAACGTGGCCGACTGGTTGCCGGATGATTATGTCGAAACCAAGGAACTGGGCGAATTTCGAAAGTACTTTTACGGTGGCGATCAATTCGTATGTGTCAGCGGTCCCTGGTGTAAAGAGGGCGACGCGCGCTACACCAACCTGCTGCGAAAGCTCCGTGAAGAGTCACTAGATTACGAGAAAGTTCTCAAAGAAGCCCAAAACGAGGAAGAACTCGAAGCACACAAAAAGGGTGACGAACTGGGTTTGCTGTCCAACGGCAACTATCACGAGGACTGGGGGCAGAAACGCGAAAAATGGCTGTGTGGCCGAAACGGTCAATGGTACTTCATCACGCGAGAAGGCTGGCTTTACAAATGGGACGGTCAGAATAACGTGGTCGAGGGAGGCAAACGGTTTTTCGAGCGTTTGCTTAATGGGAAAAACCAGGCCATCGGTACGGCGGTTCGAAGTTTTGGGGCACCGCCAGACGACGCCAATGGAGTTGAAAACCCGTTTTACCAGAACCCGGAAAAACTCTACTGTCGACCGTTTCAATCTGTAATCTCCGGGCCGGACGTATTTGAGC
>JAHEBQ010000109.1 GCA_024642205.1 Planctomycetaceae bacterium | reverse complement strand
CATTTTGCCATCCGTCCTTTTGATGATTCGAAGCATCGATGTCTTATGTGAATGATCGGCCCGATCAGCCGAGGCAGCCGACAATTGATCAAATTACGCGTCACGCAGCAACTCTTCGAGATGAATTGTGACGCTTTCGGTCAGGGCATCCGGGTTGTAACCACCTTCCAATGCGCTGACAAGTCTGCCGTCCGCGTGCTCGCTTGCTACGTCCAGTACACAACGTGTGAGCACGCGAAAGTCTTCGCTTTCCAGTCCCAGGGAGCCAATCGGGTCATCTTTGTGGCTGTCGAAGCCAGCGCTCAACAGTACGAGTTGTGGTCGAATGCGTCGGGCAAAGTCTTGAAGCTTTTCTGCAAAAACTGAAAGCTGTTTTTCACGCGGCGTACCAAATGTGATCGGCACGTTCAGGGTAGTTCCCAGTCCCGGACCGGCTCCGATTTCATCAGCGGCCCCGGTTCCAGGATAAAATGGCTCCCGGTGCATCGAGAAAAAACCGACGTTTGCATCTTCCCAGAACGTGGCTTGCGTGCCATTGCCATGGTGTACGTCGAAATCGACGATCAAAACACGTTCCATTCCAAGTTCCCGTGTGGCAACACGCGCACCAACTGCGATGTTGTTGAACAGACAGAATCCCATCGCGTGATTCGGCATGGCGTGGTGCCCGGGAGGACGAACAAGACAAAAAGCGGTCTTGTCTTCTCCGCCAACGACCCGCTCTACCGCATCACAAACTGCGCCGACTGCCATACGGGCGACGTCGTAGGATTTTTCACTGACAAACGTATCCTGTTCGATGTAACCTCCGCCCCGTGAAGCAAACTGCATGACTGAATCGACGTACTCGCGTGTGTGACCATGACAGATTTGTTCTTCTACAGCCGCGTTCCACTCAGGTTGCTGACAGCTTGAATCCAGCCCAATCGAGCGGAGATGCCGAACGACCGGAAGAATTCTTCTGCCGTTTTCAGGATGATCGCCTGTCTTGTGTTGCTGGAAAATCGGATCGTAATAAAGAACTGTCATACGATTTCCTTTGGTGGATTCGTTTCGTGATGGGAATGTTGCGCATACAGCAAGTTGATGTTTAACATTCATACAGCTCTCTTGCAAATCTCGTTACAAAGCATGAGTCGTCGCGGCACTCGCAGTTTCAAGAATTGAAATGCCAAAGTCCGGGTCGGCCGATGAACAACCCGGACATGGCGATTCTCACCAAGAGTTGAGGATGAAGGATGGACCTGTTTACGACTGATCTACTTTGGTGAGCAAATCGGTTTCGCTGGGCTTCGACAGCAAATCCATGTAATCCGATGTGATTCGCAGGACTTCGTCCAGGTAGAAATCTCTCTTGATCTCGTTCGAACTCATCTGCTCGACGATTTCCATCTCTTCCTGTTTCTCGTCGCTCAGCTGTTTTTGACGCGCAAGGAACTTTGCTTCGTTCAGAGAAACCTCTTTGAGGTCCTTGTTTTCGACATATTTCGTGATGTTGACAAGTTGCCTTTGAAATTCAACCGACGAGCCTCGTCGACTCGCCGAACGTCCCGCAAGGAACGCAATTATTCTGGGGCTTGTCATCGCATAGGTTTCGAATTTGGCACGACGAATATGGTCGAAATCGACAGCGTTTTCCAGATCCGATTCATTGACATCCATGTTGTCGGTAACCGAAGGTAAGACGATGTCAGCCAGGACGCCTCGCAACTGGGTACTATCTCCGTTGGGCCGGTAGAACTGCTGCGTCGTAATCTTCAATGCCCCGAACTCGTTTGCCGCGCTGTTTTTGTTAAAAACCATCTGGCTGATATTCAGCAGGTTTTGAACTGTCCCTTTACCGTGAGTTGCTGAGTCGCCGACCACCAGGCCGCGTTGGTAATCCTGAATCGCTCCGGCGAGAATTTCACTGGCACTCGCACTGAATTTACTTGTCAGGACAATCATTGGTTTTTTCCAGGCGACGCCGTGGTCCATGTCATTGAGCACTTCGATTCGACCGTACGCGTCTTTGACTTGAACCACGGGACCCGCGTCGATAAACAAGCCGGTGCAGTCAATTGCTTCTTTGAGTGAGCCTCCGCCGTTGCTTCTCAAGTCAAGGATCAATGCATCAACATCCTTATTGTTGAAATCGTTGAGGATTCGCCGCACATCCGTCGTGCTGCTGCGACCGGTTTCCGGATCGTCATTCATGCTCGCATAGAACATAGGCAGTTCGATGACGCCAATCCGGTTGGGGGATCCGTCAGCTTTCTGGCCGTCTTCAAAAATTGTGCCTTGAGCCGCGCGGTCCTCCAGTTGGACTTTTTCGCGTACAAGGCTGACGGTATGAAGACCGGACGTATCTTCGGAAATGACTGATAGTCGTACCACGGTGCCCGCTTTTCCCCGTATCATGTCGACTACATCGTCGACATTCATTCCAGTTGCGTCAACAAACTCCGTTCCGTACTCGCGAACAAGTATTGGGTCAGCCTGGTCGCCACGTTGCGTTCCTTGAGCGACTGCCACGATCTTGTCTTCGAGTTTCAGTCCGCCTTGTTTTGCTGCCGCACCGCCTTTAACCAGGCTCTTGATAACGGTGTAGCCATCGTCACTGCCTTGCAGCGTGGCCCCAATACCATCCAATTCCAGGTTCATCTGAATCATGAAATTGTCGAATGACTTGTGAGACATGTAACTGGTATGCGGATCAAAGCTGGAAGTGATCGAAGTGATAAATTGTTCAATCACATCCTCGCAGTCCATTTGATGTACGCGACGTGCGAATGACCGGAAACGTTTTCGCAGAACCTCCTGGGGATAGGCTTTCATTTTTTCCGTTTGCGTCTCTTGATTTTCACCAAGGACCAACAAGTTGTACTTGATCCGTTTTCTCCAGAGCTCGCGGGCGTCAGCGTCGTCTTTCGCAAATTCGGCCAGGTTGGGATCAACAACCATTGATTCCTGGATTGTAAAGTCCTGTTTGGCATCGACCAGCTGTATGGCGATAGCCGTTTGTTGGTCGACTCGCTCCAGGAACCGATCAAAAATCTGAAAAGCCGCCGTGTAGTCGCTGGCCTTCAACTGGTCATCGAGACTGGTTTTCCACTTGTCGAATTCTTCGATGTCCGACTGCCGGAAGTACAGCTTGGACGGATCCAGCGAATTAATGTATTTGTCAAACGCGCGCCTGGAAATATCGTCGTCAACACTTCGTTTTGAAAGATGATTCCGTTCCATCATTTGCCAGACGAATCGCGCGACCAATTTTTCATTCCGGCCGATGTCGCGGATCCGGTCATTATCGATTCCCAGCACAGGGTTGAAACCAGAACGGAGCGATAGCCCGATGGTGCAGACCGCGAACAGCAGACACGTGACAAGAAATCTGGATTTGAACTTCGGCATGTTCATGCTCGTTTGGTTGAGAGTGATTGTCGCTTTGCCGATGTAGTTTTTCAGTCAATCGATGACGACCAACCGCTGGCAAATGCTGACACCTTTTTTGCAAGAACCATGCCAATCGAGTTTGATGGACAGATGCTGGCAATTTCTCTGACGCGTCATGTCAATCGGTTATCAAAAATTCCGCAATTCTCGACCATTGTTGAACCCTAACGACAACGGGTCGATCACGAAATAATGGGGGATCGCGAAACTGATTTTGGGTCTGATACTGCGCCATTGGGTCAGAGTACCACGCTGGGGCATTTTGCGACGCGAAAACTTGTTGGCGGGAAATAGCCGGTTGGCCCATGCACAAGGAAAGCTGGAGAGGTTTGATAAGTCGCTGACCTGTTCCCAGGACTGCGACGCGAACTAGCCGCGCAACACCAAGACCGGGCAATGTGCCATTCGGACAACTCGCTCGGCAACCGAACCGATCAAAAGTCGCTTCATACCGGTTCGTCCATGCGACGGCATCACAATCAGGTCGAACTTGTTTTCTGAAGCGAATTCCGTTATTCCATGTGACGCATCATGGACAATCGTCGCAAAGTTCAGTCCCGCATGATGCGCGTCACCGAACTGACCCTGCAACATTTTTAAGGCGCGTTGCCGGTGATCTTCGTTGATCTGGTCTGCGATATCTATGTCAGGCATTCCGGTCTTGAAGGGCCCGCCAAATTCTGCATCACTACCGGTATAGCCATAGATGGGTGCTGGGTCTACGACATGCAAGACCGTCACATGTTGACGATTTTCCGCGATCTTGATGGCGACTTCAACTGCATTTCCGGAGAGGTCCGAAAAGTCATGTGGTACGAGGATTTTTTTGCTATCGAAGTAATTCATTGGTCTCTCAAAAAAAGTGATTGTCTCAACGGGTTCCATGCAGGCTGAAATCCAGTCGGATTTCGAATCTAGAGGAGGCTTGTCAGTACCTTGTCCGGCTCAGGGCATTCATCGAATTGGGGGGGTGGATTTCACAATAATTGGGACTCTTCCTAGCCAAGATGATCAGGTCCGGATTTTCCAAATCTGATTCTCGATGGTGCTTTTGGAAATATTTCAACCGAGTCAGTCAATCAAATCCACGCGGAATTGCCGCCGTTAACCGCGATCGTTTGTCCGGTTACGAAATCTGCAGCTGGGCTCGCAAGATAACAACAGGCCTGGGCGACATCTTCGGGATTACCCCATCGCTGCATGGGAATCGATGCCAAATAGTCATCTTTCATTTTCTGAGGATCCTTCTCATGTCGCTCGACGGGAATCCAGCCGGGTGCGACCATGTTGACGGTAATTCCATACGGGGCAAGTTCCTGAGACATGCTCCTTGACCAGCCAATCTGTGCTCCTTTGGCGGCGACATATGCACTGAATGGTGACACCGCTTTATGAAAGACTTCACTGGTGATATTGATGATTCGGCCCCATTCCTGTTCTTTCATGTTTCCCAGCACGCGACGGGTTACCAGAAACGGGCTTTTCAGAAAAAAGTCTACCATCGACTGATAGAATTCCCATTCATATTCCTCGATCGTTTTGTGTGGCTGATCGCAGGTTGCATTGAGTACGATAATGTCAACATTACCGAGAAGTCGTTCGGTTTCCGACACAAGGTGATCCACGCCTGCCTCGGAAGTGACATCTGCCTGGATAGCCGAAGTGCGAATGCCGGCTGCTTCGTATTCGGCCAAAGCACGCGCTGCCCTCGATTCGTCGTGACAAAAGTTGATCGGGACTGAAGCACCCAATTTTCCCATCGCAAGCCCAATGGACTTTCCCAGTCCCGTGCTATTCCCGGTGATAATTGCAGTTTTACCTGAAAGATCAAAACTCATTTTCCGTCTCGCTGTTGGATAAAGAATGTGAAAGCCGAATATAGTCCCCACAGCGACCGCTGAGGACCCGGTTTGACTGTGGAGTGTCTGGCCGCAAACTCGACAGGGGTCAACTGCCCAAACTGCTATCCGGCCGATTGTGATTGTAGTCCATTCTGCAATCGTTCAACTTCTTCTGTGCGTCCTCAAGGGACAAAAACCAATGCTGGTTCAAACACTCTTGTCGAAGGCGTCCATTAAACGACTCAATTACGGCGTTGTCGGTCGGTTTGCCAGGTCTACTGAAATCCAGCCTTAACTTGTTCCATTAGGCCCACCCGTCCAGACTCTTGGAAATAAATTCTGGACCGTTGTCGACTTGAATGGTTTTCGGGATCCCGTGGATCTTGGAAACCCCCAGCAAGACCTGCACGACGTGATCTCCAGTCAGCAGCTCACCTGCATGAATCGCCAGACTCTCTCGACTAAAGTTATCCACTAACGTCAAAATTCGAAATCGCTGGCCACAATAGAGCTGATCCGCCATGAAGTCCATGCTCCAACGTTCTTTGGTACGAACTGGGCTCGTTCGGCCTTCACGGTTCTGACAGCTTCGATTGCGGCGGGTTCGTTTTCGACGCATCGTCAATCCCTCCTCTTTGTAAAGGCGATATACCAACTTGTGGTTGACCTTCCAGCCTTCTCGTTGAAGCAGAATGTGCAAACGGCGATAGCCGTAATGAACTCGACTGGAAGCCAGGTCACGAAGCTTGATTCGCAAATCTGCCCGATCATTCTTGACGCTCTTGTAGCGGTGGCTGGCTCGCGGAAAGCCAGTCCTTAAAAGCGCTCGTCGCTCGCTTACTTCGCGGGAAACGGGAAGCTTATTCACGATCGAACGCCGACGATCGGGCTTTCGACCTTTCCTTGGACAACATCCTGAAGCATCTTCTTGTCCAAGCTCAAGTCGGCACCGAGCTGTTTCAGCTTTCGATTCTCTTCTTCAAGCTGCTTCAGGCGGCGCACTTCAGCGACGCCCATCCCGGCAAACTTCTTCTCCCACCGGTAATAAGTCTGCTCCGTGACCCCCATCTTGCGGACAATCTCCCCAACCGGTGTCCTTGATTCTCCCTGACGAAGCGCAAACGCAATCGGCTCTTCGGTGTACCGTTCCAGGGTTGATCCTCCTGGAATCTGAAAACAACAGATTTTTTCACACTCCGCATGGATCAGGATTCGGGAGCCAGGTCATAACGACCACCCAGTAGAAACTTTTGGTGGGGTATGTGGTTCACAGTTATTGTTGTCCCAGTTGCTTGGATCGGGTGGCAGGTTTTCTGGTATTTGTGCGATCTTACCAGCGTGCCGGTGCAATAAGGTGGCCCAACGAGGAGCGAGCTCGTGAGTGACAAGGTTGTTGGGTTGATGAACCGCGCGTCAGCAGCGACAGGCAAGCAGCGTCCATCCTGACGCTATTTAGATGTCTACGACGTCATCTCGAGCAAAATATTCTGCTGTGGTTTTGAGCCGCTCAATTTTTCCGGTCCAACCGTAATTAAAAATACCGCTTGCGGCTCCATCGGTGTCCCGTATCGGGTCGAGGTCTTGGTAAACCAGGTCAAAAATAGGAACATTTTGCCAAAAGTGGCTTGCGACCCGTTAGTGCTGTCCCCCATAGTGACCAGTTTACCGTTTCTTGTATAGTAATAGCTTTGGTTGAATTTTGTACTATTGACCAGTTCTCGGGGCGTGGCAATCGCCACCGGACGACTTACTGAATCATTCCGTGGCAGAATCGGGTGTCTACGGAGTTTATTTTTTTGAATTCAATGGAGAATCTTGTGAGAAAAATCCAATCGTGGTCCTATGTTGCGACCGCAGTTCTTACCATCGTTTTTTGGGCTGTTGCGATGGACACCGCTTCGGCCCAGCAGAAAAAGAAACCGAATATCCTCGTCATCTGGGGAGACGATATTGGTACTTGGAACATCAGCCACAATAACCGTGGCATGATGGGTTATAAGACGCCGAACATCGATCGCATTGCCAAAGAAGGCGTCGGCTTCACCGACTATTATGCGCAGCAGAGCTGTACAGCCGGTCGCGCGGCATTCATCAGCGGCTCCGTGCCTGTCCGCAGCGGTATGACCAAGGTGGGAATGCCAGGTGCCGCCGAAGGCTGGCAAAAGTCTGATTGTACCATGGCGACGGTCCTGAAAAGTCAAGGTTACGCTACGGGGCAGTTTGGAAAAAACCACCAGGGAGATCGTGACGAGCACTTGCCAACCGTGCACGGATTCGATGAGTTCTTCGGCAGCCTCTACCATCTCAACGCCGAGGAAGAGCCGGAAAACGAGGACTATCCCGGCGACATGGTCTTGGCCAACGGCAAGACATTTCGCGAAGTTTTCGGTCCACGTGGCATGATCAAGTCCAAGGCAGATGGCAAAGGCGGTCAAGTCGTTGAAAACCTTGGACCATTGACAAAGAAGCGCATGGAAACAATCGACGATGAAACCAATGACGCGGCAAAGGATTTTATCAAGCGCCAGGTCGCGGCCGGAAAGCCCTTCTTCTGCTGGTGGAACGCGACACGCATGCACTTCCGTACCCACGTGCGCAAGGAACACCGCCATCCGGGCAATGACGAGTATACCGACGGCATGATCGAACACGACGCACTGGTCGGCGAACTCTTAACGCTGATCGACGATCTCGGCCTCGCGAATGACACGATCATCATGTATTCCACAGATAATGGCCCGCACTACAACACCTGGCCTGACGCCGGCACCACACCCTTCCATGGCGAGAAAAACTCGAACTAGGAAGGCGCTTTCCGTGTGCCATGTTTCATCAAATGGCCCGGCCACTTCCAGGCAGATGTAACGCTCAATGGCATCGTGTCACACGAAGACTGGCTGCCGACCTTTGCTGCCGCCGCCGGTAATCCTAATATCAAGGAGCAGCTTTTTAAGGGGGCCGAAATCAATGGCCGTCAATACAAAAACCACATCGATGGTTATAACATGATCGATTACCTCAGCGGCAAGACCGACAAATCGCCCCGCCGCGAGTTTATCTATGTCGGCGATGATGGCGCCGTGATGTCCGTCCGGTATGATGACTGGAAGGCGACCTATCTGGAGAACCGTGCGCATCAATTGCAAGTATGGCGCGAGCCCCTGGTCCACTTGCGAATGCCGCTGCTCTTTAACCTCCGCCGCGATCCGTTCGAAAAAGCCTACGAGAACTCAAACACCTATCACGACTGGATGATCGACCGTGCCTATGTGCTCGGGCCGATGCAGGTGGTCGCGAGCAAGTTCCTCACGAGCATGAAGGAATTTCCGCCCAGCCAGACGCCGGGCGACTGGAGTCTTGAGTCACTGGAAAAACAGATCAAGAACATGACCGTCGGCGGTGAGTAAACCGACTGCATTGGGGGTGCCGTCTATAAAGATGTCACCCCCCTTTTTTTTTGGAACAACATCAATATTCCAATTTTGATTCCATGTCTCGGTGAGTCATGAACCGTCAGTTCATCTCCAAGTTGTGTGCCCTACCGGCATTTCAGCATTTGACTCCGACGCCGGGGATCAAACAACTCAAACGAGCACCCTGGTGTCATCAATACGAATTCGCTTGCCTTTGTGAATTCGAAATTTGGGTCGGCCACTCGGTCAATTTTAGGAGTTGACGCCGCTTTTCGGCCCAACTTGGATCGATTCGTTAAATTGCGACGTCGAGATTGATCGCCGGGTAGGTGGAGGGCTCAACCCCCAAAACATCGACGGCTTGGCCAAGGATGAAATGACGTTCTTCTCTTTCTAAGCTCAGCCAAGTTGCACATCCGGTCGCGAAGCGATACAAACCGGACGTAATCCCGATCGAAGCGGAACAACGACCGTGGCTTTTCCGGGGCTCGGCGGAGAATTCCCCCAGGTCGAATCGACATTGGGGGCAGTACGGAAATCTGGCGGCTACAATACATTATTCACTGGGAAATGGTATTTGGGTGAAGCGGGTCATGCGCTTCCTAACCCGCGATGTTTCGACGTGATGGAACACTGTTTCCACGATCACTGTAACGGTGTAACCGACGGCGACCCCGCGTGGTTCCTCGACATGGCCCGACGCTGAGTGAGATTTTCGATAGGTGACCCAAAGGTCGTTGTCCGGCAATCCGGGTGAACCGGGGAAAGACGATTGGAAGGTCAATGGTCAAAACGACGATACGCCAGAAAAAAGAATCGTTGGTATCCCGTTTGTTGACAAGTACGTCGAGCAATCCGGAATCAAACTCTTGGAGGAGGCCGCAAAGAGCGACCAACTTACCATCGGTTCGCCCCTGAACTCGGCTTGGCACCACTGCGCAAACTCCCCTTTGCACCAATAGTTCCAACCATCAAGTCCCAAGCAAGGGCCATGTAGATCGTTGTAACAGTCTGACCATATTCCTCCATTGAACCAGTTCTCGCGACGATCTCAAACCCTGTCACCATCGTCGTCAATCAGGCGCCAAATAGCTGGTGGAACAGAAACCAGGACGTTGTTGCCAGTCGCGAGCACGCCCCCAGGCAAACTCAGGTTCTCAGCCGCAAGAATTCCTCGACCAACGACGCCGTCCCGGTCATCGTCGGCCCGTCGGGCCAGGCAATGTGGACGACCTCCTGGCCGCTCAGCCTCCGGATCGATAATGCCTGCTGACTCGACCGTCAAGATACGCCCGGCATGATCCAAGTCGCGACGACCGGGCGTTCGGCCAGTGGACGTGAGGCAATCCGTTCCATGGAAAATCCGGTGGACAGTCGAAACGTATTCTCGCCAACGTGATGTTGTTCAACGGGTTCAGCCGCCACGACGTAACAGAGTCCTTGGGAATCAAACGCTGTTTCTTCTCATAAGAAAACATCTCTGAAAGCGAAGATAAACGGTCATGGAAAAGGGGTCGCCGGAATTTCATGGTCTTTTCCGTTTAACGCGGGCCAACACCAACGATGGCGACTGGTGTTCATCGAATTGCCCATCGTGTTTCGTCCGGGCGTTCACGGCCTGTTTGACCGATGTCTCAACGACATGGCAGTCATCAGTGACAAATCCGACGCGAATTCACTGTATCGAATGATCCGAGCGTGAAGACAATGTGCCGATGAAAAATCCTTGTGCGGGTGCGGTCCCAGCATTAATCCGACCCGTAGCCGGCTTGCGATTCTCGCAACACGGAATCAACCAGTTCGTAGGCCTGTTTACGTAATTGAATGGGAAAATTGTGATCTGTATCCGGGTGCTGAATGATCAATTTACCTTCGCTGCCCAGCAGTTTGTAGACTGGGCGAGCCGCAGCCGCGCAACGGTCGACGCTTTGCCAATGAAAGTTGTCGTCGTGTAGCGGCGCATTAACAAACAGTGGACGTGGTGCGATTGCGCCCAGCAATTCGTGAAAGTCGAATGGTATCTCATGCAATTTTTCCCGGTAGTTAGACAAAATTGGCATGTAACGGGTTTGACACCAGCCGTTACCGAACAGCCAGTTGCTTTCCTTTCCGTCATAATAGTCCAGAAAGGAATCGAAACCGCAACTGCTGACGACTACTTTGATTCGATCGTCAAACACCGCCGAATAAATGGCATTGTGCCCTCCCAGAGAATGGCCGATTGCGGCGTAGCCTCGCGAACCATCGACGTCCGACAAGGAAGCCAGCAAATCGAGCGCACGCGAGTTGTCCCAAACTGCTTTCATCGTGCCGCTCTTGTAGTTCAACTTGTCAAGGTTGGGCCAGTAATGGGCCATCATCGGATAGGACGGTGAAAGTGTAACATAGCCGCGTTCGGCCAACTCAGCAGCGTATTGACGACCGGGTCTACCTCCCAGCCCCACGACAACCTGATGCCCAAAAGTATTGTCCGTGGGGTGAAGGCAAAGCACCGCCGCTGCCCTTCGCTTACCGGCGATCACATCCTTGGGAATGCACAAATAGGCTGGTGTTCGTGATCCTGGTTCGGACTTGTATGTGATCAACTGTCGGACATAGGAACCGGCGTCGACTTCTTCGATCCGCTTTATATCCAAGGTAATTC
>JAHEBQ010000056.1:38102-43509 GCA_024642205.1 Planctomycetaceae bacterium | reverse complement strand
GATACTCCCGCCACCACGACCCGTAAATGCGTGAACGCGTTTGCCATCCAAAACCACGCTGGCATACGCCTGTTGAGCCCCCGTTGCGTCGGCAAACCAGCGAAGCTTGCCGGTTTCCGGGTCGAGCCCCCACAGTTCTTTGGCAACACACATCACAAGATCGGTTCGGTTATCATCGACCTCCACAAGAGCAGGAGTACCCCACATACCGTCCAGTCCTTTGGCCTCCTGACGCCACAACTCCTTTCCGGTCTCTTTATCGATCCCGATAATCGCCTGGCTTTCGGCGGAAGCAGTTACGATGACCGAGTTTTTATAAACAATCGGGCTGGACGAAGACCCCCATTTGGCCGGATCGGATTCCTTGCCAACCTCCACCTGCCAAAGATCGTTGCCTTCCAGATCAAAAGCATGCACTCCGCCCTTACCGAAAAACGCGTAGACGTTCTTTCCGTCCGAGACAGGAGTGTGTGAAGCGTAACCGTGTGCCGTCACTCCGATTCCAGAGTAAGGGTCTTCCGGCAACGTTGCTTTCACGTCTTTTTGCCATAACTTCTTGCCAGTCTCCATGTCAACGCAGACCAGATGGCGAACGAGATTCTCGATATTGCCAGGGCTTTCCTGGCTCAACCCGTAGCCCGAGTAGCACGTCACCAGTGCTTTGCCGCCAACGATGATCGGACTTGATGCCCCCGGTCCCGGTAGCTCCGTCTTCCAGGCTAGATTCGCGTCTGGCGACCAGCTGATTGGCAACGAGTCCGAACCTCCTGCAATCCCAGCGCCATCGGGTCCCCGGAATCGAGGCCAGTCGTCGGCCAGCCCGCTGTGGTTGGAAACTACCAGAAAACCGATCGCCAATGTTAAATATCGAAGCATCGTCCATCCCGTATTCAATTATTCAATAAGACTGTGTCCTGAACTTGGAAGAGAATATACCAGATGAGGCGACCTCGCCGAGTGGGAGAGCGTCCAGCGATCAAATCGTCGCGAATCTGCAATCGGTGTTTATTTTCACAATACCGATCGCAACATTGCTCGATCTGCGGGTCGTTCAGGCGAAGCCAGCGGCCGTATTCCAGTCGCCGGAGAGCGATTCAACTCGATGTTACCTGGCACGCGCCCGAGTTTCAGGGCGAACATGAAGATCGTAGCTGAGGTGGGAATCATCGATACGGATGTTGTCACCCAAGCCGGACTCGCTCATCCCATGATCGAGAATCATGTTGCTGCCGATCCAACTGGCCAGCCCCTGACAACTGTTCGTATCGGTCATCCTGGAACGAACAACGTACCACCGCAGGATCACCAGCAGATTCATTCGTTGGAATAGATCAAACGAGGATCATGGCTCGCGTCGGCGTCCGGTCTGCGTGGAGTAAGTACTTTCGAAAATCCGGTCTGCATTGGCGGCCTCGAAACCCTCGCGCCGCAGCGGTTGAGATTCCGGATTTTCCTGATCTGGCAATACACGACGCTCCGCAAATTCAACGTACGAACCGGAGATGGTGTAATTGACCCTTCCACCCTGCCCGTCGTCGAATTCGGCATCCATCATCTGAGCAACGGTCGAACTCTGGATTAACAGACCGTCTGGGCTGCTCTTGACTTTGCCACCCGCGTCATTGAGCGTGAACCCATGCGATTCGAGAAATCGATTGAAGTCAACAATCGTATTATATCCCGGCGGAAGATTGTGGACGGAAATCGTAAAGTGATTCAGGTAGTAGCGGTTGTAAATCACCCACGCGGCATATTCACTTTCGCCAAGAAGTTCCAGGTAGTCGTGCAGGGTCGGCAAGTGCCACAATGAACGATGCAGAAACTCGTCGACCGCCTGCCAATCGTCGAGGTTCAGCGAATCGACGGGATCGCTTTTGACTTCGTCGGTATACGAGTGGATGATCTGCTGTGCACGATCCGACAAATCCTGGACACGCAACTCGCTGATAAAAATTCTCGGCAATCCCGCCTGAGGAGGCGAATACCAGAATGCGTTCAGTTTTTTTCCCGGGAATTGGTACGCGTCGCGACGCAAATATCCGTAATACAGAAAGATCTTCTCCAGCGACTCGATGCCCAACTCAGAAACTCCCATGGTCCGAAAAGCGATATGATCGTTTTCGATCGCCTCAGGATCGGCAATCACACCGTTTTGCACCAGCGCCTGGATAATCGCGGCAACGTCCGGAACTCGCTCCCGGTAACGGCGCATGAGACCTTCAAGTATTTTTGTTAACACGGCTTTCTAGCAACCTATTTGAGAGAAACTAACCACTGGTCCGTCGATTGCCTGAGTTGATTCGCCACCCGAATGAGCTTACCGGTTATCTCCCGCAGCCAGTCCGGGGCAATCCCTGGAAGCCGTCAATTGACCCATGGTAATGTCGGTTTCGGGAAGAACATTTACGAGAAAAAAAGCAGCTGCAAATCGAGAGGGGACAACGCGGCGAACCCAAAAATAGGCCAGGCAGGACTCGAACCCGCGACAAAGGGATTATGAGTCCCCTGCTCTAACCAACTGAGCTACTGGCCCGAAACGTGTTGCGTTTGGGAACGATAATTTAATCAAATTTGATTTCGTTGTCGAATACCCATGAGGGACTGCCTCCGGTTTTATCCCTTTGCTCCATCGTGTTCAAAATCCGGTTTCAATGGTCCCAACGAATGGCATCTTCCATTGTTGCTCAATCCCGACTCCCGGCATTGGCGAGATTCCCAAATGTGGAAAATTCGGTCAAAATGCGCATAGACTGAAATGAAACTAGAACAAGTCGAAAACAACAAGGAGCAACGATGGTTGAGCAAGCCAGTTTCGTGGTTCTATTGAATTTGTCCCATGATGATGCGATCGGTCACGTGATCGACGCACTAAAGCGCGAGGGATTCGGTGTTTTGACTCGGATTGACATCGATAAAGCATTCAAAGAAAAACTTGGCGCGAATTTTCGCCCCTACACGATCCTGGGGGCCTGCAACCCTGGCCTGGCACACGCGGCGCTCTCTGCCAGACCAGATATCGGATTGATGTTGCCTTGCAATGTGACCATTGAAGCAAACGACGAAGGAAGTCTTGTGAGGATTACCAATCCCAACCTGATGATGCAGATAGCTGATCTGGGATCGGACACGGCGATCAAGGCAGTCGCGACCGATGCAACGGAAAAACTGAAACGAGTGGCTGACTCGCTACGCGACTAGGAGACGATTTGCGTCATCGCCGATACCATCGCCGTGATGGTTGACGACTACTGCCAGGCCATTTCAACGATCACAGAGAGGCCACTAACCTCGCAGAATGGACGTGTCGCGGATTTCCGTGGGCAAGCTCCGCAAGACGGAAGACGTTGCCAGGTCACAAGCCTGCGCAAAATCGAAATTTCCGGATGGACCTGGTCCGCCTTTCGGTAACTCCTCAAGATCCTCGACAAAAGCCGGCGATTCCCAACCCCGGGCCCAGGTCATAGGCCTGGCTATGGACGCAACGAACCAGGCCTATTTATTTCTTGACGATGATATCGTCATTGGAAATCTCTGAATTACGATTTCGAGTAGCGTTTGAATCCTGTTGTACGAACATGCCATTCACGCCGGGGCTGATCGAGCGAATGTGCAAATCGCGTTGTGGGAAAGAAATTTCGATTCCGGCTTCGTTGAACCTTGTATTGATCTGGCTGTTCAACTGGTCAATCACGGCCAGGCGGCTTTCGATATCGCCGATAAACGTACGTGCGATCAGGTTAAGCGAGCTTTCACCAAACCCATCAAAAGCGATCGTGGTCGGAGGATCCTCAACTGTTTTGGGGTGCTTCGAACAGACCTCCAGCAGAATCGATTTGGCCTTTTCAACATCCGAGCCATACGCGATTCCGACGTTGATCACAATTCGATTAATGGCGTCACTCAAGGTCCAGTTAACCAATCGACCGGTGATCAGGTCCTTATTGGGAATCAAGTATTCTTTCCGGTCCCAGTTGACGATTGTGGTCGCCCGCGTTCGGATCCTGGTCACGACTCCGGTAAATTCATCAACCGTAATGCAGTCGCCGATTCGAATCGGCCTTTCGAACATCAAGATAATACCTGCAATAAAATTGGCAAAAATCTCCTGCAAACCAAACGCCAACCCGAATGTCAAGGCTGCGACCAACCATTGAATATTGCCCCATTTAATTGAGATGGCATTAAAGGCCAAAATCAAGCCAACCATCAGAATGGCATAGCTGACCAGGGATTTGATCGCGTATCGCGAAGTGCGGTCAACGGGCAGATGGTCGAGCAACAACATCTCCAGAGCGCTAGGCAAATTGCGCGTGGAAATCAGAGTGACCAGCAAGATAACGATAAAAGCCAACAGGTTTCTCACCGTAATCCGGGGTGTTTCGATGCTCGTCTGGGGGACCGCTTCTGAGTTGGGGGTCGCGCCCGCGAGCCCGGGACCCAGCGGGGTCATGGCACCTGGATTGGTGGACGAAGAACCAGTTTCGACGCTGGACGCGATTCCGCTGGCAACCGCGGTATTTGGCCAAAGCGTATAGCTGTCCAATGCCTTGAGTGCGGGCAGAACATCGGTCCAGATCAACCACAGACCGATAGCCCAAATCACGACCATTCCCAGGCTAACGAGTTTGTTGGCCTGTTTCGCATTCTCGTCGATATCGACTTCATGCTCCAGATCCAACATGCTGTCGAAGCTATCAATCGTCAATGCGGAGACCGGAATACTGCCGGGCTCAACACCATTTTTCAATTCCAGTGCAGCTTGAGTCGCAGCTTCCGATTTCTGCAATTCCTTTCGAGCCTGCAACTGCGCGTCGTACTTGCGGCGAGCAGCCTGGATATGCACGTGTCGGCGCTGCACGAGAATTAATCGCTTGAATAATTCGCGAGCTGTCTCGACGACGACCGCAAGGACAAATGTCCAAAACATGCACTCGGTTAGTCGGATTGCGGTGTAGTAGTATCCCCAGATCGCAAGTACTGCAAGAAACAGTGGCAATGCCAGAATCAAACCGAACCAAAGCGCCGAGGTCTGATTCGCCCAGGATCGTTGCTGGGAATTCAGAAAGTCCTCGAATATGCCCCGCTTGGGATGAAACGTCCGATAGGCAAAAAAGGCCAGTCCCAGCATGAAGAGAACAAACAAACTGCGTTCGAGCAAATCAATACGGCGCGTTGAATCGAGGTTTGGTATTGTGCGTTCCACAAACTCAACGCCGTGGGTTGAGTCGAGATTTCGCAGTAACACAATGCAAAAAACCAGTGCTGAACCGGGTAAGACGATCAAACTCAGACTCGATCGCAGCTTGGCGACAGCTTTGTCGCTCCAGTCAAAATGCTGGTTAGCCAATCCCTTGGGTCGGCAAATCCGACGGAGGACCTCCAGGGGCATCGCGAAGCAGGCAACGGC
>JAHEBQ010000056.1:0-38092 GCA_024642205.1 Planctomycetaceae bacterium | reverse complement strand
ATTCTCACTGACAGCGCTTTGACGAAAACCAAGCCCCAGCACCAGCGGAATCAAGGGAATCAGTATCGCGATCATGATGGTCAATACCAATGCCCGGAGGGTCGGCCAAAACGAGTCGCACGAACCACGTGACGCCAGCTGCCCCATTTTGTCGACTTCGTTGCGAAATCTTGGCTTCAAGTAAAACAGCATGGAGATCAACAATGCCGACAGCCCGTACTCAACGGGCGACTTCAGGATGGCCTGTCCAAACCGCCTGAACGCATCGCTCCATTCCCCGGGAGAGAATACCTTTTGATCGGATTCTTCAATTCCGATTTTCGAAAACAACAGTTCGTTACTGCGAATCCAGAGAATTCGCTCGTTGATATATTCCTGGAATTCTTCTGCCTGACTCGCCAGCTTCAGTTCATTGAATTCAATTTTTGCCAAGAAATCTTCGAAGAGTCGGTCCAGGCTCGCCCGGAGAGCGTCGAGTTTCTCACGACGTGCAATGATCAGTTTATTAATGGGTTCCTTGAGCCCTTCCATCACGGAATTTTGCACCGGCCCAGCGTCCATTTCGATTTCTTTCCGAATCAACTCAGGAGAAAGCTCATCGAGGTGCAGTTCCACGTCAAAAATCTCGTACTGAATTTCGTTCATTTCAGTCTTGATTTTTTCGGCATTCGACAGGCTCAGCCGAATATTTGGCAATCCTAGTTTTCGTTTTCTCAGTATGGCACCGACCGACCCCGTCAAGCCGATCGTCTCAATTCGTTTGCGGATATCCCGAGATTGCTGCTCCAGCAATTTAAGTTGCGCTTCAACCGTCTCCAGTTTTTTCTTGGCTTTCAAGGCAGCGGCTTCAACCGTTTGATAGCGCAGGGCAAGCCTTTCATTTTCCTTGGAACTTCGCACCAGCAACGGATTTTCCGTCTGGACGATCGCCAATTCCTGGGCAGCAATATCCGCGGCTTGTTTTGCCAACTTCTGCCTCAGATTCGCTTGATCTTTCTCCAACGCGGTCAAGCGCGCTTGCCCCTGATCCCGTTGAAACGTCAGTAAATCCCGCTCATTCCTGAGAACTTTTTCCTGTTCGCCCTTGTTGATCCTGTCTTGCTCTGTCGTCAACGCCACGCGCTCAACACCAGCGGCGGCCTGAGACGTTTGCAGCACGACGCGTTTGGCTTGCGTGGCAAGAGAGTTATCGTCCTTGGGCAGTTCCGTGAGGTTCTTCTGGATCTCTGACAGTTTCTTTTCGAGAGCCTCAAGGCTTGCACGCAACTCAAGTTGGCGACTGGTACGACGCGTGCTCTCCTGTTCATTCTTTATCCGCTTATCTTCAAAGTCGTCGACAGACTTTTTCTGTTTTTCAACTTCGCTGTCGACCCTGGCAAGCTTGTCCGCGTCGCTGGCATTGCTATCGTCAATGCCGAGTTCGAGTCTCGGATCAACGGTCCGGGTCGCCGATTCTTTCAGCTTTTCCAATTCAGAAGAAAACGCCTTGGCTCGATTCGCCGCTGTCGCAATGGCCTGCTGGTCTGAGACAATGCGTTTATTCAGTTCCTGGATCTTGCTCAAATTTGCTTCGGCAACGGAGACCTGAGCATTGAGATCCGACTTTTCTGCCGCCGACGTGGTCTCATCTTTTTCGATTCGTTGCTTCAGGTCGACGACACTCCGGGCAAGGTCGTCCGGGCCTTCCTGTGCTTCCAGAACGGAAACCAAAAGGCAGATCATTGCAAAGACGGCACAACAGCGCACAAACGTCGAAGACGTGGTACGTGATAATGAGCTCAATTGATTTTGGCGATTCATAGGAGTAACGCTGGTGAACGAACCCGCCATAGAAATGGCGCTTATCTCGGTCCTTCACCTACATCCTAACGGCTGAGGCGTTTGAATCATACGTCAGATGAAATCAACTCGTTCATGCAGGTTGCACAATCTTCGCTGAATGGAATTCCAGCCCGCCGACACCGCTGAACATTGCCGAATTTCGACGAGTTCAGGAAATCGTCTCTAACTTCGGCCCAGGGAACTCCAAAAGGAAGATTTCTTTGGCGTACCCTGGTCATTTGGCTTGTCAAGAAAACCACGTTGGGTCACCTGAACCCGGAAATCATCCAACAACGCAAATACCATTGACTCGTACTGCTTGGCCATTTGCCGGCCAAGGGCGGGTCGCTGTTCGATTAACTCGCGGGGCAAATCCAGTGAGTCGGAAAAGATTTCGCCCGGCTCGAAAACATAATAGAACTTTTCGACGTCATCCATGAAGTCGATCTCTTCAAAAATCAGTATCGGCTTTTCTGCAGGGCTTGACGTTACATATTGAAGCGACGAGACATAACCTCCCCCCATAACCGCATAGATCTTGGCCATGAACTTTCGCTCAAAGCGGTCGTCAAGCGAAAACACTTTCTCCGATTCGATTACCAACTCGCCTTGGAATCGCAATTGGTTCTCGTTCGTGTCTTGAATAAGAATCTCGTTCATCACATATCATCTCTGTATAACTGGGGGTCATCACATCAGCGTTAATTCTAACACTCTCGGTACATCCGGAATTGAAAAAAAAACAGAAGTTTTTATACTACCGGCGTTTGCGCCAATGGTATGGATAATATGGGCGAAAAAAACGGCTTCCAACCACCAGAATTGCCAATCGGTTGTGAGTCGGTCAAGATCCAAGCAGGTATTCATGAAAAAGCGACACAGCCGGAACCATCGTAGGACACGCCGGCATGGAACACTTGCCATTGGTTCATCGACCTTCAGAAAACGTCATCCGGACATTGGAGCTCGGCCTGGAACCCTGATGATCGGCGAAGGAGCAGTTGAGCCGAAGGTCCGGGCAATCAACTACGGCAAGTCAAAAATCACGGATCAAAAGATCGTCGACTTGAACCAGATCAAGGCAATCATCAAACCAGACACGATTACCTGGATTGACATTCAGGGATTTGGGGACACGTCGACGATTCAGCAGATCGGTGACATTTTTGCCATCCATCCGCTGGCACTCGAGGACATCGTCAATGTGCCGCAACGACCGAAAGCCGAAAACTACGAGGATCAGGTGCTGGTAATCACCCGCATGGTCAGTCTGGACCCGAACAAACAGGTTCAAATGGAACAGGTCGCCGTCCTGATTGGCAAGCAATACGTGATTACCTTCCAGGAACAATATGGTGATGTGCTTGATCGGCTTCGGGATCGGATTCGGGTCGCTGACAGCCGGATCCGGAAAAAAGGTTCGGACTATCTTGCCTATGCCATCATCGATACGATTGTCGACGGATATTATCCAGTGATCGATGCATTGGGGGATCATCTCGAAGAACTCGAAAACACAGTGATGGAATCCCCTTCGAATCAAGCACTTCGAGAGCTCAACGAGACAAAAAACCTGCTGGTCAATCTGCGCCGTGCCGTGTGGCCGCAACGAGAGGCTGTTAATTCTCTGATTCGCGAAGAAAACGTCTTGATTAGCGATGAAGTCCGGATCTATCTCCGCGACACCTACGACCATTGCGCTCAAACTGCCGAGGTCGTCGAAATGTATCGCGAAATGTCGAGCGGGTTGGTCAGCATCTATTTATCGTCGATAGCCAATCGCTCAAACGACGTGATGAAAGTACTGACCATCATGGCCAGTATCTTCATTCCGTTGACGTTCATGGCCGGGATCTACGGGATGAACTTTGAACACATGCCCGAGCTTCATTTTCGCTGGTCCTACCCGATTCTCTGGATGGCAATGGTGACGATCGCCTGCGGAATGACCTATTTTTTCTACCGCAAGGGCTGGTTGGGCGGACAAGCCCAATGAACCCGTAAAGCTGGTGCCCAGGTTCATTTATCCCGGTGCGACGGAAGCGATCCAGGTCTCGTTGGAGAACCGCTGGTGTCAATGATGCAGGATTTTCCGCACGGTGCCACGTGGGACCAGTTGCCAGATCCGTTCGTGCACGTAGTAAATCGCCATTTTCGCAAAAAACTCGATCCCTCCCACGGTCAGCGCCCGACTTACATCACCGAAGACGAAGTACGCAATCACAATTGTGGTTGTTGTCGCCACAATCCGCCAGGACAGCGTTTTGAGGACGGTACGGACATGCGACTCACGGTACATGGATGGTTCAAAAACCAGGGAGTGTTTAGAAGTCATATTTTCGGCGGGAGTCAGTTCCGTCATGAATTACTTGAAAATTGCAGGCTGAAATTGGGAAAAAAACAACAAACCTCGGCGGTCAAGGGGCCTTGGCGATCCGACGAACGATCCGGCACAAAAGCCCGGTCCTGCAAGGCATTATCGACAAGATACCGATTTTGAACTGTCATTTTCGTCCGGGAAGAATGGAATAACGGAATTTATTGCTGGCCCTTTTCCGTGGCTTGACTCAACCGTTTCCCGGTCGGGCGATAGATGAGGACCGTTAAATCGTCCGGCTTGGCCGTCAAGCCACCATTCACCATTCGCTGCGTACAGGACTCGACCAATCGTGTCATGGAAGTTTCGAGTCTCCCTCGACGTACCATTTCAACAACTTCTCCCAGCGGCAGATTGTCGGTCAATCCGTCACTGGCAATCAAAACTGTATCGCGTTTGGCAAGTTTGACGGGCGACCCGATATCGATGCGCATGTCCTTACTTCCAATGGCATTCAGGACAAGGTGGCGATTCTCGTGATTGGCTGCTTCTTCGATGTCGAGGAAGCCCGCTTCCAAGCCGAGGCCGACCGGAGAATGCGAATTGGTTTCGAGTTTAATATTTCCATGCGAACTGACGATCAGCACTACCGAGTCACCTGCGTGATAGGCCCTGGCCCAGCCAGATCCGATTTCAGCCACAGCCAACGTCGTGCCCGCACCGCGAGCTAGTGCCATCACCGATTCGTTGGCCCGTTCAAACCCATTGATAATGCCAGAACGCAAAATCTGATCTGATTCGCGGGCATCAATGATGGCGGCCGCCATTTCCTGGACGGCCGTCATGGATGCGAGATCGCCAGCCGCGTGTCCGCCCATTCCGTCGGCAACGACTAACACTCCTGAATTCTCATCAAACGGAATGATGGCCACCGAGTCCTCGTTGGCTGTTGTCTTTCCAGGACACCGGGCTGAATAGATTCCGACGTCACCGTCGAGGAATTCCAGCGATTCAAAAACGCTTTCCTGCCGAAGGAACAGCTTGGGGAAATTTGGTTTTTCCACAGTCATGCCGGATTCATGCCCTTCCCGCACCAAGGACAAAAACTCCAATACTCTTTGGCCACACCGCATCCGCAACTTTTGCAGCTGTCTTTGGTGCCAGCAAGTTTCCATTTGCGACGTACTTTGGTACGGCACCAGGGACAATAGCGCATGAACGGCATCAGGCTCTGACGATCACATTTGGGGCTGGAACACTTGGCAGCATACCTTGAGTCGGGAAACTGTCGTGACGTTTCGACTTCGAACCCCGGTCCAAAACACCATGGGCAATACTCCCAGTCCAGCTTCAAACCGCGATTGCAACGCGGACAACAACGAGGAAAACTCGTTACGTCCTTGAACACGGCGCGAGAATCTCCACACCACGGACAACAAATCATCGGCTCAGAAACCGGTCCTTGACATTTGGAACACTGGCAATTTGTTTCCAGCGACTTTCCAAATTGTTTTCGGAATTGACTGAAACGAAGCGTTTTCCAATCTCGTTTTGTCTGTGTTTGCCGAGACGATATCGAAGCTCTTTGTTTTCGAATCGCCCGGTTCTTGATCCGTTGGAATCCAGCAAGCATTTGTTGAGCGTTGCGAAATCGCTTTTTCGGGTCGAGTTCGAGGGACCGCCTGAGCAATGCAACGAAATCCGGATCAAGCGTCCCCCGAATTCGTTCGAACCCTGGTGGCGGCCAGTCAAAAGGCCACTCCGGCCATTGCCCGCTGAACATGCGATAACCAATCAACCCGATCGAAAACACGTCCGACCGAAACGATGGCTTGCCCATCGCCTGCTCCGGCGCAACGTGACCCACCGTCCCGGACCCGGAAGCATTGATCGTGCGCGAGGCAATTTTCGCAATTCCGAAATCGGTCAGTTTCAATTCGTTATCGGGAAACAACAGGAGGTTGCCTGGCTTGATGTCACAATGCATGATCCGTTTTTCATGTGCATAGGCGAGGGCCTCCAGGATCTGTTCGAAAAAGCTCAATGCCAGTGGAGCCGAAATCCGGTGTTGAAGCCTGTCTTCGAGGCTCTTTTCACCCAGTGGAAAGGCAACGACGAACTGATCGTTGATGAACTCGGCGTTTTTCAGTTTCAGAATATTCGGATGCTCCAACGAGGCCATGATGCGGATCTCCTTGCGAAATTCGTCCAAAGACTCCTTTCCAAACAAGGTCGGGTGTGGGACTTTCAACGCGACTCGAACACCTTCAATCGTGTCCAGTGCGCGGTAGACCATCGCAAATCCTCCGTCCCCGAGTTTGCTTTCGATCAAGTACTTTCCAACCTTTTGCCGTGCGCGAAACATCATGATATCCTGAACCCCGATTGCTTCCCAACCATTAGCCTCGCACCAATTTAGCGGTGACCTCACTCGAGATGTTGTGCTCCAGAAAACGATCCAACTCCTGCAACCCGCTGGGACTATAAACGTTGACCTCGACTATTTTCTCGCCGATCAGATCGAGTCCCGCAAAACGAATCCCATCATTGTACAAATAACCAGCGACCTCGGTGCAAATTTGGACCTGGCGATCCGTCAGCGCAATCACTTCGGCGGTGCCACCCAGCGAGACATTGCTGCGAAGCTCACCCGCCGCCGGGGTTCGACGAATCCCCAATGGTACTTGGTTTCCCGTGATAATCGTATCGTCCAACGTCAATACCCGGATATCACCGGCGGCAGCCTCCGGAATAAACTCCTGGACAACCAGGTAACCCGTGCGGCCAAGAATATCGACGATCTGCCGAGCGTTGATCGAATCTGGTTGGCTCAAAAAGAACACGTCCCTTCCCTGCGAGCCAAGCAATGGCTTCAAGACGAATGGGCCATTGAGGTGTCCCGCAAATTCCTGAACGCTCCGAAGTGAATGACATACTTTCGTGCGCGGGACAAACTCCTGGGGAAGGCATACGGTGTACAATTTGCTCGACGCCCGCTGTAGTCCGACCGGATTGTTCAAGATTCGAACGCCACATTCATGGGCCAGCCGGAGAACTTCCAGCGTCAGCCGATGCGCCCATGCGCGCTCGATGTCTTTACCCGGAGTTGTACGAACAAAAATCGCCTGCATCGACCGAAGATCGGCCAGTTGCTCCGGTGCATTTTCCATTGCCTCAGCAAGCTTCCAGGTTGATTCAATTCGTTGATCGGAGGGAAGCACGATGGCTTCGGCAGACAACGAATTCGAATCGCTGGCCTGAAGGTGAACAACGTCTGTGACCAATACCGGGTAACCCTGTTGATGACAGGCCAACATCAACGTCGACGTCGTCCGATCAGGCTTGATTGCCGATCGATTGTTCAACAGGAAAAGAATCGGTTTCAACGACATTTCATCGCTTTCATCGCGAGCGCCCGGCAACAACGGTTGGGTTCGTAAACTGAGTCTGCACTGGGTTCGATTCAGCGGCCCGGCATTATGCGCCAAGCCGGTGAATTAGAACAAGACCTTTGTGGGACCAATCACTGAATGTCGCTACCCGTCGGGAATTGCCTCACAACCGATTTGGCCGACCTGGCGGAGTCCCAAATCCAACCAAAATCGAAACACGAAAATGGCACTTGTCGACCGGAGGCAGCGTCGGCATATGACATTGACCAGCTGACCGGCGACGTCCAGGCCCTTGTGACCCTAACCCGTGTTCGATACATCCGAGTCCAACCTCGCAGCCTGACGATTCCGTAATCGAACGGAATAAAAAACGATCATCCGCAGGTGGCACCGACCAGGTTATTGACCATATCTTTCTGTGTGTCCCATTTGTCGTGATCACCCGTCCCAATAATCAGGACTCCCTCTCTTTCGCCGACCACCCTAGCACCCCCAAACTCAAATACCTCCTTTAACGCGGAGAGCCCAAGAAGAACTGCTGTGGATGCGACCGCAAACGTCAGTGGTGGAAAGACACCAAAATAGTAATAGGCCTGAAGAACCATTAATACAGCCACAAAACCAAAAAACCATAAACCCAGTTGTCGTTTTCGATCCCCGTTCGATAGGTCTGATACCAACCGAACATGCCCGCAAAATTCGAAACAGGGAAGATGCAAAACGGGGCACAAAGCAATGGCTGCACGCCAACTTGCGTACGAACCAGGTAAACACCGATCAGCAACAGCATGCCGAAAATAAAATCCCACTTGTACCGAAAATCAACCGATCGGGCATAATCCTCATCGCAACCAACAACGGGCCAGACTGATTTTGAGCGGATTCATGGCGGTGCGTCCGTTCGGAATTTGGGGAATTTGTTTTCAAATGCAGGGCTTCCTGGAATAGGCTGTTTAGGCACCCAACCCTGCCAACCAAACCAACAGGCCGATGATCAAGAAACAGATCGCGAACGCGCCCAGTACTCCCAGTACGTCTTTGAGTCGAAAGCGGACGAACTCCAGTTGCGTGTTGGGAAAAAGCAAACGATCATTAAACCGAGCCGGTTGGGCGTAGGACTTCTCAAGCTCCTGGCGATCCAGCTCCGGATCGGGAACCACCTCCGTTTTCATTTTCACATAGTAACGATCGAGAGCGGATTGGTTGTTGGGCCGAGTTACAAAACTGAACAAAATCAGTACCAGGAATGGAAGGATCAATCGTGGCGGGACGCGTAATGCTTCCAACGTCCCCCGGGAAACCCGTGACAAATCGATCCCGAACCAGTAATAGATCATGAATTCAACGTTGAACTGACCGATGCCTTCCACCGCACCGCTCTGCCGCTGCACCAGCGTTCTGGTGTTGCCCTGCGTGATTGTCTCAATGGTTTCCTGCCGGATGGCCCCCACGGGCCGGACCCCTCCACGCCAGAAGATTCCTTGACCGCCTCGTTTCTGCGTTACATCAATTGGCTGGGCGAGTTCAGCCCGCGGCGGCTCCGCGCCAATCGTGCTCAAGACCTTCTGAAGCTCTCCCGGGTCAGTCGTGTTTGACTTTGCCCTGTTGACGGCCACCATCCAGGCCTCGTGTTTTGCAACGTCAGCTGCGGTTGCCAACCGCGATGTCGTCATGGTGAGCTGATCGGTTTGGACACAGAAGTTGGGATTCGTTCTAAGTCCGGGCGCTAACTCAGGCACCAAATACGGCAGGACAAAAAACACGATCAGGGTAAAACCCATCGTGATCCAGACCGACCGGGTATTTGCGCGGCGCCAGTACATCCCCACCCAAAAAGGCGCCGCAAAAATCAACGGGATTTCAATCGCCATCTTGAACTGGCCAAAAACATCGGCGTAGGTCATCGCGATCGCCGCTGCCCCGACGATGAGTGTCGCTCCTGTAATTCGGGCGACCCGCAGGTATTGCTTCTCCGAAGCGTTGGGCTCGACGTAAGCGGCGTAGATATTGCGGACCACGGCCGCCGAGGTAACGATCATATAAGTGTCGGCTGAACTCATCACCGCTGCCAGCAGGCAGGACAACATCAGTCCGACGAGCCCGATATTCAACGGGCCGAGAATCTCGCGTGCCGCGACCCCCCAAACCCGATCGGGGTCCTCGGCGATTTCAGGATTGTCGGCCAGAAGTGCCAGCGCAATCAATGCCGTTAGGGCCCAACCGACCGTGCATAAACGCTTGAGAAAATTCCCCGTGACCAGTCCGATCCGGGCGGAATCCTCGCTTTTTGCCGAACCCCCGCCGGTCGTAATAAAATGGGGTTGAACGACAATGCCGACCAGTGCCATCAGCGTCAACGCGATGGTGTATTGAAGCGGGAATTCACCGGCAGCCGGACCATCAAACAGGCTGAAAAAATCTGACGAAACGCGCTCGTGCAAAATCGAAAACCCGTCGAGCATGCTTTGCGTTGCGGGGTCACCGAACTTTTGAACCAGCGCCAACAAACCGAAAGGAATCAACATCACCGATAACACGATGATAAACACACCCTGGATCAGGTCCGTGATGTAGGCCGCCGTCAAACCGCCCAGGACGCCGTAGACCATGACGACCAGTGCGATGACTGGAATCAGAACCAACCCTACCTGACCAACCTGGTCTGGATTGACATTGATCAGTGGAACTGCGAACTTGGCCACCGCAGAAAACATCGTGGACAAATAGAACATATAAAACACAATCGCAAACACAGCGTACGCCGCTCCCATCGCTCGCGATTCGTAGCGCTCGGCAAACCAGTCACCAATCGTTATGTGACGCATGCGACGGTACCAAACTCCGGTTATCCAATAGAGTGGAGTCACAAACAGCCACATCAGCGCCGACCAGACACCACTGAGACCGCTCGTCCATACCGTGCGGCCCACGGTCACTGGCTCATGGGCCCCGGTTCCAGCTCCAAACGCAGCAAATGTCTGCATTATTTTTCCGAACGCCCGTCCACCCATGAAATAATCGTCCTGGGCTCTCACTCGCCGCATCGACCACAAGCCGATTGAGATCATCACGACGAAATACAAAAGCACGACAGCATAGTCCAGAATGTTCATTCAGTCGGAATTCCTAGAGCGGTTCTTGGGTTTTTAATGAGCAGTCTTTCGACTTCAAGATCAGTCAGGCCAACACGATCGGTCAAGACGTGCTGAAGCCAACTCATCGTCGCCACCGAACCCGCCAGGCGACCATCACCATTGGAAAGCAATGCACGATTTTGATCGTCCACCTCGACATCGATGCTTCCCAACGAGTACCTTCCCGGCCCCAGTCCGGCCGCAGCCATGGCATCGGAGACGATGATCGAATGCTCAATGCCCGCAAACTTCAGATAGTTGGCCAGAGCGAACGGCGGGATATGAATTCCATCGGCAATGAAACAACACCAGATTCGATCCGACAAACTCAACACGCGCTGAATGATGTTGTCATGTCGGTCCAGCTTGAGCGAACAGCCGTTTCCCAAATGGGTAAACATGCTTAATCCCAGGTCGATTGCGGCTGACAATTCGTCGCGAGACGGATCGCAATGCCCGGCCGATACGACGATTCCTTGATTGACAAGGATACGAATCAACCCCTGCGCTCCCTTGATCTCGGGCGCGAGCGTTACCAAACGAGTCAATCCTTGCCCGGCGTCAACCAGAGACTGCATCAGCGACGAATCGGGAAGTTGCACAAACGGTCGCGGATGAGCTCCGACCGTTCCATCCGCAGGATTCAGGAACGGTCCCTCGATGTGGATTCCATTGACCACCGCTCGAACCAGTGGATCGCTTTCGCAAGCCAGCGCGATATTCGATACGCGCCGCAACATTTGGAGAGGGTCGTCTGTAATCACTGTCGCCAGAATCTGGTCGACGCCATCAATCCGAAGTCGCTCACAGGCCAACCGCATCTGCTCCACCGACAGCTCGCTGTTATTAAAATCAACTCCGGCGTACCCGTTGACCTGCAGATCAAAAAATCGTGACGGATTTACGGAATGGTTGATCACATCCAGGTCTTTTAGCTTGGAGATTGATGGTCTGCACGAATTTGGCTGGCCGAGCACGGGTCCAGGTAGAGAGTCGTTAGATCGTGCGATTGCAAAATGGAGGCGGGCACGTCAGGCGTGATCTGACCCTCAACCGAGTTTGCAACTGCCGTTGCTTTGCGCTGGTCTGGAACCGAACAGATGATTCTGCGCGACTTGAGAATCTGCCGAACCGACATGCTGATTGCCTTTCCGGGAACGTCTCCCAGCGAATCAAACCAGCCTTCGCCCAGTTGTTGACGCCGACACGCTTCATCCAACTCCACAACCAGGTACGGCTGCTCGGTTTCAAAATCGGCCGGCGGATCATTGAAAGCCAAATGCCCATTCTCACCGATTCCGACAAACGCGACATCGATCGGATGATCAGCGATTAACGCGCCGAGACGTTCACATTCGGCGACCGGATCCTCCGCCTCTCCGTCGACGTAATTAAACCCAGCCAAGGGTACCAGGTCGACCAAACGTCGTTTCAGATACAGCCGAAATGATGCTCGGTGTGACTCGAGAATCCCGAGGTATTCATCAAGATGAAATCCCGTAACACGCGTCCAGTCGATACGGACATCACTTGTCAGCGATTTCAGTGTTTCCATCTGCGACGCACCGGTGGCCACAATAATATTGGCGCGCCCCCGCGCAGCGATTGCGTCCAGGATAGCGGCGGCCCCATCGGCCGCAGCCGCCTGGCCGAGTAGCATGGCATTGGGTGCAACCACGATGTTCAAGTTCAGTTCTCCAGGATTCCACCGATAGAAACAACTGCCCGATTATATCAATGCGCTGGCCTTTCACAAACTGCAGGCTCCTCCTCATGAGTGAACAACGGAGCGCAAAGAGGAAGCTCGAGATTTCATCTGAATGAATCGTCGTGTTAAGACGCCGGTTTGTTCATCCGGTTGAATCGGTGGGCAGGACGGATCGTCGACCGCTGGGTTGAGAAATCTATTGCAAACACCTCGTTTGGACCCGGAGCATCACAGACCTGACTGCGACGACCCGTTGCTGCGGCATCATGCTACAGCTCTTTCGCAAAACACACGCTGCGCTCACTGGTGACATATTCGCCAAATGCCGGCACACGTAGATATCCTGACGTCACGTAAAGACGGATTGCGGCCGCTTGTTGATCACCCGTTTCAAGCACAACTCTATGATAGCCAAGCCGCCCCGCCGTATCCTCAAGAAAAGCCAAAACCCGGCGCGAGAAACCCCGACCGCGGCAGGACTCAATCACGAACATGCGTTTAAGTTCGATCTCGGATGGCGTGACGGGCCTGAGAGCACCACACGCGACTGGAATTCCGGACTCATAGGCGACAACAAAGACACCACCACAACGATCGAATTGTTCAAAATCAATCGGGTGCCAGTGTTCCGGTGCATACTCGCCACAGAGTTCCTGATCAAGCAACGCAATCAGCGTCTGGGCATCGTCCGAGAGAATCGAAATCCGGCGAATGTCCACGTTTTCCTGGCCCAACTCCGACCATGACCCTTGCGACGAATTCAAACCGGTGTGCCTAATAGTCGCAGGAATTCCCGAATCCACGCGGGATGAGCAGGCCAGGCCGGAGCCGTTACGAGATTGCCGTCGACATGTGCGTTGTCAAACGTTGCACTGGGGACCACAAACTGGCCTTGGGCCAGAGTTACATCAGGACCGACCGCGGGATAGGCACAACACGATTTACCTTGCAGCACGCCAGCGGCTGCGAGGATCTGCGGCCCATGACAAATGGCAGCGATCGGCTTATTCCGCTGTGCAAACTCTTTCACGATTTCGATAATACGTTCGTTTAAACGCAAATACTCCGGAGCCCGACCGCCCGGAATCACCAGGCCATCATAATCGTCCGGATTCACTTCATCGAAATTGAAATTGATGCGAAAATTGTGTCCGCGTTTCTCGCTGTACGTCTGGTCTCCTTCGAAATCATGGATTGCCGTCGCGACCGTGTCGCCGGCTTGCTTGTCCGGACAAACGGCATCCACGACATGCCCAACCAGCAACAACATTTGAAACGGGACCATGACTTCGTAATCTTCTACGAAATCACCCACCAGCATCAATAATCGTTTCGAACCCGCCATTTTTCCTGCTTTCTGATCTCATGCGTTGGCATGTATCCAATCGCTGGACCTGCCGACATTGACTCTATTGGCGACGACGTGTGGCTTCGACAAATTCTGCGATTTCAGCCCCACCACAGCCAGTTGCAACTATGGATCAATACCATCTTCCGGGAATTGCTTCGGTTGGCAAGGACCATCGTTCTTTCGAACTGACAATGTCGCCCCAGTTACTTTTTCAACCGGCTGACCAGCCCCTCGGACGTATCGATGCCTTTGATCATGGAAACGAGAGCCTCGCGACTGGGTGCAATTTCCAACGCGTCTTCCCGCGAGATCAGGCTGGCCAAAACCAGCTCACACAACGAGCGGTTGTAGCACTGCATCCCTTCGTCGTGGCAGGCGACGAGAATTGCCGGAAAATCCTCGTCTTCTTCATCAACAATTTTTTTCTTGACCAGCGAATTGCCCAGTAAAACCTCGGTCGCCGGATATCGGGAATTCGGCAAAACGCCGGGCACCAGTCGCTGGCTCATGATTGCCCGCAAACTGGCCGCCAACGAGGATCGAATAAACGTATGTTCTTCGCGCGGGAAGAACTCCAGGATTCGAGCGAATGTCAGTTGGACATCGGCGCTGTGAATCGATGCCAGAACCAGGTGTCCGGTTTCGGCGGCCTGCAGCGCCGCCAGCATGGTCTCTTTGTCGCGCAGCTCGCCAATCAAAATGCAATCCGGATCCTGCCGGACAACATTCCGTAGCGCTTGTGGAAAATCCGGAACGTCGATGCCAATCTCGCGCTGTGAGATAATGGACTTTTGCGGCTTGAACACATACTCGACCGGATCTTCGATTGTGATGATGTGCATATCACGATGTTGGTTGATGTAATTCAACATCGCCGCCAACGTCGAGCTCTTTCCGCTGCCGGTGACACCGCTGACCAGGACCAGGCCCACGTGCGTGTCGGCGATCATCGCACGATAGACCGGCGGCAGGTTCAGACTTTCGAAATCAGGGATCCTGCTCTGAATCCGTCGTATCGCAACATGCATTTCGCTTCCGCTTCGAAAGGCATTGACACGAAATCGGTCACCTTGCTCGGTCTTGATCGCAAAATCTACGCCTCCGCGTTCCACGTAATCCGCCACTCGACCTTCAGGTATGAAAGGGAAGATCATCGACTCGATATACTGCGAATCTGTCATGGGTGCAGAATCAACCTTCCGCAAATGTCCGCCGATTCGAACGAAGGGAGGATATCCAACTTTCAAATGCAAATCGGACGCGTTATTTTCGCGGACAAATTGAAGCAACTTCAGGATTTCCTGATCTGGAGCGAGGAGCTGGTGCATGGCATTACTTTTATTGGAAGTGGTATTTATAAGCCCGTGAAACGATGCTGAAAATTTGCCACGAAAGTCTGATCGTACCAAACCCATCATACCAGTCACGCGCAAGCAATACAAAAACAATCGCGGCAGTGTTGATCGACGCTTTGCACATGATTCACTGACGAATCGTATCGCCGCCCAACTGCTGCTTTTCCTGCCGGGAACGTCTACTCGACGGTAACACTTTTCGCGAGATTTCGGGGCTTGTCAACGTCGCAGCCGCGAAGAAGAGCGATATGGTACGACAGCAATTGCAACGGAATGGCAGACACAATCGGCTGCAGGTATTCAACGGTTTGAGGAATATAAATGACATCATCGGCGACTTCGGCGATTCGTTTATCTCCTTCGGCCGCGATGGCAATCACCGGACCACCGCGGGCTTTGATTTCCTCCAGGTTGGACATGACTTTTTCGTAAATGAAACCCTGAGGCATGACAAACACACTGGGTGTCTGCTCGTCTACCAAGGCGATCGGGCCGTGCTTCATTTCGGCAGCGGGATAACCTTCGGCGTGTATGTAGCTGATTTCTTTGAGTTTCAAAGCACCTTCGAGGGCGGTCGGAAAATTGTAGTGCCGCCCCAGATACAGAAAATTATTACAATGCTGGTACTTCCTGGCGATTTCTGCAATGCGGTCATTTTCTGTCAAGGCCTGCTCGACCTTGTCGGGAACCTCCTTGATCAATTTGATCATTTTGCGACCGCGGTTGTAGCTGAGGTGTCGCAATCGGCCAAAGTACAACGCCAACATCACCAACGCCATGCACTGTGACGTATACGCTTTTGTCGAGGCAACGCCAATCTCAGGCCCGGCATGTAAATAGATCCCCCCGTCCGCTTCCTGGGCAATGCTGCTTCCGACCACATTGCAGATCGCCATCGTCAGATGGCCTTTCCGTTTCATCTCCCTTAACGCCGCGAGCGTATCGGCCGTTTCACCGCTTTGAGTGATCGCGAAAATCAACGTGTTTTCATCCATCGGCGGATTTCGATATCGAAGTTCACTGGCATATTCGACCTCGACCGGAATCTGAGCGATGTCTTCGAGCAAATATTCACCGACCAGCCCTGAATGCCAACTGGTTCCACAGGCCGTAAACACGATTCGTTTGACTTTGAGCAAATCCTGGGGCGTCAAGTTCAATCCGCCAAAAACCGCCGTTGCATCCTCTTCGTTGAGTCGTCCCCGCATGGTGTTACGCAACGATTCCGGCTGCTCGAAAATTTCCTTGAGCATGAAATGATCGTACTCACCCATTTCGACCTGGTTGGATTCCACCGCCAGGACTTGGATGTCGTGCGAAACCGGCCCGGCTTCACGATGAGATACCTGCAGCGAATCGCGTTTGAGAACGGCGACCTGGTTGTCGGCCAAATATACGATTCGATCCGTGAATCCGATCAACGGTTGGGCATCACTCGCCAGGAAGTGCTCGCCATCGCCAACCCCAATCACCAGCGGGCTCCCCAATCTGGCTGCAAAAATTGCATCCGGCCACTCTTTGAAAATGATGGCCAGTCCAAAAGTACCTCGGAGCTTACCAATGGCTTTCTTGATGGCATCGACCGCCATTTGAATCGAGCGCTGCATGCCTGGCAGTTCCGTCGGCCGTGGACCAAGGCAATCCGCAATCAAATGCGCGACAACTTCGGTATCGGTCTCGGATCGGAACTCATACCCCTTGGCCTTGAGCAGGGAACGAAGTTCCGCAAAATTCTCAATCACGCCATTGTGGGCGATTGCCAAAATGTTGTCACCACCAAAATGAGGATGGGCATTGGCAACCGTCGCCGCTCCATGCGTTGCCCAGCGCGTGTGGCCAATCCCCACCCCCGAATTACAGGGTGCGGACTGGATTTCGTTGGCAAGCATGGCAATCCGACCAACTGACTTCGTGATGTTCAGTTCGCGATCCTGACTGATGGTGGCCGTACCCGCGCTGTCGTAACCGCGGTATTCCAAACGTCGAAGCCCCTCTAGCAGAAAATCCTGGGCAATCCGGGGTCCGATATATCCAACAATTCCACACATGGCGTTACCTGAAGCTCACTGAAATTTGATAATGGCATGGGAAGCTGCCAGTCCATACGAACCCACGGTCTTTCCACGTCGTACCCGGTCAATCAAACGATATACAATACTAATTAGCGGAAAAGCCGGCCGAATTCTTGACGAGGATCGGGACTTTATGGAGGAATCGGTTGCTGGGGCTATGGCTTGCAGCGAATTTCTACATTTGCCGGAATAGTCGAGCCGGTTTCCCATTTCTAGGCGGCTCTACAAATAACAGGTAAAATCCCCAAGACATTATCAATTGCCCATTCGCGCAAAATTCTCAATCAATCCGGAAGCATGATCCACGATGGCGACGTTCAACATCCCAAAACGAAAAGCACCCGACAAAGCCGAAAACAACCAGATTGCTTTGATTGCAAGCGGAGACCTGCGTCGATCCGCAAACGAGGTTTGCTGGGAAGCTCAGACCCAGATGGAAACGGCCTTGATTCAAGCCGTCGGACGCTGTGGATTTGAGCTTCGGCGAGCCCACCAACCTCGCCCCGGAGACAAACACGGGTTTATCGATTCCCAAAAACAGGGAATGGAAGTATTCGCAACAATCGATCCCGAAGTCCCATTAATCGTGGCCGAGGCGGTCTGGCAATACTCGCACCACGTACTGGCAGGACTGATAACTCATCGCGGGCCAATCTTGACAGTCGCGAATTGGTCTGGCCAGTGGCCGGGCCTGGTCGGGATGTTGAACCTGAATGGCTCGCTCACCAAGGCAGGTGTCAACTACAGCACACTCTGGGCGGAGGACTTCAAAGACCCGAAATTCATCGCGAAACTGAACAAGTGGCTGACGACCGGTAAGCTTCGGCACGCGACGACTCACGTTCATCCGATCAAAAAAATCAAGATCCCCAAAAAGTGCCGCCAGCTCGGCGATGCTTTGGCAGAGGAATTACAAACCGAAAAAGCCATCATGGGTGTTTTCGATGAAGGCTGCATGGGAATGTTCAATGCCATCATCCCGGATCACTTGCTCAACCCGACGGGCGTCTTCAAGGAACGACTCAGCCAATCGGCGTTGTATTACGAATCGACTCAGGTATCCGAACTGGAGGCCCGGGCCGTTCGAGAGTGGATGGAAAAGCAGGGGCTGACGTTTGAAACGGGAAAGCAGCACGCCAAACATCTGACGGACAAACAGATTCTCGACCAGTGCCGGATGTACATCGCCGCCGTCCGAATCGCCGATGATTTCGGTTGTGACACGATTGGAATTCAGTACCAGCAAGGCCTGAAGGACCTGATGCCCGCCAGCGATTTGGTGGAGGGAACGCTCAACAACCAATCGCGTCCGCCAGTGACCAGTCGTGATGGCAAGCGCGTTTTGTTTCGCGGCCAACCGCTTCCACATTTTAATGAAGTCGACGAATGTGCCGGTCTCGATGGATTGATGACGTATCGAATCCATCGTGCGATGGGACAACCGACGGAAAATACACTCCATGATTTGCGGTGGGGAGACTGGGACGAAACCGGTTCAACCGACGATTATATCTGGGTCTTCCTGATCAGCGGCAGTGTCCCACCTGAACATCTTATTGGCGGCTGGAAAGGTGCGACCAGCTATCGTCAACCGGCGATGTATTTTCCCAATGGCGGCGGCACGATCCAGGGAACTTCCAAACCGGGTGAAATCGTCTGGTCACGGATTTTTGTGGCCGACAACAAATTGAATATCGATATCGGTCGCGCGAAGGTGGTCAAGCTTCCTCCACAGGAAACCCAACGACGTCTCAATGCGACAACGCCGCAGTGGCCGATCATGCATGCCGTGACCTATGGAGTCAGTCGAGATCAAATGATGGCCCGACACAAAAGTAATCACATTCAGGTCGCCTACACGAAATCCTCCACCGACGCCGATGAGGCAGCGCTGGTCAAAGCCGCCATGGCGGAAAAACTGGGTTTGGTCGTTAACCTCTGTGGAACCAGGGCGGATGGAAAGTCCTGGGAGTAAACCGTTGTTCACCGATCGGTACCGGTCCCGAACGCGATGTTTGCAATCCGGCACCGATCCTGCTTTTTCGACACCCTGACCTGGCAGCCAGCCATGGGAAGAGGATTTTATGATGGAAATACGCGCGGAAGTCATTGCGATCGGCGACGAACTGACAAGTGGCGTCAGGCTTGACACCAATTCGCAGTGGATCAGTCAACAGTTGGGTGAACTCGGAATCCACGTAGCGTTTCACTCGACCGTAGGAGACAACCTGGCAGACAATGTTGACGTTTTTCGCCATGCCGCCTCCCGCGCCGATGTGATTATTGCAAGCGGCGGATTGGGCCCCACCGCGGATGATTTGACGCGTCAGGCGATCGCGAACATGGCCAACGTCGACCTGGTCATGGAACCCTCGGTGCTGAACCACATCAAGCAAATGTTTATCGCGAGGGGACGGGAGATGCCGTCCAGCAATGAGGTTCAAGCCTGGTTCCCACGGGGTTGCACCATCATCGACAATCCGGAAGGAACGGCACCAGGGATCGATTTCGCTGCGCTGTCAGAATCCGGTTCGCGCTATCGAATTTTCGCATTGCCGGGCGTACCGGTCGAAATGAAGCAAATGTGGCAGGCGACCGTCCGGGCTGAATTACGAACCCTGGTGGGAGACGATTTCGTGATTCACCACCATACGATCAACTGTTTTGGTTCGGGCGAAAGCCATATTGAAACGCTCTTACCCGGACTCGTCCAGCGTGGACGTGATCCACAGGTAGGAATCACGGCAAGTGCGGCGACGATTTCACTGCGCGTCTCAACCCGGGCCCCGACCAAAGAACTGTGCCTCGAAAAAATGAAGCCGACGATCGCGACCATTCGCGAATGTCTTGGTGATCTGATTTATGGTGAAAACAATGCTGAACTTCACGAGGTGGTGGTCGCACTCCTCCAGGAACGAAACCAGACCATCGCAATTCTTGACGCAGGTCTTGAGGGCGCCGTGGCCAACCTGATGGCCGTCAATGGCAACACGGCCAAGGTCGTTGTCAGCAGCCAGATTGTCCGGGAACACATCGAAGACCTGGCCAACGCTGCCGCAAACATTGCGAAGTCAACCGGGACCTACTTCGGATTGGCCATCGGTCCGATCAATCGAAGTTTAACCCTGACAAAACCGGGAGAATCTTTTTACGACGTCGTCATTTCAGATGGTCTGGCATTTCATCGCACGAGCCTTCGATTCAGTGGCCATTCCGGGTGGCGCGAGAGCCGAGCAACCAAGGACGTGCTGAATGTGCTCCGTTTGTATCTCTTGAAACGAGCCTGAAACACTTTCGATTTCTTCCAGGGTGAATCGTCGCCCAGCATTCCGTGTTCGCGACCAGATCCGGATGTCCATCGTCAGATACGCTTACTCGCTTTGAACAAACCGGTAACCTCCCAACGGTCGGGATCAATCGATGTAGGATATTTGTCGAAAGGCCCGCAACCGCCAGCAACCGGCCATGGCAAATCTCCAGTCCCGCCGAATTCCCCATTTCGCTCGTTGGATCGTAACATCCGGCGCCGGACATGCTCCGTTTGCTTTTTTGGCTCAAGCAAGCCCGGTTTCAACTATCATTCGATAGCCGAGTGGCGACAGATCGAGCAGGTGGTGCAATTCCCATGACTAGCAACAGTGAACTGGACAGGCTGGCCGAAATAACGGACGACAGTTCCGGGTGGAGGCGTTGGGGTCCGTACGTCAGCGACCGGTCCTGGGGGACGGTTCGCGAAGACTATAGCGCCGATGGAAATGCGTGGGCCTTTCTGACTCACGACGAAGCGCGCAGCAAAGCCTACCGGTGGGGTGAAGATGGAATTGCCGCGATCAGTGATCGCTACCAGCTGTTGGTATTCGGCCCGGCATTCTGGAACGGACACGACCCGATCCTCAAGGAACGGCTGTTCGGGTTGGATCCGCGCGAAGGCAACCACGGCGAAGATGTCAAGGAATATTACTTTCACCTTGATAATACACCAACTCATTCCTACATGAGTTATCTGTTCAAGTATCCTCATGCCGAATTCCCTTATGACCAACTCGTCGAGGAAAATCAGCGACGCCGTGGACAAGGACCGGAGTTTGAGTTGTTGGACACGGGCGTCTTTGAAGACAAGCGATATTTTGACATTTTGATTGAATACGCCAAAACGACAACCGAAGATATTTGTATCCGAATTGAAGCGACCAATCGCGGTCCTGAACCGGCCGACCTGCACTTGCTCCCGCATCTCTGGTTTCGCAACACCTGGTCGTGGCAAGCAGAATCGAAAGGGCAACCGTTGATTCGACCTGGAAAGTCGGGCAACGAATTCGTCTCAATCATTACGGACGATTCCGCCTATCCACTTCCTGCCTCGATGCCAACCAATTACCAGCTTGGACCGCGGACGCTCTACGCTCCTGCTGGCGGCCAGCTGCTATTTACGGACAACGAAACCAATTCGCAACGGCTATATCGGCAACCGAATCTCCATTCAAAACACACCAAAGATGCGTTTCACCGACAGCTGATCCAGGGAGAAGCGGCAGCAAACGTGGCAGAATTGGGAACCAAGGCGTGTATCCATTACACCTTCAAACAGATTGGCCCAGGTGCTTCTGCCGTCCTGCGGTGTCGACTGTCAGACCAAAACAGCCTGGGCCAACCGTTGAGCCAAGTCGATGAGACCATCTGTCGCCGCAAGGCGGAAGCCGACAAATTCTATGAATCAATTTGTAACAAACGGGCGACGCTGGAGGAACGGAAAATCCAACGGTCCGCTTTCGCAGGCTTATTCTGGAACAAGCAGAGCTACATTTTTGATGTTCATCAATGGCTCATCGGCGACAATCCTGCGAATCCGCCGCCTGCGTCGCACGCAAACATTCGCAATCAACATTGGAAACACCTTAACTCGATGCGTATCCTGACGATACCGGACAAGTGGGAATATCCCTGGTTCGCAGCCTGGGATCTGGCCTTTCATTGCGTCTCATTCGCCCTGGTCGATCCCAAATATGCAAAGGAACAACTTTGGCTGATGTTGTTCGAGCAGTTCCAACATCCCAATGGTCAGATACCGGCTTACGAATGGGAATTCTCCGACATGAATCCACCGGTTCATGCCTGGGCCGTATGGCGAGTCTACAACATGGATCGAATTCGCTCAGGGGTTGCAGACTACGAGTTCCTCGAGCGTTGTTTTCAAAAACTCTTGATCAACTTCACGTGGTGGGTCAACAAAGTCGACCATCTGGGAAACAATGTCTTCGAAGGTGGATTTCTGGGTTTGGACAATATTACGGTGGTTGATCGCAGCGTGCCTTTGGGTGACGGAATCATACTCGAACAAGCGGACGCAACCGGCTGGATGGGAATGTTCTGCCAACAGATGATGCGAATTGCGTTGGAGTTGGCCAAGCGGAATCCGGTCTATGAGGGACTGGCAACCAAGTTCTTCCAGCACTATATCTACATTGCCGCCGCCATGAACAACATGGGGAATCAGGACTGTCAACTTTGGGATGAGGAAGACGGTTTCTTTTACGATGTTCTCCGCTATCCTGACGCGGGATATCAGAAGTTTCGCGTTCGATCAATGGTCGGGCTGATTCCGCTGTTCGCGGTGGAAAGACTGGAGCGGAAGTGGATCGAGTCGTTCAAAGAGTTCACCGCGAACCTGGACTGGTTCTTGAGCAACCGGAGAGATTTGTGCGAAAGTGTCGTACATACGGTTAACACCGGTCAAGATACGACTCACGTATTGACGATCGTAAACAGAAATCAGTTGACACGGATCCTGGATCGCGTCTGGGACACGAATGAGTTTCTTTCGCCCTATGGAATTCGCAGCTTGTCGAAAGCGCATCAGGACCGTCCCTTTCGATTTCAAGGGGCCGAGGTCGGCTACGAACCGGCCGAAGCGGTCAGCAAGCTCAAAGGTGGGAATTCCAACTGGCGTGGCCCGATCTGGTTTCCGACCAGCTTTCTGCTGATTGAATCTCTGCGAAAACTCGGCACGGCGTTCGGACCTGACTTCACGGTCTCGCCACCGGCAATGGACGGCCGTCCAGTCACGATGATGGAATTGGGCGAAGACCTCGCAAACCGACTCACCAAAATATTCCTGCGCGACGAAGAAGGCCGACGTCCGGCTTTCGGCGAAACGCGCCAATTTCAGGATGATCCCTTCTGGAATGAACTGATTTTATTCTTCGAGTATTTTCACGGTGATCATGGTGCAGGCCTGGGCGCATCGCATCAAACCGGCTGGACCGCACTTGTTGCCAATCTGATTGACGAATGGCGAAAGTGAATCCGCGGTCGCCCCTGGGGCGACGAAACAGAACAGATCCTGATCCGGAATACCGCTGCAGGGTGTGATTTGGACTTCCCGATTTTCGGACAGGGAACGCGATCCAGTCCAACTGTTGCCGGCCCTCACGAAGTTCATCTCATGGCCAGAATCATTGCGGCGATGACCGCAAGCGCGACGGCCGCAAGATCCCGCAATCCGAGTCGGTTACTATCGGCTCGAAATCTCAGGAAGCTGATCATCGCTCCCGTTGGGCAACCAAACCGACAGTAAGCCATCGGTGAAACCAACGAAGCAATCAACCCGAAGACGAAGATGAGGATCGTCGCCCAACCTGCCACCCGATACCCGAATCCATCAAACGGCTCGAGACTGGCCAGGTTAAACGACGATCGAGATACCGCCGCAATAACTACCAACACCAATAGCACAAACGGTATCCATTGAAACACCCGACGGAGGCTGGCCGGGTTTTTCAGTTTCCATCCAATCCGATTTGCGAATTTTGCTTTGCGCCCCAGTTGTTGCATCGCCCCGAATGGACAAATATGTTGGCAATATGGCTGGTGCTTCGAGATGATTGGTACGCTGAGAGCCGCCATCGCAAGAAAAACCAGTCCCGGAGCGACTGTCCAGGGAATCGAATGAGCGGACCAACCGGCAATCGATGCCTGCGAGAGCATGTGGCCACTCGTAAAACCAAGCAGCAGAATGACGGCAACCTGGTATCCGATTCGGAACCGCTTTTGATGACGCATTCCGGAGTACGAGAATGCGACACCCAGCAATGTCAACAACACGGTGATCACGTCTGCCAAATACGAAAACGGACTGCGAGTCGACCCATCCCATGTGGCCGTTGATTTGCTGACTTCCAAGGCCGCCGTGGCAGCCAGAGGCAACCCTTCCGCCACCGACATACTCGTCATCGTCGCGCCCGACACACCTTCGATACCCAGTTTCTCCGGATCCATCGCAGCTATCTCCTCCAGCGACTGTCCCGCATATAATTTTTGAAAAGGACGATCGTTATCGAGGTAAGATGCGTATGGTTCGTTTTCATACGTTTGATCGACGACTACGCCGACACATTTTTGATCGATATCGAACCCGGCCAAGGTCGCGGTGGGACCCTGGTATCCCGACAGCCGATCGGCAACCGGTGACGTGCTTAGAACGAATCCGATTGGGTTTTTGTTTCGATCCAGTACGTTCCATATAGAATCTCGTTTGGTCGACTCAATCTCGGTTGCCAGTGGGAAAAGCCTGGATACGTTCTTCTGGTCAGGTTGGTTTGCGAACTTCAGCGACGGTTCTGTTCCGTTCATCCGACTCGCGACCCCCGCAATAACGGAATAGCTGGTCAGCGTCGCGCCAGCCACGCCATCCATGTTCGCCCATTGATTCTTTGTTTCAAATCCCAAACCTTCAAACGACGACTGAAAGCGTCTATTTTTCTTGACCAGGTTAACATGCTCAATCGTGTCACCGCTGTTGAGAATCGTGACCGAGCGAATCCTGTTTCCGGCATCAAGAGCGATCAGACAGTTGGTTGGCCCGGAATAGCCGATGATGTTATCACTGGCCGGCGCCGTTTGTATTACGCTTCCAATCCTGCTGCCGAATGCATCGATGACTGGGTTTCCTTCATGTGATTCCTCAAACGGGCCGATCGTGGTCGCGCCGGGCAGCACTGCCTTGACAAACTCGATTGCCACGGGGTTGGTTGACAATTGGGAGTCAACCAACTGAGTCTTCCGATGCGCGAATCGAATCATCAGCAGGATCGACAGGAACAGCATGACTCGCAAACTGTGCACGAACACTTGTTGGCCGCTTGCGCGGTCGACTCGTTTGCGAACTGTGGTCGGGCTGGTTGCTGACGGATTGATCATTTTCTGATGACATGGGCTCCGCGCGCAGGTCGGCTGAAAAAACAATGCGGCGTGATTCCCGTTTTCGATTCATATTGTTCTGAAATCAGCGCGCTAACGGACTCCATCTGCTCGTTATTGACCAGCGAAACTGTACAGCCTCCGAATCCGCCACCGGTCATTCGCGAGCCAATTACACCACCTGCCGACCCAATCGAGGAAGCGATTTCAACCAGAATATCGAGCTCGTAACAACTAACTTCAAAATCATCGCGAAGCGAATCGTGACTGGAATACATCAGCTTGCCAACCGCGTCCCAATCCTCGCTTCGGAACGCCAGCGCGGCCTCGATCGTGCGTTGGATTTCGGATACGACGTGTCGTGCCCGCCGAAACTCCGGCTCAGTCAACGCGGCCCGGGCGCGTTCGACATCGTCCAGCGATACGTTTCGCCAGCTGCTTTGATTCAGCTTCGTCAGTGAGGAATGGCATTGCGCGCGGCGTTGGGCATATTCCCCCCCGCTCAATTCGTGCCGGACATTGCTGTTGGTGATCAAAACCGAGATTTCACGGGAGCAAAACGGAACTCGCTCGATCTCCTGAGAACGGCAATCGATCAGCATCAACTCATCGGCAATTCCAAATACGCTACTGAATTGATCCATGATTCCGCATGGAACTCCGGCAAAGCGATGTTCGGCGCGCTGGCAAAGCAGGGCTTTTTCGTCTCGCTCGAGCGATTTTCCCGTCAATTGCTCAACCAGGGTGGCCATTGCGACTTCCAAAGCGGCGCTGCTTGAAAGCCCTCCACCAAGCGGCAAATTGGAACCCAAGACCGCATCGAATCCAGGGATCGTTGCTCCCAATTCCACGAATCCTGCAATCACTCCTTCCACGTAGCTAGTCCAGCCGGTATTTCCAGGTTCAATTGGCTGATCAAGCTGGACCGTTTCCGACGTTGCCATTTCGAGACTGAACAATTGTATCGAGGACCTGTTCGATTCCGCTGGATGGCGGTCCGCCGCAATCAACACATAACGGTCGAGCGCCAACGGCAATACAAATCCGTCATTGTAGTCAATATGCTCGCCGATGAGATTGACGCGCCCCGGAGCTGCCACGATGACGGTTGCTGGCCGACCAAATCGCCGGCCAAATTCCTGTGTGACCTTTTCGGCAAGCAAGTCAATCAAGGAATGGTCGATTTTTCGGTCGGACGAACTCATGAGCGGATGGTATTTTTGCATGCATTGAAAGACGATATCCAGTTGCTTGACCCCTGGATTGACGACACCGTAGTCTCATCGAAATCGTTGCCCCGGTCCAGCGCCATCGTTCAAAGTCATGATTGGCGAAGCCGCTTTTTGGGCTGCTCCCTATCGAGTAGAATTCGATTGCATCAAACAATCATGACCTGTCGGACCAACTCAAGATGGAAATCAGCCGTTTTGCGTATTGCCTGTTTTGTTTTTGCTTCGCGAGTCCTTGCTGGCTATCCCCCGTCAACGCTCAACAAGTCTTTATCGAGGCCGAGAGTTTTGATTCGCCAGGCGGCTGGAAGCTTGACACCCAGTTTATTGTCAACATGGGATCACCTTACCTTTTGGCCCATGGGCTGGGGCATCCGGTGAAAGACGCTAGGACGATCGTCACGTTTCCAGAAAAAGGGAAATACCATGTTTATGTTCGCACCATGGACTGGGTTGCCCGCTGGAACGCCCCGGGCCAACCAGGGCGCTTTCAAGTGTTGGTCGACGGGAAACCGCTGGAACAGACGTTCGGAACACAGGGCGCCGATTGGTTTTGGCAAACCGGCGGAACGGTCGACATCGAAAAAACAAGGACCTCCGTCGCCCTCAAGGATCTGACCGGTTTCGACGGCCGCTGCGACGCAATCTTGTTCACCAAATCCAACGAATCGCCTCCCAATACGTCCGAGGTTCTCGCAAGATGGCGGCGAGAGTTGCTTGGCCTCAACGAAACGCCAACGGAGAAACATTACGATCTGGTTGTGATTGGCGGCGGTTACTCCGGAATGGGTGCTGCATTGTCCGCCGCCAGAATGGGCTGTCGGGTGGCGCTGGTGCAGGACCGTGGTGTACTGGGGGGAAATGGATCAAGCGAGGTTCGGGTCTGGGCGATGGGTAACATTCGCCGCGGAAAATATCCTCGGATCGGCGAGATGGTCGAAGAATTCTGCGATCACGCGACCAAGTCGCCTGGGTCGTACGAAGAATTCGAAGACCAGAGAAAAGAAGCTATTTTTCGTGCGGAACCCAACCTCGACCTGTTTTTGAATCATCATGCCTACCAGGTCGAATCAGATGGCAAACGAATTACCGCCATTCAAGCGTTCGATACTCGGACCAGTGAGCAAGTCCGTTTTACCGGTCGTTTTTTCGCCGATTGTACCGGACACGCGACCATTGGATTCCTGGCGAAAGCCGATTCGGAAATGACTCCCGAAGGTCGCATGGGGATGAGTAACATGTGGTCTTGGGATGAAGCCGCGGAGCCGATTTCATTCCCGGAGACTCCCTGGGCGCTGGACCTGGCGATGGAAGACTTCCCGTATCCGGTCGACCATCATGGCCAGTGGTTCTGGGAAGGCGGATTTGACAAAGATCCCATTGGTCAAGCGGAAGCCATCCGTGACTGGAATTTGCGCGCGGTCTACGGCGCGTTTAACGCCATGAAGAACCGTGACGGTGCCGAGGAACACAAGACTGCCCGGTTGACATGGCTGGCCTACATCGGCGGCCCGCGCGAATCACGACGATTGATCGGCGATGTCGTGTTGACCAAGGACGATATCATCGAAAAACGGGAATTCAGTGACGGTTGTGTGCCAAGTACGTGGTCGATTGACCTGCACTACCCCAAGGAACAGTACGCGAAAAAGTTTCCTGACAACCCATTCATTTCGAAAGCCGAACATGATCGTCGAATCGACCGCAACTACGGATACCCCGTGCCTTACCGTTGCTTTTACTCTCGCAATATCGAGAACCTGTTCATGGCAGGACGCTCCATCAGTGTGACGCATGAAGCTCTTGGAACCACGCGCGTCATGAAGACCTGCGGGATGATGGGCGAAGTCATCGGACGCGCTACGAGCATTTGCGTGCGACACGATTGCTTGCCTCGCGACGTTTACTCCAGCTACTGGACCGAAATGGATGGGCTTCTGCAGCTTCCCGGCAAAGCGTATCGAAAGTCTGTCAATGACGAGCTCGTGGTCCCCGAAGATTCAATGCCGCTGGCTTCCAGGACGGGTATTCTGGCCGGCCAGGATCCAGCAAAACTGGATGGCATCGTGATCGACGACGAAGCAGCAGTGAAGTCCGGAAACTGGAAATCAGGCATTAACCTGAGAGGATTTGTCGGGATGGGTTATCTATACAGCAATCCGGATTCCGGAGCAGAGATTTGTTTCCAGGCCCAGGCTCCGAAAACGGGCCGATTCGAAATCCGACTGGCCTATCAACCCCACAAGAATCGTGGTTCGACAGTGCCCGTTGCCGTTGAAACCGACGGCCGATTGAAAAACTTGACCGTCAACATGAAAAAACCTCCGGCTGACGATGGATTTTTCTCGCTTGGAACGTTTGACTTGAAAAAAGGCAGCACCATCTCGGTCACGTTAACGACCGAGAATTCTGGGGGTGCCGTACATGCAGACGCTGTTCAGATCATCGAAGTCGACCCATAGCAGGCGATCGGTCTGGATTCCCCTGACAAAGGACCAACCGAGTTTCAACAGTTTGAAGCAATGACGCAAGATTGGATTTCAGGCTGCCAATCGACGCGATCCCTCAAGAGGTAGTTGATGAAGACGACCGTATTTGCCCTGGTTGCAATGATACTGATAACCGCGGTGTCGTTGGCTCAAGATCACCGCCATTTCAGCCTTCATTCGAAGTCGGATTTTGCGTTCGTTGATGACTTCTCGGCGGCCGAACAGATCGGCCGACTGGCTGAACGGGGAGCCTGGAAATTTCAAAACCAAATGGCAAGCTGTATCGCTGACCCGGAGCTGTACGCCAAATACAAAAACCATGGACCCATACTGAAATGGCACCGAGAATTCAAAAACGCTGACATCGAATTTGAGCTGAAGGCCGGTAAATGCCAGCGGGTGGTGTTCACGTTAAATGGTGAAGGTCACATTTTTCGAGTCACGATGGCTGACGAAACATACGGAGCTACAACCGGTCCGTCGAAAGTGCCAACCCGCTTGATTGCATGGGCTTCCACGTCTTCCAAGGAGAATAAGGGCGATTCAATCAGGCCCCAGGGACTTCCCGACCTGCCTGCCATTAACGAACGATGGGTGAAGGTCAAACTGGCCGTTCGGGGCGACCAAGGCAATCTGACCATTGGTGACTTTCAGACCCAAATCCAACACGCGGCACTCGCCCGTGAAAAAACCAGCGTAACCTTGACATTTGCCCATGGGAAACTGGCAGTACGTAACTTCCGCATTTCGCCGAGGGATCAAGCAGACGCAACGTTACCCCAATCCAGTCAGGAAATACTCGTGGTGCCAAAGCTGAGCAGCGGTCCTCCGGCGGCTGGTCGACGCGTTACCATAACGCCGGCGGAGTACGAGGGGACAAATGTTTTCCACACGCTTTTCCTGCCTGCCAACTGGAAACCTGGAGGACCGCCTTTGCCAATCATCTTCGAATTCACCGGCAACTATCATCCGAATTCGGGTTCAACTGGCAGACCGGAAGACGCCGCGCTCGGGTTTGGGCTTTCCGGTGGCCGACATATCTGGGTTTCGCTCCCGTTCATCCGCGACGATCACACCGGCAATGCGGTAACCTGGTGGGGTGATGAAGCCGCCACAATGGCGTACGCCAAAATGAACGTGCCGCGAATCATTGATGACTACGGCGCTGATCCCAAGGCGGTCGTCCTTTGCGGATTTTCACGGGGAGCGATCGGCGTCAATTACATTGGACTCCATGACGACGAAATCTCCAAACTCTGGACGGCATTCGTCGCGCACGATCATTTTGATGGCGTCAGACAGTGGAACGGAACAACCTGGGGGCAGCCGCTTGAGCGTTACAGGATCAAAGCCAGGGAGCGCCTCCAACGCGTCGGCGAGCGTCCTTATCTCGTCAGCCAGAACGGAAATGAACGCGATACGGAGACCTTTATCCGCTCTACACTGTCGGACGCCTCCAATTTCAGGTTTGTCTATATCAAAACCGACGAGATTTTCGGCACGTTCCCGAATCAACTTGCGAAATCCGGACACACCGATCGTTGGTTGCTCAAGCCAAGCACTTACCGGGAGACGACCTGGAATTGGATGAACCGGGCGGCACACGCAACCGACGTGAAGTCGAACTGAAGCGAAGGTGTCAACCCGGCGGCACTGCGCGCGGCCACGGGATCTGTTTGGCTTCTGGAACCACGTGGCCTCGATGGGTCATTGTGGATAAACCTTTTGACGTCACGTTGTTTGCTGTTGATATAAGATTCTCGCCATATCACTGATTGTCCAAATTGAAATCCAAGAGTGTCCGGACCAATTCAATGTCCCAACTTCGCATGCCGCAATGGTCCGTTTCAACGACGACCATGCGCATTCTGGCTCATTCCGCCGGCAATTCGACGCTGATCCGAAAGCGGGCACCATCCAGACTCGCGTCGATGTTCCCTCCCAGCAATCGAATCAGCGAGCGACACAGAGGTAATCCTAATCCGCTGTGTCGTCCGGTTTGGCTGCGAGATTTGTCCGCTCGCCAGAATCGCTCGAACAAATACGGAACGTCTCTCTGCTGAAGTCGGGACGAAGTGTTGGTAATTTGAAATTGGACTCGATTGGTTTTTGTTCGTTCCATCTGTCGACAACGAATTTCGACCGAACTGCGATTGCTTGAATACGAGACAGCATTATCGAAGAGATTGCGCAGGACCAGACGCAGTTTCTCCGGATCGACAGGCAAACGAACCGACTCGTCCAGACTCCAGGAAACCGACAACCCGTTTTGCCGGGCGATTTCCTCAAATGGTTTCCAGCATTCGCGCATCAACCAGGTCAAATCGACCGATTCTCGCCGGACCATGCATTTGCCAGCATCGATACGGGACAGGGTAAACAGGTTATCAATGATGGCTTCGGTGTCATCGCAGATCGCCAGGCAATCACCAAACGCAGCTTGGTACTCGTCGGATTCACGCTTCCTGGAGACAGCGACTTCAATTGTACTCTTGATGCCGGCCAGTGGAGTTCGCAGCTCATGAGCCACGTTGGCCGAAAACTCTCGCTCTCTCAGAAACGTATCCTTCAAACGGTCCAGCATCTGATTGAGGGCCACAATCGTCGGCTGAACTTCACTCGGTGCATTCGTCGGGTCGAGTCGGATATCGAGGTGCATGCCATCGATACTTGAGATTCTGCCAACAGCGTTTCGAAGCGGTCGGAGCCCCAGCCGTGCGACCCAGGCCGCAATACCCAACCCAAACATGATCGCGACGATCGTGACGATTGCAATCAACCACCAAATTTGAGCAAGCGTGTCGTTCAGCTCCTCCATATCTCTGGCAAACACCAGCGTAACTGGCGACGGAGTCGGTGAATTCGAAGATTGGCTCATTTCGAATCCAACAGGATCCTCGTCAAAACCGCGATCAATCGAGCTGTCATTTTGGTCTTCTTCATCGTCGTCTTCTTCGTGTGAATCAAAACGGGGAACAACTTTAATTGCGACGACCCGGCCTGCTCGACCATCCGGAAGCGTCAAGAATTCAAAAACCGGGCCCTTGCCACGCAGACGCATCATTGGCAACGAACCGCCCTTCAACGATGAAGAAGATTCAACGACTCCGCCGCCGTCACGAAATATCTGATAGTAGTCCGGTTTTTCGTTGGCCACAAACTGGGGAGGCTCGCCTCCAGCCATGTCAGATTGGATTCGCTCGCCATCGGTCTCAACCAAATATGCCAGGGTGTGAACCGTTCGATCAAGCGCAGCATCAAACTGGTTGAGCAACGCGTGGTAGACGGCAAAGTAGATCATCAAGCCAGCGACGGCCAAAATGGTAGCGATTGCCAGTCCGATCCAGAGCATCAATTTGGATTGAAGTGAACGCATTATTTGATTTCGCCGAGCACGTATCCAAGTCCACGTCGCGTATGTATCAACTTGGTGGTTTCATCTGATTCAATCTTTTTGCGCAAATATCCGATGTAGACATCCACAACATTGCTTTGCAGATCATCGTGGAAGTCATAGACATGAGCCCAGATATCTCTCCGCGTGACGACTTCACCAGTTCGCAGGGCCAAGTATTCAAGCAGAACATATTCGCGCGCTGTCAACTCGATCAGCTTGTCATTTCGCGTCACCCTCCGCCGCGCCATATCGATGATCAAATCTTCGATTTCAATGACCGGGCTCCTGGCATCATATTTCCTGCGAATCAGCGTCTTGATTCTGGCCAGCAGTTCCGCAAACGCAAACGGCTTGACCAGGTAGTCGTCAGCACCAGCGTCCAAACCGGAAACGCGATCCTCGATTTCACTGCGGGCTGTAAGAACGAGAACACTCGTGTCAGCATCCGTTCCGCGGATTTTTTTCAGGATCGTCAGTCCGTCAATCTCCGGCAACATCAGGTCAAGAACAATGACATCGTACTGTTGGGATTGGGCATACCAAAGCCCGTCTTTCCCATTGTCGGCTTCGTCCACGGCATAGTCCGCTTCACGTAGCCCTTTAACGATCGATTCCCGAATCGGCCTGTAGTCTTCAACGACCAGCACACGCATGGCTTTGCCCAAAAAATGAACCGGTGTTTCTCCCGGCTTCCGAAGTGTTGACCTGACCCAGGGACCGCAACTGAACCTCCGCGTTTTTCCCTCCGGATCGTGAAAAAACGATCGCTCGTTTCCCTGGAGGAAACGGGCTCGATCGTCTTTCAAGTTGAAGCCAGGCCGGGTTGGAATCTGTTAACAACGGCAACCACACCGTCCGTTACGCGTCATCATCGTCATCATCATCGTCATCATCATCGTCATCATCGTCATCATCGTCATCATCATCGTCATCGTCATCGTCATCATCGTCATCGTCATCGTCATCGTCGTCATCGTCGTCATCGTCGTCATCGTCGTCATCGTCGTCATCGTCATCATCGTCGTCGTCATCGCCTTCATCATTCTGATGTTTTTTGGCTTTGCCTTTATTCTTGCTTCCTTTGCCTTCTTGTTCATCATCGTCATCGTCGCCTTCATCATCATCGCTTTCGTCATCGGCTTCAATCTCGACGGCTTGTCCGGTTCCGGTTAACAGGATTTCTTTTTCTTCGTCGCCAACCATCGCTTCGACCGAATAGAAGATCATGGTCTTCTTTTCAATTACCATTCTGGTTCCTTTTCGGAACATCTTTTTCGCCATTTTCTGAACTGCCTCCGGTGCACTTTTCATGGCGATGACTTCTTCTCGCTCAAGAACTGTTCCGGTTGCGGTGACGACGATCTCATGCTCCATTTCGTCGTCTTCCCAGGCAGCTTCATAGACCGTAATACCAAATGCCTTTTCGGATTTGACCGATTCAATTTTGTTTGAGCCAGCGGCTTTCTTGATGGCTCTCATCGCAGCCGTCGGCAGTTCAGCCTGCTTCGCCGCTTTTTTATCCTCGTCGTCATCGTCGTCATCGTCATCGTCGTCTTGATCTTGAGTTACAGTCGACGGAGCATTTGGCTTCACGGTATTTTTTGGAAGCCCGGCAACAGCGGCGAAAGCAACGCTCACGCTCAATCCAACGAGGGTGACAGTTAGCAAGGTGGTTCTCAACATGTTCAGCTCCCAAGGTAAGACAATTGAATCGGGCAAAATTGCCGACTTGATATCCAAGTTACCGGTCCGTGTTAACCAGTCTCAGAAAGTGGATCATAGACTATCGGACATGAGAGGATAATGAGAATCCCATGATAGGACGGTTAGAAGTTCCGAGACAGATTGACAGGTGCTCAGGACGCGAACTCCCAGCCCTGAGACGCCGCCGGTTTTGTTTGAGACTCAGCGAAATAACGGGGAAAGCGTTGGCGGTTTGCATTCGCTCTGGGTCGTGTTGTGAGGACGTCGACCCATTCAATTTCGATGGTTGATAATTCTCTTTCTGGACTTCACCGCCCGACCGCATGCACGACGGTAGCCGCCATGATTCCGAGTGAGGATTAGTAACCCACAACGATCGGATCGGACTTGTATTTTTCAGTTCCCGCAAGCCGTTGGACCCTTTACTCAATTTCATTCCCAATTCCAAAGATCGCAGCAACGGCCAGTGCGGCCGTCTCGACTCGGAGAATCGCGGGGCCCAAGTGAAGAGGTTGAATCCCTAATGCGTGAGCCAACTCGTTTTCCAGTTCATCAAATCCACCTTCGGGGCCGATTGCGACAGCTATCTGTCTTGATTCTGTGCTTGAACAACTGCGATTCAACCATTGAGAAACGGGCATGCCTCGGTAGGGATCGGCGACAAATTTCTGGCATCCGGAACCAAGATCTTCAGAAAACTGGGAAAGTGATTTCTCCTCGGTGATTTCCATCAACCTGTTTCGACCGCATTGTTTGCATGCTTCAACGACCTGTTTTTTCAAGCGCTGCAGGACTTTTTCGTTGACATTTGCGACCGATCGCGTCGTCTTGAGCGGAACCAGGCATTCGACTCCTAGTTCGACAAGTTTCTCGATCAAAAACTTTTGTCGGTCACCTTTGGGCATTGCCACCGCCAGCGTCATCTTTGTGTCCAGGGATCTCTCGAGCGAAACCGTATCCAAAATGCGAAGTTCAAGGCGTTTTTTTGCAATTTGATCGATTACGGCGTGATATTCCACGCCGGAGCCATCGAACAGGACGATCGCGTCCCCGATTTTGAATCGCATCACTTGAACGGCATGATGAGCTTGATCTCCCTCCAAGGTGATCAACTCGGCACTCGGCTTGGCTTCCAGAAAAAATCGGTAAGACATGTACGAACGTCCCCAGTTTGATCTGGTACGCTGAGAGAGGAAAGTTAAAATGGCCGCACGTCCGATCAAGCCCGTTGACCGACGCAGCGAATTCAGGCCAGCCCACGAGCCGCGCCTGGTTTTAGTTTAGCCAGTCGCATCGAATCAACCGAACGAATCCACAAGCGAACGTTATGCCCGAAATAGTTTATCCACAGGAATCCGGCGAGCCAATCGTTGTAGATCTCCAAGACCCGTATTGGGCCGCATTTCTGGCCTGGATCTGGCCCGGGGCAGGGCATTTTTATCAACGCCGATTCGCCAAAGGGTTCCTGTTCATGATCTGTGTGTTGAGCACATTCTTTTTTGGACTGGGGCTCGGTCACGGTCGCGTGGTTTACGCTTCATTCAAGAAAGGGGACATGCGCTGGCAGTACATTTGCCAATTGGGAGTTGGAGCTCCCGCATTACCTGCCATTGTTCAATCAATGAAGACGAAAAATGGAAATGACCCTTATTGGGTATTGTGTGAGCGTTTCCCAGCAGATTACAGCATGCCCTCCATGGCGTTTCGAACGATTACACCCGAAAACTCCAATGGTTACACGGGAAGGACCTTGAAGGATGGATTCATGGCCCCACCTGCCGGACCGATCCATCCCGAAGAAATGGACCCGAGAACCCAAGTTCAAACTGACACTCTGGGTCGATGGCATTACGACTACAAGCACTACTTTGAACTGGGAACACTCTTCACGGTCATCGCTGGTCTGTTGAATCTTTTGGCAATCTATGACGCATTTTGTGGTCCGGCGATCTTGACACCGGCCCAGCGCGAACGGCTTGAATCCAAACACAAGAAACGGCGATAACCCGTCTCGACTTTTCGACCTGTCCAGCTCAATGGCAGGCAATCCACCAGGCTTTAAGATGAACATGTCAACAATCCTCGACCACTCCTTTGCGAACGTTTCTTTGCTGGCTGGAATGACACCGCGGATCTGGTATGCCATTCCGTTGATTGTTGTCATCAGCCTGGTCTACGGAGCGACTCGGCATGAGAATCTGCGCGAAATACTCATCCACGCGTTTCGCTCCGCGGTCTGGGTGATTGGGTTCATGTCCATCATTTTTTTCTTGATCTGGGTCGCCGGGTTCTGGAATTAGTCCGAATTCAAAAACACATGACCTCAAGCTGAATCATGTCTTTCGTGTTGAAAAACGGGAACGAGAGGCGTCCGGGACAGAATTTACTTGATCAATGCCGCCCAAACTGCAATGATGTAACGGGGGCCCACTAAGGAACAAGTGATGTTAACTCTTTTACGTTGCGGCAACCGGCCATCGGTCGCTTGGGGTGTGGTTCGGACTTGTCGTACGATTTGCTTTCGAACGATCGGAAGCACGATTGCTGCTGCTCTTCTTTTGATCACCGCAACGTCATATGCTCAGGATGCTACGTCCGCGCCGATTGAGGAACACCTGAACTCGGGTGAATTTCCCATTGCGATTGAAATCGCCACGACACTCGAAACGGGCCAGCGCGATCATTGGCTGTCCCAGATTGCGGAAGCTCAGATGGAATCCGGTGCATCCTCCGGTGCCTACCAGACCGCCGAATTAATCGAACAGGACACAGTACGAGCCGATGCCCTGGCGGATCTTTCCAATCGCCGAGGAGAGGGAGGCGTCAAAGACGGGATGACGGGCGGCATCACGGCGCGCGATTTCCAGCCGCTGATGGACTTGATTACCAACACGATCCAACCTGACTCATGGCAGGATACCGGTCAGGGGCTTGGTACCTTGCAGGCCTATCCTGCTGGCGTATTCGTCGATCCCAGCGGCACGCTCAAAAAAATAAAAACGGAAACAATCAAGGGCTCCGCCAATTTTCGTGAACAAGCCCAAGTCGATTCGGGCAACCGTCAAGTAACGTGGAAAAGCGAGTTGCGAAAAATCTCGTTAACTCGGCTGGAAAAAGCGGCTCAATCGCTCGCGGCTCAGGGAAAACCCCTCGATGCCACGATGCGCAACATGGCTGGTATTTTTGAAATCCAGTACCTGATGATTTATCCGGAGTCGGGCGACATCGTGATCGCGGGTCCTGCCGGTCCCTGGGAAATGAACGAAGAGCGCCAACCAGTCAACATCGAATCGGGTAAACCGGTTTTACAGCTCGACGATTTCGTCGTCTGTTTGCGAAATGCATGGGAAAACAACGGAAAATTTGGTTGTTCGATCACTCCCCGTCAAAACAACCTGGCTTCGACAAAACAATTTCTGGCCTCCACCAATCTGAAAGGTAAACGCTGGGCCGAGGGTATTCGGGAAACACTGGGACAACAGGATATCGAAGTCTTTGGGATCGATGCGGAAACTCACGCGGCTCGTGTCCTGGTCGAAGCCGACTATCGCATGAAGCTGTTGGGTATGGGATTGGAAACGACGATTCCAGAAGTCCCCAGCTACCTGGATCGTCTCCAGCTGACGCCCGAGGGTGACGCGCCGCCGATGGACGTTGTGCGCTGGTGGTTCACGTTGAACTATGACGACATTGTCGCCGATGCTGATCGTACGACGTTCACATTCCATGGAACGGGCGTGAAAGTATTGAGTGAGAATGAGTTTATCAATGATCAGGGCGAACGAATCCACACCGGACAGTCCAACGGTCCAACGCAGGGGTTTGCCCGTGATTTCACCAAGCATTTCGATTCGCTGGCGACCATGTATCCTGTGTATCGCCAACTGAAAAACGTGTTTGACATGGCACTGGTCGTAAACTTGATTC